>NZ_JBIRTX010000007.1:0-185165 GCF_044334895.1 Streptomyces sp. NPDC020681 | reverse complement strand
GCACAACCCCCCCCCCCCGGCAACAACCCCGCCGCCGGGGGCCCCCACCCCCCCCCACACCCCCCCCGGCCGGCGGGTCCCCCGGGGGCCCCCCCCCCCCGGGGGGGGGGGGGCCCCCCCCTTCCGTGTTGTTCAGGCAATCGATCAGAAGAGCAGGCGGTAGATGTTCCAGCCGCCGGAGCCGATCGTGACGCGGGCCTTGAACGGGGCCGCGGCGTTGCCGGTGCCCTTGTACAGGTAGAGCGAACCGCCGCTGTCACGGGCGATCAGGTCCGTCTTGCCGTCGATGTCGATGTCACCGACGGAGACGAGGCTGTTGAAGATGTTCCAGCCGCTGCCGACCTTGGTGCGGGCGGTGAACGGCGTGGTGCGGTTGCCGGTGCCCTTGTACAGCCACAGCACGCCCGAACCGTCGCGCGCGACGATGTCGGCCTTGCCGTCGCCGGACAGGTCGCCCTGGCCCGCGATCTGGCTGTAGGCGTTCCAGCCGGAGCCGACCTTGGTACGGCCGGTCAGCTTGCCGTTGCCGTAACCCAGGTAGAGCCACAGGACACCGGAGGTGTCACGGGCCAGCAGGTCGTCGGCCGTGGCGCCGCTGAGGTTGCCGGGGGAGAGCACCTTGTTGTAGATGTTCCAGCCGCCGCCGACGGAGGCGGGCTCCGCGCCGAACGCGGCGTAGTACAGGTACCCGGCGGTGTTGATCTCCCAGATGCCGTCGGAGCTGCCGTCGGCGTCGTGGTCGACCTGGGTGGCGTGCTTGATGACGTTCCAGTCGAAGCCGAGCAGCTCGCGACTGTCCAGGCCACCGGTGCCGTTCGGCGGGTAGCCGTAGAGGTTGCCGTTCTTGTCGACGCCGTACAGGGCGTTGATCGGGGCGTCGGCGGCCTCCTGTGCCGCCTCGGCCGCGCCGTCCATCTCTATGCTCTTCGGCGGGCTGGGCACGGGGGTGTCCGCCATGGCGGTTCCCGCGGTGGTGCCGACCAGGGCAGCGGTTACGACTGCGACGGCGAGCCGCGTCAGGACGCGTCCGCGCTTACGGCCGGGAAGATTGGCCACGTATGACTCCATGTGTGTTGAGACGTGATGTACCTCATGAGGTGCCGTGCACCTCATGAGGTCATCGCAGGATCACCGTGATCGTTGCACAAAACCTTTACCAGTCAACGCGTTTGATGTGGAATCAACGGGTCCGTGACCGTCGCGAATATCACAAACAGACCCGCACCCGGCCAAGCCGGATGCGGGTCTGTGTTGAATGTTGCGGAATCGCCGGATTCAGGAGAGCAGTTCGACCTCCGCAAGCGTCGCCGAACCCGCTGCCACCAGCCGGTACTTCGCGTACGAGCCCGGTTTCGCTACCGTGAAGACCCGCGTCTGCTTGTCCCACGTGAAGCTCTGGCCGGACCGCTTGTCCAGGTCCTGCCAGCTCGTGCCGTCGACCGAGCCCTGCAGCACCCAGCCCGCCGGGGCCTTCGCCCGCGCCGAGGCCGTCAGCGTGTACTGCACCGCACGTGTCGCCGACGCCACCGGCAGTTCCGCCGACTCGAACGACGCCTCCGTGGCGGAGGAGTCGTCGAAGAGCGGACCGCCCGCCGGGATCACATCGTGGCGCGGCGACGGCACCTTGTCGTCCTGCGTGATGGAGACCGGGGCCGCGCTCTTGCCCGTGCCCCAGGCGGACGGCTTGGAGCCCATCGCGAACTCCAGCGTGCCGCCGCGCGCGATCTCCTTGTGCGGCAGGGCCGTGGAGTTCCAGGTCTTGCCGTTCACCTTCAGGCCCTGGACGTAGATGTTCTTCGAGCTGTTCTTCGGCGCCTTCACCACCAGCTCGCGGCCGTTGTCCATATGGACCGTGACCTTGGTGAAGAGCGGCGAGCCGATCGAGTACTCGCCGCTGCCCATCACCAGCGGATAGAAGCCCAGCGCGGAGAAGAGGTACCAGGCCGACTGCTCGCCGTTGTCCTCGTCGCCGTGGTAGCCCTGGCCGATCTCGCTGCCGGTGTAGAGCCGGGAGAGCACCTCGCGCACCTTCTCCTGCGTCTTCCAGGGCTGGGACGCTGCGTTGTACATGTACGTGACGTGGTGGGCGACCTGGTTCGAGTGGCCGTACATGCCCATCCGTACGTCCCGGGCCTCCGTCATCTCATGGATGACGCTGCCGTACGAGCCGACGAACTCCGGCGACGCCGTCTCCGGCGTGGCGAAGTAGGTGTCCAGCTTCTCGCCGAGGCCCGACCGGCCGCCGTACAGATTCGCCAGACCGCGGGAGTCCTGCGGTGCGGTGAAGGCATAGCCGTAGCCGTTGGTCTCGGTGTAGTCGTAACCCCAGACCCGCGGGTCGTACGTGTCGGACGGAACCCGCCAGTCGCCCTTCAGGTTCCGGCCCTGGAAGAAGCCGGCCTTGGAGTCGAAGAGCGTGACGTAGTTGCGCGCCCGGTTGAGGAAGTACTGGGACTCCTCCTGGTAACGCGCCTTCTTGGTCTTCTTGTAGAGGGCCTCGCCCATCTTCGCCAGGCCGTAGTCGTTGAGGTAGCCCTCCAGCGACCAGGACAGGCCTTCATGGGTCTCGGTGGAGGCGTAGCCGAGGAACGGCGAGGTCTCCATGCCCTTGCGGCCGACGCCCGAGGACGGCGGAACCACTGTCGCGTTCTTCAGCGCCGCCTCGTACGCCGCCTCGGCGTCGAAGTCCACGCCCTTGACGTACGCGTCGGCGAACGCCACGTCCGAACTGGTGCCGGTCATCAGGTCGGCATAGCCGGGGGAGGACCAGCGGGAGATCCAGCCGCCGTCCTTGTACTGCTGGACGAAGCCGTCCACCAGCTCGCCGGCCTTGTTCGGCGTGAGGAAGGAGTACGCGGGCCAGGTGGTCCGGTAGGTGTCCCAGAAGCCGTTGTTGACGTACACCTCGCCGTCGACGATCTTCGCGCCGGTGTGGGTCGGCGTGTCAGGACCCGTCATCGGCGAGAACGGGCTCGCGTACTGCTGCTTGGGACGGGACTTGGTGCCGGTGTTCTCGAAGCCGGAGTTCGGATACAGATACAGCCGGTACAGGCTGGAGTAGAGCGTGGTGAGCTGGTCGCGGTTGGCGCCCTCCACCTCCACGCGGCCGAGCAGGTCGTCCCAGGCGTCCTGCGCCCGGTCCCTGACCTTCACGAAGCCGGTGCCGGCCGGGATCTCGTCGGCGAGGTTCTTCTTCGCCTGGTCGACGCTGATGAGCGAGGTGGCCAGCCGCAGGTTGACCGTCCGGTCCTCGCCCGCGTCGAAGCGGAGATGGCCGCTGACGCTGTCGGCGCCGGAGGCCGTGACCGGCGCGTCGAAGACGCCGTATACGAACAGCCGGGTCGCGCCGGTGGACAGTCCGCTCTTGACGTCCGAGAAACCGGTGAAGGAGCTGGTGGCCGGATCGAGGGTCAGGCCGCCCTCCTTGGTGACGTTGTCGAAGATGACGCTGGTGTCGTCACCGGGATAGGTGAACCGCATCATCGCCGCGTGGTCGGTCGGGGTCACCTCGGCCTTGAGGCCGTTCTCGAAGGTGACGCCGTAGTAGTGCGGGCGCGCGGTCTCCTTCTCGTGCTTGAAGGGCAGCGCGCGCTTGACGCGGTCGGTGTCCGGCGTGCCTGCCGCCGCCGACGGCATCACCTGGAAGGTCTGCCGGTCGCCCATCCAGGGGCTGGGCTCATGGCTGGCGCTGAATGCCTGCACGGTCGGCAGATTGTCCGCGTTGTTGCCGCGGGAGTACTCGTACAGCCAGCTCTTGGACTGCGAGTTGGTGACCGGGGTCCAGAAGTTGAAACCGTGCGGGACGGCGGTCGCCGGGAATGTGTTGCCGCGCGAGAACGAACCGCTGGAATTCGTGCCGCGAGTCGTCGACGCGTAGTCCGAAAGATGCGCGAGCCGCTTTTCGGGAGCCTTCGGCGCCAGTGCGATGTCGTCGATCCAGCCCTGGAACTTTCCCGGGCCCTTCGGGGAGTCGTACGCCACCAGGATCCGGTCGACCGTCTTTCCGGCCGCCACGGTGCCGATCCGGGAGGCGACATGGTTCCACTGGTTGACATAGAGCCGCTTGGCCGCGCCCTGGCCCTGCGGAGTGAGCAGCCCGCCGTGCGAGTCGACGGCCCGCAGATCACTCAGATAGGTGCCGTCCGTGAAGGCGAGATCCACCGACACATTCGTGGCCGGATAGTTCAGATCCGTTTCCGGCAGGGACGGGAAGACCCGGTACGAAAGCTCGGTGTCGCCGCGCACGGCCGTATTGACGTCGAAGACCTTGTTGTACGAATAGGCTCGCCCGTCCGGCTTGTGCGTGCCCGCGTAACGCAGTGCCCTCTTTCCGGTGAATCCCGCGTTGGCCTTGGCGGTGGGGGAGCCGCCGGGGCCGCGGTCGACCAGGCTGCGCATGTCGTCGGGCGTGGGCGTGCTGGTGTCGCCGTTGGAGAACTGCACGTCGGCCAGCTGGGTGGCGTCGGACGCGCCGTTGTTCTTGGTGATGTCCAGCCGGAAGTGCGCGTACTCCGCGACATTCGCCGCGTCGATGTCGTACGTCTTCGTCTGGAAGCGCTTCTCGAAGGTCTCACCCTCCTGGGTGTCGAGGACCTTCCACTCCTTGCCGTCGGTGGAGCCCTTGAGGGTCCAGTCCTTCGGGTCGCGCGATTCGAAGTCGTTCGCGGAGGTCAGGGCATAAGTGACCACCTTGACCGGGGCGTCCGTGTCGAACTCGATCCAGGCGGTGGGCTCGAATCCCAGCCATTTGGTGCCCGGCTGCAGATCGACCAGGTTCTCCTTGGTTTCTCCCGAGCCGGCGTTCTCGTCACTGGCGCGCAGCTCTATCACCTTGTCGGTGACATTGCCCGGTATGCCGCTGGCGAAGCCGCCGTCGACACCTGAGGCCCGCTTCTCGCCGGCCGCGGTGACGTCGACGGTATTACGCCAGTCGGGCTGGCGTTCGTCCGCCTCGAACGAGGTGGTGAATTCCCGGTCCGCCTGAGGAGATTGCGCAGACGGCGCGGGCAGGGCGACTGCGGCCGACTGGCCGGTCGCCACAAGCAGTGAAGCGGCAGCCGCCACGGCTGCCGCATGGAATTTACTCTGGCGAAGTCTGGGTCTGGCCTGCATCACGGGCCTTTCCTCCAGTGGAAGCCGCGTTGGACAACGTTGTCAGCGCGAGGCGCAGGCACTAGTAGGGAGGTAAGTGGCAGGTGGTGTCAAGGGTGTTGGCACTTCGGCGCGGCTGGAATCAGCCGTTCCGCGAAGAATGATGTGGTCATATGGGCCCGCACGGGGCTCAGGTGTCCGCGAGGTCTCAACTCGGGAAAGACTGCCGACCAAACCTGCTTTCGATCTTGCTCCCCCGGCGGAAAGTGGACTATACCTGTCGGCGTCCGCCTACCTGTTTCGCAGGAGCGGGCCAGGGGGGACGGGGAGGGCGGAGAGGCGTCCGTGCATCGGCTTCCGTCCGTTGAGTCCGTTCCCGCTGTCAACCGTGCACGACCCAAGCTTCACTGTGTCCTCCCCCCGGGAAGGCGCAGCAACTGACCGCGGTGGCGGGGCCCTTCGCCTGAGGCGAATATGGACGGGCGACCGGTACACCGCCTGAGTCCTGGAGAAGGCGAGGACTTGAGCATGGGATCCACCTCCGCCCACAACAATGAGGGCTTCGGCCGTCGCGATCTGATCAAGCGGTCCGCCGCGCTCGGCCTGCTGACGGTTCCGACGATGAGCTTCCTGTCCGCGTGTGCGAGCGGGGACAGCGGCAGCGACACGAAGGTCGACAAGGGCAAGAAGACCGCGAAGAACCCGCTCGGCGTCAACGAGACGGCGCAGCTCGAGGTGGTCATCTTCGACGGCGGCTTCGGCCAGCAGTACGCGCTGGACGCCGAGAAGAAGTACCAGGAGGCCTTCCCGAAGGCCCCCAAGGTCAAGCACCGCGCGACCCAGAAGATCCAGTCCGAGCTGCAGCCGCGGTTCAACGGCGGCACGCCGCCGGACCTGATCGACAACTCGGGCGCCCAGCAGATGGACATGGGCGTCCTGGTCGGCAAGAAGCAGCTCACCGACCTCACCCCGCTGCTGGACGCGCCGTCCATCGACGACCCGAACAAGAAGGTGCGCGACACCCTGCGCCCGGGCATCGTCGAGATGGGCCAGTTCGACGGCCAGCCGGTCTGGATCCTCTACTACGCCTACACCGTGTACGGCGTGTGGTACTCGCAGACCGCCCTGGAGAAGCTCGACGCCACGTACCCGGAGACCTGGGACGAGATGCTCGCGCTGTGCGAGAAGGCGAAGAAGCAGGGCATCGCCGGCTGGACGTACGCGGGCAAGCACCCGTACTACCTGCCGTTCTCGCTGTACCCCTTCATCGCCAAGATCGGCGGCCGCGAGGTACTCGACGCGATCGACAACCTGGAGCCGAAGGCCTGGGAGCACCCGGCCGTCAAGGCCGCGTTCGACGCGTACTACGAGCTCTACCAGAAGGGCTACATCCTCAAGGGCACGCCCGGCATCGACCACATCCAGTCCCAGACGGCCTGGACGGAGGGCAAGGCGCTCTTCATCCCGAACGGCTCCTGGGTGGAGAACGAGGCTGCCAAGACCACGCCCAAGGACTTCAAGATGACGGTGGCCGCGCCCACCGGCCTCGACAAGTCCGACAAGCTGCCGTTCGGCACCATCTGGGCCTCCGGCGGCGAGCCCTTCATCGTTCCGGCCAAGGCGAAGAACGCCGAGGGCGGCATGGAGCAGCTGCGCATCATGCTCAGTGAGGCGTCCTCGAAGAGCTTCACCCAGCAGGTGAAGTCCCTGACCGCGTACAACGGCGGCACCGACGGCCTGACCCTGTCGACGGCGATGCAGTCCGGCGTCGACTCGCTGAAGAAGGCCGGCGAGAACGTGGTCAACCCGCGTATCCAGGACTGGTATGTGAAGCTCCAGAAGGAGCAGATCGGCGTCGCCGGCCTCGGCGAGATGATGGCCGGCCGCGCGACCCCGGCGGAGACCATCAAGAAGATCCAGGGCTTCGCGGACGCGGCGGCCAAGGATCAGTCGATCAAGCACTACAAGCACCAGTGAGTAAGCGTCACCAGCGGCGACGGCAGTCGCCGGAAGATCGGGGTCGATAGCCATGCAACACGGCAAGTACCGGTTCATCGTGGGCTTCTTGGCGGCCCCATTGGCGTTGTATGCAGTCTTCGTCATCTGGCCGTTCATCCAGTCCATCTATTACTCCTTCACGGACTGGACAGGCCTGAGCCCGGACTTCAAGATGGTCGGCTTCGACAATTACAGTCGAATGCTGGACGACGACATCTTCTGGAAGTCGTTGCAGCACAGCCTGTGGTTCGCGCTGCTGCTGCCGCTGGTGACGCTCGGCCTGGCGCTGTTCTTCGCGTTCATGCTCAATGTCGGCGGGCGGCGCCGAAAGGGCGCCGCCATCGCCGGAGTACGCGGATCGTCCTTCTACAAGGTCGCGTACTTCTTCCCGCAGGTGCTGTCGATCGCGATCGTCGCCCTGCTGTTCCAGTTCGCGTACAACCCCAACGACGGTGCCATCAACGGAGCGCTGAAGGCCGTCGGTCTCGACAGCCTCCAGCCGGACTGGCTCGGCGACCCCAATCTCGCACTCTGGTGCGTGATGGCGGTCCTGGTCTGGAGCACGGTCGGCTTCTTCGTCGTGCTGTTCTCCGCGGGTATGGCCTCCATCCCCAAGGACTTCTACGAGGCGGCGCTGCTGGACGGCGCGACCCGGTTCACCACGTTCTTCCGGATCACCCTGCCGCTGCTGTGGGACACCGTGCAGTCCGGCTGGGTCTACATGGGCATCCTGGCGCTGGGCGCGGAGTCCTTCGCGGTCGTCCAGATCATGACCGTGGGGCCGGGCGGACCCGACTACTCGACCACGGTTCTCACGCTGTACGTCTACCAAACGGCGTTCCGTGACGGCCAGGCGGCATACGCGACCACGATCGGTGTCGCCCTGCTGATCGTCACGCTGGCCTTCGCGGCCGTCGTGATGCGGCTGGGCCGGCGCGAGCGGCTGGAGTTCTGAGAATGAAGACCACTGACACCCCGCCGGTCGGCGTCTCCGAGGAGCGCCCGACCGTGGTGAAGGCCAATATCGCGTCCGCCAAGGTGAAGAAGAGGGAGGGCGGCGTCCTCAATGTCTTCTCGCACGGTGTGCTCGTCATCTGGGCGATCATGGTCGTCCTGCCGCTGCTCTGGGCGGTGATGACCTCCTTCAAGACCGACCGGGAGATCTTCACCTCGCCGTGGTCGCTGCCGGACTCGCTTCAGTTCGACAACTGGTCGCGCGCCTGGAGCCAGGCGCACATGAGCGACTACTTCCTCAACACCGTGCTGGTGGTGGGCGGCTCGCTGATCGGCACGCTGCTGTTCGGCTCGATGGCCGCGTATGTGCTGGCCCGCTTCGACTTCCCCGGGAACCGCTTCATCTACTTCCTCTTCATCGGAGGAATGAGTTTTCCCATCATGCTGGCGCTGGTGCCGCTGTTCTACGTACTGAACAACGTCGCCCTGCTGAACACGCTGCACGGCCTGATCCTGGTCTACATCGCGTATTCGCTGCCGTTCACGGTCTTCTTCCTGACCGCCTTCTTCAGGACGCTGCCGAGCTCGGTGGCCGAGGCGGCCATGATCGACGGCGCCTCGCACACCCGGACCTTCTTCCAGGTCATGCTGCCGATGGCGAAGCCCGGACTGATCAGCGTCGGCATCTTCAACTTCCTGGGGCAGTGGAATCAGTACATGCTGCCGACCGTGCTCAACACCGAGCCGGAGAAGAAGGTGCTCTCGCAGGGTCTGGTGGAGCTGGCCGTGAGCCAGGGGTACAAGGGCGACTGGTCCGGTCTGTTCGCCGGTCTGGTGATGGCGATGCTGCCGGTCCTCGCGGCGTACATCATCTTCCAGCGCCAGGTGGTGGCGGGTCTCACAGCGGGCGCGATCAAGTAGCGCGTACTTGCGATTGCGTACGGCGAATGCCCCGGCGATCTTGAATCGCCGGGGCATTTGGCGTGTCCTGTGCCCCCTCGTCCCCGGTTCGCTCCGCTCAAGGTCTTGACGCGATCAGCCCTTGGAGTTGTCCTTAGAGTTCACAAGTTGGAGAGAAGCCGGGTTCCGTCGACGGATCCCGGCCGGGGGCGGCCGTCGCGCCGCCCACCGGGGGCAGGAGTGGATGAGTCAATGGAGACTCCGGGTTCGCAGACCTCTCTGCACCGGGCCAATCTCGAGCGGGTCGTGCGTGCCGTCCGCATGGCGGGCTCGCTGACCCAGGCCGAGATCGCAAGGAGCACGGGCCTGTCCGCGGCGACGGTCTCCAACATCGTTCGCGAGTTGAAGGACGGCGGAACCGTCGAGGTCACGCCCACCTCGGCCGGTGGCCGCCGGGCCCGCAGCGTCTCGCTCAGCGGCGACGCGGGCATCGTCGTCGGCGTCGACTTCGGGCATACGCATCTGCGCGTCGCGATCGGGAATCTCGCCCACCAGGTGCTTGCCGAGGAGTCCGAGCCGCTCGATGTCGACGCCTCGTCCGCCCAGGGCTTCGACCGGGCGGAACACCTGGTCAACCGTCTGATCGCGGCGACCGGCATCGGCCAGGACAAGGTGATCGGCGTGGGCCTCGGCGTGCCGGGCCCGATCGATGTGGAGTCGGGCACGCTCGGCTCCACCGCGATCCTGCCGGGCTGGACCGGGATCAACCCCAGCGAGGAGCTCTCCGGGCGCCTCGGAGTGCCGGTGTACGTGGACAACGACGCCAACCTCGGAGCCCTGGGCGAGATGGTCTGGGGCAGCGGCCGAGGGGTGCGGGATCTCGCGTACATCAAGGTCGCCAGCGGCGTCGGAGCCGGTCTTGTCATAGACGGTCAGATCTACCGCGGACCGGGCGGCACGGCCGGCGAGATCGGCCACATCACGCTGGACGAGTCGGGGCCGGTCTGCCGTTGCGGAAACCGCGGCTGCCTGGAGACCTTCGCCGCCGCCCGCTACGTACTGCCGCTGCTCCAGTCGAGCCACGGGGCCGATCTGACCATGGAGCGGGTGGTCCAGCTGGCCCGCGAGGGAGACCCCGGATGCCGCCGCGTCATCGCCGATGTGGGGCGCCACATCGGCAGCGGCGTGGCCAATCTCTGCAATCTGCTGAACCCGAGCCGGGTCGTATTGGGCGGAGACCTGGCGGAAGCGGGAGAATTGGTGCTCGGACCCATCCGTGAGTCCGTGTCCCGGTACGCCATCCCCAGTGCCGCAAGGCAGCTGTCGGTGGCACCGGGCGCTCTTGGTGGACGAGCCGAGGTGCTTGGCGCACTGGCTCTTGTGCTTAGCGAAATGGGCGATTCGACGCTTCTGGACAGTGCCTTGCCGACCAGTGCGCCTGCCTTCACTTAGATAACGAATGGCACCGTTGTCATCTCGTTAAGGATTTACTCCTTGACGCTGGCAGCGGGGCCGAGTTGACTTCCAGCCACCTCGGCCGCAACGACGCGGCCTCGTCAGGGAGGTTTCTACAGATGAACACACATCTGCGTCGTGCCGCCGTTGCTGCTGCCGCCACCGCTATGGCTGTCTCGCTCGCTGCCTGTGGCAGTGCCGACGAGGCCGGCAGTGAGAAGACCAACGGAACCGGTGCCGCGAAGGGTGACGACATCACCATCGGTCTGCTCCTGCCGGAGAACCAGACCGCGCGCTACGAGAAGTTCGACAAGCCGCTCATCGAGAAGAAGATCAGCGAGCTGACCAATGGCAAGGCCAAGGTCATCTACGCCAACGCCAAGCAGGACGCGACGCTGCAGAACCAGCAGGTCGACACGATGATCACCAACAAGGTCGACGCGCTGATCGTCGACTCGGTGGACTCCAAGGCCATCGCCGGCTCGGTCAAGAAGGCCAAGGATGCGGACATCCCGGTCGTCGCCTTCGACCGTCTCGCCGAGGGCCCGATCGACGGCTACACCTCCTTCGACAACGAAGAGGTCGGCCACGTCCAGGGCAAGGCGCTGCTCACCGCGCTCGGTGCCAAGGCCAAGGACGGCCAGATCGTCATGATGAACGGCGCGGTCACCGACCCGAACGCCGCTCTGTTCAAGAAGGGCGCGCACGCCGAGCTCGACGGCAAGGTGAACATCGGCCGCGAGTTCGACACCAAGGAGTGGAAGCCGGAGAACGCCAACGCCAACATGGAGGCCGCGATCACGGCCCTCGGCAAGGACAAGATCATCGGCGTCTACTCCGCCAACGACGGCATGGCGGGCGGCATCATCACCGCCCTGAAGGCCGGCGGCTTCACCACGCTCCCGCCGGTCACCGGCCAGGACGCCGAGCTCGCCGGTGTGCAGCGCATCATCGCGGGTGAGCAGTACGCCAGCGTCTACAAGCCGTACGCGCCGGAGGCCGCTGCCGCCGCGGAGATGGCCGTCGCGCTCGCCAAGGGCGAGAGCATCGACTCCATCGCCAAGGAGAAGGTCGACAGCCCGACCACCAAGGGCATCCCGTCGGTGCTCGTCCCGGTCGTCTCGCTGACCAAGGACAACATCAACGACACCGTGATCAAGGACGGCGTCTACACCGTCGCCGAGATCTGCACCCCGAAGTACAAGGCCGCCTGCGACACGCTCGGCCTGAAGTAGGTCCGTGGGCCCCTTGCCCGGGCCCACCCCAAGAAGCTCCTCCGGCGTCCCGCCCACCAACCACCCCGCTGCCCGGGCGGGACGCCGGACGGATCGCTTCGCTCCCTGTTCCCTGCTGCTCAGCCCTCCGCGCCACACCCCGGCGCGGGATCCCCCGCCGGTCAGGCGGCGAAGGAGATGGTTCACGTGTCCGCTACGCCCGTGTTGGCGTTGCGAGGGGTCTCCAAGCGATTCGGTGCCGTTCAGGCGCTCACCGATGTAGAGCTTGAGGTCCACGGCGGCGAGGTGGTCGCTCTCGTAGGCGACAACGGCGCCGGTAAGTCCACCCTGGTCAAGACGATCGCCGGTGTGCATCCCATCGATGAAGGGATCATCGAGTGGGAGGGCAAGGGCGTCCAGATCAACCGGCCGCACGACGCCCAGAACCTGGGCATCGCGACCGTCTACCAGGACCTCGCACTGTGCGACAACATCGACGTTGTCGGAAACCTCTACCTCGGCCGGGAGATCCGCAAGCGCGGCATCCTGAACGAGGTCGAGATGGAGCGCCGCGCCCGTGAGCTCCTCAACACGCTGTCGATCCGCATCCCCAGCGTCCGCATCCCGATCGCCTCGCTCTCCGGCGGCCAGCGCCAGACGGTGGCCATCGCCCGATCCATGCTCGGCGAGCCCAAGCTCGTCATCCTGGACGAGCCCACCGCGGCCCTCGGCGTCGAGCAGACCGCGCAGGTACTCGACCTCGTCGAGCGGCTGCGCGAGCGCGGCCACGCGGTGATCCTCATCAGCCACAACATGGCGGACGTCAAGGCCGTGGCCGACCGGGTCGCCGTACTCCGGCTCGGGCGCAACAACGGCGTCTTCGACGTCAAGTCCACCTCGCAGGAAGAGATCATCTCCGCCATCACGGGTGCCACGGACAACGCCGTGACCCGTCGTGCGGCGCGCGCCTCGGAGGTCCAGAAGTGAACACCGAAAAGACCTCCACCTCCACCGACGCCCCGGTCGTGAACCCGGAGGCCGCGCACGACGCGCTCACCGCGGTCGACCCCCGGCTGCTGGTGCGCGAGCAGGGCCTCGGCGGCTACCTCTCGGAGTTCAAGCGCAAGATCCACGCCGGTGACCTGGGCTCCATCCCGGTCGTCATCGGCCTGATCGTCATCTGCGTGATCTTCCAGAGCCTGAACTCGAACTTCCTCTCGGCGGAGAACCTCAGCAACATCGCGGTCACGATGGTCGCCACCGGCATGATGGCCGTCGGCATCATCTTCGTGCTGCTGCTCGGCGAGATCGACCTGTCGGTCGGCTCCGTCAGCGGTGTCTCCGGAGCGATCGTCGCCGTCATGAGCGTCACGCACGGGATGAACGAGTGGCTCTCGGTGATCGTCGCCATCGCCTCCGGCGCCGCCATCGGCGCGCTCCACGGCTTCTTCTTCGCCAAGCTCGGCGCACCGGCGTTCGCCGTGACCCTGGCGGGCCTGCTGTTCTGGCTGGGCTTCATGCTTCAGCTCCTCGGCGACCAGGGCACGATCAACCTCGACGGCGAGGGCGTGGTCGGCAAGCTGACCACGTACTACTTCTCGGACGTGGCCGCGGCCTACGGTCTTGCCGTGGTCGCTGTGGCCGGGTTCTTCCTGTCGAGCTTCTTCGACAACCGCCGCCGCGCGGCCGCCGGAATCCCGTCCCGGCCGCTCATCGACATCGTGCTGCGCACGGTGATCCTCGGTGTGATCGCGTTCGCCGCGGCGATCATGTTCAACTCGTACAAGGGCCTGCCGCTGGCGCTGGTCCTGTTCCTGGCGGTCCTGATCATCACGGACTTCGTGCTCCGCCGGACCACGTACGGCCGCAAGATCTTCGCGCTCGGCGGCAGCGTGGAGGCGTCCCGGCGTGCCGGTATCAACGTCACGATGGTCCGGATCACGGTCTTCTCGCTGGCGGGCACGTTCGCGGCGATCGGCGGCCTGTTCTGGGCCTCCAAGATCGCGGCGGCGAACCAGAGCGCCGGCGCGGGCGACCTTCTGATGAACGTCATCGCGGCGGCCGTCATCGGCGGCACGAGCCTCTTCGGCGGCCGCGGCCGCACGTGGAACGCGCTGCTGGGCGTCATGGTGATCGTCTCGATCCAGTACGGACTGGCGCTGGAAGGCATCGCGACGCCGATCCAGTACATGATCACCGGTGGTGTCCTGCTGGCGACGGTCGTCATCGACTCCGTCACCCGCAAGACCCAGAAGACCGCGGGTCGCGCGTAGCTCGGGGCTCGGCCCCAAGACCCTCGATGCCCCCTGCGCCCCTCGGGCGCAGGGGGCATCGGCATGCCACCACTCGCCCGGGGAGCGGCACGGACGCGCCGGACCCGGGCTTCGCCGGGCACCGGGCTCGGGCCCTGGCCGTCACGCGGGGCGGAGCCTCAAGTGAAGTGCGCCGTACACCCATCCGCGTGATGTAGAACGCACCGGCCGGTGACCTGCGTCAGTCACGGAACATTAGACTCGACCAATCGGCACGCTCGACCAGCTCAATACGCAAGGAGGCAGAGTGAAGGAGCCGCGCGAAGCGCGTCCTACACGGGTGGCGGTGGGCGACGGGTGGGAATTGCTTACCCGTATCACGGGACCGCGCGATCTCGACCGGCTCAGCCCGGAGCAGCTGGATCAGCTGGCCGCAGAGATCCGGACCTTCCTGGTGGACGCCGTCTCCAAGACGGGTGGACACCTCGGCCCCAACCTCGGTGTGGTCGAGCTGACCATCGCCCTGCACCGTGTCTTCGAGTCCCCGAAGGACAAGGTCCTCTGGGACACCGGCCACCAGAGCTATGTGCACAAGCTCCTCACCGGCCGTCAGGACTTCTCCAGGCTCAAGATGAAGGGCGGCCTCTCCGGCTACCCCGCGCGCGCCGAGTCCGAGCACGACTTCATCGAGAACTCGCACGCCTCCACCGTCCTCGGCTGGGCCGACGGTCTCGCCAAGGCCAATGAGGTGCTGAAGAAGGACGACCATGTCGTCGCCGTCATCGGCGACGGCGCGCTCACCGGCGGCATGGCCTGGGAGGCGCTGAACAACATCGCGGCCGCCAAGGACCGCCCGCTCGTCATCGTCGTCAACGACAACGAGCGCTCCTACGCCCCGACCATCGGCGGCCTCGCGAACCACCTCGCCACCCTCCGCACCACCGACGGATACGAGCGATTCCTGGCCCGCGGCAAGGACATCCTGGAGCGCACGCCGGTCGTCGGGAAGCCGCTGTACGAGACCCTGCACGGCGCCAAGAAGGGCCTCAAGGACTTCATCGCGCCGCAGGGCATGTTCGAGGACCTCGGCCTCAAGTACGTCGGGCCGATCGACGGCCACGACATCGAGGCCCTGGAGTCGGCCCTGGCCCGCGCCAAGCGCTTCGGCGGGCCCGTCATCGTGCACTGCCTCACCGAGAAGGGCCGCGGCTACCAGCCCGCCCTGCAGGACGAGGCGGACCGCTTCCACGCCGTCGGCAAGATCCATCCCGACACCGGCCTGCCGATCGCCAGCTCCGGACTCGACTGGACCTCCGTCTTCGGCGAGGAGATGGTCGAGCTCGGCAAGGAGCGCAAGGACATCGTCGCGATCACCGCCGCGATGCTCCAGCCCGTCGGCCTCGACAAGTTCGCCAAGGCCTTCCCGGACCGCGTTTACGACGTCGGCATCGCCGAGCAGCACGGCGCGGTCTCCGCGGCCGGCCTCGCCACCGGCGGGGTGCACCCCGTCTTCGCGGTGTACGCCACCTTCCTCAACCGCGCCTTCGACCAGGTGCTGATGGACGTGGCGCTGCACAAGTGCGGCGTGACGTTCGTACTGGACCGCGCCGGTGTCACCGGCACCGACGGCGCCTCGCACAACGGCATGTGGGACATGTCGATCCTGCAAGTCGTCCCCGGTCTGCGGATCGCCGCGCCGCGCGACGCCGACCAGGTCCGCGCCCAACTGCGCGAGGCCGTCGAGGTCGACGACGCCCCGACCGTGGTCCGCTTCTCCAAGGGCGCGGTCGGCCCCGCCGTCAAGGCCGTGGGCCGGGTCGGCGGCATGGACGTGCTGCGGCACGCGGAGGCCGAGCGTCCCGACGTGCTGCTCGTCTCCGTCGGCGCGCTCGCCCCGATGTGCCTGGAGATCGCGGACCTCCTCGACAAGCAGGGCATCTCCACGACCGTGGTCGACCCGCGCTGGGTCAAGCCGGTCGACGAGGCGCTCGCGCCGCTCGCCGAGCAGCACCGTGTCGTCGTCACCGTCGAGGACAACAGCCGTGTCGGCGGCGTCGGTTCAGCGGTCGCCCAGGCGCTGCGTGATGCCGGCGTCGACGTGCCGCTGCGCGACTTCGGCATCCCGCCGCGCTTCCTCGACCACGCCTCCCGCAAGGAGGTCCTGACGGAGATCGGCCTCACCGCCCCGGACATCGCCCGCCAGGTCACCGGTCTGGTCGCCCGGCTGGACGGCAAGTTCGAGAGCGAGGCCGTGGAGCCCGCCCGCGACTGACTCATGGCGTCAGATGGGCCGGTCGGTCACCCTGTACGGGTGGTCCGACCGGCCCATTCGCGTGAAATCCACCCGTACGGCGCTCTGTCGGGCCGCAGATGTCCCAATCATGGCGTTCACGACGAGTGCGTGGAGGTACGCCGGTGAGTACGCAGCAGGACACGGGCCCAGCCGGAGACGGGCTGTTCCGGACGAAGACGGTCGAACAGTCGATCCGGGACACGGAAGAGCCCGAGCATGCGCTGAAAAAGTCCCTGTCGGCGTGGGATCTGATGGTCTTCGGCGTCGGTGTCATCATCGGCACCGGCATCTTCGTGCTCACCGGAAAGGTGGCCAAGGAGAACGCGGGCCCGGCGACGGCTCTGGCCTTCGTCGCCGCCGGCATCGTGTGCGCACTGGCGGCCCTGTGCTACGCCGAGTTCGCCTCCACGGTCCCGGTGGCCGGGTCGGCGTACACCTTCGCGTACGCCTCCCTCGGCGAGCTGCCGGCCTGGATCATCGGCTGGGACCTCGTGCTCGAATTCGCGCTGGGCACCGCCGTCGTCGCGGTCGGCTGGTCCGGCTATGTGCGGTCCCTGATGGACAACGTGGACTGGCAACTGACGCCATGGCTGAACGGGCCCGACTCACCAGGAGGCACCTTCGACATCCTGGCGTTCCTGCTGGTACTGGTGCTGACGGTGATTCTGGTACTCGGAATGAAGCTGTCCGCCCGGATCACCGCGATCGTCGTGGCCATCAAGGTCACGGTGGTCATGATCGTGATCATCGCGGGGCTGTTCTTCATCGTGGGCGACAACTACTCGCCGTTCATCCCCGACGCGGTGACCCCGGAGGGCGGACTGGGCTGGGAGGACGCCCCGATGGTCCAGCTGATGTTCGGTTACGAGGCCACCAACTTCGGCGTCATGGGCATCTTCACCGCCGCGTCCGTCGTCTTCTTCGCCTTCATCGGATTCGACGTGGTGGCGACCGCCGCCGAGGAGACCAAGGTCCCGCAGCGCGACATGCCCCGGGGCATCCTCGGCTCGCTCCTGATCTGCACCGTGCTCTACGTCGCCGTCGCGCTCGTGGTGACCGGCATGCAGCACTACTCCGAACTGTCCGTCAGCGCTCCACTCGCGGACGCCTTCAAGTCCGTCGGACACCCCTTCTACGCCGGTGTGATCAGCTTCGGCGCCGCCGTCGGCCTCACCACCGTGTGCCTGATCCTGCTGCTCGGCCAGACGCGTGTGTTCTTCGCGATGAGCCGTGACGGGCTGCTGCCGCGGTTCTTCTCCATCACGCACCCGAAGTACAAGACCCCGTACCGCCCGACCATCCTGCTCGGCGGGCTCATCGCGGTCATCGCGGGCTTCACCAGCATCAACGAACTCGCGACCCTGGTGAACATCGGCACGCTCTTCGCGTTCGTCGTCGTCGCGATCGGCGTGATGGTCCTGCGCCGCACCCGGCCGGACCTGCACCGCGCGTTCCGCACTCCCTGGGTGCCGCTGGTCCCGATTCTCTCCATCGCCGCGTCCGTGTGGCTGATGCTGAACCTGCCGGGCGAGACCTGGGCCCGGTTCGCCGCGTGGATGATCGTCGGCTTCATCGTGTACTTCCTCTACGGGCGCTCGCACAGCCGCCTCGGCCGCGGCTCGGTGTAGCCGAATTCCGCTTCAACCGGCCCCGTATGTCCTGTCGGAGCGGACATGCGGGGCCTCGTGGTTGCCCGGAGCCCGCGCAGCGTCCCGCGGACGCCGTACAGGCCCGTACAGGGCCCGGACGAGGCAGTTCTGGTGTTGCGCGACATCTGGCCGGACCGGCTCGCTGACGGCCCGCCAGAAGGCCGCTACGTACGCTCGCCGGGTTGAAGCGTCCTCGGCCCCGCGCACTGTGCGCCGTACGCCTCGACCCGCTGCCGCAGACCCCGGTCGGCCGTGATCACCACGCACCTCCGGCCCGGCTCGCAGCCGGACACCAGCTCCACGATCTTGTCGTCGCCGGTGCCCGGCGCGGACTCGACCCGCACCCCGGGCACGCTCTCCAGACCCCGGGCCGCGCCCTCGACGACCAGCACAAGCTCGACCGGACCGGAATGTCCCGGCAGCCCTTCTGCGGCGAAAACGGGCAACCGGTCACGCAGCCGCTCGGCGGCCCCGCGCCGATCCCGCCACCAGCCGTCCGGTACGGAACCGATCACATTCGCCGCGTCGACGATCACCAGTGTCCGCATCGGAAATCCCCAGAAATTTGCCGCCCGGCCGGGTGTTATTGTCGCAGGACTTCATGGAGCGTTGTATCTGACCGCTCAGTGCGGTTCTCATCAGGAAAGGTGGCCGGTGAGCCATGGCGTTGAGGCCTGCGCGAAGATCGAAGCGACAGGCGGGCCGGACTCCCGAGGTTCCCACCGTGAAGCGGAACCGCGTCCCGGCACCGGTCAGCACGGCTGACGACGGCAGTCCCACAGCCACCGGCTGGCTGCTGCGCGGCAAGGACGGCCGGCTGACGGCCTACGCGGCCACCGACGGCGGCGTTCTCCGCTGGACCGAGACACGGCCTGCCGGTCCCGAGTGGTCCGGGCCCGAATTGCTGGCCACCGCCGCGGGGCTTGAGCCGTATCTCTCGATCGCCCAGGGCGCCGACGGCTATGTGCATCTGTTCGGCGTGCGCAAGACCGCCCAGGGCGGCGGCGAGATCCGTACCGACGTCATGCACGCCATCCAGTACCAGACGGGTCGTCCGGTGAAGGACTGGCAGCCGCTGGGCACGCCCTATCCGAACGACTGGAAGCTCGCCGGGCAGATAGGCCGGCCCGTCTCCGCCGTTGACGGCGCGGGCAATGTCCATGTCTTCGTACGCAATGTCGGCGGCGGGGTCTGCGCACGCAGCCAGGCGGCCACCGGAGCCTGGGGCCCCTGGGCCGACCTCAAGGGCAGCGGAGCCCACGGCACGCTGGCCGCCGCCGCGTCGGGCGGCGGCCGCACAGAGATCGTCGCGCCCGCCCGCGAAGGTGTGATGCGCTGGGTGCAGGACGGCAACAAGGCCGTGTTCACCCGGGAGACGGACATCCCGGCACAGGTGCAGGACGGCACCGTTTCCGCACTGGCGACCGGCGAGGACCGGGTCACCTTCCTGTGGCGTGACGACAAGGCCGCCGAGGTGCACGCCTGGCGCCAGGACGGCGTTCCGGAGCCGCTCGGCGGCGACACCGGCACCGGCCCTCTCGCTCTTCTCAGGGCATCGGTCGACGGCCACGACTGCACGTTGATGGCCCACCGCGACGCCGACGGGCGGCCCGCTCTCGCCGCCTATCCGACCGAGGACGAGTCCGCGGGCGCGGTGTGGACCGGTACCGGCGAGGTGTGCGTGGGAGCGCCCGCGCTCTGTGCGGACGCGAACGGACGGGTCGTGCTCGCCGCGATCGCTCCGGACGGCGGTCTGCGGATCACCCGTCAGAAGACGAACGAGTCCGGTCTCGCCATGGAGGCATGGACCCGGGTCTGATCACTTCAGGACAAACAGGAGGCCCCGGCACCGCGTAGGTGCCGGGGCCTCCTGCGTACGTGCTACGCCGGGACGCTCGCCACGCCCTGCGCCAGGAACGGCTTGCCGTTCACCCGCTGCGAGACGCCCTCACGGTCCAGGTACGGCGTGATGCCGCCCAGGTGGAAGGGCCAGCCCGCGCCCGTGATCAGGCAGAGGTCGATGTCCTGGGCCTCGGCCACGACACCCTCCTGAAGCATCAGGCCGATCTCCTGCGCCACCGCGTCCAGGACGCGGTCGCGCACCTGGTCCTCGGTGAGGACCGAGTCGCCCTGCTTCAGCAGCGCGGCGACCTCCGGGTCCAGCTCCGGCTTGCCGGAGTCGTAGACGTAGAAGCCGCGCTTGCCCGCCTTGACGACCGCGGCCAGGTTCTCGGAGACCGTGAAACGGTCCGGGAAGGCGCGGTTGAGGGTCTCGGAGACATGCAGACCGATGGCCGGGCCGACCAGCTCCAGCAGCACCAGCGGCGACATCGGCAGACCGAGCGGCTCGATGGCCTTCTCGGCGGTGGCCACCGGGGTGCCCTCGTCGATGACGTTCTGGATCTCGCCCATGAAGCGGGTCAGGATGCGGTTCACGACGAACGCCGGGGCGTCCTTGGTGAGGACCGCGGTCTTCTTCAGCTTCTTCGCGACACCGAAGGCGGTGGCGAGGGAGGCGTCGTCCGTCTTCTCGCCGCGGACGATCTCCAGCAGCGGAAGGACCGCGACCGGGTTGAAGAAGTGGAAGCCGACGACCCGCTCCGGGTGCTCCAGCTTCGACGCCATTTCGGAGACCGACAGCGAGGAGGTGTTGGTGGCGAGGATCGCGTGCGCCGGAGCGACGGCCTCGACCTCGGCGAACACCTGCTGCTTGACGCCGATCTCCTCGAAGACGGCCTCGATGATGAAGTCGGCGTCGGAGAAGCCCTCAGCCTTGTCCAGCACACCGGTGACCAGGGCCTTGAGGCGGTTGGCCTTGTCCTGGTTGATACGGGACTTCAGCAGCAGCTTGTCGATCTCGGCGTGGACATAGCCCACACCCTTGTCGACGCGCTCCCGGTCGATGTCGGTCAGCACCACCGGCACCTCGAGGCGGCGCAGGAACAGCAGCGCCAGCTGAGAGGCCATCAGACCGGCGCCGACGACGCCGACCTTGGTGACCGGACGGGCCAGGTTCTTGTCCGGGGCGCCGGCCGGGCGCTTGCCGCGCTTCTGGACCAGGTTGAAGGCGTAGATGCCGCTGCGCAGCTCGCCGCCCATGATCAGGTCCGCGAGCGCCACGTCCTCGGCGTCGAAGCCCTTCTGCAGATCGCCGTCCTTGGCCGCGGCGATGATGTCCAGCGCGCGGTAGGCGGCCGGGGCCGCGCCGTGCACCTTGGCGTCGGCGATGGCCCGCCCGCGCTCGACGGCCTGGTCCCAGGCCTCGCCGCGGTCGGCGTCGGCGCGCGCGACCGTGATCTCGCCCTTGAGGACGGACGCCGTCCACAGCAGCGACTGCTCCAGGAAGTCCGCGCCCTCGAAGATGGCGTCGGCGATGCCGAGCTCGAAGACCTGGGCGCCCTTGAGCTGCTTGTTCTGGTTGAGCGAGTTCTCGATGATCACCGAGACCGCGCGGTCCGCGCCGATCAGGTTCGGCAGCAGCGCGCAGCCGCCCCAGCCCGGGACGAGACCGAGGAAGACCTCGGGCAGCGAGAAGGCCGGGATCGCCTTGGAGACGGTGCGGTACGAGCAGTGCAGACCGACCTCGACACCGCCGCCCATCGCCGCGCCGTTGTAGTACGCGAACGTCGGGACCGCGAGAGCGGACAGCCGCTTGAAGACGTCGTGGCCGCCCTTGCCGATGGCGAGCGCGTCCTCGTGGCGCCCCAGCAGCTCCACGCCCTTGAGGTCGGCGCCGACGGCGAAGATGAACGGCTTGCCGGTGATGCCGACGCCGACGATCGCGCCCTCGGCGGCCTCCTTCTCGACCTGGTCGACGGCGGCGTTCAGGTTCGCCAGCGACTGGGGGCCGAAGGTGGTCGGCTTGGTGTGGTCCAGGCCGTTGTCCAGCGTGATGAGGGCGAAGTTGCCCGCGCCCGCCGGGAGTTCGAGGTGGCGCACATGCGCCTGTGTGACAACCTCGTCCGGGAACAGCTCGGCCGCGCCCTTCAGGAGTTCAGCGGTGCTCACTTGTTGCCTCCGTCGAAGTGCGGGTTCTCCCAGATGACCGTCGCGCCCATGCCGAAGCCGACGCACATGGTGTTCAGGCCGTAGCGGACCTCCGGCTGCTCCTCGAACTGGCGGGCCAGCTGCGTCATCAGCCGTACGCCGGAGGAGGCCAGGGGGTGGCCGTACGCGATGGCGCCGCCGTACTGGTTGACGCGCGCGTCGTCGTCCGCGATGCCGTAGTGCTCGAGGAAGGCCAGCACCTGTACGGCGAAGGCCTCGTTGATCTCGAACAGGCCGATGTCCTCGATGGACAGGCCCGCCTGGGCGAGCGCCTTCTCGGTGGCCGGGATCGGGCCGTAGCCCATGACCTCGGGCTCGACGCCGGCGAAGGAGTAGGAGACCAGGCGCATCTTGACCGGGAGGTTGTTCTCGCGGGCAAAGTCCTCGGAGGCGATGAGCGAGGCGGTGGCGCCGTCGTTCAGGCCCGCGGCGTTGCCGGCGGTGACGCGGCCGTGGACGCGGAACGGGGTCTTCAGACCCGCCAGGTTCTCCAGCGTGGTGCCCGGGCGCATCGGCTCGTCGGCGGTGACCAGGCCCCAGCCGGTCTCGCCGGCCTCCGGGTTGGTCCGGCGGACGGAGACCGGCACCAGGTCCTGCTGGATCTTGCCGTTGGCGTACGCCTTGGCGGCCTTCTCCTGCGAGCGCACGGCGTACTCGTCGGCGCGCTGCTTGGTGATCGAGGGGTAGCGGTCGTGCAGGTTCTCCGCGGTCATGCCCATGAAGAGGGCCGACTCGTCGACGAGCTTCTCCGACACGAAGCGCGGGTTGGGGTCGACGCCCTCACCCATCGGGTGGCGGCCCATGTGCTCGACGCCGCCGGCGATGGCGATGTCGTACGCACCGAAGGCCACGCTGCCCGCGACCGAGGTCACGGCGGTCAGGGCACCGGCACACATGCGGTCGATGGAGTAGCCGGGCACGGACTGCGGCAGACCCGCGAGGATGCCGGCGGTGCGGCCGATCGTGAGGCCCTGGTCGCCGATCTGCGTGGTCGCCGCGATGGCGACCTCGTCGATCTTCGCGGGGTCGAGGTCCGGGTTGCGGCGCAGCAGCTCGCGGATCGCCTTCACGACGAGATCGTCGGCACGGGTCTCGTGGTAAATGCCCTTCGGGCCCGCCTTGCCGAACGGGGTGCGGACGCCGTCGACGAAGACGACGTCCCTGACGGTACGAGGCACGATGGCTCTCCTCCAGGGTGCGGGTGCGCCTGCGGCGCGCTTCCACCGCCCATGCTACTTGCGGGTAACCAAGCGGAACAGGCCCCCTGCCCGGAGCGGTGAACATCACACAGGTGCCGGGCCCCTGCGACCCTCGTCGGGACTCCGCGCCGAACCCCGCGCCGCTCGCCCGCTGGGAGGGCGGGGCTCCGCGCCTCGGTCCCGGTCTGGGGTTGAGTTCAGAACTCCGGCCCGCCAGCGTCAAGACTCCCGGCCCCCTCCGGGATGCGCCGGTCCGGGACCGCGGACGTCAGGTCTTGGCCGGCGAAGCTCGGCCCGTCGGGCCGGCTGGACCGGTTTGGGGGCGGCGCCCCGCCCCCGGGTCGGGCGACCTCCACCCGCCGGGCTGGGGCTCCTCCTCGTCGCCGAACCCCGGCGCCTGCCGACCGGCGTGTGGCGGAGGCGGCTGAAGGCTTCAGGTGCCCTCACCCAGGAACGCACCCTCGCCGAACTCGCCCCCGCAGGGCGGAGGAGACGTGGCGACGCCCGGCCGGCGGACGGGCCGCCACAGGCCGCGCCGAAGGCCCAGGGCGTGCCTGAGGCGCCTTGAGGCGTCTCAGGCCGTCGCGGTCAGCGCGGTCGCCAGCAGAGGAGCCACCTGGTCGATCTGCCAGGCGCGCGCGCCGTACGACGCGAGGGCCTCGGAGACTGCCTCCACCGACGGTTCGGCCGGCGGCTCCCAGCACACCCGGCGCACCGTGTCCGGCGTGATCAGGTTCTCCTGCGGCAGGTTGAGCTCCTCCGCCAGCGCCGAGACCGCCGCCCGCGCCGCGGAGAGCCGCGCCGCGGCCTCCGGGTCCTTGTCCGCCCAGGAACGCGGCGGCGGCGGGCCGTTCAGCTGCTGGCCGGGCTGCGGAAGCTCGGCGTCGGTCAGGGACTTCGCCCGGTCGACGGCCGCCTGCCACTGGTCCAGCTGACGCCGTCCCATCCGGTGGCCGAACCCCGGCAGCGCGGTCAGCGCCTGCACGTCCGACGGCACCGCGAGCGCGGCCTCCACGATCGCGCTGTCGCTCAGCACCTTGCCCGGCGACACGTCGCGCCGCTGCGCCACCTTGTCGCGGGTCGTCCACAGCTCGCGTACGACCGCCATCTGACGGCGGCGGCGCACCTTGTGCATCCCGGACGTCCGGCGCCACGGGTCCTTGCGCGGGGGAGCGGGCGGCGCGGCGACGATCGCGTCGAACTCCTGGCGGGCCCAGTCCAGCTTGCCCTGCCGGTCCAGCTCCTTCTCCAGCGCGTCGCGCAGATCGATCAGCAGCTCGACGTCGAGCGCCGCATAGCGCAGCCACGGCTCGGGCAGCGGGCGGGTGGACCAGTCGACCGCGGAGTGGCCCTTCTCCAGCGCGTATCCGAGGACCGACTCGACCATCGCGCCGAGCCCGACCCGCGGGAAGCCGGCCAGCCGCCCGGCCAGCTCGGTGTCGAAGAGCCGGGTCGGGATCATGCCTATTTCGCGCAGGCACGGAAGGTCCTGGGTGGCGGCGTGCAGAATCCACTCCGCGCCGGCCAGCACCTCGCCGAGCTCGGTCAGATCCGGACAGCCGACAGGATCGATCAGCGCACTGCCCGCGCCTTCCCGGCGCAGCTGTACGAGATAGGCCCGCTGGCCGTACCGGTAGCCGGAAGCGCGCTCCGCGTCGACGGCCACGGGGCCGCTGCCCCGGGCGAACGCGGCGATCACTTCGGCCAGTCCGGCGGCGTCCGCGACCACCGGCGGAATGCCCTCACGGGGCTCCAGCAAGGGAATCGGTACCTCTTCGGCTGCGACGCCGTCGTCCGGGGGAGCGCCCCCGGCGGTTCGCAGTGCGGTCTCTGCTGCGGTCTCTTGGGCGTCGGTCACGTGTCAAGGGTATCCGCGAACGGAAGGCGCCCGTCGACGGAACGTTCCGTCGACGGGCGCGGATCTGCTGTAAAGGGGTCAGTGGATGATTCCGGTACGCAGTGCCACGGCCACCATGCCCGCCCGGTCGCCGGTGCCCAGCTTGCGTGCGATACGGGCGAGGTGGCTCTTGACCGTCAGGGCGGAGAGCCCCATCGAGACGCCGATCGCCTTGTTGGACTGTCCTTCCGCGACCAGCCTGAGCACCTCGACCTCACGGCCGGAGAGCTCTCGGTAGCCGCCCGGGTGGCTCGGGGCGCCCGGGGGGCGGCGGTGCAGCCGGCCGGCCGCGGCGCCGATCGGTGCCGCGCCTGGACGGGTCGGGTGGCCGATGTTCGTACGGGTGCCGGTGACGACATAGCCCTTGACGCCGCCGGCGAGCGCGTTGCGCACGGCGCCGATGTCGTCGGCGGCGGAGAGCGCGAGGCCGTTCGGCCAGCCCGCGGCGCGGGTCTCGGACAGCAGGGTCAGCCCGGAACCGTCGGGCAGGTGGACGTCGGCCACGCAGATGTCGCGCGGATTGCCGACGCGGGGACGGGCCTCCGCGATGGACGACGCCTCGATGACATCACGCACTCCGAGGGCCCACAGGTGGCGGGTGACGGTGGAGCGGACGCGCGGGTCGGCCACGACGACCATGGCCGTCGGCTTGTTCGGGCGGTAGGCGACCAGGCTTGCGGGCTGCTCAAGAAGAACGGACACCAGGCCTCCTGGGGGGAAGGTGCGGGACGAGCCGGCTCGGGGATGAAGCCGGGGCGAACCGTGCAGTTAGGGTCACAGACCTCTTCGGCACCAAACCATGCGGCCTTTAGAGAATGATCACGATCTAGTGAGTAACAATTGGGGCAATTCGGACGCGTGATCGATCATCCTGCGAGCGCGCTGGTTCCGGTTACGTCGGAGCTCGGCCCCTGGACCGGTGTCGCACAGGGGGCGGGGGCTTCCGAGGAGTATGCGTGTCAGCGGTGCTGCGGTCCGCGGCGCTGCGGGAGCGAGACCACACCCGTGACCGCGTCCGCAGGGCCCGCCGGGGACGGCGGCAGCCCCGCGATCTGGCAGAGCAGATCGCACCATGCTGTGAGATGTCCCGCCGTATCGGGCACGCCGCCCGCGCCCTCGGTCGGCGTCCAGGACGCGCGGATCTCGATCTGCGTCGCCGGACGGCGGTCGGAGAGTCCACCGAAATAGTGAGAGCCCGCGCGAGTGACGGTGCCGCTCGCCTCTCCGTACGCCAGTCCGCGCGCCTCCAGCGCACCCGTCAGCCACGACCAGCAGACCTCGGGAAGCAGCGGATCGGCCGCCATCTCCGGCTCCAGCTCGGCGCGCACCAGCGTCACCAGGCGGAACGTGCCCTGCCAGGCGTCATGACCCGCCGGGTCGTGCAGCAGCACAAGACGGCCGTCCGCGAGATCGTCCTCGCCGTCGACGACCGCAGCCTCCAGGGCGTACGCATGCGGTGCCAGGCGCTGCGGCGGGCGCGCCGGGTCCACCTCGATCTCGGGCCGCAGCCGCGCCGCCCGCAGCGCTTCGACCGCCAGCCGGAACGCGCGCGGGACGGCATCCCCCTCCGCGCTGTCCGTGCCGTCAGCGCTGTTGGAATGATCGGAAAAATGTCCCTGAGCCGCAGCCATGCGGGGAAGAGTAGGCGGAACGGGAGCTTCGCGCAGGGAGGGACACCCGGCCCGGGGCGGCCACTTCAGGTGTACGTGCGAAGATTCTGGGCGTGAGTGTGAATGACCGCCCCTCGGGCCAGCAGCCGAAGACGTACGACTCTCCCTTCCTGAAGGCGTGCAGGCGCGAGCCGGTGCCGCACACGCCGGTCTGGTTCATGCGGCAGGCGGGGCGCTCACTTCCCGAGTACCTCAAGGTGCGCGAGGGCATCGGGATGCTCGAGTCCTGCATGCGGCCCGAGCTCGTCACCGAGATCACGCTGCAGCCCGTGCGCCGCCACAAGGTCGACGCGGCCATCTACTTCAGCGACATCGTCGTCCCGCTCAAGGCCATCGGCGTCGATCTCGACATCAAGCCGGGCGTCGGTCCCGTCGTCGCCGATCCGATCCGCACCCGCGGCGACCTGGCGCGGCTGCGCGACCTCACGCCCGAGGACGTCTGGTACGTCACCGAGGCCATGGGGCTGCTCACCGGCGAGCTCGGTGAAACGCCGCTGATCGGCTTCGCGGGTGCGCCGTTCACCCTCGCGAGCTACCTCGTGGAGGGCGGCCCCTCGCGCAACCACGAGCACACCAAGGCCCTGATGTACGGCGACCCGCAGTTGTGGGCCGATCTGCTCGACCGGCTCGCGGAGATCACCTCCGCGTTCCTCAAGGTGCAGATCGAGGCCGGCGCGAGCGCGGTGCAGCTCTTCGACTCCTGGGTCGGCGCGCTGGCGCCGGCGGACTACCGACGTTCCGTGATGCCCGCGTCCACGAAGGTCTTCGACGCGGTCGCCTCGTACGGAGTGCCGCGGATCCACTTCGGCGTCGGCACCGGTGAGCTTCTCGGGCTGATGGGCGAGGCGGGCGCGGACGTCGTCGGCGTCGACTGGCGGGTGCCGCTGGACGAGGCCGCGCGTCGGGTCGGCCCGGGCAAGGCGCTGCAGGGCAACCTCGACCCCGCGGTGCTCTTCTCCACGCGGGAGGCGGTGGAGACGAAGACCCGCGAGGTGCTGGACGCGGCCGAGGGCCTGGAGGGGCACGTGTTCAACCTGGGCCACGGCGTCCTGCCGACGACCGACCCGGACGCGCTGACGCGACTCGTGGAGTACGTGCACACGGAGACCGCGCGCTAGGGAGTGTCCTTTCGGGAAGCAGGCCCTAGATCCCCTGGCGTACGGCCGTGACCGCCTTGCGCGCCGCCACCAGGACCGGGTCCCAGACCGGTGAGAACGGCGGCGCGTAGCCCAGGTCGAGCAGCGTCATCTGTTCCACCGTCATGCCGGCCGTCAGGGCCACCGCCGCGATGTCCACGCGCTTCGCCGAGCCCTCGCGGCCGACGATCTGGACGCCGAGCAGCCGTCCGGTGCGGCGCTCCGCGAGCATCTTGACCGTCATGAGGGTCGCGCCCGGGTAGTAGCCCGCGCTGTTCGTGGACTCGACGGTGGCCGTGACGTACTGCAGGCCGACCTTGAGTGCGTCCTTCTCGCGCAGGCCCGTGCGGGCGATCTCCAGGTCGCAGACCTTGCTCACCGCCGTGCCGACGACGCCCGGGAAGGTGCCGTAGCCGCCGCCGACGTTCGAGCCGACGATCTGGCCGTGCTTGTTGGCGTGCGTGCCGAGCGCGATGTGGCGCTCCCGGCCCGAGACCAGGTCGAGCACCTCCACGCAGTCGCCGCCGGCCCAGATGTTCTCGTGACCGCGCACCCGCATCGCGAGATCGGTGAGCAGCCCGCCGTACACCCCCAGCGGCAGGCCGGCGGCGCGGGCGAGCGTGGTCTCCGGTTCGACGCCGATGCCGAGGACCACGACATCGGCCGGGTACTCCGTGTCCTGGGTCGCCACCGCGCGGACCCGGCCGTCGTCGCCGGTGAGGATCTTGGTGACCTCCGCGCCGCCCACGGTCGTGATGCCCAGGCCGTCCATCGCCCGGTGGACGAGGCGGCCCATGTCCGGGTCGAGCGTGGCCATCGGCTGCTCGCCGCGGTTCAGCACGGTCACCTGGAAGCCGTGCTTCAGCAGCGCCTCCGCCATCTCGACGCCGATGTAGCCCGCGCCCACCACGACCGCGCGCCGGCCCTCGACGGCATCGAGCGTGTCCAGCAGGTACTGGCCGTCGTCGAGCGTCTGCACCCCGTGCACTCCGGGTGCGTCGATGCCCGGCAGCGGTGGCCGGACCGGGCGGGCGCCGGTCGCGACGACCAGCTTGTCGTAGCCCGTCCAGGCCTCGTCGCCGGTCTCCAGATCGCGTGCGAGCACCCGGCCGCCCTCGACGTCGATCTCCGTGACCTCGGTACGCATCCGCAGATCGATGGCGCGCTCGCGGTGCTCGGCCGGCGTACGGGCGATCAGATCGTCCCGCCGGGTCACATCGCCGCCGACCCAGTACGGAATCCCGCACGCCGAGTACGAGCTGAAGTGGCCGCGCTCGAACGCGACGATCTCCAGCTCGTCCGGGTTCTTCAGCCTGCGTGCCTGCGATGCGGCGGACATGCCCGCCGCATCGCCCCCGATGACCACCAGCCGCTGTGTTGCCATGGGAACACGCTACGGGGCAGCGGCCGTTCAGTCCTGGCCAGGGCCAGGGCCAGGGCCAGGGCCGGGCACGGGCGCGGGTGCCGCGGGCTCAGTGGCCGGCCGGCGCGGCAGCCGGGGCCGTACGACCCAGCGCCACAGCGCGTACAGCAGCGCGAACGCCGCGGCGAACGGAGCCACCGCGCCGACCGCCACCGTGATCCAGCGGACCGATGCCGTCAGCGCGTCCCAGCCGCCGCCGAGCGCGTCCAGGAAGGTGGGGTCGTCGTCCTCCTTCTTGGCCTCCTTCTTCTCGCTCTCGGAGAGCGCGAGCGTGATGGTCGCCATCGTCGTCCGGTCCTTCAGCGCGGCCTGCTGGGCCAGCAGCGACTCCAACTGGGCCTGGCGGCTGCTCAGTTGGCCCTCCAGCGTGACGATGTCGCTGAGCTTCTCCGCCCGGTCCATCAGCGTCCGTACGCGCGCCACGCTCGCCCGCTGCGTTGCGATCCGGCTCTCCACGTCGACGACCTGATCGGTCACGTCCTTGGCGTCGGCCTTGCGGGAGAGCAGCTTGCCCGCGCCGGCCAGATCGCTCAGCACCTCGTCGTACTGGTCCTGCGGGACGCGCAGCACGATCCGCGAGGTCACATGCGTGTCGTCGATCCGCTCGGTGGACTCGTTGGCGACATGGCCGCCCGCGTTCTCGGCCGTTGTACGGGCGTCGGCAAGGGCCTTGGGCGCGTCCTTGACCTCCACCTGGAGCTCGGCGGTGCGGATGATGTGGGTCGGCGCGACCGAGATCTTGTCCTTCGCCGTCCCCTGTTGGCCGTCGGCCGCCGGCCCTGCCGCCGCGTCCATCTCGGTGCCCGGCTTGGCCGCGCTCTGGGCCTTGCTGTCGCCGGAGTTGTCGGACGCGGCGTCGTCCGCGCCGCTGCTGCAGCCGGCCAGGGCGAGTGCGGCGGTCAGGAACAGCGCCGCGAACGTACGTCGAGCACGCATGGAGGCCCCCCAAGGACTCAATGGTGAGTGATGCCGGTTCGACGAACGGGCAGGTGGGGCGGTTGCTGTATTCCGGTCCCGAACCGGTCACGGTCGGGACTCGGAACGGGTCTCGGAACGGGTCTCGCGCGGCCGAAGCCTGTGTCGGACAGTCAAAGACCGTTTGAGACAGTGGGGACATGCAGCGTTCCCCTCGCCCTGTGGACCCGGGCCATGTCGTCGTCATCGGAGGCGGCATCGCCGGTCTGGCCGCCGCACACCGGCTCACCTCGGCCGGAGTGCGCGTGACCGTGCTGGAGGCCACCGCGCGTCTCGGCGGCAAGCTGCAGGCCGGCACCATCGAGGGCGTCCCGGTCGACCTCGGAGCCGAGTCGATGCTCGCCCGCCGCCCGGAGGCCGTCGAACTGGCCCGCGCGACCGGCCTCGCCGACCGGCTTCAGCCGCCCGCCACCTCCACCGCATCCGTCTGGACGCGCGACGCGCTGCGCCCGATGCCCAAGGGCCATGTGATGGGCGTGCCGGGCGACCCCGCGGCTCTCGCCGGACTGCTCTCGCCGGACGGTGTCGCCCGCATCGGGAAGGAACGCGAACTCGCGCCGGCCGAACTCGGTGACGATGTCGCCGTCGGCGCGTTCGTCGCCGAACGCCTCGGCCGCGAGGTCGTGGACCGGCTGGTCGAGCCACTGCTCGGCGGCGTGTACGCCGGTGACGCGTACCGCATCTCGATGCGCGCCGCCGTTCCCCAGCTCTTCGAGGCCGCGAAGAGGCGCCATTCGCTCCTGGAGGGCGTGCGGGACCTGCAGCGCAAGGCCGAGGCTCAGCAGCAGACCGGGCCCGTCTTCATGGGCATCGAGGGCGGCGTCGGCACGCTGCCCGGAGCCGTCGCCGACGCCGTGCGCGCCGCCGGCGGCGAGATCCGCACCGAGACACCGGTCATCGGGATGAGCCGTGCGGAGGACGGCTGGCGGATCCGCACCGACCAGTCCGTCATCGAAGCCGACGCAGTGGTGCTCGCGGCACCCGCCTGGTCCGCGTCCGCGCTGCTCGCCGCCGAGTCACCGGCCGCCGCAGCCGAGCTCGGCCGGATCGAGTACGCCTCCATGACACTGGTCACGCTGGCCTTCCGGCGTTCGGATCTGCCCGGAATGCCGGACGGCAGCGGCTTCCTGGTGCCGCCCGTCGACGGCCGCACCATCAAGGCGTCCACCTTCTCCAGCCAGAAGTGGAGCTGGGTCGGGGACGGCTCATCGGATCTCTTCGTGCTGCGCACCTCCATCGGCCGGTACGGCGAGGAGGAGCATCTGCACCGCGAGGACAGCGAGCTCGTCGGCGTCTCGCTGCGCGACCTCGGCGCCGCGACCGGACTCGAGGCGAGGCCCGTCGCGAGCGAGGTGACCCGGTGGATCGGCGGACTGCCGCAGTATCCGGTCGGGCATCTCGCGCGGGTCGCCCGCATCCGCGAGGAGGTCGCCAAGCTGGCGGGGCTGCGGGTCTGTGGCGCGGCGTACGACGGTGTGGGGATCCCTGCCTGCATCGCCGACGGGCAGCGCGCGGCCGACGAGATCCTCGCCACGCCGACCCTGGCCGCGGGCGGCTGATCCAGGCGCGGGACAATGGCCGCATGAGTGCGCCAGAAAAGATCCCGAACGCCGGCAAGAAGGCCAAGGACCTCAACGAGGTCATCCGGTACACGCTGTGGTCCGTCTTCAAGCTGCGCGATCTGCTGCCCGAGGACCGCGCCGGTTACGCCGACGAGGTCCAGGAGCTGTTCGACCAGCTCGCCGCCAAGGACGTGACCGTCCGGGGCACCTACGACCTGTCCGGACTGCGCGCCGACGCCGACCTCATGATCTGGTGGCACGCCGAGACCGCGGACGAGCTGCAGGAGGCGTACAACCTCTTCCGCCGCACCCGGCTCGGCCGGGCGCTCGAGCCGGTCTGGTCGAACATGGCGCTGCACCGGCCCGCCGAGTTCAACAAGTCGCACATCCCGGCCTTCCTGGCCGACGAGACGCCGCGCAACTACGTCAGCGTCTACCCCTTCGTGCGCTCGTACGACTGGTATCTGCTGCCCGACGAGGACCGCCGCCGGATGCTCGCCGACCACGGCAAGATGGCCCGCGGCTACCCGGACGTGCGCGCCAACACGGTCGCCTCGTTCTCGCTCGGCGACTACGAGTGGCTGCTGGCCTTCGAGGCCGACGAGCTGTACCGCATCGTCGACCTGATGCGTCATCTGCGCGCCTCCGAGGCCCGCATGCACGTCCGCGAAGAGGTGCCGTTCTACACCGGCCGCCGCAAGTCGGTGTCCGAGCTCGTGGCGGGCCTCGCGTAGGTCGGGCCTCGCGAAAGACCCCGCGAAGACCTCGCGAAAGACCACGGAAGCCGGGCCCGCAGTGTGCGGACCCGGCCTCCTCGGACCCGGAAGATCAGACGGCGTGCGGCAGCTTCGGCTGCCCCGCGCGGCGGTCCAGCGACACCGGGTCCGGCTCCGGGTGCGGCGCGCACGATGCGCGCCGCACCGGCGTCTCACCGCGCAGCAGGTAGTTCTCCATGTGTGCGTTGACGCACTTGTTGCCGCCGCCGCCGATGCCGTGCGTGCCCGCGTCCTCCTCCGTGATCAGCACCGCGCCCTTCAGCCGCCGCGCCAGCTCCTTCGCGCCCGCATAGGGCGTCGCCGCGTCCCGCTCGGCCGCCAGGATCAGCACCGGCGGCAGCGCACCCCGCTTCGTACGGACGTCGACGGGTTGCTGTCGCGGCTGGGACCAGAAGGCGCACGGCAGATTCATCCAGGCGTTGTCCCAGGTCTCGAACGGCGCGATGCGCGCGAGCCGGCTGTTGTCCCGGTCCCACACGTCCCACTCGGTGGGCCAGGGCGCGTCGTTGCACTCGACGGCGGTGTAGACGGCGTTGGCGTTCTCCGCGCCGTGCGCGCCCTCCGGCCGCGGCGTGGCCTGTGCGATCAGCGGCTTCTCATTGCCCTTCAGATACTCGGAGAGCGCGGTGGCGCGCGGCACCCAGTAGTCGTCGTAGTAGCCGGCGCCGAGGAACGCCGCATGCAGCTGTCCCGGCCCGACCTTGCCGCCCGCCGGCTTCGCCGCGAGCCTGGCGCGCGCCTTCTCGTAGCTGCGTGCCACCTCCTCGGGCGTTGCCCCGAGGCGGAACGTCCTGTCGTGCTTCGCGACCCAGGCGCGGAAGTCCGCCCACCGGCCCTCGAAGGCCAGCGACTGGTCGAGGTTGTTGCGGTACCAGATCTGGTCCGGCACCGGATTCACCGCCGAGTCGAAGACCATGCGCCGTACGTGCGACGGGAAGAGCGTCGCGTACAGCGCACCGAAGTACGTGCCGTACGAAGCGCCCATGAAGGTCAGCCGCTCCTGGCGGAGCGCCGCGCGCAGGACGTCCAGATCGCGGGCGTTGTTGAGCGAGGTGTAGTGGCGCAGCGCCGGGCCCGTCCTGCGCGCGCAGCCCTGCGCGTACGCCTTCGCCTGCGCGATCCGCTCCAGCTTGTCCGAGGTGGACGGATGCACCGGCGCGAGCGTCGGGGTCTTGGCGAAGCCGGCCGGGTCCTCGCAGGACAGCGGCGCCGACCGGGCCACCCCGCGCGGCGCGTAGCCGACGATGTCGTATGCCCGGGCGATCCGCTGCCACTCGGGCAGCTGGGCCGCCATCGGGAAGTACATGCTGGAGGCGCCGGGGCCGCCGGGGTTGTAGACGAACGCGCCCTGGTACTCGGCGGGCTTGCCGCTCGCCCGCACGCGGCTGACCGTCAGCGAGATCTGACGTCCCGACGGCTCGGCGTAGTCGAGCGGGACCTTGACCGTGCCGCACTTGATGTTCGCGGGCAGCATCTCGGCCTTCGGGCAGACGCCGAAGGAGATGCCGGCCGCGGCCGCGCGGTCGGCGGCGACCGCCGTTCCGTGGGACTCGGCGTCGGCGGTGGTGGTGCCGCCGGCCGGAGCGATCGCCACTGCGGTGATGACCAAGGTGCCGAGGCTTGTCACGGCCCCGTACTTCGCCGCTGCCCTCATCGCGTTCCCTTCGTGCGTGCGGCGGCTTGGGGCGTGTCTTTCGGATCGGGCCGGATGACACGCCCTCGGCCGTGGGACGCAAGGGATCCTTGGCGGCGCCATTAGTCATGTAAAGCACCGGTGTGCGGTGTCGCGGTCAATGACTCCGATGCGCCGTACGCCCGCTCGCCAGCGCCGCCCGCAGCTGCGGATCGTCCAGCGCGCCGACGCCGCGGACCGCGACTGCCGTCAGAACCGCACGCTCACCGCCGTGGCCGTGGTCGGCGAGGGTGCCGAGCAGCCGCTGCCCGTCGGGCGACGCCCAGCGGGCGTACGGATGGACCTCGATCCGCGCGATGGCGAGACTGCCCAGGGTGAGCACCAGCGGCAGGACGAACCAGGCGAGCACCGGGCCTCTGGACGCGTGGTCCTGAGGCAGCATCAGCAGAGCGGTGGCCGCGAGCGCCAAGGTCAGCACGGTCGCGGCCTGCACGGTGCGGACGGCGGACGCGACATTCGTCCGGGCCGCGTCGGGGACGGCGAGCCCGGCGTGGACGAGCCGGTCGGCGAGTGTGCGTACGGCATCGGCGGCGGACGCCGCGGCGCGTACCGCCGCTATCCGCGCCTGGCCCGCCGGACCGATGGCCCCGATGACCGAGCGCTCCAGCTCGTCCTCGCCGTCGGGATCGACCACGGTGGCCCAGCCGGTGTGCGCCAGCAGCAGCATGCGGCGGCGGTGCATCGAGACCAGCGTGAGCTCGGTGACCCGCTGCGGGCCGCCCGCCAGGAACGCGGCCTCGTACAGGCTCAGCTCCCGTTTCGCCGCCGGCGCCGGGCGTGTGGGCCGGGCGGAGGCGACGGAGGCGATGCAGAGCCTGGCACAGCTGAGACCGGCCGCGGCCCAGGCGGTGAACAGCAGAAGGAACCAGAGCATGGCCGAGTTCTACGCGAGAAGTACGCCGGTGCGCCACGGTTTGTTCACTATGCGGACTCGGTGTTGCCGGTCCGTGACCCACCGCGCGCGGTCCGTGGGAGGGCCGGGGCAGCAGTGGTCAGGAGGACGAGGAGCTGCTGCAGCTGGAGCCGGAGGAGCTGCTGCAGCTCGAACCTCCGGAAGAGCTGCTGCAGCTGGAGCCACCGGAGGAGCCCGAGCAGCTTGAGCCCGAGGAGCCGCCGCAGCTCGAGCCGGAGGAGCCGCCGCAGCCGGAGCCGGATCCCGGGCTCGAACCGGCGCACCACACCACGGCCGCGGTGTACGGATCCGAGGAGCTGTAGGCACTGTGTGTGCTGTGGGTGCGCGCCGCTGGGATCCTCGCCGCCGCCATCAGCTGCGCCTGGAGCGCGGGATCCGGCACGGCGCGCAGGCCGTACAGCGCGACGACGTTGGCCGCGGAGTACGCCGTGGCGTACTGGGCCGTGTACGAACGCAGCGCGTCCCGGCCCGCCGAAGTGATCCGGCGACGGGCCCGGGCCGCCGTCACGAACCCGATCACCAGGCCGCCGATGAGGACGGGCATGACAAGCGCGAGGAACAGCGGCTTCCCGGCGATGATGGTCAGGACGAAGGACACCGGGAACCCGATGAGACACAGGACGCCCTGCGTCAGGCCCCACCCGGTCAGCGACCGGTTGCTTCCCGGCAGCACCATCAGGCCCCGGGCGGCCAGTCCGTCGCCGATCTCCTGCACGGCGTGACTGCGCATCACCGCAAGGCGCAGCGTGTGCAGAGCACCGGTCGGCGCGGCGGCCAGCTGGTCGAAGACCGCGCGCTCGACAAGATCGCGGGCGGCTGCCTGCCGTACGGAGACGATGCCGGGCCCGCCGATCACGAGCCGCCCGTCCGCATGCAGCCCGGCGAGCGCCGCGTCCACGACGCGGGCCGGGCCGCCGCCGAGGAAGGCGGCCTCGTAGACGTCGTGGAGCACGCCACCGGTCCGGCTGCGCCCGGAGGCGCCGACCTTGGCGATCAGCGCGACCGACGAGGCGCCGACAGCGAGATAGACCAACACAGCGAGAACGATCATCCCGGTCATCTCCTCACCAGTGCGGCCCGTGCCGCACGTACGAACCGGCCGCCGCGCCGCGGCGGATGAGGAGCGGCCCGCTCCTCCCACCACTGGGTCAGCCGCCGGCGGGCGTCGTCGTCCGCGGGCCGGCCGGCGACAAGCAGCTGCTCGGCGAAGTCGAGCGCGTCGCGGCGGTAACCGGCGCGCATGGGGCGGGACTTGGCATACCCGAGAAACGCGGGCCGGTACCCGTCGCCGAGGATCTCCGGCAGCTCGGGCGCGACCTTGCCCACGACATCGGCCCGCTTGGCGGCCAGCGCCCGGCTCTGCACGCCGAGGCGCTGCGAGTCGAACCCCTCGGGTGCGGGAGTCCCGGCGACCAGGGCGGACAACAGGGCGGCCTGCGCGATGGCAACCCGCTCCCGGGCACCGGGGTCCGGGGCCTCGCCCTGCGGGCGGGCGGGCTGCTGCGGACGGGCTGCACCTTCGGCGGGCGCGGCGGCCGCGGGCGCCGAGAGCTTGGCCGCCGCCCGGATCGTCTCCAGTTCCGCCGCCAGTTCCTCCGCCGGCGGGAAGTCGTCGTCGCGCTCCAGCAGGACGCCCGGCGGCGAAACCCGGGACCTGAGGTCCCTCAGGACATCCAGGACCGGTTCCGTGACCGGGTGGGCATGGGTGTCGTGCCAGACGCCCTCGCGTTCCATGCCACCGGCGACATGGACGTACGCGATCGCCTCGACCGGCAGTTCGTCGAGCGCCGTCGCCGGGTCCTCGCCGCGGTTGACGTGGTTGGTGTGCAGGTTCGCCACGTCGATCAGCAGGCCCACGCCCGTACGTTCCACCAGCTCCGCGAGGAACTGGCCCTCCGTGAGCTCCTCGTCCGGCCACGCGATCAGCGCCGCGATGTTCTCCAGCGCCAGCGGCACCGGCAGCAGGTCCTGTGCGATGCGGACGTTCTCGCAGAGCACCTTGAGCGCGTCCCAGGTACGCGGGACGGGCAGCAGATGGCCCGCCTCCAGCTGCGGGGACGCGGTGAGCAGGCCGCCGGCCCGTACGAACGCGATGTGCTCCGTCACCAGCGGCGAGCCGAGCGCCGTCGCCGTCTTGGCCAGTTCGCCGAGCTTCTCCTCGGACGGGCGGTCCGCGCCGCCCAGGCCCAGCGAGACGCCGTGCGGGACGATCCGGGTGCCGCGGGCGCGGAGCCGGGCCAGCGAGGCGGGCAGATGGCCCGGGCAGACGTTCTCCGCCACGACCTCGACCCAGTCGACGCCAGGCAGTGCCTCCACCGCGTCCGCGATCTCCGGCCGCCAGCCGATTCCGATACCGAGTTTCATGGGTCCCCTCCTCTGCCCACTGCGCCGTGTGACGGTGCGTGCAGGACCTATGGCCCCGCCGGACGGCGGTGAATCCAGAGGAGGGGACGTTCAGAGGTTGATTTGAGGTTCCTTCTCGGCCAAACCGTCTTCAGAGACTTCAGAGACTCGGGGACTTCGGACTCAGGGACGGTCGGTGTTGATCGCCGTCGGCGCCCCAGGCCCGGTGGACGGCCGCGAGGTGAACTTCTGCTCGTTCCCGGTCGGCTCCGCGGGCGCCGGAGCCGGCGGCAGGTTCCCGTTGGGCGGCGGCGGACCCGTCGGGCTCGCCGTGGTCAGACCGGCCGCGTCGTTGGCGATCGCGTCGAAGTCGACCATCCCGGTCGCCTCGAGCATGGTGATGTGGTCCAGGACCGTGATGTTCGCGTCGCTCGCGAGCTGCCGTATCAGCGTGTTACGGGTGGTGTGCCTGACCTGCGCGACCAGCGAGAACACCTTGCCGTGCGCGGCCCGCAGCAGGTTCGCGAACTTGTACTCGTACTCCTGGCCGGTCGCCGCCGACATCTCCCGCAGCCAGCCCTGCTGCTGTTCGGTCGGCTGGTTCGGCAGCTCGACGCCGAGCTTTGCCGCGACGTCGCGGGACCGCTTGTCGAGATCGGTGTGGCCGACCACAAGGTGGTCGCCCGCCTCCTTGATCGCCTTGCTCGGCGCGCGCTCGATCGCCTGCTGCCCGGCGGGCAGCTCCCAGAGCCCGGCGAGCCGGACCTTCACCAGAAAGTCGCGGTCTGTGGCTGAAAGAGGACCCCACTGGGTCGCCACGGTCGAGGCGTTGAGGTTGTCCTGCCCCGTGCCGGAACGGTCCGCGTAGGACCATACGGGGAACGCGAGAGCGCCTACCGTGGCGACCAGTGCCGCGATGATGAGAGCTGTCCCGTTGATGCGCCGCAACAAAATGTGCCTCCAGAGCCGATGTGCTACACGGCAACAAACCGCCAACGGAATCGGGATTCAATCTCTTTGGCGGTACTGAGAGGTACGTAACGCGGGCCCGCAGCGTTCAGCCGCGCAGCGACGGATGGTCGGCGACCACCGTGCAGGACCCCGGAGCGATCTCCGTGAACCCCGCGTCGCGCACCACGGGCAGCCCGGCAGCGATGAGTTCCGGCCACCGACCGGCCTCCGCCGTACGTACGGCCAGCGGGAACCCGGCCTCGCGCCACGCCTTGCGGTCCGCCTCCGACAGCTCCCACCAGGCCAGTTGGGCGCCGTGTCCGGCTTGTGCCGTCGCCTTGCCCGCCGACATGTCCAGCTCCGGGCTCAGCCACAGCACCGGGCCCGCCGCATCCGGCGCGGCCGGCGGCTCGGGGTCGTCCAGATCGGTGCCGGAAACCTGGAGTTTCGCCAGCTCCTTGGGCCAGCCGTCCAGCGGTACCGGCGGGAAGACCCGGACCTCGGCCGTCCCGTGGGTGACCGTGATGCCGGGCAGCGCGGCGGCCTTGCGCCACTCCGCGCCGCGCGCCCGCCGCACCACCTTGCGGATCCGTGCGTCCTGCCAGTCCCGTATCGCCTGCGCCCACTCACCTTCGGCCGACGACCGCTCGTCGCTCAGGATGGTGAGCACGGCCCGGGCGCCGGCCTCCAGCGCGTCCGTACGGGCCGGAGGCTCGGCCTTCTCGATGCGCACCACCAGCGGCAGCACAAACTGCGGAGCCTCGTCACGGGCGGTGGTCTCGTGCCGGAAGGGACTGTCGGGGCGGATGTCGTCGCTGCTCACACCGCCAAGTCTGCCAGCCCGACCGGCCCGAGTTGTCGGGCTTGTTGGCGGAACGGATGCGTCCGGGCCACGATGCACACCATGAAAAGTGATCTCTTCGCATCGGAGAACATGGCGCAGCCGGCCACCGCCCCCGGCATGGTCCTGCAGAACGCCAAGTCGATCAAGTACGCCGTCAACGGCGAAATGCACGCGCGACAGGGATCGATGATCGCCTACCGCGGCAATCTCCAGTTCGAGCGCAAGAGCCAGGGCCTCGGCGGCATGCTCAAGCGCGCCGTCACCGGCGAGGGCCTGCCGCTCATGGCGGTGCGCGGCCAGGGCGAGGCGTGGTTCGCGCACGAGGCCGCCAACTGCTTCATCGTCGACATAGACCAGGGTGACGCGCTCACCATCAACGGCCGCAATGTGCTCTGTTTCGACGCCACCCTCTCGTACGAGATCAAGACGGTGAAGGGCGCCGGAATGACCGGCGGCGGCCTCTTCAACAGCCTCTTCACCGGCTACGGACGGCTCGGGATCATCTGCGAGGGCAATCCGATCGTGATCCCGGTCACCGGCCAGCAGCCCGTGTACGTCGACACGGACGCGGTCGTCGGCTGGAGCGCCCAGCTCCACACCTCACTGCACCGCTCGCAGTCCGTCGGCTCGATGATCCGCGGCGGTTCGGGCGAGGCGGTTCAGCTGATGCTCCAGGGCGAGGGGTTTGTGATCGTACGGCCCAGCGAGCTCACTCCACAGGCGTCGGCCCACTGAAACGGTTCGGGCTAACCTCGTACGCATGGACGAGCCGTACTGCGAGACGCCAGGTCCCGCGCCCGCCGGCGAGCAGCCCGCGGGCGACGGGCCCTTCGCCGAGTGCGTGCTGTGCCGTGCGCCCACGGAGTATCCGGAGTCGGTGAAGGGCAGCACGCTCTGCCCCGTCTGCGAATGGCAGGAAGCCCAGCGCACGGCCTGCTCGGGCTGACGGCAAGATCCGGACGACAGCTCCTAGCCGGCCCGCATCAGTTCGGAGACCTTCACTAGGCGGTAGCCGCGTCGCCGGAGTTCCGGGACGATCTTCCGGATCGCCTGCTCGGTGACCGGCGCCGCGCTGCGGGTGCAGTGCATCACCACCAGCGAGCCCGGTCTCACCCCGGCGAGCACCTGCTCGGCGACCGCGTCCGCGTCCGTCGCGAAGGCGTCGCCGCTGACGACGTCCCACTGGACCGCGGTCACCCGCGCGGGGCCGATCGCGCGCAGCGCCGCGTCGTCGTAACAGCCGCCGGGAAAGCGGAAGTACGGCACCACATTGCGCACCCCTGCCTTTCTGAACGCGGCGAAGGCCCGCTCCACATCGGCGCGCATGTCGTTTCTGTCGACCGTCGGCAGCCCGTAGCAGGGGGACTTGAAGGCGTAGTGGCTGTACGAGTGGTTGGCGATCTCGAAGAGCGGGTCGTTGCCGATCGCCTTCGCCTGGTCCGGGTACTGCTCGGCCCAGCGCCCGGTCATGAATACGGTCGACGGGACGTTGAGTCTTCGCAGTGAGTTGATGAGCGCGGGGTTGTCGAATCGCTCACCGCGCGCCGCTCGCGGTCCCTGCCCCGCGGTCATGTCGGCGTCGAAGGTGAGCGCGACCGTCTTTTCGGCCATCGTCACCGTCGCGCGTGCGAACACGGGTGTCAGGCCGCCCGGGCCGGGTGCGACGGTCGCCACCGCCCTGCCGGGAGAGGGTTTCCGTGCGGCGTGAGACGGGCCCTGGGTGCTCTCGCTGCCGCAGCCCACCAGCGCGGTGCCCAAGACGGCAACAGCCGTAAATCTTCGTACAAAACTATTCATTGACGGAAAGTAACTGATCATTCCGTCGGATCATATGAGCCGCGCTGTCTTCCGCTGAACAACGCCTGGACCGCTCGCGTACCACCACGCATGGCACCGCTCCCGACGTCAGGCGTCCTCGCTTCCCTGGCCGATCTGCTCGCCGTACCTCCCGACCAGGGCGGAGCCGTATGGCGGCTGTCCCAGGCGGACCGGCAGATGGACTCCAACCTCATACGACTGCGGCCCGGCCACCGGGTCGACGGCCATGTCGAGCCGGAGCTGGATGTGCTGCTCTGCGTACTGGCCGGCAGCGGCGGGCTGGTGACGGACGGTGAGCGGCAGGAGCTGGCCGCGGGCTGTGTCGCCTGGCTGCCGCGCGGGACTCACCGGGCGCTGTACGCCGGGGAGGACGGGCTCGTGTACGTCACGGCGCATCGCCGTCGTCCCGGACTCACCATCACCCGGTCGTCGGCCTCAGGAATCTCCTGACGCTCCGTCAGGAATGTTGTTTCGCAGTCGCGATGAGTACAACACGCGTCCCATCCGTATCAACCGGCGGACGCGTCCCCCGGTTCCCATCGGCAACCGGACTCCGTACCCCCCTACAGGAGGCGACGAGTTGAGTCACAGGCGAATACCGAAGAGGAAGGCCATCCTGGCGGCAGCCGGGGCGGTGGGCATCGCCGCGGCGGCTGTGCTGCTGCCCCAGGCCTACGCCTCACAGGACGAATCCGGGTCCGAGGCACGCTCGGCCCCGAAGAGGATGAGCGCCGCGTCCGCGGCGGAACTCCTCGAAGAGCTCGGCGCGCAGCTGGGCGAGTCCTACGGCGGTGCGTACTACGACGCCGACAAGCAGCAGCTCGTCGTCAATGTCGTGGGCGACAACAACAACGTCATCGTCCAGGTCAAGAAGGCCGGCGCGGTGGCGAGGAGTGTCCAGAACAGCGCGCGCACGCTGACGACCGCCGCGAGCACGCTGGCCCAGCGGGCCACCATCCCCGGCACGGCCTGGGCCGTCGACCCGAGGACCAACCAGATCGTGGTCACGGCGGACCGTACGGTCGCCGGCGACAAGTGGAACAGACTGGAATCGACGGTCGACTCGCTGGACGACGGCGTGGCCCGGATCCAGAAGTCCAAGGGCGAGTTCAAGCCCCTGCTCGAGGGCGGCGACGCCATCTTCGGCGGCGGAGCGCGCTGTTCGCTCGGCTTCAACGTGACCACGCAGGACGGCGCTCCCGGCTTCCTGACCGCCGGCCACTGCGGCGTTGCCGCCGAGCAGTGGTCCGAGGAGGCGGACGGCGAGCCGATCGGAACCGTCCAGGAGGCGACGTTCCCGGGCGACGGTGACTTGGCGCTGGTGACGTACGACGACCCGGCGACCGAGGCCCCGAGCGAGGTCGACCTCGGCAACGGCGAGACGGTGGCGATCAACCAGGCCGCCGAAGCGGCGGTGGGCCTCCAGGTCTTCCGTATGGGCAGCACCACCGGTCTCAAGGACGGCGAGGTCACCGGCCTCGACGCCACCGTGAACTACCCCGAGGGCACGGTCACCGGCCTCATCCAGACCAATGTCTGCGCCGAGCCCGGCGACAGCGGCGGCGCGCTCTTCACGCAGGACGGCAGCGCGATCGGCCTCACCTCGGGCGGCAGCGGAGACTGCACGGTCGGCGGCGAGACGTTCTTCCAGCCGGTCACGACGGCCCTTGAGGCGTTCGGCGCGCAGATCGGCGACGGCGGTGCGGGCGGCGGCGACGACAACGCCGCGGGCGGCGCCGAGGAGAACGCCGGAGCCGACGCGGGCGGAGCCGAGGCCGACGGCGGTGCCGATGCGGGCGACGGCGACGACGGCGGTGCTGATGTCAACGGTGGTGCCGACGCCAACGGTGGCGCTGAAGCCGACGGCGGCGTGGAGGCCGACGGCGGTGCCGGGGCCGACGGCGGTGCCGGGGCCGACGGCGGTGCCGATGCGGGCGACGGTGGTGCCGCGGACGACGGTGCCGGCGGAGCGGACGAGGCCGGCGGCAACGAGGATGCCGGCGACGGCGGCCACAACTGACGCCTGCGGTCCTCACGCAGCAGTGCGCCCCGGGCATCGGCGGATGTCCGGGGCGCAGTACGTCCGGCGCGCGCCCGCTATCGCTTCCGCAGCCGGAGTCCGCCGCCGAGCAGCGCTCCCAGCACGATCACCGCCGCGAGCGCCGCCAGGCCGTGCCACCAGGAACCGCCCAGCCAGGGCAGCACATTCCGGCCGACGACACCGATGTTGCTGCTGGTGCATTCCTCCCTGCAGTCGCCGAACAACCAGTCGCGGAAGGCCACCAGGAAGGTCACGCTGAGCGCCGCCAGCATCGCGAGGAAGGCCTGTACTGCGCGTCGGCCGAGTCCCCAGACGCCCAGTGAGAGCAGCAGAGCGCCGACGCCCGAAAGAATTGCTCCGCTGACGCCGGCGACGGTGGACTCCAGGAAGACGCCGACGAGGCCGATGGCCAGAAAGGCCGCGCCCAGAAGGATTGAGGCACGCGGTGCGCCACCCGAAAGAGAGGAGACCCGGTAGCCGCCCAGGGTGATGGTCCGCGCGGACGAGAAGAACGGCCTGACGGCCGGAGGCGGTTCCTTCACTGCGGTCAACGCGGCGGTGGCCACGGCCAGGGACTTGCTGAGCGTACGGGTGAGGAGCGGCTCACCGCGCTCCTTCGCGAATGTCTCGTCGGGCACAGGACAGTCCGCGAGCCTCGCGGCGATCGGAAGTGGATCCACAATCTCCACCGCGCCGACGGCGGTGACCGCGGCCATCCGGTTTCTCAGTCTGCGACGGATCCGGCCGGTTTTCAGAGTGGCGACCGCTGACTGTGTTGCCGCCAGCGCGGTCGGCAGCCGTCCGGCGGCGCTGAGCACATCGACTGCCCATTCACTGCTGCTGCTCGACGGTGTCTTGAGCATCTCGGTAGCCACGACGGGCAGTTCCTCGGCCGCAATCCAGCGCTGCCAGCTCCGGGCCACCCACAGCGCTGTCAACGGCAGGCACGGCGGAAGATCGGTCCCCGGCTCGTCGAGGCAGCTGAGTTCGTCAAGGACGCGTTGTGGGGTGAGGGGCGTCGAATCGTTCAGTCGGCCGGATGGGAGCCGGCCGCCCGTCAGCTCGAACAACTGCTCGTAGAACCAGGCGCTCCTCGACCCCGCGGCCTGCCCGTTCCGCTTGGCGACGACGAGCATCCGCCGCGGATCGAGCAGCAGATGGACAAGCCAGCCGGCACCGTCCAGCCTGCCCCAGGCCCAGTCGTTCGCCCGCCACGAGGACTTGTAGAAGGCGCCGAAGTTGTGAATCTGCCGTCCGGTGAGCTTGGCGGCAGCGGTAGCGCGGCGAGGTGCGAGAAGACAGCGCGTATCGGCGCTGACTTGGATGAGCTCGACCAGTTGCTCCACCTCGACTCCGACGGGAAGTACGGAGCGCGTGGCGATTTGGAGGTCGAACAGCGCAAGCGCGATGGCGTCCGCGCCGACAGGGAGGAATTCCAGGTACGTTCCGAGACCTGTCGCCAGCCGCTCCTGTGCGGGCGCCATGGCGACAGTCGGTGGTGTACCGGCTGCGGGGACCATGTCTCGTAACGTCTCCACGGCCGAAGCGAGCTGCTGCCAGCCGATCGCCAACGTTGTGCCCTGAACGTCGTCCGGCTGGACCAGGGCCTTCGCATAGGCCCTCGCTGCCGATGACGCGACTTCCGACAGGTCTGATTCCACGCTGTGGCCGGCGTTCACGGCGGCTTCGGCGAGTTGGTCCAGATCGGGTCGCGCCGCCGGGACGAAAGCCCGGTGCACCAGTGCGCTGATCCTCTCGGCCAGTGAGGACTGCAGCTCGGGATAGCAGGCGTAGGCCGCTTGCAGCATCGAGAGAGCGGTCGCCTTGGCGCCGTCGAAGGCGTTCCTGCCGAAATTTGCCAGTGCCGCGTAGTCGCCCGCTTCGGGCCTGACCCAGGTTGCGGACACCGCCGTTGAGGCGGCAGCTCTGCACGACTCCTCCGCGCTGGGTCCCGGTTCGAGGGCGGTCTGCCACTTGGCGAGGAGCTTCTCGGGCGGCCTCGTGGTGAGAACGCGCATCAGAGCGTCGATCACCGGCCGGACCAGCCAGCTGCCCTCACGCCTGCGGTAGTCCTCGAGCATCGGGTCGGTCATCAGGCGGTGTGGTGCGAGCAGGGCGCCGATTTCTGCCATGCGACGGCGCGTGTCCCGCAGTGAGTCCACGCGGTCGTTGTGTTCCCTCAGAGCTCGGAGATCGGCGCTGATCGACTGACTGAGAACAGCGCCGAGATCCTTGAGCAGTGCCTCTGCAAGCGTCGGCGGAGTGTCGAAGGTCTCCGGCGCAGGAGCGGCAACCGGATCGGGGGATCCATCCGGAGACGGCACGACGTACAGCAGAACTCGCCTCACCTGCCGCTCGGCCGGACGGTCGAAGATGCTCTGAAGCAACGGGTTGATCGGCCGATTCGCGAGCAGGCCGCCGTCGGACGTCCAGTGCGCCCGGGTGATGTTGGCATGAGCTCGCATCGCGGGGCGTGCGGGGGATGCTTTCGACCGGGGTACGGGGTCTTCGTACGGCACGAACGAAGGTTCGAACGCGGCCGGATACGACGCGCTGCTGCGGGCCGCCAGTGACACCGCGTCAAACGCGCCTGAAGAAGCGAGCGCCTTCTCGTCGAAGGTGAACAGGCCGCGGTGGTCGACATCCGGCACGAGCGTCCCGTACGTGTCCGTGAACCGGCCGGTCTCTCCTGTCAGAAAGGTCGTGGTGATGAAGAGCCTGGTTCTCCGCTGCGTACCGGGAGCTTCGCCGGCGACAGACGGGGCCCGGTACGGCTCTTCCACTTCCGGCAGCTTGCTGATCCCGTTCAGCAGCTCGGTGAACAGCACGCCGTCGCCTTGCAGCAGCGACGGTGGCTTCTTCTGCTTCGGATCGCGCAGCAGCGTCTCGAAGGCGCCGGAATCGATCCAGAACTTGCGAAGCGGTTGCAGGTCAAGTGAGTTGACCTGCGCAACACCGAGCAGCGCGCCATTGATTCCGCCGGCACTGGTGCCGGACAGGAAGTCGATGGACACGTCGACATCCAGCAGATCGAGGAGCCGGGCATAGAGATTGCGCACCTTGCCGTCGGGCAGCTTCGTATCGACGAGTGTCCTGTCGAAGTCGCTGTTCGGCTGCTTGTGCCTGCGCCATGACGCCTGTTGCAGGAGGTTCAGCTCGCGCGCGACGCCACCCATCCAGATCGCCAGGCTCACGCCCCCGGTCATGGCGGTCGCGATGCGAATCTCCTGCGTTCCAAGGCCGACTTCGCTGATTTTCCACGTGGATCCGGGTGGTGTCGCAGCGTTCATGGCACTCCCGCGAGTCGGACTGCTCCGGCACGACGAAGTGTCAGGCTATCCACGGCCCGCCCGGAATCCCCCTGTCGCAACAGGCGCGATGAGACGCTCACCCGAATGCAGGCGGCGTACCCGTCCCCTCCGGCCCGCGAGGAACGACGGCGTTCAGTCGTCTTCGCTGAGTTCGCCGAGACCGCCCGCGAACTGCAGCGTCGCCGCGTCCAGCGCTGCCGTCAGTGTCGCGAGGTCGGCGCGCAGCGCGCGGATCCGCTCCAGTGGCATGTCGGTGGCCCGGCCGATCCTGCGGGGCACGGTGAGGGCCTGTTCGCGCAGTGCCGCGCCCGCCGCCGTGGGTCGGGCGGTGACGGAGCGCTCGTCCTCCTGGCTGCGCCTGCGCTCCACGTAGCCCGTCGTCTCCAGGCGCTTGAGCAGCGGCGACAGCGTGCCCGAGTCCAGGCGCAGATATTCGCCGATCTGCTTGACGGGCAGCTCGCCGTGCTCCCAGAGCACCAGCATCACCAGGTACTGCGGGTAGGTGAGTCCCAGATCCTTCAGGACGGCGCGGTAGAGGCCGTTGAAGGCCCGTGACGCGGCGTGCAGCGAGAAGCAGATCTGGTGGTCGAGACGGAGGAAGTCCTCGTCAGGCACCTGTGTCAGCGTCGTCTTCTCCATGGAGAACAGCATACCTGCGCACCACTGAGTTGTGCACAACTGAATTGCGTGTCATAGTTACGGACGTCGGTTCCCAACGGACGAAGAGGGATGCAACTCATGGACGCGATCTACACCGCTGTCGCCACCGCCAACGGCCGCGAAGGCCGTGCCGTCAGCTCCGACGGCCAGATCGACCTGCCACTCGCCTTCCCGGCGTCGCTCGGCGGCAACGGCCAGGGGACCAACCCGGAGCAGCTCTTCGCCGCCGGCTACGCGGCGTGCTTCGCCAGCGCGATGGGCGCGATAGGTCGCCAGGAGAAGATCGACGTCAAGGACGCCTCGGTCACCGCGGAGGTCAGCATCGGCAAGGACGCCGCCGACGGCGGTTTCGGCCTCTCCGTGATCATGCGCGTCGAGCTCCCGGACCACCTGCAGGGTGAGGCGGGCCGCGACCTGCTGGAGAAGACCCACGCGTACTGCCCGTACTCCAAGGCCACGCGCGGCAACCTGCCGATCGAGCTCGTCATCGAGTAGTCGCACGGCCGCGGCCTCAGGCCGCGATCAGCCGCCGGGCCCGCGAGTGCGGACAGGCGGCTGCCATGACGAAGCGACCCCCGCACGGCATGCCGTGCGGGGGTCGACCACGTGTTCAACCAGGGTGCAGATCAGGCGAGTTCAGCGGTGAGCGTGATCGTCGTGCCGGTGAGCGCCTGGCTCACCGGGCAGTTCTTCTTGGCGTCCTCGGCCGCTGCCTGGAAGCCCTCCGCGTCCAGGCCGGGCACCTCGCCCCGCACCGTGAGGTGGATGCCGGTGATGCCCTCACCGGGCTGGAAGGTCACATCGGCCTTGGTCTCCAGCCGGGTGGGCGGGGTGCCGGCGCCGGCCAGGCCGTGCGAGAAGGCCATGGAGAAGCAGCTGGAGTGGGCAGCCGCGATGAGCTCCTCCGGGCTGGTCTTGCCGTTGGGCTGCTCGGTGCGGGCGGGCCAGCTGACCTCGTAGCTGCCGATGCCCGAGGAGTCCAGGGTGACGGTGCCCGAGCCCTTGAGCAGATCGCCTTCCCAGACCGTGTGCGCCGTACGCGTGGCTGCCATGATGTTTCCCTCTCTGGTGGCTAAGGGGGCTTTCGGCCCTCTGAGCACCAAACCTACTGCCCCACAAGGCCCTTCGCGTCGCGCGCCAGTGCCGTCAGCCGGGAGATCGCCCGGAAGTACTTCTTGCGATAGCCGCCGTTCAGCATCTCTTCGCTGAACAGCCGGTCGAAGGGCAGGCCGGAGGCGAGCACCGGCACCTCCCGGTCGTACAGCCGGTCCGCGAGCACGACCAGGCGCAGCGCGGTCGACTGGTCGGGAATCGGCTGCACATCGGTCAGACAGACGGCGCGCACGCCGTCGGTGAGCGCCCCGTACCGGCTCGGGTGCACCTTCGCGAGGTGTTCGAGCAGCTGCGGGAACTCGTCCAGCGACGCGCCGCCGGTGGCGTACGCGGCCTTGGTGACCTGCTCGTCGGAGTACGGGGGAGGGGCCTCGGGAAGTCCGCGGTGGCGGTAGTCCTCGCCGTCGATCCGCAGCGGGCGGAAGTGCGCGGAAAGCCCCTGGATCTCGCGGAGGAAGTCGACGGCGGCGAACCGGCCCTCGCCGAGCTTGCCGGGCAGTGTGTTCGAGGTGGCTGCCAGTGCCACGCCCGCGTCGACCAGCTTGCCGAGCAGCGTGGACACCAGGACCGTGTCGCCCGGGTCGTCCAGTTCGAATTCGTCGATGCAGAGCAGCCGGTGTCCGCCGAGCGTCCGCACGGTCTGCTGGAAGCCGAGCGCGCCGACCAGGTTCGTGAGCTCGACGAAGGTGCCGAAGGCCTTGAGCGAGGCGTCCGCCGGAGTGGCGTGCCAGAGCGAGGCGAGCAGATGGGTCTTGCCGACGCCGTAACCGCCGTCGAGATAGACGCCGCGAGGAGCGGCGGGGGCCGTCGGCTTCTTGGCGAACCACTTGCGCCGGCCCGAGCCGCTCGCATGCGCCCCGCCCAGGCCCGACGCGAAGGAGCCGAGGACGGTGACCGCCTCGTGCTGGCTCGGCTGGTTCGGGTCGGGGACGTACGTGTCGAAGCGCACCGAGTCGAAGCGTGGCGGCGGCACCATCTCCGCGACCAGCCGGTCTGCGGGGACATGCGGCTCGCGGGCGCACAGGGACAGCGGGGCCGCTTCTGTTATGGCACTGGTCGACACAGTTCCCAACTGTAAGGGGCGTGGAAGACTGCACGGCATGCGACGTCTGCTCCCTGTGACCGACCAGACAGCCGTCGAGGACCGTGAGTGGTCCCTGGACGAGCTGGCCGACGCCTACGCGTATCCGGACCGGGCGGAGGGCCCGTGGCTGCGGGCCAACATGGTCTCCTCGCTGGACGGCGCGGGCCAGCACCAAGGCCGCTCGCAGCCGCTCTCCTCCGATACCGACATGCGCGTCTTCGGCATGCTCAGAGGCCTGGCCGACGTGGTGGTGGTCGGGGCGGAGACGGTCCGGCTCGAGGGCTACCGGCCCGCCCGCGCCCGGGAGGCCTTCGCCGAGCGGCGGGCCGCCGCCGGGCAGCGCCCGGCACCCGCGATCGCCGTGGTCAGCGCCTCCCTCGAGCTCGACTTCACGCTGCCGCTGTTCGCCGAGCCGCTGGTGCCGACGCTCGTACTGACGGGAGCGGCGGCGCCCGCGGAACGGGTCCGCGAGGCGGAGAAGGCGGGGGCGGAGGTGGTGGTCGCCGGTGACGGGAAGGGTGTGGAGCCGGCCAGAGCCGTGCGGGCGCTCGCCGAGCGCGGTCTGGTGCGGCTGCTGACCGAGGGCGGGCCGCGGCTGCTGGGTCAGTTCGTGGCGGCCAAAGTGCTGGACGAGCTGTGTCTGACCGTGTCGCCGACGATGACGGCTGGCGACGCACAGCGCATTGCAGGTGGGCCCGCTGTGGCCGTTCCGGAGCGGTTCGCCCTGGCTTCGGTGCTGGAGGAGGCGGGGTTCCTTTTCACCCGCTACCGTCGCATCTGACACGGGGTGGAATTTGTCGTTCCGGTTAGCTTCGGCTGGGCAGCATTACTCTCGCAGACCCCGTGCGAGCACGGGGAAGGATGGTTTCCGCAGAAGGGCTCCTGACGTGTTCACAAGCGTATTGATGATCGAGAAGCCCCTGACGTCCGACGACGTGGAATTCGTCACCACCCTGCACGGCACCGAGCCGGTCGCCTTCGTCGTGCTGATGCAGCCCCGCGGCGACCAGGCCGACGTTCTGCTGCGCGCCATCGACGACGTCGCGTACGGCGAGCTCAAGGAGGCCGTCCACGAGGGCGACATCCCCGAGGGCGAGGCCGCCAAAGCTCCCGCCGAGCGCGCGCTCGACCACTCGCTCGCCGCCCTGCGCGCGGCGGGCTCCGAAGCCGTCGGCCAGGTCGTCGAGGACCATCCGCTGGACAAGCTCAAGGCCGTGGTCGACGACTCGGGGGCGGACGAGGTGATCGTGCTGACCGCACCGCACTACGTGGAGGAGTTCTTCCACCGCGACTGGGCCTCCCGGGCCCGGCACAAGGTCGGCGTCCCGGTGCTCAAACTCTTCGCGCACAGCGAATAGGAACGCAGGCAATAGGCTGGGGCCTCGCCCGTACGAGCAGATCACCGCTCGGCACCACTCGCACATCTTGGGGAGACACACGCATGGCACCCGCCGTCCCTAGCGCCATGGAACGCCCGCACTTCATCGGCATCGGCGGCGCCGGAATGTCGGGCATCGCGAAGATCCTCGCCCAGCGCGGCGCAAAGGTGGCGGGCAGCGACGCCAAGGAGTCGGCGACCGCCGACTCCCTGCGCGCGCTCGGCGCGAGTGTCCACATCGGGCACGCGGCCGCGCATCTCGCGGACGACGCGACCTGTGTCGTCGTCTCCAGTGCCATCCGCGCCGACAACCCCGAGCTGGCCCGTGCCGCCGAGCTGTCCGTACCGGTCGTCCACCGCTCCGACGCGCTCGCCTCGCTGATGACCGGCCTGCGCTCGATCGCCGTCGCGGGCACGCACGGCAAGACCACCACCACCTCGATGCTGGCCGTGGCCCTCACCGAGCTGAACCTCGACCCTTCGTACGCCATCGGCGGCGACCTCGAAGGACCGGGGACGAACGCCCGGCACGGCGACGGCGAGATCTTCGTCGCCGAGGCCGACGAGAGCGACCGCAGCTTCCAGAAGTACGACCCCGAGGTCGCGATCGTCCTCAATGTGGAGCTCGACCACCACGCCAACTACGCCTCGATGGACGAGATCTACGACTCCTTCGAGACCTTCGTCGGCAAGATCGTCCCCGGCGGCACGCTGGTGATCTCCGCCGACCAGCCCGGCGCCGTCGAGCTCACCTCCCGCGTCCGCGACCTGTCCACGCTGAAGGTCGTCACCTACGGCGATTCCGAGACCGCGGACGTACGTGTCCACAAGGTCACTCCGCGCGGACTCACCAGCGAGGTCACCGTCCTGCTGAACGGGAAGTTCCTGACCTTCACGGTCTCCGTCCCCGGCCGCCACTACGCGCACAACGCCGTCGCCGCCCTCGCCGCCGGCGTCGCGCTCGGCATCCCGGCCCACAACCTCGCCTCCGCGATCGGCAAGTACACCGGGGTCAAGCGCCGCCTCCAGCTCAAGGGCGAGGCCGCCGGCGTCCAGGTCATCGACTCGTACGCGCACCACCCGACCGAGATGACCGCCGATCTCGAGGCGATGCGCGGCGCCGCGGCCGACGCGCGGCTGCTGGTGGTCTTCCAGCCGCACCTGTTCTCCCGCACGCAGGAGCTCGGCACGGAGATGGGCCAGGCCCTCGCGCTCGCCGACGCCTCCGTGGTCCTCGACATCTATCCCGCCCGCGAGGACCCGATTCCCGGTGTCACCAGCGAGCTGATCATCGACGCGGCCCGCGCCGCCGGCGCCGATGTCACCGCCGTCCACGACAAGGCCGCCGTCGCGGACGCCGTCGCGGGAATGGCGAAGCCCGGTGATCTCGTTCTCACCATGGGCGCGGGCGACGTCACGGACCTCGGTCCCGACATCCTGGCCCGCCTGTCGAACTGAGGGAGGCCGTACTCATGGCGTACGACGTGGACAAGCCGGACGAGCAGTGGCGAGCGGAGCTGAACCCCGCCGAGTACAAGGTGCTGCGACAGGCCGGCACGGAGCCCGCCTTCGTCGGTGAGTACACGGACACCAAGACGGCGGGCGTCTACTCCTGCCGGGCGTGCGGTGCCGAGCTGTTCCGCTCCGACACGAAGTTCGAGTCGCACTGCGGCTGGCCGTCCTTCTACGACCCGAAGGACACGGACGCGGTCGAGCTGATCGAGGACCGCTCGCACGGCATGCTCCGCACCGAGGTGAACTGCGCGCGCTGTGGCTCGCACCTCGGCCATGTCTTCGAGGGCGAGGGCTATCCGACCCCGACCGACCAGCGGTACTGCATCAACAGCATCTCGCTGCGGCTGACGCCCGACGAGAACTGACGCGTCCGACGTCCGCCGCGCGCTAGGGGAGACCCCAGGGCGCGGCGGGCCCGTTCGCCGGGACGTCGCGCGGGTGCAGGTCCGGACGGGTTCCGCGGCGGCTCACCACGGCCGTCCGGCCGCGGCGCAGCGGTACGGCGATCCGGCCCGCGCCCTGGTCCCGGTACGGAATCGGCCGGCCGCGCTCGTCCCGTACCTCGAACCCGCCCTCGATGCCGTGCTCCAGCACCAGCGGCTCGCCCTTCTCGCTCTCGATCCGGATCCAGTCCGTGCGGCCGCCGCTGCGCGAGGCGTCGACGAGAAACGCGCCCTGGGTGCGGAGCCTCGCGACCGACGCGTCCGCCCAGGTCTTCGAGACTGCCGGGAAGACCTTGACCACCGAGCCGTGGCTCTGGCTCAGCATGTCGAGCAGTGACTGGCCGGCGCTGATCGGGCTCTCCAGCGCGAAGCCGGAACCCTCGCGGTACATGGTGTTCGGCGTCATCGCGCAGTTGTCGACCACATTGCCGTCCACGAAGAAGCGCAGATGGTGCAGCGCCTCCTCGGGCCGGCCGAAGAGGGTCTCCATGGAGGAGGCCGCGGCATAGCTGTAGCCGTGCCAGCGCACCTGCATGCTCGTCCAGTGGTCGAAGGTGCGGCGGTCCAGTTTCTCCTGCAGCGGATAGAGCCACAGCAGATGCGAGAAGTGCCGGTGGGACTCGGCGAGCGGTACGCCGTCGCCGATCATGACGCCGTTCTCGTTCCGGTGGTACGGGACGAGGCGGGCGAGGATGTCGCGCCACTGCCGCTCGTTGGGATCGTCCAGGCGCAGCCGCTTCGCCGAATCGACGAGGGTGGCGCAGCCCCAGCGCAGCAGTGAGAGGTCGTAGGTGCAGTCGGCGGCGTCCGCGTACTCCGGCGAACGGGTCGTGGGCAGATGCAGCCGGCCGTCGGCGCCTTCGGTGAGATGGCGGGCGTAGTACGTGACCGCCTTGGTGAGGACCGGGTGGATGACCTCGCGCAGGACGCGGTCGTCCATGTGGTGGCGGTAGGTGACCCAGACGTTGTGCAGGGCCCAAGTGAGATTGCCGGTGTGGTCGTTGGGGCTTGTGCCGGGGACGCCGACATGGCGCGGGCCCGAGCGCAGCTGCCAGTCGCCCGGGTGGCACAGCGCATAGGTCTTGCCGTCGCGCAGCTCCGGCCGGATGTTGCTCTCCAGATTGCGGTGGTGGCGGGCGAAGGTCGGCGTGATGGCGTCCAGTTCACGGTGGTTGGAGCCGTTGGAGAGCGGATAGGTGACCTGGACGTTGGTGTTCCACCAGATGCTGGTCCAGTTGTTGCCCGACTCCGGGAACCAGGGGCCGAACACCGGGGTCACCGGGGCGTCGTCGCGGGTCGAGCAGGCCAGCTTGTAGAGCTGGATCCAGTAGAAGCGCTGGAGCTTCTTGTCCGGGACCGAGACGAGGCTGCGCCGGTAGAAGGCGCGCCACCAGGCACGGTGGCGGGCGATCTCACGGTCGGGCGCCGAACCGAGGACGGCGTTGACGGTACGGAGGGCCTCCTCGCGGCCCGTCGAGTCCGGGTGGCCGTACGCGATGGTGGCAGCCAGCAGCCGTTTGGTGCCGGAGCGGACCTCGCGCCAGGCCGTCGTGTAGCCGCCGCCGGCATGCAGGGTCTGCTCGACGAAGCCGGGGCCGATCGCCGGATCCGGGTTGGCGGTGTAGTCCGGGGGGACGCGGATCGTACGGGTCGTGCGCGAGGGCAGGGGAGTGAAGCCCCAGGCGGCGGACTCCTCGCCGGCGCTCGGCTCCAGCGAAACCAGCAGTACGTCACGGTGGTTGAGGATCAGCGCGCTGAACCTCGCGCTGCCGCGGGTGGTGGTGACGGTGCCGGACAGCTCGGCGGCCTCGAGGTCCAGCGTCCAGTCGACGGCGGTGACGGGCCCGGCGAAGGTGAGCGTCAAGTAGCCGACGCCGAGGCGTGAGTAGCCGATCGCGGCCTCCCACTGGCCGCGCTGGTCCTGCACAAGGCCGTTGTTGACCATGAACCGCAGGACGTTGTCCTCGCCGGGCTTGCGGTAGATGTGCGCGGCCATGAAGCCGTTGCCGAGGAACGGGCCTTCCTGCCAGCCGCCGGGGACGCGCTTCCACACCATCGCGGCGTCTTCGAGGATCCGGCCGTGGACATCGTCGCCGTGATCGTCGTGACCGCTGTTGCGGGAACCGGCCCAGGCGACGGGGGAGTTCGCGGCGATCAGCGCGCCCGAGGCGCCCGCGACGAAGGATCGCCGGGAGATCGGAGTCATGGCTGCGGCCTTTCCAACGTTCCAACGACGCTGTGGACGTCTCGGAGGATCCGGCCTGTTTCATGTCCGCGTCAACCCGCTGGACGGAGAAAGATTGGGTGACTGTTCGGTCCGCTGGATCGAGCCAGGGGTAATGGTGCGATTCTCACCCTTCAAGGGCCATTGACATCGGATGTTTCCGGTCCTTACGCTCACTGGGCGGGTGCGGCCTGCCGCGCTTACACTGAGTAACAAAGGCTCGCCGGGGCACCGGAGTACCTGCCATGCGCTATCAGCGGGTGTTGGTGACGTCACTCGCCCTGTTCCTCGTGATGCTGCCTGCGGCATCCGCGTCGGCGCAGGACGAGGAGGTACAGCACGGCCCGGGGTTCGGTGCGCGCTTCCTGCAGGCTCTGATCGACGGAATTCAGTTCGGCGTCATCATCGCGATCTGCGCCGTCGGACTCTCGCTGATCTTCGGGACCATCCACCTGATCAACTTCGCGCACGGCGAGTTCGTGACGATCGGCGCCACGTTCGCGTTCTTCCTGAACGTCTCGCCGTCCGGTCCGGGCTGGCATCTGGTCCCCGCCGCGATCATCGCTGTGGCAGGCGGAGCCGTGCTGGGCGCTTTCGTCGACCGTGGCCTCTGGCGGCCGCTGCGCGCCCGCGGCACGGGTCTGATCAACATGTTCATCGTCACGATCGGACTGTCGCTGCTGCTGCGGCACATCGTGCTCGTGTTGTACGGAACCCGGCCCGGCTCCTTTGCCCAGTACGACATCCAGAAGGCGTACGACCTCGGCCCGGTGGGCATCACGCCACGGGATCTCACCGTCACCCTGCTCTCGGTGGCGACCCTGCTCGGTGTCGCCGCGCTGCTCCAGCGGACCCGGATCGGCACGGCCATCCGGGCCGTCTCCGAGAACCGCGACCTCGCCGAGGCCTCCGGCATCGATGTGAAGCGGGTCGTATCGGTGGTCTGGATGCTCGGCGGTGCGCTCGCCGCCCTCGGCGGCGTGTTCTTCGGACTGGTCGAGATCGTCACCTGGGACATGGGCTTCAAGCTGCTGCTGCTGATGTTCGCCGGAGTCATCCTCGGCGGCCTCGGCTCCGCGTACGGCGCGATGGTGGGCAGCCTCGTCATCGGCATCGTCGCCCAGATGTCCACGCTGTGGTTCCCGGCCGACCTGCAATACGCGTGGGCGCTGCTCACGCTCATCATCGTTCTGCTCGTCCGGCCGCAGGGCATCCTCGGCCACCGGGAACGCATCGGCTGAGGGGTGGTGAGCCATGGACTTCGACACGATCCTCTCCGACGCCATCCGGTCCGGCATCGGCCCCATCGCCGCCATCTACGTGATCGCCGCCATGGGCCTCAACCTGCACTTCGGCTACACCGGGCTGCTGAACTTCGGCCAGGTCGGCTTCATGCTCGTCGGCGGCTACGGGCTCGCGATCACCGTCGCGACCTGGGGCGGCTCGATGTGGCTCGGCATCCTGGTCGGACTGGCCTCCGCGATCGTGCTGGCCCTGCTGCTCGGCCTGCCGACCCTGCGGCTGCGTGCCGACTATCTCGCGATCACCACCATCGCCGCGGGGGAGACGCTACGGCTGTTCTACCGGTCCAGCTGGGCCGAGCCGACCACCGGTGGTGTGTACGGGCTCCAGCGGTTCGCCAATGAATTCTATGAACTCAACCCCATCCCACGGGGCTCGTACGGCTTCTGGACGGTCAAGTTCAGCGCCCGGGACCTGTGGGTGATGATCATCGCCTGGGCCCTGGTGGTGATCGTCGGGCTGCTGCTCGCCCTGCTGATACACAGCCCCTGGGGCCGGGTCATCCGCTCCATCCGCGACGACGAGACCGCCGCACGCAGCCTCGGCAAGAACGTGTACGCGTACAAGATGACGAGCCTCGCGCTGGGCGGTGTGCTCGGCGCCGTCGCCGGAATATTGCAGGCCATACAAGTGCAGTCGGTGAGCGCTGACAGCTTCGATCCGGCTGTCACCTTCTTCCTCTACACCCTTCTTGTGCTGGGCGGCGCCGGGACGATCCTCGGGCCGGTCGTCGGCTCGATCCTCTTCTGGTTCGTGCTCTCCTTCATCGACAGCGCACTGCGCCAGGCCATCGATGCCGGCCACATCGCGTTCATCAGCACATCGGAGATCGGTGCCGTCCGCTTCGCCCTGGTCGGGCTCGCACTGATCCTGCTCATGGCGTTCAGACCGCAGGGGATCCTCGGCAGCCGGAAGGAGATGCTGCTCAGTGGACGCTGATACACCCTCGTCCGCGCCCGAGCCCGAGCCGCGGTCCGTGCCGGAACCCGAGCCCGTGCCCGGTGTGCGCAAGCCCGACCCGCTGCTCGTCCTGGACGGTGTGACCCGCACCTTCGGCGGCCTCGTCGCTGTGGAGGTCGATCACCTGGAGGTGCAGCGCGGGACCATCACGGCCCTGATCGGGCCCAACGGCGCCGGCAAGACGACGCTGTTCAACCTGGTGAGCGGGTTCGACCGGCCCGACGGCGGCGAGTGGTCGTTCGACGGGCAGCCGCTCAGCGGGCGCCCGCCGCACCGGATCGCCCAGCGTGGACTGGTCCGCACGTTCCAGCTCACCCGGACCCCCGCCCGGCTCACCGTGCTGGAGAACATGCTGCTCGCGGCCACCGCGCAGCGTGGCGAGCGGCTGCTGCCCGCGCTGCTGCGGCCGCTGTGGCGCGGACAGGAGCGGGAGATCGAGGCACGGGCCGACGAGTTGTTGAACCGCTTCCGGCTCACCAAGCTGCGTGACGAGTACGCGGGCACTCTCTCCGGCGGCCAGCGCAAACTGCTCGAACTGGCCCGCGCGCTGATGGTCCGCCCCGTCATGATCCTGCTGGACGAGCCGATGGCCGGGGTGAATCCGGCACTGACCCAGTCCTTGCTCGGTCACATCACCGCGCTGCGCGACGAGGGGCTGACCGTGTGCTTCGTCGAGCACGACATGGATGTGGTGATGGGCATCAGTGACTGGGTGGCTGTGATGGCAGGCGGCCGCCTCGTCGCCGAGGGACCGCCGTACACGATCGGCCGGAACCGTGCCGTCGTGGACGCCTACCTCGGCAAGCGGCACGACGAACCCGAAGCGACCGGCGAGGAGGCGTGAGCCCATGCCCGAGAACGGAAAGGGGCCTGTGGACGGGCCTGTGCTGGTGGCCGACGCGATCGTCGCCGGATATGTGCCGGGCGTCGATGTGCTGCGCGGCTGCAGCATCGAGGTGGGGCCCGGCGAGCTGGTCGGAGTGATCGGCCCCAACGGCGCCGGAAAGTCGACACTGATCAAGGCGGTCTTCGGTCTGCTGAAGGTGCGCGGCGGGGATGTGCGGCTGCACGGCGAGGACGTCACCAACCGGCCCGCGCACGAGCTGGTCCGCCGGGGCGTGGGGTATGTGCCGCAGCTGCAGAACGTCTTCCCCGCGCTGACCGTCGAGGAGAACCTGCGCATGGGCATCTACCTGAGGCCCAAGGCATTCGCACGGCGGACCGCGGTGGTTGAGGAGATCTTTCCCCTGCTGGCCGCCCGCCGGAAGCAGAAGGCAGGCTCGATGTCCGGCGGTGAGCGGCAGATGCTCGCCATGGCCCGGGCACTGATGATGGAGCCGGAGGTGCTGCTGCTCGACGAGCCGTCGGCGGGACTCTCCCCGATCTTCCAGGACCAGGTCTTCGAGCGGGTGAAGGAGATCAACGGCGCGGGCGTCGCCGTGCTCATGGTCGAGCAGAACGCCCGCAGGTGCCTGCAGATCTGCGCCCGTGGCTACGTCCTCGACCAGGGCCGCAACGCCCACACCGGAACCGGTATGGCTCTGCTGCACGACGAGAAGGTGATCGAGTTGTATCTCGGGACCCTCGCCCGCGTTCGCTGAACTCCCGTTTCCTCACTCACTCCTGACTTTTGCTCACCTCGGTCTTCACGGTTTGCAGCTGGCCCTTGTCGTTGTATGTGTACACCTCGATCGTCGCCTGGCCGGGCTCACCGGCGTCGGTGAAGTCGAGCGGTCCGCTCACTCCGTCGTAGTCGATGTCCTTGCCATCGGCGATCAGCTCCTTGCAGGCGGCGAACGTGGTGCACTTCTCGCCGTCCTTGGTGACCGCGATCATCTCGTCGACGAACTTGCCCGGGTCGTCCGACTCGGCCTGCTCCGCGGCGAGCGCGATGGTCGTCACGCAGTCAAAGGTCTGCGGTGCGAACTGCAGCTCCTTCAGAGTCGGCGCGAACTCCTTCAACGCCTTCACGTACTCCGGATTGGACGCCGAAGCCGGAGCCGTCCCCTTCATCCCGGCGAGCGTGGCGGGCTTGCCCGGGGCGACGAGGGCGGGCAGTTCCTCACTGCGCAGCCCGTCGGTTCCGTACACACCCTTCTGCGCGGGCCCGATTCCTGCCTCGATCATGCCTTGGAGGATCTGTGCGCCCTCCTCGAAGGCGATCACCACGGTGGCATCCGGATTCGAGTCCTTGGCCTGCTGGACGATCTGGTCGTAGTTGGTGGCCTTCGTGTCGTACGTCTCGGCGAGCGTCACGGTGGCGCCGCCGTCCTCCAGCGCCTTCTTGGTGGAGTCCATCAGCCCCTTTCCGTAGTCGTCGGCACGCGCGATCAGGGCCACTCGCTTGTGGCCGTCGTCCTGGATGGTCTTCGCCAGGATGGGTCCCTGGAGGGAATCGCTCGGCGCTGTACGGAAGTAGAAGTCGCCGTCGTCGTAGTCGGTGAAGGTCGGTGCGGTGTTGGAACCCGAGCACTGGACGACACCTTCACCGGTCACCCGGTCGATGATGGCCAGCGACATTCCGGAAGCCGCGGCACCGATGAGCGCATCGACACCCGCGTTCAGCACGCGGTCCGCCGACTGGGCCGCCACAGCCTCCTGACCTGCCTCGTCACCACCGACCACTTTCGGGATCGGCTTGCCGAGCACACCACCGGCCTCATTGATGGTCTGTATCGCGAAATTCGTCGACTGGATCATGGGTGGCCCAAGAAAGGCCAGCTGTCCCGTCTCCGGGAGCACGTAACCGAGCTTGAGCTCGCCGTCCTCGTCCTTCCCCGGGGCCGATGACGTGGCGCTGCCACTAGTGCCGCAGGCCGCCAGGAGCAGCACGGCCGCACTCGTGAAGATCGCGGACCGCCGAACCGACGTCTTCATGTCCGCCTCCTCTCAGCGGAGGCCAGGCGGCAGGTCGACAGGTCGGCCTTCCGCCCGCCTTCTGTCTGTACTGATCGTAGAACGCTCAGCGCCGGTTGGCCGGGCGAGATCGGCGGCGATGCCGAGAAGGCGCGCCCGCGGGCACGAGCAGGTCACTTCGGCTGCAGCAGATCCCAGCGGTTCCCGTACAGGTCCTCGAAGACCGCGACCGAGCCGTACGGTTCGTGCCTCGGCTCCTCGAGGAAACGGACGCCCGCCGCCGTCATCCGGGCGTGGTCGGCCGCGAAGTCCTCGGTGTGGAGGAAGAAGCCGACCCGGCCGCCCGTCTGCGCGCCCACACTCGCGCGCTGCCGCTCGTCCTTGGCGCGGGCCAGCAGCAGCCCGGTGCCGTGGGCGGCGCCGGGCGGCCGGACCACGATCCAGCGGGTGCCGTCCGCGCGGTCGGTGTCCTCGATCAGCTCGAAGCCGAGCGCGTCGGTGTAGAAGGCGATGGCCTCGTCGTAGTCACGGACGACGAGGGTGATCAGGGCGATGTACGACATGAGCACCACGTTATACGTATGACTAGAGCGTGGCCAACGCAGTGGAAGAATGCGCGCCATGCACGCGCCCCTGCCCCCGCCACGCCCGCAGTACCCGCCGCACCTGCTGTACCGAGCCCGCGGGCTCGCCGCTGCCGGCCGCCGCTTCGTCCTGGGCATCGCAGGCGCTCCCGGCGCAGGGAAGTCGACCCTCGCCGAACATCTCGTCGAGGCCCTCGACGGCCGTGCCGTCCTCGTCCCCATGGACGGCTTCCACCTCGCCCAGGCCGAGCTTCAGCGGCTCGGCCGGGCCGGCCGCAAGGGTGCGCCGGACACCTTCGACGCCGCCGGGTACGCCGCCCTGCTCGCGCGGCTGCGCAGCCCCGCCCCGGGAGAGACGGTCTACGCCCCCGCCTTCGACCGGACCCTGGAGGAAGCGGTGGCCGGCAGCATCCCCGTCGCCCCCGAGGTTCCGCTCGTCGTCACCGAGGGCAATTACCTGCTCCACGACGAAGGGCCCTGGTCACGGCTCCGTCCCCTGCTCGACGAGGTCTGGTATCTCGAGATCGACGACGCGGTGCGCGTCAGCCGTCTCGTCGACCGGCATGTGCGGTTCGGCAAGCCGCGGTCGTACGCCGAGCGCTGGGTCCACGAGTCCGACGAGCGCAACGCCCGGCTGGTCGCCCGCGGCCGCAACCGCGCCGACTACGTGGTCACCCAGGTCCCCTAGCCAACGCCGGCCCAACGCCGGCCCACACCGAGCCCACGCCGAGTAAGCCAGGCCATGGGTGAGCCGTCGGGCCCGGTGGGTACGCTCGAGGTTCAGGCATACGGGTGAGGGCTCATGCGACCGAGAGGCTGATGACGTGGGGTTGTTCCGGCGAGGGCCGAAGCGGGACGGACGCGACGCTCCCCGCGACCCCGAGTTCGCCTTCTTCTCGGTCGACGAGGGCGCACGCTTCCGCGGTCAGGTGCGGGAGGCCTTCGCCGAACAGGGCCTTGAGGTCAGCGTCTACGCGGACGTGGTCTCCGACAGCGAAGGCCGCCAGTTCGGGCTCGGCAACCTCGCCGCCGTCCTGCACAACGACGACCGCGGGCCGCGCGGCTGGCCCGAACTGATCCGCCGGCACGTCGGAATGGTGCTGCGCACCATGGACGCGCCCTCCGCGCTGGACACGCTGCCGACCGAGCAGATCCGCGCCCAGCTCTATCCGCGCGTCATCGGCCGCGAAGGCTTCGATCCGGACAACTTCGCCTATGCCCGCCCTCTCGCGCCCGGTCTGTTCGAGATCATCGCGCTCGACCTCCCGGAGAGCGTCATGATGCTCACGGACGAGGCCCTGGAGCCGCTGGGCGATCTCCAGTACCTGCGTGACCAGGCGCTGTACAACCTCCGCGGGCTGCCCGTCGAAGGGCACGAGACCGTCAAGGGCGACGACGGAATGCAGTTCGAGGTGATCCTCGGCGACTCCTTCTACACCGCGAGCCGGGTCCTCGCGCTGGAGAGCGTCGTACGGCAGGTCACCGGCGAGCAGCTCACCCGCGACGGTGCGCTCGTGGCGATGCCGTTCCGGCATCAGCTCGCCTTCCACGCCATCCACGACGTCGGCGTGATCCCCGCGCTCAACGCCATGACCTCCTTCGCCGCCACCGGCTACGCCGACACTCCCGGCGCGATCACCCCGTACGTCTACTGGTGGCGCGACGGCACTCTGACCCAGCTCAGCGACAGCGACGAGGACGGCGAAGGGCTGCGCATCGTGGTGGGCGAGGAGTTCCAGGAGCTGCTGGAACGACTCGTCGCCGAGGCCCAGGACTGAGCCGCGGACCCGGGCTCGCGCGCTCCGGCCGCCGCGGGCAGGATGGCCCCATGCCGACAACGCCCGCACCCTTCACCGCCGACGACTACCGCGCCCGGATGACCCGGGCCGCCGAGGCCGCGGCGGACGCGGGCCTCGCGGGAGTGATCGTCGCGCCCGGGCCCGATCTCGTGCATCTCACCGGCTACCGGCCGGTGACCACCGAGCGGCTCACCCTTCTCGTCCTCGCCGCCGGCCAGGACCCGGTCCTCGTCGTGCCCACCCTGGAGGCCCCGGACGCCGCCGAGGCCCCCGGCGCGCCCGCGCTCACGCTGCGCGACTGGACCGACGGCAAGGACCCGTACGCCGTGGCCGCGCCGCTGCTCGACAAGGACGGGCGGTTCGCCGTCAGCGACAACGCCTGGGCGATGCATCTGCTCGGGTTGCAGAAGACGCTGCCCGGCACCTCCTACGCATCGCTGACCGAGGTGCTGCCGATGCTGCGGGCAGTGAAGGACGCGCCCGAGCTGGAGCGGCTGGCCGCGGCCGGAGCCGCCGCGGACGCCACGTACGAGGAGATCCTCAAGGTCCGCTTCTCCGGCCGGAAGGAGACGGACGTCGCGGCCGATCTCGCCGCGCTGCTCAAGCACTTCGGCCACTCGCAGGTGGACTTCACGGTCGTCGGATCGGGACCGAACGGCGCGAACCCGCACCACGAGGCCGGTGACCGGACCATCGAGAGCGGCGACATGGTCGTGCTCGACTTCGGCGGCCTCAAGCACGGCTACGGCTCCGACACCTCCCGTACGGTCCATGTCGGCGAGCCCGCACCCGCCGAGGCCCACATTCACGATGTCGTACGGGAGGCGCAGCAGGCCGGGTTCGACGCGGTGAAGCCGGGCGTCGCCTGCCAGGAGATCGACCGGGCCGCCCGCGAGATCATCGACGAGGCCGGATACGGCGATCTGTTCATCCACCGCACCGGCCACGGCATCGGCGTGACCACACACGAGCCGCCGTACATGATCGAGGGCGAGGAGCAGCCGCTGGTGCCGGGCATGTGCTTCTCGGTGGAGCCGGGGATCTATCTCCCGGGCCGCTTCGGCGTCCGCATCGAGGACATCGTGACGGTGACGGACACCGGTGGCCGCCGCCTGAACAACACGTCCCGGGAGATGGCGATCGTCGAGTGACCCCCGGTCAGTTCGGGTCGTGGTGGCTCAGCCGGGACAGCATCTCGTACGGATAGGGCAGCGGCCGCGCGCTCGCCGCGTCCAGCCGCTCCGTCTGGTCCGCCGTCAGCCGCCATCCCAACGCGCCCAGGTTGTCCGCCAGTTGCTCCGGCGTGCGGGCCCCGATGATCGGCGCGGTGACGGCCGGCCGCTCGGCGACCCAGCGCAGTGCCACCTGTGACGGCGTACGGCCCGTCTCCTCGGCCACCTCGTGCAGCGCGTCGAGGACCCGCCAGGTCTCCTCGGTGTCCTTCTCCCGCCAGCCCTCCTTGCCGGACTGCTCCTGGAAGTAGGCCTCGCGGGAGCCGGCCGGCACGGAGTCCATGCCGCGCGTGTACTTCCCGGTGAGCCAGCCGCCCGCGAGCGGGCTCCACGGGATGACCGCGACTCCCTCCTGCGCGCACTGCGGCGCGAGCTCCCACTCCAGTTCGCGCTTCAGCAGGTTGTAGAGCGGTTGCAGGCAGACGTACGGCTCCCAGCCGCGATGCCGCGCCAGGTCGAGACAGCGCTGCAACTGCGAGGGCGTCACATTGCTCGTGCCCACATAGCGGACCTTGCCCGCCTTCACCAGCGAGTCGAGCGTGGCCAGCGTCTCCTCGACCGGCGTCGTCGAGTCCCAGATATGTGTCTGGTACAGATCGATGTAGTCCGTGCCGAGCCGGCGCAGACTGGCCTCCACGGCCGCGACGATGTGCTTGCGGCTCAGACCGCCGTCGTTGGGCGCGTCGCCCATCCGGCCCCACACCTTGGTCGCGATGACCAGATCGTCCCGCCGGCGGCCCTTCAGCCAGCGTCCGAGGATCTCCTCCGAGCTGCCCCGGCCGTACATGTCCGCGGTGTCGATGAAGGTGCCGCCCGCCTCGGTGAAGCCGTCGAGAATGCGGTGTCCGGTCGCGTCGTCGGCGAAGCTCATCGTGCCGAGGCACAGTTCGCTGACGCGCAGACCCGTCCTGCCGAGATTGAGTTGCTTCATGGCAGCGACCCTATGAGCTGGAGTGCGCTGCAAGGCAAGGGGCCGCGGCCGCGAGCCGGCGGCGGCCGGTCACGAATCGGCCAGCACGACGCACGACTGCGGCGGCAGCCGCAACAGCCCGTCGGCCCCCGGCGGTTGGACCGGCTCCCAGGTGGCCAGCACCCGTCCGCCGCCGCCCAGCGGAATCTCGGCGGGCTCCTTCGCCAGATTGACCGCGATCCGCAGCTCGCCGCGCCGGAAGGCCAGCCAGCGTGCCTCCTCGTCGTACGCCACCTTCACGGCCGCCAGATCCGGATCGGTCAGGTCCGACTGCGTACGGCGCAGACCGATCAGCTCCCGGTACCAGGCCAGCAGGCGCGCGTGCGGCTCGCGCTCCTGCTCCGTGCGGTCCAGGCAGGAGCGCTCCCGGGTCGCCGGATCCTGCGGGTCCGGGATCTCCTCCTCCGCCCAGCCGTGCGCCGCGAACTCCCGCCGTCTGCCGCGCCGTACGGCCTCGGCGAGCTCCGGGTCGGTGTGGTCGGTGAAGAACTGCCACGGTGTACCGGCGCCCCACTCCTCACCCATGAACAGCATCGGCGTGAACGGTCCCGTCAGCACCAGCGCGGCGGCGCACGCCAGCAGCCCGGGGGAGAGGACCGCGGAGAGCCGGTCGCCGAGCGCGCGGTTGCCGATCTGGTCGTGCGTCTGGCTGTAGCCGAGGAAGCGGTGCGCCGGGGTGCGGATCACATCGACGGGACGGCCGTGCGTACGGCCGCGGAAGCTGGAGTACGTGCCGTCGTGGAAGAACGCGCGGGTCAGGGTCTTGGCGAGGGCCGTGAGGGGACGTGCCGCGAAGTCGGCGTAGTAGCCCTGGGACTCGCCGGTCAGTGCGGTGTGCAGGGCATGGTGGAAGTCGTCGTTCCACTGGGCGTGCACACCGATGCCGCCGCTCTGGCGCGGCGTCGTCGTGCGCGGGTCGCACAGGTCCGACTCGGCGATCAGGAACAGCGGCCGCCCGAGCTCGCCCGAGAGCGTGTCGACGGCGGTGGACAGCTCCTCCAGGAACGTCAGCGCGCGGGTGTCGGCGAGCGCGTGCACCGCGTCGAGCCGCAGCCCGTCGAGCCGGAAGTCGCGCAGCCACGCCAGCGCGCTGTCCAGCAGATACGCGCGCACCTCGTCCGAGCCGGGCGCGTCGAGGTTGACCGCCGAGCCCCACGGCGTGTGGTGGGTGTCGGTGAAGTACGGGCCGAAGGCCGGGAGATGGTTGCCGGACGGGCCGAGGTGGTTGTGGACCACGTCCAGGACGACGCCGAGACCGTGGCCGTGCGCGGTGTCGACAAAGCGCTTCAGTGCCTCGGGCCCGCCGTACGGCTCGTGCACCGCCCACAGCGACACGCCCTCGTAGCCCCAGCCGTGCACCCCGGGAAACGGGCAGACCGGCATCAGCTCGATATGCGTGATGCCCAACTCGGCCAGCTCGCCGAGCCGTTCGGCCGCCGCGTCGAAGGTGCCCTCGCGGGTGTAGGTGCCGACATGGAGCTCGTACAGCACCGCGGCGCGCAGCCGGCGCCCCGGCCAGTCGCCGCGCCACACATATGTGTCCTGGTGCACCACCGCGCTCAGGCCGTCAGTCCCGTCCGGCTGCCGGCGCGACCGCGGGTCCGGCAGCACAGGACCACCGTCCAGCGCGAAGCCGTACCGCGCGCCGTCGGCCGCGTCGGTGTGCTCGCTCCACCAGCCGGCACGCCCTTCCAGGCGCGCCATCGGCCGCTCCGACCCCTCCAGCCACAGCGAAACCCGGTCTTCGGCCTGCGGTGCCCACACCTCGAACAGCACTGGCGTTCCCCTCGTCGTCGATGCCGACCCCATCCTTCCAAGAACCGGCGTCCGGAAGAGGTCTAAGGGGTGTCTATCGGATCGGGCCGGGCTCGATCCGACAGACACCCCCTAGAGAGCGTGTCCTCGGGGCCATTAAGGTCACGAACCATGTCGACGCCACTGCCGCCGCTGCCCGCCTTCCCGCCCGGCTTCCTCTGGGGCGCGTCCGCATCCGCCTTCCAGACCGAGGGCGCCGCCGACGCCGACGGCAAGGGGCCGTCCGGCTGGGACGCCTTCGCCGCCCAGGGCCGGATCAAGGACGGCGCCGACGCCTCGCGCGGCACCGGCTTCTACGAGCGCTACCGCGAGGACGTGGCGCTGCTCGGCGGGCTCGGCGCGGACGCCTTCCGTTTCTCCGTCAGCTGGCCGCGTGTCGTGCCCGGCGGCAGCGGCCCGGTCAACGCGGCGGGCCTCGACTTCTACGACCGGCTGGTGGACGAGCTCTGCGCCCACGGCATCACGCCCGCGCCCACCCTCTACCACTGGGACACGCCGGTTCCCCTGGACGAGGCGGGCGGCTGGCTCAACCGCGACACGGCGGCCCGGTTCGCCGACTATGCCTCCGTCGTCGCGGAACGGCTCGCCGACCGCGTACCGATGTGGATCACCATCAACGAACCCGCCGAAGTCACGCTGCTCGGCTATGCGCTCGGCGAGCACGCGCCCGGCAAGCAGCTCCTGTTCGACGCGCTGCCCGCCGCCCACCACCAACTGCTCGCGCACGGCCTCGGCGTCCAGGCGCTGCGCGCGGCCGGTGCGCGGAACATCGGCATCGCCGTGTCGCACTCGCCGGTGCGCACGGCCGGGACGAGCGACGAGGACCGGTTCGGCGCGGAGCTGTACGACACGATCACCAACTGGATGTTCGCCGACCCGATCCTCACCGGCCGCTACCCGGACGAGAACTTCGCCGCGCTGATGCCGGGACCGGTCGCCGAAGACCTCGCCGTCATCTCCGCGCCGCTGGACTGGTACGGCGTGAACTACTACCAGCCCATGCTCGTCGGAGCGCCGTCGCAGGAGGCGCTGGGAGACTTCGCCGGCGTCGGCCTGCCCGCCGAACTCCCCTTCGGAGTGCGGGAGATCGACAGCGAGCAGCGCACCGGCTTCGGCTGGGCGGTCGTGCCCGACGGACTGCGGGAGCTGCTCGTGATGCTCAAGGACCGGTTCGGCGACCGCCTTCCGCCGGTGTTCATCACCGAGAACGGCTGCTCGTACGACGGCGTCGACGACCCGCTCCGGATCGACTTCATCGACGGACATCTGCGCGCACTGCACCAGGCCGTCGAGGCGGGAGTCGACGTACGCGGCTACTTCACCTGGTCGCTCACCGACAACATCGAATGGGTCGAGGGCGCGTCCCAGTGCTTCGGCCTCGTCCATGTCGACTACGAGACGCTGGAGCGCACGCCGAAGGCCTCGTACGCCTGGTACCGGGACGCCATCGCGGCCCAGAAGTCGGCGCACGAGCGGCCGCAGCGGCCGGCCGGGACGTCAGGGAACTGAGCGGATCTTCCAGACCAGCACGCCGCCGAGGACGGTCACCACGGTGGCCGTCAGATACAGGCCCGCATACCCGCCCGCGTACGCGACGACCGGGGCGGCCAGCGCCGGACCGAGCACCTGGGGCGCCGAGTTGGCGACGTTGATGACCCCGAGATCCTTGGCCCGGTCGCCGGCCCGCGGCAGCACCTGGGTGATCAGCGCCTGGTCGACCGCGATATAGGCCCCGAAGCCGAGCCCGAGCAGCGCGGCCGCGCCCATCGCCATCGGCCAGGTGTGCCAGAACGTCAGCAGCAGCGAGGCCACCGCCATCACGCCGGAGCTGACCGCCACGAGCGCCTTGCGCCGGCCAAGACGGTCGGAGACGATCCCGCCGGCCACCGCGGTCACCGCCACACCCGCGGTGTAGAGCAGCGTCAGAATCAGCACGCCCTCGTCCGGATCGGCGTAGTGCACCGCGTCCTTGAGGAAATAGAGCAGATACAGCGTGCCCATCGCGTTCCCGAGCATCACCAGGAACCGGGTCAGCCAGGCCCAGCCGAAGTCCGGATGGTCGCGCGGGCTCACCCAGAAGTCCCTCAGCCGTACTGACTGCTTTGCCGTCGGCGGCACTTGAGGATCCGGCATCAACAGGACGAACGGCAGTGCGCACAGCACGGTCAGCGCCGCCAGCAGCAGATAGCCGGTCACGATGCCCGTCACCACCATCGTCACCAGCAGCGCGCCGACCACCAGCCCCAGCGTCTGCGGAATGCCGATGAACCCGGAGACCGCGGCCCGCTGCCGGACCGGCACCTGGTCGGGGACGACGGCACTGGTCCCGGCGAGCATGGCGTTCAGACCGAGCTGTGCCAGACACCAGCCGAGCGTCACGCCGACCACCGTCGTCTGCACCGCGGTGACCGCGAGCCCGACCGCGCCGAGCGCCGCGCCGCCCAGGATCCACGGCCGTCGGCGGCCGAAGCGTCCGCCCGTACGGTCCGAGAGCGCGCCCGCGAGCGGATTGGCGACCACCGCGACCAGCGCGCCGATGCCGGTCGCCCAGCCGAGCGCGATCTCCTTGCCGGACGGGTGGATCTCGTCGATCTGCTCGGCCAGCAGTACCTGGATCGGTGTCAGAAAGGCCATGTACAGACCGAGGTTGGCCAGCACGAGCGTGGATATCCAGCCGCCGCGGACGCGGACCCGTGGCTCGGAGTGCAGCTCTTCCGTCGTCATGGGCGGCTCGCCATCAACTCGGTGGGGCGCACGGGACTTTGGAGACACGACCCAGGGGTGCCCGGAGCCTACGGACACCCCCGGGCCTGATCAATGCCCCGGACAGGCCCTACGGAATGAGATGGATCCGCTCCTGTACGACCGGATGGCCGGCCTTCGTGAAGTTCGCCGCCATCGGGAAGTTGCCCTGATCCGTCGCGCCCGCGATGAACTCCGCGCCCCGCTCGGCGAGGAGGTGAGTGCACTCGGCGAGCAGGTCGTACGCATAGCCGCGGCCGCGCTGCTCCGGCACCACGCCGATGAAGCCGATGCACGGCCCGGACGGGTTGTGCGCCGGGATGTGCAGACCGGCCACTTCGCCGTCCGCTGTGTACGCCAGCTGCCACCACTCGCGCGGCGACGGGCACCAGTGGAAGAAGTCCAGCTCCTCCTGGGCCGCCCGGTCCAGCCCGCCTTCGGCGATCGCGCGCAGCGCGTGCGCGTCGAGGGTCACCGAGTGAACGCGGCGCAGCACTTCGAGCACCACGGCGTCGTCGGGCTCCGGCCGGAACTCCAGCCTGCCCGGCCGCTCCGGCAGACCGTGCTCGGGTGTCCACCGGTACTGGTAGCGCTCCACCAGCACCGTCATGCCGGCCGCCCGCGCGGCCCGCAGCCGCGCCTCACCGGCCGCCAGCAGGACCGGGTCCTCGCGCCAGCCGGCGGGCAGGATCAGTTCGTACTCCACCTGGTACGGGGAGGTGCGCAGCAGCTCGGCGCCCGCGTCCTCCTCGCCCTCGGCGACATCGAACCAGTTGAGGTTGACGGGGGCCTCGTCGTCCTGGCCGCCCCACCAGGCGGCGCGTGCGACGACCTTGCCGTCGCGCAGAGCCACCCGCTTCCACTCGGGACGATGGGTGGCGCGGGCGAGTGCGCGGCCCACGCCGAGCGGGTCGGGCAGTGAGTCGAAAAGGTGCGCGTCGCTCGCGTCGAGCGCGCGGATGACCGGATCGGTCATGGAAAGTCCTCCGGGAGAGTTGCCTGTCGCGCGTAGCGCGCGTGGTGCGCTCCCGGTCAGACAGCGAACGCCGGGCGGACGGGGCGGGAGCGCGGGAATCGTGAGGTGAACACGGCAATCGCCTCCTTCCGTCGGCGCGGGGCGTCGCGAGCACGCTAGAGGGACCGAGCCGCGCAGGTCCATCGCTTTTCCGCGGTCCCAGCGGAATGTCGGCTTCCGTGCAGGTCAGCAGCCGTTCTCCTGGTCACCTCTGCTGGACACCTCATGCCCTTCGGGCCGACAATCACGGGGTGACGTCCTCCTCTCCTGAGTTCCACACGTATCCCGCCCGGCTTTCGGATGCCGAGCGCGACCGTGTCCTCGGTGTACTCAGAGAGGGCGCGGCCCAGGGCAAGTTGTCGCACGACACTTTCCTCCGCCGCATGGAGCTCGCGCTGGTCGCCCGCCGCCCCGAGGAACTCAAGGCGCTCACCGCCGACCTCGGCGGCGAGGCCCGCTGGTCCCGGCGGCTGTACGACGCGGTGGGCGGGGTGTCCGCGCTTCTGGTACGGCTCCGCATGGCATGGCAGGCCGAGAAGCTGCCACCGCTGCTGCTGCCGGAACCCGGCCCGTATCCGCTGCGGATCGGCCGCGACCCGGCCAATGGACTGCGGCTGAGCCATGACAGCGTCTCCCGGATCCATGCCGAACTGAGCCTGCAGGGCAACCTGTGGATCCTCCGCGATCTCGGCTCGACGAACGGGACGACGGTCAACGGCCGCCGGGTGACCGGCTCGGTGGTGGTCCAGGACGGCGACATGGTGGGCTTCGGCCGTATGAGCTTCCGGCTCACCGCGCGCTGACCGGCCCCCGGACCTGCCGGTCACCCGTACGGACTGCGCGGACTGCGCCGACGACACCGCGATGATCACCTGAGGTGGACCCGCGCCACCGGCACGCGCGGCGGCGACGGGAGCGGACGCGAGATGGACGCTGTGATGTCGGAAGCGGTGCGGCCATCACCGCCCGTCGACGGACTTCAGTTGCCGGTCGACGGACTTCGGCCGTCCGTCGAGGGAGTTCCGCCGGCCGCCGACCGCGTGTCGGCGCCGGCCCGCCCGCCCGTTGCGGACCCGCGCACCGCACCCGGTCTGCTGGCCGGTGCGCGGGAGCAGGACCGGTACCGCTTCTACCGGTGGCTGCGCGAGGAGCATCCGCTCAGCTACGACCCGGACATCGGCGCCTGGCTGCTCAGCAGGCACCGCGATGTGGCCGCAGCCCTCGCCGATCCGCGGTTCACACAAGGACACCGGCCCGGGGACGCCGCCTGTGCGGGGCACCGGGGCGGTGTGCCGCAGGCGCTCCGCGATGTCGTGGCGCGGACCTCGTCGGTCCTGGCCCGGCGCATAGCCCGGCGCCAACAGGCGGACCTCGTCGAGGAGTTCTGCCGCCTGCTGCCGACGGGGGCCCTCGGCGTGTGCGGCCGGCGTGCAGGTGTCGTCGCGCTCGCCGGGCGGTGCGTCGCCCAGCTGTCGCTGCGCGAGCGGGCACTCGCGTCGTTCCTCGCCAATGTCCTCGACCATCCCGACCAGCTCGCGGCCCTTCGCGCCTGCCCCGGGCTCATCGGCCGCGCCTGGGCCGAGTCGCTGCGCCGCGATCCGCCTGTGCTGGTCGCGCTGCGCCGGACCGCCATAGAAGTCCGGGTGAGCGGCGGAACGATACCCGCGGGCGCGGCCGTCGCCTGTCTGATCGGAGCGGCCGGGCGGGATCCCGAGCGGTTCCGGGAACCCGACCGGTTCGATCCGATGCGCGACGATCCCGGTCAGCTCACCTTCGGGCCGCGTGAATGCCCCGCCGTACGGCTCGCCGCCCTGGAGGCGGAGTACGGGCTGCGCGCGCTGTTCGACGCGATGCCGCGGCTGCGCTGGGCGGACGGCTTCCGGCCCGTCGCGGCCGGTCTCGTCACCCGCGCCCCGCGGAGTCTTCTCGTCCGGCCGGGCGGCTGAGCAGCGCCACCGGACACTCGGCGAACAGCTCGGCCAGTGCCACGGTCTCACTGAACTCCCGTTCCGGGGCGAGCACATCGGCCCACCGGCCCACGGGCAGCACCAGCTCCGTGTCCGCCCAGCCGCCCGCCTCATCGAGCCGCAGCGAGAGCCGGGTGACGGCGGTGACCACCTCGCCCGTACGGCAGAAGGCGACGCAGTGCTCCTCCGCGGGCCCGATCGCGGCCAGCGGCACATACGTCCCCGCGTCGCCGAAGACCTCCGGCCGCTCCCGGCGCAGTCGCAGCGCCGCCTTGGTCAGCGCCGTCTTCTCATCGACCGGGCCCTGGTGGAACGGCCGGCGGTTGTCCGGATCGACCAGTGCCAGGAATTCACGCTCCGTGCCCTGGTAGAGGTCCGGCACGCCCGGCATCGTGAGCTGAAGCAGTGCCGCGCCGAGCACATTGGCCCGCGTGTACGGATCCAGCTCGCGTGCGAACAGCGCGACCGAGTACAGCGGCGGCCCGGCGGGGCCCGCGCTCACAAAGGCGGCGACGGCCCGTTCGTACGCCTCGTCCGGCTCGGTCCAGCTGGTGTGCAGCGCCGCCTCCCGCACGCTCTTCAGCAGCGCGGTCCGCAGTCTCTCGTCGTACGGGAATCCGAAGCCGACCGCGGTCTGCCACGCCACCCACGCCAGATGCGGATCCGGCGCATGCCCGCCCTCCAGCCGGCCCGCCTCCTCGGTGATCCGCGCGAGGAACTCCGCCCATCTGTCGGGGCATTCGGACAGCACGGCGATCCTGGCCCGGACGTCCGCGCTGCGTTTGGTGTCGTGCGTGGTCAGCACGGTGCCGGTGGCCGGCCAGTCGCGCGCGAGCCGTTCGCAGTACGCGTGGAATTTCCCGGGGCTCACCGCCGGACTGCCCGGGTCGCCGCCCACCTCGTTCGCCGAGATCAGCGGCGCGTAGCGGTAGAAGGCCGTGTCCTCCACGGACTTGGCGCGCAGCGCCGACGACGTCTGCGCGAAACGGGTGCGGAACGCGGCATGGTCCGGACCGTCGCCCAGCCGCCCGAGCGCCAGCGCGCGCACCACGTCGACCGCCTCGCCCTCCTCGGCGACCGTGAACGCCGCCTTCGCGCCCGCCGCCGCCTCCGCGGTGAGCACCTCCTCGCCGCCGATGCGGTACGGCCGGTAGACGGGCACCCGCACCAGCAGCTCGCGCACCGCCGCACGCAGCGCCCACGGCGCATGGTCGCGCAGCGCCGGATCGGCCCGGCAGACCCGCTCCGCCAGCCCGGTCAGCGCGGCGGTCTCGGCCGCCAGCTCATGCGTGACCACGCGGTACGCGGCGCGGCGCACCGTCGCCTCCCAGTAGCCGCCGCGGTCTCCGGCGGGCCCGGCGAACTCCCGGTAGTGGCCCACGAGTTCAGCGACGCCGCCCGGGTCGGTGAACAGGCCGTCGATCTGCCGCAGCGCGTCGTATCCGGTCGTGCCCGCCACGGGCCAGCCGGCCGGCAGCCGCTCGTCCCCGGTGAGGATCTTCTCGACGACCGTCCAGCACGCGCCGCCGGTCGCCGCGTCGAGCCGGACCAGATACGCCTCCGGGTCGGCGAGCCCGTCCGGATGGTCGATCCGCAGACCGTCCACCACTCCGTCCCGCACCAGCTCAAGGATCTTGGTGTGCGTGGCGTCGAAGACCTCGGGGTCTTCGACGCGTACACCGATCAGCTCCGAAATGGTGAAGAACCGCCGGTAGTTGAGCTCGGTGCGGGCGAGCCGCCACCAGCCGAGCCGGTACCACTGCGCCTCCAGCAGCTCCGGCAGCGGCAGCTTCGCCGTCGACTCGCGCAGCGGGAAGCGCTGCTCGCCGTAGTGCAGCACGTCGTCCTCGACCCGCATCGACGCCAGTTCGTCGCCGACCCGCCCGGCGAGCACCGGCAGCAGGACCTTGCCGCCACCCGCCTCCCAGTCGATGTCGAACCACCGGGCGTAGGGCGACAGCGGCCCCTCGCGCAGCACCTCCCACAGCGCACGGTTGTGCCGCGGCACGGCGGCCATATGGTTCGGCACGATGTCCACGACGAGCCCGAGGCCGTGCTCGCGCGCCGTACGGGCCAGGGCGCGCAGGCCCTCCTCGCCGCCCAGCTCCTCCCGTACGCGGGCCGGGTCGACCACGTCATAGCCGTGCGCCGACCCCGGCACCGCCTCCAGCACCGGCGACAGATGCAGATGCGAGACGCCGAGCCCGGCGAGATACGGCACCGCCGCGGCGGCGGCGGAGAACGGAAAATCCGGCTGGAGCTGCAGCCGGTAGGTCGCGGTGGGCCTCATGCGAACGTACGTACCCACCTTGAGGGCATCTGTGTCATCGGCCCCGGCTCCGGTACCGGCCGATCGGGTGACGCGCCCTACGCCGGTCGGCGCAGCACCGTCAGGCTCCGGCCCACCAGCGGGACCCGTTCGCCCGCCGCCACCTTGGGGCCGTGGCCCGGCGGGACGCCCTCCTTGCGGCCGGTGTCCACCACCACCTGCCACTGGCGGCCGTGGTTCACCGGAACCGCGAAGTCCAGCTCCTCCGCGCTCGCATTGAACATCAGCAGGAACGAGTCGTCCGAGATCCGCTCTCCCCGCGGGCCCGGTTCCGAGATCGCATGGCCGTTCAGGAACACCGACAGGGCCTTCGCGTGCGTCGCCTGCCAGTCCCGCTGGGTCATCTCCTCGCCCTCCGGGGTGAACCAGGCGATGTCGGAAAGCTCGTCGTGCGTGCCTTCCACCGGGCGACCGTGGAAGAAGCGCCGTCGCCGGAAGACCGGGTGGTCGCGCCGCAGCCACACCATCGCCCGGGTGAAGGACAGCAGCGTGCCGTCCGCGGCCGGGTCCGTGCCCGGCTCGGGCCAGCGCACCCAGGCGACCGCGTTGTCCTGGCAGTACGCGTTGTTGTTGCCGCCCTGCGTACGCGCGAACTCGTCGCCGTGGCTGAGCATCGGCACGCCCTGCGAGAGCATCAGCGTCGCGATGAAGTTCCGCATCTGGCGGTCGCGCAGCTCCTGCACCTCGGGGTCGTCCGTGTCGCCCTCGACGCCGCAGTTCCAGGACCGGTTGTGGCTCTCGCCGTCGCGATTGCCCTCGCCGTTGGCCTCGTTGTGCTTCTCGTTGTACGAGACCAGATCGTGCAGGGTGAAGCCGTCGTGGCAGGTGGTGAAGTTGATGGAGGCGAGCGGCCGCCGACCGTCGTCCTGGTAGAGGTCGGACGAGCCGGTCAGCCGGGAGGCGAACTCCGCGAGCGTGCGCGGCTCGCCGCGCCACAGGTCCCGGACCGTGTCGCGGTACTTGCCGTTCCACTCGGTCCACAGCGGCGGAAAGTTCCCCACCTGATAGCCGCCCTCGCCGACGTCCCACGGCTCGGCGATCAGCTTCACCTGGCTGACCACCGGGTCCTGCTGCACCAGGTCGAAGAACGACGACAGCCGGTCCACCTCGTGGAACTGCCGGGCGAGCGTGGCCGCGAGGTCGAAGCGGAAGCCGTCGACATGCATCTCGGTCACCCAGTACCGCAGCGAGTCCATGATCAGCTGAAGCACATGGGGGCTGCGCATCAGCAGTGAGTTCCCGGTGCCCGTGGTGTCCGTGTAGTAGCGCGGATCGTCGGACAGCCGGTAGTACGAGGCGTTGTCCAGGCCGCGGAAGGAGAGCGTCGGGCCCAGATGGTTGCCTTCGGCCGTGTGGTTGTAGACGACGTCGAGAATGACCTCGATGCCGGCCTGGTGCAGCGCCTTCACCGCCTGCTTGAACTCCAGCACCTGCTCGCCGCGGTCGCCCCAGGACGCGTACGCGTTGTGGGGGGCGAAGAAGCCGATCGTGTTGTAGCCCCAGTAGTTGTTCAGCTTGGCGTCCACCAGCCGGTGGTCGTTGACGAACTGGTGCACCGGCATCAATTCGAGCGTTGTGACGCCCAGTTCGGTCAGATGCGAGATCACCGCGGGATGCGCGAGCCCCGCGTACGTACCGCGCAGCTCCTGAGGCAGCTCCGGATGCAGCATCGTCAGGCCCTTCACATGGGCCTCGTAGATCACCGTCCGGTGGTAGTCGGTCCGCGGCGGCCGGTCGTCGCCCCAGTCGAAGTACGGATTGACCACCACCGACGTCATGGTGTGGGGCGCGGAGTCCATGTCATTGCGGGAGTCCGGCTTGCCGAAGTGGTAGCCGTACACCGACTCGCCCCAGTCGACGGTGCCGCTTATCGCACGGGCGTACGGGTCGAGCAGCAGCTTCGCCGAGTTGCACCGCTGGCCGCGCTCCGGCTCGTACGGACCGTGGACCCGGAATCCGTACCGCTGGCCCGGCATCACGCCCGGCAGGTACGCATGCCGCACAAAGGCGTCGGTCTCACGCAGCTCGACGGCCGTCTCCGATCCGTCGTCGTGCAGGAGGCACAACTCGATGCGCCGCGCGGCTTCGGAGTACACCGCGAAGTTGGTGCCGGCGCCGTCGTACGTGGCACCGAGGGGATACGCCTGTCCCGGCCAGACCTGCATAGATATGACTCTTCCACTTCTGATCCGGGTGCTGGGGGGCACTTGGCCCAGATCCTCCCCGAAAGTATGCGGTGAGATGCGCCGATGGCAGGTGGACGACGCGGTCAACATCGGGTTCCGTACGTCGCCCGAAGTCGCAACCACTATGAATCGGCTCACTCCGGCAGATCTCGCCAGCGGGAACATCCTGATCACGCACGGGAGTTGGGAAAAGTGCACTGCCCATCCGGCTGCACCTGGTCCCGCATGCGGAGTAGTCTCCGTTGATCATTGGGTGGGGGAAGGGAAGGCGGTGCGCGGGTGAGCTCGGGAGGGATGGAGCTACCCCCCGGTGACGCAGGTCACGAGGGGGACTCCGCCGAGATCCCGCCTGGCGCGGTCTCTCTCGCCAGACCGATGGAGATCGGGGCGGAACTGGACTGGGGCGCGGACGCCTGGAGCGAGGTGCGCACGCGCGCGCAGCGGGCCGGACGGGCCTATATCTGGCTGAACCTGGTGGAGCAGCGGCTGCGAGCCGTGGTCGCCGCAGTGCTGCGCCCGATCTACGAACCCGTGCACGGCGACGACTGGGTGGTGGCCGCGGCCGGGCCGGCCGGCCAGGAATGGGTGCAGCGGGCGGTCGCGGTGCGCGAGGTCTCCCGCCGCAAGGGATATCTGCTCGACCCCGCCGACGACAACGTTCTGTCCTTTCTCACGCTGCCGCAACTGCGCGAGCTGATGGTCCAGCACTGGCCGTGCTTCGAGCCGTACTTCGACGACCGGCGCGATGTCGAGTTGGCGCTGGACGAGCTGGAAGTCGCCCGCAATGTCGTCTCCCGCAACCGCGCGCTGAACGAGGCGGTGCTCGCGCAGGCGGAACGCGCATCCGCTCGGCTGCTCGAAATACTCGGCAGCGGCGCAGGCGTCCCGTCCGCCGACCGGCTGAAGGTCGACGCGGTCGAGGAGCTCGTCGGCGACCGCTACGCGGACGTCGTCTCCGTCCACCCGGACCGGGTGCGGCTGCAGCGCCAGCTCCCGGCCGAAGACCTCTTCGGCGGCGCGCGCCGCCTCGACGCCATCGGCATAGGCCTGAATCTGCTCGTCCAGAACTTCTCCGGCCGGCGGCTGGTCAGGCTCGCCGAATCCGGCTGCCGGATCCGGCTGCTCTTCCTCAACCCGGCGAGCAGCTCGGTCAAGCGCCGTGAGCGCGAACTGGGCATCAAAAAAGGGGAGTTGAGCCGGACGGTGGAGATGAACATTCTCCATATGCGCCGGGTCCGCTCCCGGCTGCGCGACCCCGGGGCCTTCGAGATCCATGTCTTCGACGAGACGCCCCGCTTCACCGCCTATCTCGTGGACGGCGACGGGCCGGACGGCCTCGCGGTCGTCCAGTCGTATCTCCGCCGGGCCCGCGGCATGGAGGCTCCGGTGCTGGTCCTGCGGGGCGGGACCAGGGCGGTCGTCCGTGCCGGACACGACAGCGAGAACGGTCTTTTCCAGACATACCGCGAGGAGTTCGAGTCCGTCTGGGCGGACTCGCGGCCCGTCTCCTGAGTTGTCAGTGCCGCGTGCGAGGGTGAATACCCACTGGGAGGAGGGCCTTGATGGCTTGGTACGGGGAACCGCTGGTCGGCTTCGATCTGGAGACGACGGGCACGGAGCCGCTGGAGGCGCGGATCGTGACGGCCGCGGTGGTGGAGGAGCGGGTGGGGGAGCCCGTCTCGCCGCAGCGCTGGCTCGCGAACCCCGGGATTCTCATCCCGGAACAGGCATCGGCGATCCACGGCATCAGCAGCGAACGGGCGACGGCGGAGGGCCGCCCGGCCCGGGAGGTCGCGGACGAGATCGCGTCGACGCTGAGCGGCTACTGGGAGCGCGGCGTGCCGGTCGTCGCGTACAACGCGGCATTCGATCTGACGCTGCTCACGGCCGAGTTGCGGCGCCATGGACTGCCGTCGCTGAGCGACCGGCTGGGCGGCGGGGAGATCGGCCCGGTGATCGACCCGTACACCATCGATCGCGCGGCGGACCGCTACCGCAAGGGCAAGCGCACGCTGGAGGCGGTCTGCCAGGAGTACGGCGTCGAGCTGACGTCGGCGCACGACGCCGCGTCGGACGCCCTGGCGGCGGTCCGGGTCGCCCGCGCCGTGGCGAAGCGGCACGCAGAGGTGGCCGGGCTGCCCGCAGCCGAGCTGCATGAGCGTCAGATCGTCTGGTACGCGGAGCGGGCGGCGGACTTCGAGCGCTTCCTCCGCGACAGGGGCGAGGCGGACGCCACGGTCGACACGGCCTGGCCGCTCAGGGACCTGGCCCCGACGCCGAACTGACCGAGTCGGCGCCAGGCTCGTCGGCGCGGGGACCCGTGCTCAGAACGGGTACCAGCGGACGTCCGGGATGTCGTCCCGGAGTGACCTCACGCGGCGGACGAACTCCTCACGAGCCTTCGGGTTCGTGGGTGCGTGCTGGGCCACCCATGCGCAGCTCGCCGTCTCCCGCGCACCCCGCAGCACCTCGCACCCCTCCCAGTCCCGCACATCCCAGCCGTACGCCGCGATGAAGGGCTGGTATCCCTCCCAGCCCAGCCCGTACCGGTCCCGCGACAACGCCATCACCACCAGGTCGTGTTCGCGGAGGTCGGAGGAGAAGGTCTCCAGGTCCATCAGGACCGGGCCTTCCGGCCCCACTTGGACGTTCCGCGGCAGCGCGTCACCGTGGATCGGCCCCGGCGGCAGATGCGGCACCAGCTCCGCCGACGCCTCGGCGAATCCGTCGCGGCGCGCCCGCAGAAAGGCCGCGTCGGCCGGATCGATCGCATCGCCCGCGAGCCGCAGCCACCGCTCCACACCGCCGAGCAGCTCGCGCCGCGGCAGCGCGAAGTCCGGTTCCGGCAGGGCGTGCACCAGACGCAGCAGATCCGCCAGATCCTCGGGCTCGGCAGGACGCACCGCATCCGGCAGCCGCTGCCAGAGCGTCACCGGATGACATTCCACCAGGCGCGCCTCGGGGGCGGCCGGCCGCACCGCCGGAACGCCCGCCTCCGCCAGCCAGGCCCCGATGGCCAGTTCGCGTTCGGCGCGTGCCAGCAGCTCTTTGTCCCTGCCCACCTTGACGACAGCGTCGCCTGCCGCGAGGACCGCGTTCTCGCCGAGTGCCAGCAGCTCCCCGTCCGCGGGAAGCCCCGCCGCCGTCAGCACCTCGCGCGCCCGTGTCTCGTCCATCGGCACCTTTCCGCCAATTCCGGAGCTCGTACGAATCCGGCAAAGTCTCGCATCCGTGCAGGTTGGCTTGACGAACCGACGGGCCGTCAGCACGATGACGGGGGCCGCCAGGGCGGCCATAAGTCGACAAGCCGCCCGAAGGAGTTGAATCCGTGACATTGGCGACCGCGGAGCCGCACTCCGGAAAGAAGCCCGGACGGAAGCGGCAGCCCCGACAGCAGCAGCGCACCGGGCGGCCCACGGATCACGGCGCCTGGTTTCTCGTACTCCCCGCACTCATCCCCATCCTGGTGCTCAGCGTCGGCCCGCTGCTCTACGGAATATCCCTGGCCTTCACCGACTCCCAGGCCGGCCGCACCGAGCCCACCGAGTGGATCGGCACGCTCAACTTCCAGGACCTGGCCCACGACACGCTGTTCTGGGACTCGTTCCGGATCGGCCTGCTCTGGGCCGTCGGCGTGACCGTGCCGCAGTTCCTGCTCGCCCTCGGCCTCGCACTGCTGCTCAACCAGAACCTGCGGCTGCGCTGGCTGGCCCGCGCCCTCGCGATCATCCCGTGGGCCATGCCCGAGGTGGTCGTCGGCATCATGTGGCGGCTGGTCTACAACCCCGACGCGGGCATCCTCAACGAGACCATCCGCGACCTCGGCCTCGGCGACGGACGCGACTGGCTGACCGGACTAGCCACCGCACTGCCGGCCGTGATCGTCGTCGGCATCTGGGCGGGCATGCCGCAGACCACGGTCGCGCTGCTGGCCGGACTGCAGAACACGCCCCACGAACTCCACGAGGCCGCCGCGCTCGACGGCGCGGGCGCCTGGCGCCGGTTCCGTACGGTCACCTGGCCGGCCCTCAAACCCGTCGCCCTCGCGATCACCGCGCTCAACTTCATCTGGAACTTCAACGCCTTCGCGCTGGTGTATGTGCTGACCAGCGGCGGGCCGGGCGGACGGACCCGGCTGCCGATGCTCTTCGCGTACGAAGAGGCCTTCCGCTACGGCCAGTTCGGCTACGCCGCCGCGATGGGCTGCGTCATGGTCGCGGTGATCTCGGTGATGCTCGCCCTCTATCTCGTGGGACGGCTCAAGGGAGGCGACGAACAGTGACCGCGCTCCGCACCAGCAGGACCGGCCGCGCCGGCCAGTACCTTGCGCTCCTCGCCTATCTCGTCTTTCTCGCCTTTCCCTTCCTCTGGCTGATCTCCACCGCCTTCAAGCCGCCGCGCGAACTCGGCTCGCTGCATCCGACCTGGATACCGAAGGACCCGACCTTCGCCAACTTCCGTCAGGCCTTCGACGAACAGCCGCTGCTCCAGGCCGCCGGCAACAGCCTGATCGCGGCCCTGTCCGCCGCCCTGATCGCCGTGGTGATCGCGACACCGATGGCGTATGTGATGGCCCGCAACCGCAGCAGGCTCTCCACCGCGGCCACCGGCTGGGTCGTCGTCAGCCAGGCGTTCCCGTTCGTGCTGGTGATCATTCCGCTGTTTCTGGTGCTGAAGAACCTGCATCTGATCAACACCCTGTTCGGACTGATCATGGTGTACGTCGTCTGGGCGCTGCCGTTCGCGCTGTGGATGCTGGTCGGCTACGTACGGGCCGTGCCGCCCGAACTGGAGGAGGCCGCGGCCGTCGACGGCGCCGGCCGGCTCCGCACGCTGGTCTCCGTCACCGCGCCGCTGCTCGCGCCCGGGATCGTCGCCACCGCGCTGTTCGCCTTCATCACCGCATGGAACGAGTTCTTCTTCGCGCTCGTCCTGCTCAAGACCCCGGAGAAGCAGACCTTGCCGGTCGTCCTGACGCACTTCCTGGGCGCGGAAGGCGTCGCCGACCTCGGGCCGCTCGCGGCGGCCGCGTTCCTGGCGACGATTCCCTCACTCGTCATCTTCGCCGTCATCCAGAAGCGGATCACTGGCGGGATGCTGGCCGGGGCGGTGAAGTCCTGATGCGTGTACGGATGCTGGCCGCGGCCGCCACTGTTCTTGCCGTCCTGCTGACCGGCTGTTCGGACGGCGACGACGGTGGTCCGGACGGCAGGATCAAGCTCCGCTTCCAGTCGCTTGCCTGGCAGCAGGAGTCCGTCGACGCCAACAAGGAACTCGTACGGGAGTGGAACGCGACCCATCCCGACATCCAGGTCCAGTACGTCCAGGGCAGTTGGGACAGCGTCCACGACCAGTTGCTGACCTCGTTCGAGGGCGGCGAGGCGCCGGACGTCATCCATGACGCCTCCGACGACCTCGCCGACTTCGCGTACGGCGGCTATCTCGCCGATCTGAGCGAGCTGCTGCCGGAGCGGCTGAAGTCGGACATCCCGCGGGCGAGCTGGCAGACGACCACCTTCGGCGACGGGATCTACGGCGTCCCCTTCCTCCAGGAGCCGCGGGTCCTGATCGCCAACAGGAAGATTCTCGACGCCTCCGGCGTCCGGGTCCCGACGGCGGAAAAGCCATGGAGCTGGGCGGAGTTCCGCGAGGTCACCAAGGCGCTGACGGCGAAGCTGGGCAAGGGGAAGTACGGCGTCGCCTGGCCGCTCAAGGAGCCGGTCTCCGTCACGCTCAACCTCGGCCTGTCGGCCGGCGGTCAGCTCTTCCACCGGGGCGAGGACGGGAAGGTCACCATCCGGTTCACCGACGGCGACGCGGTGCTGCCGGACACCGTCCACGACCAGGTCAACACCGACCGGAGCGCATCGCGCAGCACGCTCGGCATGGGCGGCTCCGACACGCTGCCGGGCTTCTTCGGTGGCAAGTACGCGATGGTCCCGCTGGGTTTCTCGTACCGGCAGCAGATCGTGCAGCAGGCGCCGAAGGGCTTCGAGTGGACGGTGCTGCCCGCTCCGGCCGGCGCGCAGGGCCCGGCCCAGGGCGTGAGCCCGCAGACGCTGTCGGTCGCCGAGGACAGCCCGTACAAGAAGGAGGCGGCGCAGTTCATCGACTTCATGCTGCAGCCGCGGAACATGGTGCGGCTGGCGAAGGGCGACTGGATGCTGCCGACCGGCACGGCCGCGCTGGCGGATCCGTCGCTGCACACGGCGAAGGACGGCTGGGCGACGGGCGCGGCACTTGCCAAGGACTTGCGGTCGGCGCCCGCGCAGTCGGTACGCGGCTATCCGGAGTGGAAGGACAAGGTCGCGACGCCGGCGCTGCAGGAGTACTACAGCGGTGCGATCGACGCGGCCGAGCTGGAGAAACGCCTGGTGAAGGACGGGAACCTGGTGCTGGCGCGGTACCAGCGCTGAGCGTGCGGGTGTTGTCGCTCAGCAGAAAGACGCGGCGATCTCAACGCGGTGGCTGTCGTTGTCGGAGAGGAACGATGCCAGCGCCCGCCCCTGGTCGGCGACGGTGGTGCGGTCGGTTCGGGAGAAGCGGCGCAGCGGGGTGACGATCACGGTCCCTGCCTCCACGTTCCAGGTTGCGGCCACCCGGCCGTCGACCAGGACAACGCGAGCGCCGGCGACCGACAGGCCGCGGTGGGCGTCGTCGATGATCCGGCCGCGGTCGTGGAAGCCGAGGATCGCGTTGTCGAACGCGGGCAGGAACCGTACCGGGGCGGGTGTGTCGGGGTCGGGGCGTGGTGCGTCGGGAAGATCCAGCAGTTCCCGGCCCCGCTCGTCGCGGAAGGCGACCAGCTCCTCGCGTATCGCGGCGACCGCGGCCGGCAGCCCGGCGAGGCCGCACCAGGCGCGCAGGTCGGCCGAGGCGGCGGGGCCGAACGCGGCCAGATAGCGCCGTACCAGCGCCTGGCCCACAGGATCGGAACCTTCCGGAGAGGGAGGATCGATCTCGCGCCCCAGCCACGAGGAGAGCAGCACGTTGCGCACTCCCGCCTTCGTGCGCCACAGCCCGCGCGGCGGCAGCTGGGCCACCGGGACGAGGGCGGCGATGAGCATCTCACCCAGTGCCCGTGGCGCCGGCGCCGGCCAGCGCTCGGCGAGCGCCCGCGCGAGCTCGGTCATCGAGCGGGGCTCGCCGTCGGCCATGACCGCCCGGCCCGCCGCCGCGAGCTCGTCGAGGTTCACCCCGTCGAGCTCGCGGCGGTAGACCCCGAGTACCCGTTGGCGCAGCATGGTGGTGTGGCGGGCGCGCCAGGCCAGGGCGTCGTCGGCGGTGACGAGGTGGACGGTGCGGCGCATGAGATGGGTCCGCACCACACGCCGCCCGGTCAGCAGGTCCGAGAGCGCCGCCGGGTCGAACGCGCGCACCCGCGACCAGAGTCCGACGAACGGCTCCTGCGGTTCCTGCGCCTGCAGTCCGCCGAGGTGCGCGACGGCGTCGAGGACCGGCAGTTCGGCGCGATCGAGCAGCAACTGCCGGGCGAGCGTCGCGCGGCCCAGCGCCCGGGTGTCGAGAACGGTCATCCTGGGCGGTCAGGAGGCGTTGTATTCGCTGACGACGTCCACGACCCAGGTGACGCCGAACCGGTCCTTCAGCATTCCGTAGAGGGGTGCCCACTGCGCGGGTCCCAGCGGCTGGAGGACCGTCGCGCCGTCGGAAAGCTTGTCCCAGTACGCGGTGACCTCCTCGGTCACTTCGCCTCGGAGCGAAACGAAGAACGCGTTCTCGCCCTGGTTCCACGGCAGGTGCGACGGTACGTCGTAAGCCATCACGCAAAGACCGCTGCCGGCGGCCACCTGGCCCCACATCACCTGGTCCGCCGCGGACGGGTCCTGGACGTTTCCGGCGTCCTTGTACGTGACCATGACCACGTCCCCGCCGAACACGGCCTGGTAGAACGTGAGTGCCGCGCGGGCGTCACCTCGGAAGTTCAGGTGGGTCACAGCGTTGACGGACATGATCGGCTCCCTGTTTCGATTCATCCGGTCCGGGCGACCCGCTTGTTCGGCCCGCCCGGTGACTACAGTCGTCGGGGAAGCGGTCAGGATGTGTCCGCTTCTCAGGGCAACATGGGAGTCATGCCGAAGACATCAGCGCGACTGCTGTCACTGCTCTCGCTGCTCCAGGCACGCCGGGACTGGCCGGGGGCGCTGCTGGCCGAGCGGCTCGGCATCAGCCAGCGCACCGTGCGCCGCGATGTCGACCGCCTGCGCGAACTCGGCTATCCCATCGTGGCCTTCAAGGGGCCGGACGGTGGGTACCGACTCGAAGCCGGCTCGGAACTGCCTCCGCTGCTGTTCGACGACGAGCAGGCCGTCGCCCTCGCCGTCGCACTCCAGATCGCCACCACCACCGGTGCCGGCATCGAGGAGGCCGCGGCGCGCGCGCTGACCACCGTCCGGCAGGTCATGCCCGCACGGCTGCGCCGCCGGATCGACACCCTCCAGGTCACCGCCGTCGAGCGGCCCGCGAGCCGACCTGATCCACAGGTCGACAGCAGCGTGCTCATGACGCTCAGCGCCGTCGTCCACGCCCGCGAAGTGCTGCGCTTCGACTACGCCCCCGCATCCCCGCCGGGAATCGGCGACGACGACCCCGCCGCAACTCCACCGCGCCGTGTGCAGCCCCACCGCCTCGTCACCTGGGGCGGGCGCTGGTACCTCGTCGCCTGGGACCTCGACCGCGAGGCCTGGCGCACCTTCCGTGCCGATCGAATCACCCCGCGCACACCGACAGGGCCCCGCTTCACCCCGCGCGAACTGCCCGGTGGTGACGTGGCCGCCTTCGTGGCCGGCAGGTTCCGGGGCTCCGACGGCTCCGGCGACTGGCCCTGCCGCGGCGAGGTGATCCTCGGCCTGCCCGCCGCCGCCGTGTCCCGCTACACCCGCGACGGAGCCGTCGAGGAACTCGGCCCGAACCGCTGCCGGCTTGTCCTGGGCTCGTGGTCATGGCCCGGACTGGCCGCCGCCATCGGCGGGTTCGACGCCGACATCGAGGTCGTCGGCCCGGCCGAGCTCAAGGACGCCTTCGCGCTTCTGGCCCGCCGCTACGCCAACGCGGCAACCGGCGCGGTGCCGCCCGCGTGAAACCGGTCTGCCGCAGGAACGCCGGACGGGCGCGGGACCGACAAGGGCCCGCGCCCGTCCGCGTACCGCTCAGCCTCAGACCCGTACCGGCGTCCCGCGGTCGTCGTCGTGTCCCCTGACCGGAGCCGGAGCCACCGGCTCGTCGTGCGTCAGGTCGGGCAGCCAGCGGAGCCACTTCGGGAAGTACCAGTTGCGGTCCCCGAGCAGTGCCATGACCGCCGGCAGCAGCACGCCGCGGATGATCGTCGCGTCGATCAGCACCGCCGCCGCGAGGCCGACGCCCATCTGCTTCATCGACTGCATCGACAGCGTGCCGAAGATGGCGAACACCGCCACCATGATGACCGCCGCGCTCGTCACCACGCCCGCCGTCGTGACCACGCCGTGCGTGATCGCCTCCCGCGTTCCGCGGCCCTGCATCTTCGCCTCCCGGATCCGCGACACCACGAACACGTGGTAGTCCATCGAGAGACCGAACAGGATCACGAACAGGAACAGCGGCAGCCAGGCGATGATCGCGCCGACGCCTTCCGCGCCCACCAGCGAAGCGCCCCAGCCGTACTGGAAGACCGCCGTCAGGATTCCGTACGCCGCCCCGACCGACAGCAGGTTGAGCACGATCGAGGTGATCGCGATCGTCAGCGACCTGAACGACAGCAGCATCAGGACGAAGGCGAACACCACCACGAAGGCGAAGACCGGCGCGACCGACTTGGTGAGCTGGTCGTTGAAGTCCTTCGAACCCGCGACCTGCCCGCTGATCGGCGCCTCGACGCCGTCGACCGTGCCGAGCGTGGCCGGCCTGACCTCCGTACGGAGAATGTCCAGGCTCTTCTCCGCCTTGTCCTGGTCGGAGCCGCCGACCAGCGGGACGTACACGAAGGCGAGATTCTCCGCGTCGTGCGTCACGACCTCGACCGGTCCCTTGGACGCGCCCGAACTCACCGCCTGCTGACGGAAGTCCGCGATGGCCTGCTTCACGGCGGCGGAGTTGATGTCGTCCGCCTTGACGACGACCTCCGCCGGGTCGGCACCGCCCGGGAACGCCTCGTTGACGCGTTCGTATGTCGCCACGATCGGCACCGAGTCGCCGAACTCCTGGTCCAGCGTGAGCTGCTGTGTCTTCATCCCGATCGCGGGCAGCGCGACGGCCACCAGCGCACCGGCCGCCACCAGCAGCGACACCAGCGGGCGCTTCAGCACACTGCCGAGCACCTTGTTCCAGATCCGGCTCTCGCCGTTCGTGCCGCGCTTGGCGCGGTTGAGGAAGGGGATGCGGCCCTTCTCCACCCGTTCGCCGAGCAGCGAAAGCAGCGCCGGGAGCACCGTCACGGAGCCGACCATCGCCACGGCCACCACGATGAGTGAGGCCAGGCCCATCGACTTGAACTCGCCGATGCCGGTGAAGAGCATGCCCGCCATCGCGACGCACACCGTCACACCGGAGACGATCACGGCCCGGCCGCTCGTCGCCGCGGCGATCTGCATGGCCGTGGCCGCGTCCCGGCCCGCCTGCCGCTCCTCGCGCTCGCGCCGCAGATAGAAGAGGCAGTAGTCGACGCCGACCGCCAGACCCACCAGCAGCATCACCGAGTTCGCCGTCTCGCTCATCGGCATCACATGGCTGACGACGCCCATCAGACCCATCGTCGCCATGATCGCGGTGAGGGCCAGCGCCACCGGCAGCAGCGCCGCCACCAGCGCGCCGAAGGCGATCAGCAGAATGCCGAGCGCGACCGGCACCGCAGAGAGCTCGGCCTGCTTGAAGTCGTCACCGAAGGCGTCGTCGAAGGTCTTGTTCATGCTGGCGCCGCCGATCTCCTCGATCCGCAGCTCCTGGTGCGCGTCCTGGACCTTGGCGACGGCGTTCAGCACCGGTTCGATCCGGTCGCCCGCGGTCTCGGGGTCGCCGCGCACGTCGAACTGGACGAGTGCGCTGCGCCCGTCCTTCGAAATGCTGTCGGGGTACGGAGAGGTCACCTCGGCCACCTGGCCGGTGGCGCCGACCGCCTTGATCACGGCGTCCACGGCCGACCGGAACTCCGGGTCCGTCGCCTTGACCGAGCCGTCCTTCGCCTGGACCAGCACCATCTCGCTGGCCGGCTCCTCGATGCCGGCGTCCTCCGTGATCCGCGAGGCCTGCGTGGTCTCGCCCTTCAGCTGATCGCTGTCCTTGAGCTCCACCTGGCCCGCGGCGGATCCGGCCACCATGGCGAGCAGGACGAACAACACCCAGATCCCGACTGCCGCCCAGCGGTGCCGGGCGCTCCAGCCGCCGGCCCGCGCGGCGATTCCGCGCGGTCGTATTCCTGCATTCCCCATGACAGCTCTGCCCCCTTGACCATGACGCCGGCGCGGCGCCGTCGTCCTGCTCTGACGCTAGGGGCACATTCAGGCCGTCTCCTCCTGCTCGGCGGTGACGCCGGGCACGGGTGATCTCCTCCCTACGGACCCCTCGCATCCCCGACAAGAAGGATGGAAGCCCCTTACACGTAAGGAAAATTGGGGCCGAAGTCCGACTTGGGAGACCCTGGCCGATTTCTTATTACAGAACCTTGTTGAGTGAGTCACAGGTGTATGAAGGTCTTGATCTGAGCCCGTCAATCGGTCAGGGTTTCGAGCCAGCCCACGGAGATTTTCCGTCCGTTGGCCATTCCCCCCACAAATGATGACGAGGAGCTCCCTCTTCATGGCAAATCACAAGCGCGCGAGCAAGATCAAGCTCACCGCGGCGATAGCCGCTGTCGCGGCCGCGGCCGGAGTGACCGTACTCGGCACTTCCTTCGCCGGTGCCGCCACGCCGCCCGCCCAGGGCACCATCTACGGCGCGAACGCCGAAGGCGCCGTCGCCGGCAGCTACATCGTGATGCTGGATCAGAAGGCCGACAAGCAGGACCTGGCGAAGGAGTACGGCGGCAAGCTGCAGCGCAACTACAGCTCCGCCATCAACGGCTTCTCCGCCAACGGCCTTACGGAGACCGAGGCCAAGCGCCTCGCCGCCGACCCGGCCGTCGCCAAGGTCGTCCAGAACAAGAAGTTCACCGCCAACGCGACCCAGGACAACCCGCCGTCATGGGGCCTGGACCGCATCGACCAGGCCGACACCGCCGGAGACAGCAAGTACACCTACCCGGACAGCGCGGGCGAGGGTGTCACCGCGTATGTCATCGACACCGGAGTCCGCATCTCCCACAAGGACTTCGAGGGCCGCGCCACGCACGGCTTCGACGCGGTCGACAACGACGACTCCGCCGACGACGGCAACGGCCACGGCACACACGTGGCGGGCACCATCGCCGGCGCCGCGCACGGTGTCGCCAAGAAGGCGAAGATCGTCGCCGTCCGGGTGCTCGACGACAACGGCTCCGGCACCACCGAGCAGGTCGTCGCCGGCATCGACTGGGTCACCAAGAACCACCAGGGCCCGTCCGTCGCCAACATGAGCCTCGGCGGCGGCGCCGACGAGGCGCTCGACGAGGCCGTCCGCAAGGCGATCGCCTCCGGCGTCACCTTCGGTGTGGCGGCCGGCAACGAGTCCTCCGACGCCAGTCAGGGCTCCCCGTCGCGCGTCAAGGAAGCCATCACCGTGGCCTCCTCGACCAAGGAGGACGAGCAGTCCTCGTTCTCCAACTTCGGCGAGATCGTGGACATCTACGCGCCGGGCTCCGACATCACGTCGGCCTGGAACGACAGCGACGAGGGCACGAAGACCATCTCCGGCACCTCCATGGCGACGCCGCATGTCGTCGGTGCCGCGGCGATCTACCTCGGCGCCCACCAGGACGCCACGCCGGAGCAGGTGGCCACGGCCCTGACCGAGGGCGCTACGCCCGACAAGATCAGCAACCCCAGCGAGGGCACGCCCAACAAGCTGCTGAAGGTCGTCGAGTGACGGTCTGAACATCGCTGAGCCGGCGGTCGCCGCGCCCTCCCCCACGGGGCGCGGCGGCCGCCTTGTCGCGCGATGCCGTCATATGCCAGGGCGCCGCTCTATGGTGTGGCGATGACCACGAGGTATGCGGCCCTTCTGCGCGGGATCAACGTGGGCGGGCACAAAAAGGTCCCGATGGCCCAACTCCGCGAAGTGCTGGGGGAATTGGGCCACGGCGACATCGCCACGTATCTGCAGAGCGGCAACGCCGTCTTCAGCAGCGACTCCGACGACGAGCAGGCGCTCGCCACCGCCCTGGAGCGGGCCATCGAGCGGCGCTTCGGCTTCGGCGTCGACTGTCTGGTGCGCGGTGGCCCGTATCTGAAGGCGGTTGCCGACGCGTGCCCCTTCCCGGCAGCGTCGCTGGAGGCCAAGCAGCTGCATGTCACCTATTTCTCGGAGCCGGTCGCGCCCGAACGGCTAGCGCCGATCGACGCGGCGGCCTTCCTGCCGGAGGAGTTCCGGCTGGGCGACCGGGCGTTGTATCTGTACGCACCGGACGGCCTCGGCCGCTCCAAACTCGCCGAGGCACTCGCGAAGCCGCGCCTGTTCAAGGGCATCACCGCCACCACGCGCAACTGGAACACGGTCGTCAAACTCGTGGAGCTGACCCGTGACTGACGCCAGGGACGCGGTCCAGGCGGCCATCGAGGCGGAGCTGCGCCTCCTCGACCCGGCCGTACGCACGTCGCCGGAGCGGCTGGCCGAGCTGTTCCATCCGGACTACCGGGAATTCGGCACCTCGGGCCGGCTCTGGGACCGGGACTCGATCATCGCCGCGCTCACGGCACGGGACGCGCCCGCACCGCGGCCGATCACCGCCTCGCGGATACGGGGCGTACAGCTCGCGCGCGACGTGGTGCATCTGACCTTCGACACCGACACGGGCGCGCACCGGGCCCACCGCAGCTCACTGTGGCGGCTGACCGCCGGCGGCTGGCTGCTCTACTTCCACCAGGGCACGCGGTTCAGTGACGCCGGGAGTGCCGGCTCCAGCTGAATCCGCCGGGCAGCCGCACCGAGGCGCTGCGCTGCCCGCCGCTGCCGCGGGTGACATGTGCGCGGCGCGAGCCGAACGTCCAGGACCAGCCGTGCGAGCTGACGTTGAGGTGGAGCACCTTGGGGATGATGGTGATCCGCTTGTGGTAATAGATCGACATGTCGGCCTCCTTCCCTCGATGGTGAGGGCACTGCGCCCCATGGCCGTCACCGCCGCGCCACGGTTGTGTCACCGCGACCCGCCGGCCGGGTGCCGGACTGTGCGAGGCTCGTACGTATGCGCTACATCATCATCGGGGCAGGAGCGGTCGGCGGCACCGTCGGCGGGCGGCTCGCGGAGGCGGGACACGACGTGGTGCTCGTGGCGCGCGGCGCGCACTACGAGGCCCTCCGCGACGGCGGTCTCCGCCTCAGCACGCCCGACGGCAGGCACACGCACCGGCTGCCCGTCGTCCAAGACCCGCAGGAACTGGGCGAGTTGCGCGAGGACGACGTCCTGCTGCTCGCCGTGAAGACCCAGGACAGCACGGCCGCGCTCGACGCCTGGGGTCATCTGCCCGTGGCGGGCGGCGGCACCGCGGCCGAGCGGCTGCCGCTGGTCTGCGCCCAGAACGGCGTGGCGAGCGAACGCATCGCGCTGCGCCGCTTCCGCCATGTGTACGGCATGTGCGTCTGGCTGCCCGCCACCCATGTCCAGCCGGGCTCGGTCTCCGCCGCGGGCGCCCCGCTCACCGGCATCCTGCACATCGGCCGCTATCCGGCAGGCACCGACCAGACGGCCCGCAGCATCGCCGGCGACCTGGAGAAGTCGCGCTTCGAGGCACCGGTCGTCGCGGATGTGATGCGCTGGAAGTACGCCAAGCTGCTGGGCAATCTCGCCAACTCCATCGAGGCAGTCACCGGCCTGCTCGCCGGCGAGGACGGACTCGCGCTCTACCGGCGGACGCGCGCCGAGGGCGAGGCGGTGCTGGCGGCGGCGGGCATCGAGGCGACGGGCGAGGAGGAGCAGAAGCGGTTCCGCGCGGAGAAGATCCGGTTCGAGCCGTTCGACGGTTCGGAACGCGGCGGGGGCTCGTCCTGGCAGTCGCTCAACCGCGGCACGGGCACGATCGAGGCCGACTATCTCAACGGCGAGATCGCGTTGCTCGGCCGCCTGCACGGCGTCCCGACACCGGTCAACGACACGCTGCAGCGCGTCGCGAACACATTCGCGCGGGAGCGCAGAGCGGCCGGATCGATGTCGGTGGCCGAGCTGACGGCGCTGGTCGACGCGGAGGAAATGGCCCACTGAATGACTGCGTGAGTGGCCCGTGATCTCGGGCCACTCACGCCTTAGATTCGATCCATGACCACCAAGGACGGCACGACCAGCACGGCCGGCAAGGCCAGCACGACCACGGTCGACTTTTACTTCGACCCCGCCTGCCCCTTCGCCTGGATCACCTCCCGCTGGATGCTCGAGGTCGAGCGGCAGCGCGACATCGAGCTGAGTTTCCGGCCGATGAGCCTGTATCTGCACAACGCCGGCAATGAACTGCCGGACTGGTACCGGGAATTGGTCGACAAGTCGATAGGTCCGGTACGGGTGGCGGTCGCCGCGGCCGAACAGCACGGCGACGCGATCCTGCGCGACCTCTACACCGCCTTCGGCACCCGTATCCACGAGCGCAGGATCGAGGACTTCGACGAGGTCATCGTCCAGTCGCTGGCCGAGCTGGGCCTCCCGGCGGACCTGGCGAAGGCCGCACACGACCCGGCGTACGACGAAGCCGTACGCCGCAGCCATGACGCGGGCAAGGACCCGGCGGCCGACGCGTATGTCGGCACACCCACGATCCACGTCGACGGCACCGTCTGGTTCGGCCCGGTGCTCAACTCGATCCCGCGCGGCGAGGAGGCGGCCCGGCTCTTCGACAGCTTCCGCGTGATCGCCGGCTACCCCGACTTCTTCGAACTCAAGCGAACCCGCACGGGCAGCCTGGACTTCGCCTGACGGCGGTGTCGCATTCCTTCAAGACCGGTCGAAGCGCCCGGACCTAGCGTCGGCGGCATGAACCTCATCCACGCGCACCTCAGGGTCTGCGCCGCCGAAGCCGCCCGCGTCGCCCGCGGCGTGCGGGCCGACCAGCTGACCCAGCAGTCCGTCTGCGACCAGTGGACGGTACGCGACCTGGTCAACCACCTCGTCCTGTACTCGGCCCACGGCCTGGAACACCGCGCCCTGCGCAAACAGCTCCCGGAGGAACTGACCAAACGCGACTTCACGGCAGACCCCGACTGGGCGGAGCGGTACGCGACTCAACTGGACCGCGCGCTGGCCGCCTGGTCCGCCCCATCGGCCTGGCAGGGCGAAGTGGACCTGGGCTTCACGACCATGCCCGCCACTGAGATCGCTTCCCTCATCGTGAAGGAACTCGCCCTCCACGGCTGGGACCTGGCGCGCTCCACCGGCCAGCAGGTCCAAGTCCCGGACAACACGGGCGAGTTCCTCCTCGCGGTCGTCGAGGAGCACGCCGAGGTATTCCGCCAGTACGAGGGCTTCGCCGACCCGGTCGGGTCGCCGCCGGACGCGACGGCCTTCGAACGCGCCCTGGCGACGAGCGGCCGCGCGCCACGGTGAAGCCGGAGGCCCTGGGCCCGTCGCTCAGCCCGCGAGAGCGATGCGGTGTTCCACCCGTGCCCCGTCGTACCGCTCGAGCAGCAGTCTGGCCAGCTCCTGCGACGGGCCCAGGACATCGGCCAGCACATCCGCGTCCGAGGACCCCGCCGCGATGCGGTCCGGAAGGCGGCCCGGTGCGATGACGTACGGGGCGACCGCGACTCGGTCGAAGCCTTCGGACCGGAGCGCACGGACCGCGTCCCCCGTACGAGGCAGAGATGCGGAGGCGAACGCAGCTCGCACGGCGCACCAACCGGTGTGCCGCAGCTCCCGCGCCAGTTCTGCGATCACTGCGATCGCCTCCGGGTCTGTGGAGCCCGCCGAGGCCAGGACCAGGCCCGTCGAGCGTCGGTCGGCGGGCGCGAGGCCCGCCTCGTACAGGCGGTTGTTGAGGGCCTCGACGAGCAGCGGGGACGGGCCCAGCACGTCCGCCTGGCGGATCCGGAGCGCCGGCGGCGCCGACCGGAGCACCGCCGGGATGTCGGACTTGGCGTGGAAGGCGCGGGTCAGCAGCAGCGGCAGCGCCACCACGTCCCGTACTCCCTCCCGTCGCCCGCCACCACCCCTCCAACGAGGCGCTTCGCGCCGCACCTCCTCTGCCAGCGCCTCCAGCATCCTCGGCACCGACGGCGCGTTGAAGTCCAGGAAGCCCGTCTCGACGCGCAGGCCCGGCCGCTGGGACCGGACCCGCCGCACCAGGGCGTGGACCGTCGCGGCGTGCCGCGGGTCGCGGCTGCCGTGGGCGATGACGAGAAGGACCGGGCTGCGCATCGTGAGGCTCAGTTCTTGACGAGGAGTCCGCGGCCACGCAGTACCGCACGCTCCAGTGGGCTGAAGATCAGCAGATCGATGGCGATGCCGACGATCAGGATCAGGATGATGGCGAGGAAGACTCCGGGCATGTCGGCGTTGTTGCGGCCGTTCTCCAGCAACTGGCCGAGACCGAGGCCGAGATCGGGCGAGGACGCGATGATCTCCGCGGCCATCAGCGAACGCCAGGAGAACGCCCAGCCCTGCTTCAGACCCGCGAGATAACCGGGCAGCGCGGCGGGCATGACGATGTGCCAGGTGCCGCGCAGTCCCGTCGCGCCAAGAGTGCGCCCGGCCCGCAAAAACAGTGGCGGCACCTGGTCGACGCCGGAGACCAGGCCGTTCGCGATCGAGGGGACCGCGCCCAGCAGGATCACCGCGTACATCATCGAGTCGTTGAGGCCGAGCCAGATCACCGCGGGCGGCACCCAGGCGACGGACGGCAGCGACTGGAGGCCGGAGAGGATCGGGCCGATCGCCGCGCGGACGAACTTCACCCGGGCGACCAGCAGGCCCAGCGGCGTGCCGATGGCGAGCGCCAGCAGGAAGCCCAGCAGTCCGCGGGACACGCTCGTCCACACGACCTCGAGCAGTGTGCCCTGCAGCCACAGGTCGGACACGCTGTCCCACACCGCGGACGGCGCGGGCAGCTTGTAGTCCTCGGTGACCTTCGCCCAGACCAGCACCTGCCAGACGACGAGCACCAGGGCCACGGCGGTCAGCGGCGGCAGCACCTTCTTCAGCAGCACCTCGCTCACCGGAGTGCGGCTGACCTGCACCGCGTCGAGTGCGTCGAGGCCCGCCTCAAGGCCCGCGAGATCGTCGGCCTTCGTGACCGGCTTCGCGTCGGCCTTCGTTTCAGTGCTGGCCATGACGGCGGATCTCCCCACGCAGTTCTTCGGTGATCTCGACGGACAGTTCAGCGACCGCGGCGTCCTCGATACGGCGCGGCTGCGGAATCCCGACCGTCCACTCGCGGGCGATACGGCCCGGCCGGGACGACAGCAGCACCACACGCTCGGCAAGCCGCACAGCCTCGCGGACGTTGTGCGTGACGAACAGGACCGACAGGTTCGTCTCGCGCCAGATCCGGGTCAGCTCGTCGTGCAGTACGTCCCGGGTGATCGCGTCCAGCGCCGCGAACGGCTCGTCCATCAGCAGCAGCCGGCTGTCCTGCGCCAGCGCCCGCGCCAGCGCGACGCGCTGCCGCATACCGCCGGACAGCTCGTGCACCCGCTTGCCGTACGAGCCTTGCAGCCGTACGAGCTCAAGGAGACGTTCGGCCTCCTCACGACGCCCGGACTTCGGCACGCCTCGCAGCCGCAGCGCCAGTTCGATGTTCTTGCCCGCGGTCAGCCACGGGAACAGCGCATGCTCCTGGAACATCAGGGCGGGCCGCCCGCCGGGGGTCTCGATGGATCCCGCGGTCGGACGGTCGAGCCCCGCCACCAGATTGAGCAGCGTCGACTTTCCGCACCCGGAGGCTCCCAGGAGGGTGACGAACTCGCCCGGAGCGACATCGAGGGTGATGTCGTCCAGGACGAGCTGCTGTCCGGAAGGCCCGGCGAAGGACTTCGAGACATGCGCGAGACGGGCGGCGTGCTCGACCGCCACCTGGTCATCGGCCTTGGCGAGTGCTGTGGCCATGGTCGTCACCTCCTGAGAGCGCGTACGGGCGGTTACTTGACGCCGAGAGAGGCGTCGGCGACTTCGGGCTTGCCCTGGGCCTTGAGGACCTTGTTCAGCGGCTTCAGGTCGTAAATGCCGGCCAGGTCGGGCTTGTCCAGCAGACCGGCCTTCACCGCGTGGTCGGCCTGCGCCTGCAGCGTCGTGGCCAGCGGGTCGTCGGTGAACTGGATCGACGGCCACGCCGGGTCGATCACCTCGGGCGGCAGTGCCTTGCCGGTGAGCTCCTTGAGCTTGGCGTTCGCGGACGCCTTCGCCTTGTCCGGGTTGGCGTTGATCCACGCGTTGGTCTTCACCGAACCGCGCAGCACCGCCTCGACGACGTCCGGGTGCTCGGTGAGGAACTTCTGCGACACGATGATGTTCGTGATCACGAACTTCTTCTCGGGCCACAGCGTCGACTCGTCGAGCAGCACCTTCGCACCTTCGCTGACCAGCTTGGACGCGGTCGGCTCCGGCACCCAGGCGCCGTCGATGGAACCGGACTTGTAGGCGTCGGGAGCGACCTTGTTCTCCGTGCGGACCACGGAGACGTCGCCCTTGCCGCTCTCGGCGTCGACCTTCCAGCCCTTCTCCGAGATCCAGTTGAGGAAGGCGACGTCCTGCGTGTTGCCGAGCTGCGGCGTGGCGATCTTCTTGCCCTTGAGGTCGTCCAGGGTCTTGATCTTCGCCGGGTTGACGACCAGCTTCACGCCGCCGGACGCGGAGCCGGAGATGATCCGCAGGCTCTGGCCCTTGGACTTGGCGTAGCCGTTGATGGCGGGGGAGGGGCCGATGAAGCCGATGTCGATGGAGCCCGCGTTCAGCGCCTCGATCTCGGAGGGACCGGCGTTGAAGGTCGCGGCCGACAGCTTGGTGCCGCCCAGCTCCTTCTGGATGATGCCCTCTTGGTGACCGACCAGCGCGGTGGCGTGGGTGAGGTTCGGGAAGTATCCGACCTTCACGGTGTCGAGACCGTCGATCTTCTCGCCCTTGGCGGCGGGAGCGACGTTGTCGCCCTTCTCCGCCTCGGAGCCGTAGCCGCAGGCGGTGAGCGCCAGTGCGAGCAGCGGAAGGACTGCGGCAGCGGCGATGCTGCGCCGCGGGGTGATACGAGTGGCAGGCACGGGAGGTGGTCCTCTCGGAGGCCCGGTTCTTACGTCACTTCGGACGCGGCCGGGAAGTCGGCAGGTCTTCGTCGGTGCAGGGTGCGGGGGGTGCGGGCGCGCAGGCAGTGCGCGTACGTCAGCACGCACATCGCGCCACCCCGCCCGTGCCCGCGCCGAGGGCGCCGCTGCCGACGCGGCCGCCCTCCTTCGCGAACGTGGCGTAGAAGTCGGTGGGGGTCATGATCAGAAGTCCCATCCGTCGTCGTCCGCCTCGGTCTTGACCGGCTCCGGCGAGGCGAAGGACTCGCCGACCATGCCCGCGGTGAGCGTGGTGCCGTCGGCGGGGTCGATCAGGATGAACGAGCCGGTGCGCCGGGAGTCGGCGTACGAGTCGACCGGCAGCGGCTCGGCGGTACGGATCTTGACGCGGCCGATGTCGTTGGCGACCAGCTGCCCGGGGTGCGGGTGCAGGGACAGGTCGTCCAGGGTCAGCCGGGACGGAATGTCCTTGACGATCGCCTTGACCGTGCGGGTGCCGTGCTTGAGCAGCACCCGGTGGCCGACGGTCAGCGGCGCGTCGGCGACGTGGCAGACGGTCGCCTCGATGTCCTGCGTCGTCGCGGGCGCGTCCTTGGTCGGCACGATCAGGTCACCGCGCGAGATGTCGATGTCGTCCTCCAGCAGGACGGTCACCGACTGCGTCGTCCAGGCCACATCCACCGCCTCGCCGAGCAGGTCGATCGCGGAGATCCTCGACGTACGGCCTGAGGGCAGCACCGTGACCGCCTCGCCGACGCGGAAGGCGCCGGCCGCGATCTGGCCCGCGTACCCGCGGTAGTCGGGGTGCTCGGCCGTCTGCGGACGGATCACGAACTGCACGGGCAGACGCGCGTGGCAGGTCGTGAGGTCGTGGCTGACCGGGACCGTCTCGAGGTGCTCCAGGAAGGTCGGCCCGCCGTACCAGTCCATGTTCGCGGATGCGTCCACGACGTTGTCCCCGGCGAGCGCCGAGATCGGGATCGCGGTGATCTCGGGGACGCCGAGCTCGGATGCGTACGCCGTGAACTCCTTGGCGATCGCGGCGAAGACGGACTCCTCGTACGCGACGAGGTCCATCTTGTTGACGGCCAGCACGACATGCGGGACGCGCAGCAGCGCGGCGATCGCGGCGTGCCGGCGGGTCTGCTCGACGACGCCGTTGCGCGCGTCGACGAGGACGACCGCGAGCTCGGCCGTGGACGCGCCGGTGACCATGTTGCGGGTGTACTGCACATGGCCCGGCGTGTCCGCGAGGATGAACCGCCTGCGCGCGGTCGCGAAGTAGCGGTACGCCACGTCGATGGTGATGCCCTGCTCCCGCTCGGCCCGCAGGCCGTCGGTGAGCAGCGCCAGGTCGGGCGTCTCCTGGCCGCGGCTCAGGGACGCGGCCTCGACGGCCTCCAGCTGGTCGGTCAGCACCGACTTGGAGTCGTGCAGCAGCCGTCCCACCAGCGTGGACTTGCCGTCGTCGACGGAGCCGGCGGTGGCGAAGCGCAGCAGGGTGGTGGCCGAGAGCTGCTGGGTCGTGGTCGTCATGGTTAGAAGTACCCCTCGCGCTTGCGGTCTTCCATCGCGGCCTCGGACATCTTGTCGTCGGCGCGGGTCGCGCCCCGCTCGGTGAGCCGGGACGCGGCGATCTCGGCGATCACCGCGTCGAGCGTGGTGGCGTCCGAGTCGACGGCTCCGGTGCAGGACATGTCGCCGACGGTGCGGTAGCGGATCAGCCGCGTCTCGACCGTCTCGGACGCCTTCGGGCCGCCCCACTCGCCCGCGGTCAGCCACATGCCGGAGCGCTGGAAGACCTCGCGCTCGTGGGCGAAGTAGATCTCGGGGAGCTCGATCTTCTCGCGCTCGATGTACTGCCAGACGTCCAGCTCGGTCCAGTTGGACAACGGGAAGACGCGGACATGCTCGCCGGGCGCGTGGCGGCCGTTGTAGAGCTGCCACAGCTCGGGCCGCTGCCGGCGCGGGTCCCACTGCGAGAACTCGTCCCGCAGCGAGAACACCCGCTCCTTGGCGCGTGCCTTTTCCTCGTCCCGGCGGCCGCCGCCGAACACCGCGTCGAAGCGCTCGGACTGGATCTTCTCGGTGAGCGGAACGGTCTGCAGGGGATTGCGGGTCCCGTCGGGCCGCTCGCGCAGCTTTCCGGCGTCGATGTAGTCCTGTACGGAGGCCACATGGAGCCGCAGCCCATGTGCGGCCACCACGCGGTCGCGGTACTCCAGGACCTCGGGGAAGTTGTGCCCGGTGTCCACATGCAGCAGCGAGAACGGGACCGCGGCCGGCGCGAACGCCTTCAGCGCCAGATGCAGCATGACGATCGAGTCCTTGCCGCCGGAGAACAGAATCACCGGCCGCTCGAACTCGCCCGCCACCTCGCGGAAGATGTGCACCGCCTCGGACTCCAGCGCGTCCAGATGCGACAGCGCGTACGGGCTGTCGCCCCCGGAATTGTCTGCAGCCTCGTGCACGGTCACTGCGGTCGTCATGCGAGACCCCTCTCGGTGAGCAGCGCATGCAGCGCGGCGGCTGACTCCTGCACGGTCTGGGTGTGCGACTCGATCCGCAGGTCCGGGGAGTGCGGCTCCTCGTACGGGTCGTCGACGCCGGTGAGACCGCTGATCTCGCCCGCCGCCTGCTTCGCGTACAGCCCCTTCACATCGCGTACGGAGCAGACCTCCACCGGAGTGGCGACATGCACCTCGATGTACGGCGTGCTCTCGGAGGCATGGCGCTTGCGCACGGCCTCGCGGCTGTCCGCGTACGGCGCGATCACCGGCACCAGCGCCTTGATGCCGTTGGACGCCAGCAGTTCGGCGACGAAACCGATCCGCTGCACGTTCGTGTGCCGGTCCTCGCGGCTGAAGCCGAGGCCCGCCGAGAGGAACTCGCGGATCTCGTCGCCGTCGAGCACCTCGGTCCGGTGGCCGTCGGCGCGCAGCCGCTCCGCCAGCTCGTGGGCGATCGTGGTCTTGCCCGCGCTCGGCAGACCGGTCAGCCAGATGGTGGCCCCAGTCACGTGCTTGTCTCCCAGATCCTCGGTCGTCATCCGTGCAGCCCGCATTCGGTCTTGCCCCGGCCGGCCCAGCGGCCGGCGCGCGCGTCCTCGCCCTCCAGCACCCGGCGGGTGCAGGGCGCGCAGCCCACGGAGGCGTAACCGTCCATCAGCAGCGGGTTGGTGAGCACGCCGTGCTCGGCGACGTACGCGTCCACGTCGTCCTGCGTCCAGCGGGCGATCGGCGAGACCTTGACCTTCTGCCGCTTCTCGTCCCAGCCGACGACCGGCGTGTTGGCGCGGGTCGGCGACTCGTCGCGGCGCAGGCCCGTGGCCCACGCGTCGTACGAAGTCAGACCCTCTTCAAGGGGCTTGACCTTGCGCAGCGCGCAGCACAGGTCGGGGTCGCGGTCGTGCAGCTTCGGGCCGTACTCGGCGTCCTGCTCGGCCACGGTCTGGCGCGGCGTGAGCGTGATGACGTTGACGTCCATCACGGCCTCGACCGCGTCCCGGGTCCCGATGGTCTCCGGGAAGTGGTAGCCGGTGTCGAGGAAGACGACGTCGACGCCGGGGAAGGCGCGAGAGGCGAGATGGGCGACGACCGCGTCCTCCATGGAGGAGGTGACGCAGAAGCGCGGCCCGAAGGTCTCGGCCGCCCACGTGAGGATGTCCAGGGCGGAGGCCTCTTCGAGGTCCCGCCCGGCCTGCTCGGCAAGCGACTTGAGATCGTCCTTGGTCTGAACCGCCGTCATATCCCGTTCCCTCCACCGTCGTTGCGCTGAAGTCCACGGGTCAGCAGCCCGAGGAACTTCAACTGGAAGGCTCGATTGCATGCCGCGCATTCCCATGCGCCGTGGCCCTGCTCGTTCGGACGCAGGTCCTCGTCGCCGCAGTACGGGCAGTAGAAGGGGGCGGCCCTCTCACTCATGACAGGGCCTCCTCGGACGCACGCGCCGCCCAGGTCGCGAACCGCTCGCCGTCCTCGCGCTCCGCCTGGAAGCGCTTGAGGACCCGCTCGACATAGTCGGGCAGCTCGGCGGAGGTGACCTTCAGGCCGCGGACCTTGCGGCCGAAGCCGGCCTCCAGGCCGAGCGCGCCGCCGAGGTGCACCTGGAAGCCCTCGACCTGGTTTCCCTGGTCGTCCAGGACCAGCTGGCCCTTGAGACCGATGTCCGCGACCTGGATACGGGCGCAGGCGTTCGGGCAGCCGTTGAGGTTGATCGTGATCGGCTGGTCGAACTCGGGGATGCGGCGCTCGAGTTCGTCGATCAGCGAGGCGCCACGGGCCTTGGTCTCGACAATGGCCAGCTTGCAGAACTCGATGCCGGTGCAGGCCATCGTGCCGCGCCGGAAGGGCGACGGGCTGACCCGCAGATCCAGCGACTCGAGAGCGGCCACCAGCGACTCGACCTGCGCCTCGTCGATGTCGAGGACGATCATCTTCTGCTCGACCGTGGTCCGCAGGCGGCCGGAGCCGTGCGCCTCCGCCACCTCGGCGATCTTGGTGAGCGTGGCGCCGTCGACCCGTCCGACGCGCGGCGCGAACCCGACGTAGAACCGGCCGTCCTGCTGCCGGTGCACGCCGACGTGGTCACGCCACTCCTGTACGGGCTGCTCGGGCGCGGGCCCGTCGACGAGCTTCCGCTGCAGGTACTCGTCCTCCAGCACCTGGCGGAACTTCTCCGCGCCCCAGTCCGCGACCAGGAACTTCAGCCGGGCGCGGGTGCGCAGCCGCCGGTAGCCGTAGTCGCGGAAGATCGAGATGACGCCCTCGTACACGTCCGGGACCTCGTCCAGCGGCACCCAGGCGCCGAGCCGCACGCCGATCTTCGGGTTGGTGGAGAGACCGCCGCCGACCCACAGGTCGAAGCCGGGACCGTGGTCGGGGTGGTTCACACCGACGAACGCGATGTCGTTGATCTCGTGCGCGACATCGAGCAGCGGCGATCCCGAGATCGCCGACTTGAACTTGCGCGGCAGGTTGGAGAAGTCCTTGTTGCCCACGATCCGGCGGTAGATCTCGTCGACGGCGGGCGTGCCGTCGATGATCTCGTCCTCGGCGATCCCGGCGACGGGCGAGCCGAGGACAACACGCGGGGTGTCGCCGCAGGCCTCGGTCGTCGACAGTCCGACGCCTTCGAGCCGCCGCCAGATCTCCGGCATGTCCTCGATCCGGATCCAGTGGTACTGGATGTTCTGCCGGTCGGTGATGTCGGCGGTGCCGCGCGCGAACTCCTGCGAGATCTCGCCGACGACCCGCAACTGCTCGGTGGTCAGCCGTCCGCCGTCGATGCGGACGCGCAGCATGAAGTACTTGTCGTCCAGCTCCTCCGGCTCGAGGATCGCGGTCTTGCCGCCGTCGATGCCGGGCTTGCGCTGGGTGTAGAGACCCCACCAGCGCATCCGTCCGCGCAGGTCGGCGCCGTCGATCGAGTCGAAGCCGCGGTGGGCGTAGATCGTCTCAATGCGTGTCCGCACATTGAGACCGTCGTCGTCCTTCTTGGTCTGCTCGTTAGCATTCAGCGGCGTCATGTGGCCAACGGCCCACTGCCCCTCGCCGCGGTGGCGTCCGGCCTTGCGGCGGGGCGTGGCGGAGGCGGGCTTTTCGGGGATGGCGGCCATGGCGGAAATCCTTCGAGACTGCAGGAGGGCGGCTCTGAGCTGCACACTCGCGCTGAGGCGCGACGGTGCGCAGGGCGGTGAAGAGAATGGGAAAGCTCGGCTGTGCTGGTCTTTCAGCAGACCGGACAGATGGCGCTGGACATGCGGCCGAGGTCGACGTGCCGCCGACTCACCAAGGCAATTCCAGCTCGAGACATGACGGAAGCGTGTCACGGGACTTTGGACTCGGTCCAGCGCTGTCCGTATGGCGGACAAGAGTGTCCCGTATCGTGGGACGGTGCGATGTGGGTCACACACCGCGCGATACGCGCCGCGGACGGGTCAGGTGTGGGCGCCCGGCCAGGGTCCCGGGGCCGCCGGCTCCGGTTCCTGTTCCACCTTGGTGTCGAAGAGCGTGAAGCCGCGACGCAGATAGTTGTCCATGGCGTGCGGGCCGTCCTTGGAGCAGGTGTGCAGCCAGACCCGCTTCGTCGGCGTCAGACCCGGCCAGCGCTCCGCCAGGTCCCAGGCCCTGGACACCGCGTACGAGAGCAGATGACCGCCGATCCGCCGCCCGCGGAACGCCGGGACAAGACCGAAGTACACGATCTCGACCGAGCCCTCGTCCTGCGCCTGAAGCTCCGCATAGCCGGCCGGCGTGCCCTTCTCGTACGCCACCCAGGTCTCGGTCCCGGGCCTGCCGAGCAGTTCCTCCCACTGCGCGTACGACATCGTGAGCCGGTCGTTCCAGTGGATGTCACCGCCGACGGCCGTATACAGAAAGCGGCTGAACTCGGGCGAGTGCACCTCGGCGCGCACGATCTTCACGTCGTCCGAGGGCGCGGCGGCGGGGCGCTGATCGGCCGGCGAGGTCTGCTCCAGGGACCAGGTGGTGACGGTGATGCTCATGTCGGCCAGAAAACCATGCCGTCGCGATCCGGCCAAAGCGGGGTCCCGGTCGGACCGGTCCACGTCCCGGTCAGGCGGGCCGGATCACCTCGACCTCGACCTCCTCGGCGAAGCGGTACGGACGGCTCGCCAGCACCTGCGCCAGATGCCGCCGCAGCCGCGACATCTCCGCCCGCACCGTCACCGTCCGCGTCGGATCCGCGAAGAGTGCCGCCGCCAGCTCCGCCGCACTGCGCCCGTCGCGGTACAGCGCCAGTACATACAGCAGCTCGGCATGGCGCGGGCTGAGCTCCTGCACCCAGCTGCCCGCCTCGCCCGAGACCGTCACCGACGGACGGCGCGGCCTGCTCAGATCCAGCACCACACGGGACGGCGGCCGGGCCCGGCCGCTCCCGCCGCCCTGGTCGTCCACCCGCACCAGCCAGCCGCCGGGCAGCGGTTCGATCGTGCACATGCCGAGCGAGCCCAGCCAGAGCCGGCCCGCGCCGAGCGACTTCGGCAGTTGCAGCCGGCCCGTGGGCGCCATGCCGGTGACCGCGGCGGGCCAGCCGTTGGCGTCCACGGCCAGCGCCCGGCCGGTCAGCCGGCCCACCAGCGGGGCCGCCACGCTGCGCAGCCGGTCCAGCTCCTCGAAGTGCCGGTTGCGCAGCTCCGCCTCGGCGAGCCGGGTCACCGACGTGACCAGCGAGAGCGTCGCCGGATGCATGGTCGACAGCGGTCCGCTGATGTCGACGACGCCGATCAGCCTGCCGTCGCGCGGATCGGTGACCGGGGCGCCCGCGCAGGTCCAGGTGTCGTAACTGGACATGAAGTGCTCGGCGGCATGCACCTGGAGCGGCCGTCCGGAGACCAGGGGAGTGCCGATGCCGTTCGTGCCGACGAGCCGCTCGCTCCAGTCGGCGCCGAGCACGAAGCCGTTCGCGTCGCCCTTGCGCAGCACGGTGGCCTTGCCCTCGCGCCACAGCACCCGGCCGTCGGTGTCCGCGACGACCATGATGTGCTGCGCCGCTTCCGCGATCGACACCAGACCGTCCCGGAGCACGGGCAGGACCTCGCGTAACGGCGTGCTGAGCCTGCGGCGTTCGATCTCCTCCAGGGGCAGCAGACCGGCCCTGCGGTCCCGGTCGGGATCCACACCGCCGCTCAGCATCCGCTGCCACGACTCGTTGATGTCCGCTCTCGGGGCGATCCGTGACCGGCGGCCGTTGAGCGCGGCGTCCCGCACTCCTTTCAGCAGCCGAGTGGCCTCCGCGGTGTCCATGGCGGCGAGCTTGGCCATGTCGAGGGGTGTGCTCTGCACTGGGGGCCTCCTGGGGCGACGCCAGCGTCCTATTGCGGGGGGCTGTTTCAATCGTGCCCCGCGCCTGTCGGCGCGCGTGGCGATACGGCGCACAAGGCTGCAACCTCTTGCAACCCTCGCGAACGGGCGTGCGCGTGTACGAAGGTGACGGCGCGGGGTGGTGCCGTGTCGGCGCAGCACCACCCCCACAACCACGCGGTCGTCAGGGGCGTGGGCCGTCAGACGACGGCCCGCGCTCTTTCGACGATCGCCGCCAGACCCAGCGTGTGCGGCAGCGTGCCGAAGGCCGTGCCCCAGTCACCGCCGAGCCGCGAGGCGCAGAACGCGTCCGCCACCTCCGGCGGAGCCGAACGCACCAGCAACGACCCCTGAAGCACCAGTGCCATCCGCTCCACCAGCCGGCGCGCACGGGCCTCGATGCCGTTCAGGTCGGCCAGTTCGGTCAGCAGATCCTTGATCGCCGCGTCCAGCCGGTGATCCGCGCCGCGTGCCGCGCCGACCTCCTGCAGGAAGGCGTTCAGCGCCTCCGGCTCACTCCCCCTACGCCCTGCGGCGTGGGGGGACCCCCAGAGCGCCCGCAGCACATCCAGCGCCTGTACGTTGCCCGAGCCCTCCCAGATCGAGTTGAGCGGCGACTCGCGCAGCAGCCGCGGCAGCCCCGACTCCTCGACATAGCCGTTGCCGCCGAGGCACTCCAGGGACTCGGCCACCGTCGGCGTACACCGCTTGGTCACCCAGTACTTGGCCGCGGGCACCGCGAGCCGCAGAAACGCGCGCTCGTTGTCCGTGCCGGAGTCGTACGCGGCGGCGAGCCGCATCGCCAGCGTCGTCGCCGCCTCCGACTCCAGCGCCAGATCGGCCAGTACGTTGCGCATCAGCGGCTTGTCGATCAGCAGCCCGCCGAACGCGCTGCGATGGGCGCTGTGGTGGATCGCCTGCGCCACGGACTGCCGCATCAGCGCGGCCGATCCGAGCGCACAGTCCAGCCGGGTCGCCGCAACCATCTCGATGATGGTGCGCACGCCGCGGCCCTCGTCACCGACCCGGCGCGCCCACGTCCCGTCGAACTCGACCTCGCTCGACGCGTTCGAGCGGTTGCCCAGCTTGTCCTTCAGCCGCTGGATCCGGAACACGTTCCGGGTCCCGTCGTCCAGCACCCGAGGCACCAGGAAGCAGGTCAAGCCGCCCGGGGCCTGGGCGAGTACCAGGAAACCGTCACACATCGGAGCCGAACAGAACCACTTGTGACCGGTGAGCAGATACTCGCCGTCGGCGGCCAGCGGCTCGGCCCGCGTCGTGTTGGCCCGGACGTCGCTGCCGCCCTGCTTCTCCGTCATGCCCATCCCGAACAGGACACCGGGCTTCTCCCGGGCCGGCCGCAGCCCCTGCTCGTACACCATCGAGGTCAGCCGTGGCTCCCACTCGGCCGCGAGGGCCGGATCGGTGCGCAGCGCGGGCACCGAGGCATGCGTCATGGACAGCGGACAGCCGTTGCCGGCCTCGGCCTGCGTCCAGACCATGAACCCGGCCGCACGCCGCACATGCCCGGCCGGCCGGCCCCAGGCGCTGGTCAGCCCGGCGGAGACGCCCTTCCCCAGCAGCCGGTGCCAGGCCGGATGGAAGTCGACCTCGTCAATCCGGTTGCCGTACCGGTCATGCGTACGCAGTTTCGGAGGGTTCTCATTGGCCTGTACCCCCCACTCCTGGACCTGGGCCGAGCCGGCCGTCCGGCCCAGGTCCGAGAGCTCCTGCTGCGCCGCGTCGAGCAGTTCGGGTGCGACATGCCGTTCCACGGCCTCGGTCAGGACCTGGTCGGAGCCGTAGACGTCGTACCCCACCAGGGGCGGAGCCTGGTTGGTCACTGTGTGGGTGGTAGCTGCCATGCCGATACGGTAAGGAGGTGCAGGCAGCAAATGAAACACCCGAGCGGCCGCGGGGCCGACTCCACCGGGCCCGAGTCCTCTACCGCAACGTCTCCAAGCGGAAGATGGCATGGCTGCTGCTGAAAGACACGGTCAACTCGTGCATCGAGTACCGCATCCTGGGCCTCGCGGCCGAGGCGGCGTTCTTCACGCTGCTGTCGCTGCCGCCGCTGATGATGGGCATGATCGGCCTGCTCGGCTACATCGACAACTGGACGAACACCACCACGGTCGCCTCGATCGAGGAGAACATCCTCAGCGCGGTCGGCACCGTGCTGTCCGACCGGGGCGTCAACGAGATCGCCAAGCCGCTGCTGGAGGACGTCACCCACGGTGGCCGGCCGGACATCATCTCCATCGGCTTCGCCATCGCGCTCTGGTCGGGATCGCGGGCGGTCAACGTCTTCATCGACACGATCACGGTGATGTACGGCCTCGACGGCCAGCGCGGCATCGTCGCCACCCGCCTGCTCGCGTTCCTGCTCTACCTCGTGGCCCTGCTGATCGGCGCGGTGGTCCTCCCGCTGGCAGTGGTCGGCCCCGACCGGGTGGTGGAGCTGATCCCGTGGGGCACGGAAGTGGTCAGCGTTCTGTACTGGCCGGTGGTCAGCCTGCTCTCCATCGCCTTCCTGACCACGCTCTACCACGTGTCCGTGCCCGTACGCTCCCCGTGGATCGAGGATGTCCCCGGGGCGCTGGTGGCGCTCGGAATGGGGGTCTTCGGCAGCTTCCTGCTGCGCATCTACCTCACGAGCACGGTCGAGGGCCCGACGATCTACGGCTCACTCGCCGCGCCCATCGCCGTCCTGCTGTGGATCGGCCTGACGGCCTTCGCGGTCCTCGTGGGCGCGGCGGTCAATGCGGCGATCGACCGCGTCTGGCCGGCGGCGGCGACGGCGGCGGCCCGTGCGGCCAACGAAAGGCTGCGGGCGGCGCAGGCGGCGGAGGTCCTCGCGCGGGCGAAGGCGGCGCATGTCTTCGACGACGAGGACGACGACTCGGACCCGGAGGAAGGCGGCGGGGACATGCCGTCGGAGTTCCCGGAACGCTGGTCGCGCTTCCTGCCGCCGGACGATGTGAAGTCCCGGCTGCACACGGGGCGGGACAGCCACAAGTCGCCTCCGCCGAACAACCACTCGAGCCCGACCGGCGACTGAGGCTGGGGTCGCGCCACACCGGCGGCTAGCCTCGGGAGCGTGTACGAGGAACGGCCGTCGCGGCTCGACGGCGCCGTCGTCTGGACGCGGACCATGGACCCCCGCGGCGGTCCCGTCCATCCCGTGCTGCCCGACGGCTGCATGGACCTCCTCTGGGCCGACGGCCGCCTCCTTGTGGCCGGCCCGGACACGCACGCCTACAGCCCCACGGGCTCGCCCGTGACGCGGTACGCGGGGATCCGGTTCGCGCCCGGTGCCGCGCCCGGGATGCTCGGAGTGCCCGCTCACGAGCTGCGGGACCGGCGGGTCGACCTTGCCGATCTGTGGGGCGGGGCCGAGACGCGGCGGATCGCGGAGCGGATCGCGGAGGCCGCCGATCCGGTGACCGGTCTTGAGGCAGTGGCGCTGCGGCGGGCGGCGGACGCCGGGGCGCCAGATCCGCTGATGGGCGAGGTCGTACGCCGTCTGGAGGCGGGCGGCACCGTCGCCGGGGCGGCGGACGCGGTCGGCCTCGGCGCCCGGCAGTTGCACCGCCGGTCGCTGGACGCCTTCGGGTACGGGCCCAAGACATTGGCCCGGGTGCTGCGGCTGCAGCGGGCGCTGGCGTTGGTGCTGGCCGGAGTGCCGTACGCGGAGGCCGCGCTCGCCGCGGGCTGTGCCGATCAGGCGCATCTCGCCCGGGAGATGCGCGACCTGGGCGGGATCACGCTGAGCGCCTACGAGGCGTCGGCGAACAACGAGACCCCGCAGCCGTCCGGGTCCAGGACGACCGCGTAGCGCTGGCCCCACACCGCGTCCCAGGGCTTGAGGTGGCCCTGATACCCGGCCGCCGTCAGCTCGGCGTACACCGAGTCCACCTCGGCCGGGCTGTCGCACAGGAACGCGAGGCCGAGGCGTTCGCCGCCCGTCGGTGGGGTCCAGGACGGGTCGAAGGAGCGGATGGTCTCCTCGGTGTCCCAGAGCACGCGCAGACCGCTGGGAAGCGTTGCCTCCGCGTGCGGGGCGGTGTCGGCCTCGGCGGGGATGTCCAGGCCGAGCCGGCGGTAGAAGGCGAGAGAGGCGGCCATGTCGGCGGCGACGAGGCCGATTGCGTCGAGTCGTGGAGTCATGTCGCCAACGTAGGCCGCTGTCCGGCCGGTGGTCTTGAAGGAATCGGACCTGCGCGGCCGGGTTCTCGTTCGCCGTACGGGTGATGCCACGGCCAGCCAGGTGTGGTTGTACGACTCCCGGGCCGCAAGATCACTGAGTGAGACGGGGGAACCCAGCGGAAGGACTCCACCGATGACCACACTTCCCACGACCGTACGTCGCAGACGTCCGATGCGTACCGCGGCCGCTGTGTGCGCGCTGGCCGTGCTCCCGGCGACGGCAGCCCTCGGCACCTCGAACGCCTCGGCCGCCGCGCCCAAGCCCGACGCCGTGGTGACCATGGGCGACAGCTTCATCTCCGGCGAGGGCGCACGGTGGCTGGGGAATGCGGAAGGGCTCAAGAACTTCGGCGGCATCCCGCAGGCCCTGCGCGACACGACGGACCGGGTGAAGACCGACGGCATCGCGCTGGACAAGATCTACGACGCCGACTGCCGCCGCTCCGACGTCGCCGCGATCGGCGGCGGCGCCAAGAAGTACAACATCGCCTGTTCCGGCGCGGCCACCGCGCAGCTGTCGCGTGCCACCAAGGGCCGTGTGTCACAGCTCCAGCAGCTCAGGACGCTGGCCAAGGAGAACAACATCAAGGCCGTCGTCCTGTCCGTCGGCGGCAGCGATCTGAAGCTGACGGACACGATGAAGGCGTGCGCCGAGGCATGGAAGAACAACCGGTACTGCTCCACGGACGTGGCCTTCACCAGCCCGGTGACCAAGCGGATGCGGACGGTGAGCGCCAAGGTTGAGCGGGCCGTCAACGAGATCACGGAGGTCTTCAGGGCCGCGGGCTCGACCCCGCGCGTCATCGTGCAGTCCTACCCCATGCCGCTCGCCTCGGGAGCCGCGGCCACCACCGCGGCGCACGACGAGAACGGCTGGGACCGCTGGAGCGCGTACGGCTGCCCCTTCTACAACCGGGACCTGAGCTGGATCGACAGGACCCTGGGCACGGGACTCAACACCGAGCTCAAGAAGGCCGCGGACAAGACCGGCGCCGACTTCGTGGACCTCAGCCGGCTGCTCGAAGGGCACCAGGTCTGCGGCAAGGCGCGCCAGACCGGTTTCGCCTCCGACGGCAGGAGCATCTACGGACCGTCCGCCGCGAAGGCCGAGTGGGCGCGCTACCTGCCGCGCACCAAGGCCGCGCTGCCCGCCGCCGAGGCACAAGAGCTGCTGCACCCCAACTACTACGGTCAGCAGGCCCTGGGCCGCTGTCTGACTCTCGTCATGAGCAAGCTGGCCATGACCGCGGCGGGCTCGGACGCGCAGTGCCGCGCCACGGCGGGACGGTCACCGAGGGCGGTCACCGTCTCGTACACGTCCTGACGCGGGACCACCGTTGGGCGCCCGGGTCCCTGCCAGGACCCGGGCGTCACCGTTTCGTAAGACCTGCCCGGCACCCGGCCCCTGCCAGGTCAGTGGAGACTGGCGGTATGCACAGCATTCTCGTCGTCGACGACGATCCGACTGTCGCCGAAGTCGTCACCGGCTACCTGGAACGCGCGGGCTTCAGCGTTGACCGCGCCGCCGACGGGCCGCAGGCTCTCAGGCTCGCCGCCGGCCGCCGGCCCGACCTGGTCGTCCTCGATCTGATGCTGCCCGGCATGGACGGCCTCGAGGTGTGCCGCAGGCTCCGGGCCGGCGTGGCCGATTCCGTACCGGTGATCATGCTGACCGCGCGCGGCGACGAGGACGACCGGATCCTGGGTCTCGAGGTGGGCGCGGACGACTATGTCACCAAGCCGTTCAGCCCGCGCGAGCTGGTGCTGCGGGTGGAGTCCGTGCTGCGCAGGGGCGGGACGGGGGAGCGCAGAACGGGTCCCGAGCTGACGGCCGGCGGGATCGTACTGGACCCGGCAGCGCGGCGGGCCGCCAAGGACGGCCGTGAACTGAACCTGACGCTGCGGGAGTTCGACCTCCTCGCGCATCTGATGCGGCACCCGGGCGAGGCGATCGGCCGGGAGCGGCTGATGCAGGACGTGTGGGGGTGGGAGTTCGGCGACTTGTCCACCGTCACGGTCCATGTGCGCAGGCTGCGCGGCAAGATCGAGGACGATCCGGCCGCGCCGCGGCTGATCCAGACGGTGTGGGGGGTGGGCTACCGCTTCGACGCGGCGGTGCCGACCCATGACTCCCCGCCGCGAGAAGAGGTCTGATCACCGTGCGGGACATGCTCCTCATCGCGCTCTTCGCCTTCCTCGGCGCCGCCGCGGTCGGCCTGGTCGGCGCACTTGTGCTGCGTTTCCTGCGGCACAGGTCCGTCGCCGTCTCCCTCACCGTCGTCGCCGCGGTCGCCGTGACCGCCATGCTCGCCGGGACGCTCGCCGTCGCCCAGGCGATGTTCCTGAACTCGCACGACCTCCAGGTGGTCACGCTCGTCATCGCGATGGCGGCGGTCGTCTCGCTGGCCACCGCGCTGCTGCTGGGCCGCTGGGTCGTGGCGCGCAGCCGCGAACTCGCCCAGGCGGCACGCTCGTTCGGCGACGGCGGCGCGTTCGCCGCGCCCGATCGCGAGCCGACCGCCGAACTTGCCGCGCTCAGCCGCGAACTCGCCGCCACCAGTGACCGCCTCGCCGCCTCCCGCGAGCGCGAACGCGCCCTGGAGACCTCCCGGCGCGAACTCGTCGCCTGGATCTCGCACGATCTGCGCACGCCGCTCGCCGGACTGCGCGCCATGTCCGAGGCGCTGGAGGACGGCGTCGTCCAGGACCCGGAGCGTTACTTCAGACAGATCCGCACCGAGGTCGACCGGCTCAACTCCATGGTCGGCGACCTCTTCGAGCTCTCCCGCATCCACGCGGGCACCCTGGCGCTCACACCGACCCGGATGTCCGTGTACGACCTGGTCGGCGAGGCGCTCGCCGGTGCGGACCCGCTCGCCCGTGAGCACGGCGTACGACTCGTCGGCGACCGCGTGGAGGCCCTCCCGGTCGAGGTCGACGGCAAGGAGATGACCCGCGTCCTGGCGAACCTCCTCGTGAACGCGATCCGCCGGACGCCGGAGGACGGCACGGTCGCCGTCGCCGCCGAACAGCGCGACGAGTGGGTGGTCCTGTCCGTCACCGACGGCTGCGGCGGCATTCCGGAGGACGACCTGCCACGCGTCTTCGACACCGGCTGGCGCGGCACCCAGGCCCGTACGCCACCGGCGGGCGCGGGTCTCGGCCTCGCGATCGTCCGCGGCATCGTGGAGGCGCACGCGGGCCGGGCGGATGTGCGCAATGTGACGGGCGGCTGCCGGTTCGAGGTCTCGTTGCCGGCGGCGGCGGTCCCCGGCGCCTGAGTACACGTCGCATCCGCCTTGAAAACCTGGGCAGTTGGCGCGCGTGGCCGTCCCGCCCCGCGGGCAGGCACAGGTCGACGTGTACCGGCGAGACGCAGGGGGTGCGGCGGCATGGCGCGGCAGACGGAGTGGGAATTCCTCGACGACCGCGGTCGGCGGGCCAGGGCGGACCACACACCGACGAGGCTGGTCGCCTACATACAGGCGGGGGCGACGCTCTTCGATCACGGCATACGGCCGGCGGGCCTGTTCGGGTCCAACCACGACGGCGACACCGCCGATCCGGCCAAGGCCGGCGCGCTGCCGCTCGCGGACATCGCCTACCTCGGATCGGGCGCGGCCCTCGACGCGGACACGCTGCTGCGGTCGGGCCCGGACCTCGTCGTGGCCGTCGCGTACGGCACCGATCAGGTCTACGGCCTCGATCCGGAGGCTGTGAAGTACGTGGAGGAACGGGTGCCGGTGGTCGTGCTCGACGTGGGGCAGGGCCGTTCGCTCGGCGACGTACGGGACAGATTCACGGCCCTCGCCAAGTCGCTCGGCGCGGCGGCGGGATCGGGTACGGCGGAGTACGAGCGTGCCGAGCGCCGGCTGCGCTCGGTGGCCGCGTCCGCGTCCGCGGCCGGTTTACGCGTGCTCGCGATGTCGCCCGCCGCGCCGGACAGCGTCCACCTCGCCAGGCCGCACGCCTGGCCGGACCTCAGAGCGCTGACCGAACACGGCATCAGCCTCGTGGAACCGGCTCCCGGCCCCGGCCTCAACTGGTCCACGGTCGACTGGACCGCGGCGACATCACTGCGGCCGGACATCGTGCTGACGGACGTACGGGTCAACGCCCTGCCGCCCGACGGGCTCGGCGGAATCGACGCGCGTGTGGTGCCGTGGAACCCGGAGATCGCGTGCAGCCACGCCGCTCATGCGCGCTTCTTCGAAGCGGTCGCGGACGCGGTGGAGGCGGGCAAAGCGGGCTGAAACCTGAGGGCTGCGCCGTGACGCGGCGCAGCCCTGGGTTCTCAGTTCACGGCTGCCGCCGCGCGGGACGGCGTCCGCACCGTGTCCGGCGCCAGCAGCCGCTCCGCCAGGTGACCGAAGGCCAGCCCGAAGACCGTCCACAGCGTCACCTGGATCGCGAGCGTCGCCAGCCTGAACTCCCACACCACCGTGGCCGGGAAGCCCTTCGGCACCTCGTTGAACGACGGCAGGAAGGCAAACGCCAGCCCCGCCGCCACCACAAAGGCGGCGCCCGCGGCGACCGTCGCGTTCCAGTTGCCGAGCCGCGGAGCGAGCCGCTTCCCGAGGATCACCGCGGCCACCGCCAGCAGCACGCTGAGCAGGACCATCAGGAAGTACAGCGCGGTTCGTTGGCCGATCGTGTCGGGGTCGCCGACGGCCGGCGGGTTCGGCGGGTACTTGAGGTACGGCACGACGTACACGACCAGCAGCGCGCCGAGTGCGACCAGCGCCGCCGTGGCGCGCGGGCCGAACCGGCCGATGCGGCCGAGTGCGACACAGAACGCGAGTGCCGCGATGCCGCCGATCGCGACGCCGAAGACCAGCACCCCGGTGGCGAGACCGCCCGTGGACTGCATGGTGCGGCTGACGAGTTCCTCGCCGCCGTGTTCATGCGCGTGGCTCTCCTCGAAGGCGATCGCGGCGTCCACCGGCGACTCGCCGATGAAGTACGCGACGGCCATTGCGAAGACGCCCGCGATCAGGCCCGCGAGCATGCCGCGGACGAGCAGGGCTCTGACGGATATGGAGTTCACCGATACGGAGTTCATGAGCGTTCGTTCCCCCAGGGAATCTCAGTGGCAGGGGAAGCCGAGCAGATGACGTCCGTCGTGGACCCACTCGTGCACGGTCTCACCGGAGATGAGCGAGGTGGCACCCTGCTCGGCGCCGACGAAGTAGAGCAGGACGAGCATCAGGATGCCGAAGAAGACCGCCCACGGGGCGATGGCCTTCAGCGAGATGGGGGTGATGGCCGGTGCGGCGGTGGCGGGCGCAGCAATCTGTGCCATGGCAGAACCTCCTGGGGGAACACGCGTCCCGATCGTGGTGCCTGAGACGAAGGTGCTGGGTCTGACTTCCCGCAGAGGTACGGGTTCACAGTGGCGCGACCGTGCCGGATTCTCACCGGACTTCCGTCACACCGTCGTCATGTCGACGCGACCGTACCGCGTGTCGGCGTGCACCGCTACGGCGCACGGGGGCATGACCAGGTGTCTGAACACCCGTGATGTGCTTGCTCCGTAGGGTCGGGAACGGTCAGGCACGGTCGGAAAAAGGGAGAGGGACGTACACGATGACGGTACGGGTGATGTTGATCTCACCTGCGACGACGGCCGCGCTGCGGGAGGCGCGCTTCGAGGGTGACGTACCGCTCGACGCGGCGGGGCTGCGGCGGGCCGGGGCGGCCGCGAGCGCCGTACCGCGGGCCGACACGGTGCTGAGCGGTCCGTCCGCGCGCTGCCGCGAGACGGCACAGGCGCTCGGCCTGCGGGCCGAACCCGCCGAGTCCGCGGACGCGCTCGGCGACTGGGACCTGGGCCGCTGGCGCGGCAGAACTCTGGACGAGGTCAGTGCGAGTGAGCCGGAGTCGGTGGCGGCCTGGCTCTCCGACCCTTCGGCGGCCCCGCACGGCGGGGAGTCCCTGCTGGCGCTCTGCGCGCGGGTCGGGGCATGGCTGGAGTCCTTGCCGGAGACCGCCGGCCGGGTGCTCGCGGTGGTGGAGCCCGCGGTGTGCCGGGCGGCGACGGTGCGGGCGCTGGGTCTGCCGCCGGAGACGTTCTGGCGGCTGGATGTGGCTCCGCTGACGATGACGGAGCTGACCGGCCGGTTGGGGCGGTGGAATCTGCGCTGCGGGCGGGAGCTGACCGGGGACCCGGCCTGACGTGCTCCGCGGGGAGACTTGCGCCACAGGCCGTACCCGTACCGCCGACGTCGTGAATGATGTCCCCGGCATGACACGGGCTCGATTTCACTCCGACCACGGCGCGCCGCGGGCTCCGGGGAGCGTGCGGGGGGCTCGGGCCGGTGTGTTCGCCGTGGCGAGCGCGGTACTCGCCGGACTCGGCCACCATCTCGCCTCGGGCGAGCCGGTCGCCTGGCGGCTGTTGCTGATTGCGGCGGGTGTTGCCTTCCTCGGCGTGCTGCCGTGGACGTCGCGGCCGCGTTCGCTCGCCGTCGTCGTGGCCGGGACGTGTGCGGCGCAGCTCGTTCTGCACGAAGTGCTGGCGCAGGCCGGTCCTGATCTGCACGCGACGCACGCGGGCGAGCACCAAGTGCCCGTGAGCTCCACCGTGATGCTCGGCGCGCACGCGCTCGCCGCACTGGCCGTGGCGGTGCTGCTGCACCAGGCGGACGATCAACTCGCTGTGCTCCCAGAGGTGTTGAGCTGTCTGCTGGTGCGCTGGCTCGGGCCTTGGCGGACGGACTCGCGGCAACGTCCCGCGCTCACCCGCGTCGCTGCCGGGGCTCGGCCGCGCGCGGAGGTGGCACCGTACGCCGTCCTCGCGCATGTCGTGGTACGCCGCGGGCCTCCTGTTCATGGGCTGTCGCCGTCCCGCCCATGACAGATCGCCCAGAGGAGCTGACCCACCATCATGAGAAGACTTTCCGCGCTCGCCGTGGCCACCGCCGCGCTGGCCACGGTGCTCGCCGTCGCCGGACCCGCCGCCGCCCACGCCCATGTCACCGCGTCCGACGCGCGGGCCCTGGCCAAGAACGTCACGCTGACGTTCTCCTCCGAGGCCGAGTCGGAGACCGCGGGCATCGCCAAGCTCCAGGTCGTCCTGCCCGAAGGCATCGCACCGGACGCGGTGAGCCTGAAGGAGGCCCCGGCGGGCTGGAAGTTCACCCCGACCCAGGACGGCTACACCGTCGCCGGCAAGGCGCTCGCAACCGGTAAGGACGTTGAGTACAGCGTCACGGTGAAGCAGCTGCCGGACGCCAAATCGCTGGTCTTCAAGACCATCGACACATACGGCGACGGCAAGGTCTCCCGCTGGATCGAGGTCCCCGACGGCGGCACGGAACCGGAGAACCCGGCACCGGTGCTCGCCCTGAAGCCCGCGGCCCCCGGGGCGACGCTCGAACCGACCGCGTCGCCCACGCCGACCCCGACTCCCACTCCTGCGACGCCGACCCCCGCACCGTCCCAGTCCTCGACGCCCCCGCAGGCCGCCGAGAAGGACGACGACGGCGGCAACGGCGCGCTGATCGGCATCATCGCCGCGGTGGTGGTGGTGGCCGCGGCGGCCGCAGGCGTGTTCTGGTTCAAGCGCCGCCAGGGCCCCACCGCCTCCTGACCCCGGGCCGGTGCGCGCCCCCGGGCCGCACCGGCCGCCTCACCCGTGGCCGGTTGCCAGCACGGGCTCGGCGCGCGGAAAGTCCGCGACGGCCATCACCACATCCACTTCGCAGCCGTCCCGACCGCACTCGCAGGCGAACGCGAGCACGGTCGTACGGGCGTCGCCGGGTGCCCACGGCCGGGCGGCGAAGGCCGCGTACTGCGAGACGACGGCCTGGTTGGCGTATCTCAGCAGCCGGCTCCGCCCGGCCGCGGCGGTGGCTTTCGGGCCCGCCTCCAGCACGGCCGCGAAATGCTTCTCGACCTCCGCGACGGTGTCCGCCACGCTCCGGCTGCCGTCCACGTCCAGCCGAGTCCCGCCGTACGCCTGGACCTGCGCCTCGATCTCCCGCACCAGATACCGGTAGAGCTCCAACGGCCCTTGCGCCAGCCCTCGTTCGGCAAGTCTGGCCTTCTGCACTTCGTGCGTCGGCATCAGCCACACCGCGTGCGCCCCGGCTCCGGTGACCTCCGGCGTGACCGGTGTGCCCTCGGCGATCGTCAGCGGCACCGGCGGAAGCGCTCGTAGATCGTCGGCGATCATGGGACCGCGCTCGCGGTGCAGGGACATCGCGAACATCTCCGCCGCCGGTCGCGACCAGCGCTCCGCCAGGTCCATCGCCTCCCAGCGCAGCGCCGCCGGATGGCCCGCGGCGATGGCCCGGTCGCGATGCGTCCAGGTGTGCGCGTCCGCGTTGTACCAGCGCAGACCGTGCCGACGGGCGAGCAGCCGTGCGACGGTCGTCTTGCCTGCTCCCGGTGGCCCGCCGACCCACAGCACCCCGGGCAGCGGGGCACGGCTCACAACTCGTCCGCCGTCAGCGGCTGTTCCGCCCAGATGACCTTGCCGTCCGGGGTGTACCGCGTGCCCCAGCGGTCCGCGAACTGCGCCACCAGGAACAGGCCCCGGCCGCCCTCGTCCAGGGTGGCCGCCTGGCGCAGGTGGGGTGAGGTGCTGCTGTGGTCCGAGACCTCGCAGATCAGGCTGCGGTCGAGGATCAGGCGGACCCGGATCCTGCCGGTGCCGTACCGGATCGCGTTCGTGACCAGTTCGCTGAGGATCAGCTCCGTCGTGAAGGCCTCCTCCGTCAGGCCCCACTCCGCCAGCTTGCCGGTCGCCGCCGCCCGGATTTCGCCGACCGCCGACGGGTCTGGCGGCACCTCCCAGTTGGCCACCTTCGTGGCGTCGAGGGTGCGTGTACGGCCGACCAGCAGCGCGATGTCGTCGCGCGGGTTCTCCGGAAGCAGGGCCCGCAGGACCGCCTCGCAGGTCTCCTCCGGCGGACGGTCGGTGTGGTTGGACAGCGTGCGGCGAAGCAGCGCGAGGCCCTCGTCTATGTCGCGGTCCCGGTCCTCGACGAGGCCGTCCGTGTACAGCACCAGGCCGCTGTTCTCCGGCAGTTGGAGTTCGAGCGTCTCGAACGGCAGGCCGCCGAGGCCCAGCGGCGGTCCGCCCGGCACGTCCGCGAAGTCCGCCGTGCCGTCCGGGTGGAGGACCACCGGCTGGAGGTGGCCGGCGCGGGCGATCGCGCAGTGGCCCGTCGACGGGTCGTAGATCGCGTAGAGGCAGGTCGCCCCGGTGACGCCGGCCTCCGAGCCCTCGCCGCCCGAGGTCTCGTCCTGGTCGATGCGGGCGACCAACTCGTCCAGATGCCACAGCAGTTCGTCCGGCGGCAGGTCGAGCGTCGAGAAATTGTGGACCGCGGTGCGCAGCCTGCCCATGGTCGCGGCGGCGTGCAGTCCGTGGCCGACCACGTCGCCGACCACGAGCGCCACCCGCGCGCCCGGCAGCGGAATGATGTCGAACCAGTCGCCGCCGACCCCGCCGAGACCGCCGAGGCCCGCCTGGGCCGGGCGGTAGCGGTAGGCGACGTCGAGCGCGTTCTGCTCCGGCAGTACGCGCGGCAGCAGACTGCGCTGCAGGGTCACCGCCATGGTGTGCTCGCGGGTGAACCGGCGTGCGTTGTCCACGCTGACCGCCGCCCGTGCGACCAGTTCCTCGGCGAGGGAACGGTCCTCCTCCTCGAACGGCTCCGGCTGCTCGGAGCGCCAGAACATCGCCACGCCCAAAATCGCCCCGCGCGCCTTCAGCGGCACCGCGATCATCGAATGAAAGCCGGTTTCCACCAGCTTCTTGGCCCGCTCCGGCGACTGCGCCTGCCATCCCTCGAACCGGGCGAGATGCGGCTCCAGGATCGCATCGCCCCGCGCGATGCCGCCGCCGACCGGGGTGTGCGACACAAACCGGATCAAGCTGCCCAGCGGATAGAGCGCTGTGTCGTCCCGCCGTCCGCTGAAGGCCATCCGCCGCATCTCCGCGCCCGCGCCCGTCGACGTCGGCTCCTCGCCGCGCAGCACCGCCTCCACCAGGTCCACGGTGGCGTAGTCCGCGAACCGGCCCGCCCCGAACTCCGCCAGCTCCTCGCAGGTGCGCACCACGTCCAGCGTCGTGCCGATCTCCGTGCCCGCGTCGTAGAGCAGCTTCAGCCGCCCCTGCGCCACATCGGCCCGGCCGGTGAGCGCCTGCAGCTCGGTGGTGTCGCGGATGGTCGCCACGCTGCCCGGCGGCCCGCCGTCCTTGTCCGTCGACCGCTGGTTCACCGCGAGCAGCCGGTCGCCGACCAGATACACCTCGTCGCTGGCGATCCGGCCGGAGGTCAGCAGCCGGGCCGTGAGCGGGTCGAGCCCGAGGTCGGTGACCGGACGGCCCTCCACCTCCGCCGGCAGATCGAGCAGCCGCCGCGCCTCGTCGTTGGCGAGCAGCAGCCGCCCGTCGCCGCCGACGATCAGCACGCCTTCCCGCACGGCGTGCAGGACCGCGTCGTGATGCTCGTACATCCGCGTCATCTCGGTCGGCCCGAGGCCGTGGGTCTGCCGTCGCAGCCGTCTGCTGACCAGTGCCGTGCCGCCGGTGGTGAGCAGCAGCACCACCGCGCCCGCACCGAGCAGCAGCGGAAACTGGTCCTCGACATAGCCGCTTACGTGCTCGATGGTGATCCCGGCGGACACGATCCCGATCACCGTTGTGCCGTCCGTGGCGAAGACCGGTACTTGCGCCTGGACCAGCGGCCCGATGGTGCCGGTGATCTTCTCGGTGACGACCTCGCCGTTCAGCGAGGGCTCCAGGTCGCCGACGAAGTGCTTGCCGATCCGGTCGGGGAGCGGGTGTGTGTAGCGGATGCCGTCGGTGTTCAGTACGACGATGAAGTCGACCCCGGAGCGCTTGCGGGCCTCCTCGGCGTGCGGCTGGAGCACGGCGGTGGGATCGGGGCTTTTCAGCGCCTCCTCGATGCCGGGCGAATTGGCGAAGGTCTCGGCGACGGCGACCGAACGGTTGCGGGCCTCGCGCTCACTGTCCGCACGGGACTGCAGGACGAGCGCGCCCATGCCGGCGGCGACGAGCAGCACAACAATCGCCACCTGCAGGAGAAAGACCTGACCAGCGACAGTTCGCATTCTCAGAACCGAGCGCGGGCCGCCGTAGCGTCCGGCCATGTCCTATTTCTACACCTCCCGCATACGGTGGGCTATCCGCGCACCGTAGAGCGCAGAAGGCGCACGCGCGACGCATTCGGAAGAATTTTCGTCGCGTGTGCGCCTTCTGCGGCGGCCCGGGCAGGGCCTCGGAACCCGGCTAAGGCCCAGGGCCCGTCGTCCGGCTCAGGCCCGGATCAGGCCCGGCTCAGCAGCTGTCCCAGTACCTCGCTCAGCGTGGTCTCCGGATCCGGCACCGCCTCCGCCGAGCGCCAGGCGACAAAGCCGTCGGGCCGCACGAGAACCGCGCCCGCAGGTGTCGTCCCGTGCGCCTCGGCCCAGTCGGCCCCCTCGGCGGGCGCCAGATCCGCGTCCGGCCCCGTGCCGATCGCGTACGCCTCCAGCGGTACGGACATCCGCGCCGCGACCGTCCTGGCCGCCGCCGGCCACGGTGTGCCGTCTCCGCTGAGCAGGACGAAGGACCGCTCGTACAGGTCCAGCGTGGACATCCGCCCGCCGGACCCGGTCACCCACAGGTGTGGTGACCGGGTGCCCGGGTCGCCCGCGAGCCGCATGCGCTCCGGTACGACGGGGCGCTCCGGATCGACGCCGAGGACCGCGCCCCGGAGGTAGCCGTAACCCATCGCCACCGACAGGACCCCGCCCTGGCGCGGTCCGCCGCCCTGTGTCGGTGCGGGTGCGTAGCCGGGGTGGCTGTGCTCCGCCGAGCGGGCCGACGCGCGTTCGCTGGTCGCCCGCGCGACGGGCAGCCGCTCCGGGCCGTATGTGTCGAGGAGTCCCGGGCCCGCCCAGCCGTTCAGCACCGCAGCCAGCTTCCAGGCGAGGTTGTGCGCGTCCTGGATGCCGGTGTTGGAGCCGAACGCGCCGGTGGGCGACATCTCGTGCGCCGAGTCGCCGGCCAGGAAGACCCGGCCCGACGAGTACCGCTCGGCGACCCGTTCCGCGGCGTGCCACGGCGCCTTGCCGGTGACCTCCACGTCCAGGTCAGGCGCTCCGACGGCCCGGCGGATGTGTTCGCTGCAGCGGTCGTCCGTGAAGTCCTCGAGAGTCTCACCGCGGTCGGGGTGCCAGGGCGCGTGGAAGACCCAGTGGTCCCCGTTGTCGACCGGCAGCAGCGCTCCGTCCCCGTCGGGGTCGGTGAGGTAGCAGACGATGAACCGGCGGTCCCCGACGATGTCGATGAGGCCCTTGGAGCGGAACGTGATGCTCACATTGTGGAACAGCTCGCCGTTGCCGGTCTGGCCGATGCCGAGCTGTTCCCTGACCGGGCTGCGCGGCCCGTCTGCGGCGACGAGATAGTCCGCGCGCACCGTGCTGTGCTCACCGGTCGTCCGGTCCTTGACGACCGCGCTGACTCCGGTGGCGTCCTGGTCGAAGCTGAGCAGTTCGGTGGAGAACCGCAGATCGCCGCAGCTCGCGCCGGACCGCGCGGCGAGCACCGGCTCGATGTCGTTCTGGCTGCACAGGCACCAGGCCGACGGGCTGATACGGGCGAGCCCGCCGCCCGGGTCGATCTCCTTGAACAGCCACTCCTGGTCGTCGCCGGTCAGGGAGCCGGCTTGCAGGATGCCGTGGTTGTCCTTGAGGACCGCTGCGGCCTCCCGGATGTCCGGCTCCACGCCGGCGACTCGGAAGACCTCCATCGAGCGCACATTGATGCCACGTCCGCGCGGATGCGTGGACGTGCCCGAATGCTTCTCGACGAGCAGGTGCCTGATGCCGTGTCGGCTCAGGAACATTGAAGTGGACAGGCCCACCAGGGACCCGCCGACGATGAGTACCGGGACGCGGTGGTCTGCGTTCTCTTCCATGGGTTCTGCATGCCCGGCCCGGCGGCTGTTCGCTCGCCCATTCACCCGCATGGTGCTCATCTCTCGCGCCACCCGTGGTACCGGCCCACGATCGAATCCGTGAGCGCCCCCCGGGATTCGGGAGGCGATCGTGTGCGCATCCGCAGGGCGGTCGACCCGGGCGGATTCACCGACCACTGACGACGGGCCACGTCATACGGCGGCGGTCGCGAAGGAGTGTGAACAGGTATGACAACTGTGTCGGAACGGATATCGCAGTCCGCCTTCGACGGCTCAAGGCTTCGGGTCGTACTGCTGCTGGATCTTCACGACGGAGCCCAGAAGCAGTTCCTCGAGGCTTATGAGCACATGCGCAATCAGGTCGCTTCGGTACCGGGCCACATCAGCGACCAGCTGTGCCAGTCGATCGAGAACCCCTCCCAGTGGCTGATCACCAGCGAATGGGACAGCGCACCGCCGTTCCTCGCCTGGGTGAACAGCGAGGAGCACGTCGAGACGGTCCAGCCGCTGCACAGCTGCGTACGCGACACACGTTCGCTGCGGTTCAGTGTCCTGCGGGAGACCGGACAGACCATGGGCCTCGCGCCCGAGCCGCTCAGGAGCCGGCTGCAGGCCGCGCCCCGGGTCGGCGACGGAGTGGTGCGCCACGCGCTCACCTTCACCGTCAAGCCCGGCAGCGAGAGGGACGTCGCGAAGATCCTCTCCGGATACACCTCGCCGGCCGCGCGGGTCGACGACGGCACCCGGCTGCGGCGCACCTCGCTCTTCATGCACGGCAACCGTGTCGTGCGGGCCATCGAAGTGCAGGGCGACCTGCTGGCGGCGCTGCGCCATGTGGCGCGGCAGCCCGAGGTCAGGGCCGTCGAAGAGGCCATCAACCCGTACCTGGAGCAGGACCGGGACCTCAACGACCCCAATTCCGCACGGCTGTTCTTCACCCGGGCCGCGCTGCCCGCCGTGCATCACGTGGCGGCCGACGGTCCCGCCCCCACCGACGTGAAACGCCACGCGCTCTTCTACCAGGCCAAGGACGGCTGCGGGATGGCGCTGGCGAAGCTGCTCGCCAAGCAGGACGAGGCGGCCGCCGACAGCTCCGAAAACCCGATCGCGAGCAGCACGGTCTTCCAGCGCGACGACATCGTTGTCCGACTGGTGGACGTCAGTGGGCCGCTCGACGCGCACCCCGCGCTCGCGCTCGGCATTCAGGGCGCGCGCAAGTCCGCGATGCTCGCCCGGCTGCTCGCCGACGGCGACGACCGCGGTCCGGGCAACGACAAGGAAATCAAGCGCCTCCTCGCGCGCTCCGACATGCAGCTCATCACCGACCGGTCCGCGCCGCCCGAGTCGTGACCCGTACGCCCGCGCGCCGGGCGCAGCGCGGCGACGCAGCCGGCCCGTGAGACAGCGGCGGCCCAGCAACTGGAGGAAGCAGCAATGACCACGCACAGCCCACGCATCGTGGACCTCAGCGAGACCCAGCCCAACACCAGGCGCGGAGGCGATCTGCGCGCCATGCTCACGCCGACCGCGGTGGGTGCCACCAGCGGCTTCATGGGGCTGGCCATCGTCAAGCCCGGTGAGCGCATCGGCGAGCACTACCACCCGTACTCAGAGGAGTTCGTGTACGTGGTGAGCGGGCTCCTGGAGGTGGACCTGGACGGCGTGACGCACTCGATGCGTCCCGACCAGGGCCTGATGATCCCGCTGAATGTGCGCCACCGGTTCCGCAATGTCGGCGATGTGGAGGCCCGTATGGTCTTCCATCTCGGTCCGCTCGCGCCACGCCCGGAACTCGGGCATGTCGACACCGAGCACACCGAGACCGCCGAGCAGGGCCGGCCGCCGGAACGGACTGGGGCCGTTTCGTGAACCGGCGGGTGGCGGTCACCGGGGTCGGCATCGTCGCCCCCGGTGGCGTCGGCGCCCCGGCGTTCTGGGACCTGCTCGCGAACGGCCGGACGGCGACGCGCGGGATCACTCTGTTCAACCCGGAGGGCTTCCGCTCACGCATAGCCGCCGAGGTCGACTTCGACCCCGCGGCCCACGGTCTCGACCCGGACCTGGTGGCCCGCTCGGACCGGTACATCCAGTTCGCGCTGGTGGCCGCGCGGGAAGCGGTACGGGACTCCGGCCTCGACCCCGAGAAGGAAGACCCCTGGCGCATCGGAGTGTCCCTGGGCACCGCGGTCGGCGGCACCACACGCCTGGAGCACGACTACGTCGCGGTCAGCAGCCACGGCAAACGGTGGGACGTGGATCACCGCCCGGCGGGCGAACACCTCCACCGCGCGTTCTCGCCGTCCACCCTCGCATCCGCGGTCGCCGAGGAGTTCGGCGCCCACGGACCGGTGCAGACCGTCTCGACGGGCTGCACCTCGGGGCTCGACGCGGTCGGATACGCCTTCCACTCCATCGAGGAGGGCCGGGTCGACGTGTGCATCGCCGGCGCGTCGGACTCGCCCATCTCCCCGATCACGGTGGCCTGTTTCGACGCGATCAAGGCGACATCGGCGAACAACGACGACCCGGCGCACGCGTCGCGGCCGTTCGACGCCAACCGCGACGGGTTCGTGATGGGCGAGGGCGGAGCCGTACTCGTCCTCGAAGAGCTGGAGCACGCACGGGCCCGCGGAGCCACCGTCTACTGCGAGATAGGCGGCTACTCCACCTTCGGCAACGCGTACCACATGACCGGTCTGACCCCCGAGGGTCTGGAGATGGCCAGGGCGATCGACACCGCCCTCGACCACGCCCGGATCGACAGCTCGGAGATCGACTACGTCAACGCGCACGGCTCCGGCACCAAACAGAACGACCGGCACGAGACGGCCGCGGTCAAGCGCTCACTGGGCGACCACGCCTACAAGACGCCCATGAGCTCCATCAAATCCATGGTGGGCCACTCGCTGGGCGCGATCGGCGCGATCGAACTCGTCGCCTGCGTACTGGCCATGGACCGTCAGGTGGTGCCACCGACGGCGAACTACGAGACCCCCGACCCCGAATGCGACCTGGACTACGTGCCGCGCACCGCCCGCCCCCGGAAGCTGCGCAATGTGCTCTCGGTCGGCAGCGGGTTCGGCGGATTCCAGTCGGCGGTCGTCATGACCTCACCCAGTGGGAGGGCGCGATGAGCTCTTCAGCCCGGCGCACGGTTGTCACAGGCATCGGCGTCGTCGCCCCCAACGGGGTCGGCGCCGACGTTTTCTGGAAGGCGACGCAGGAAGGCATCAGCGTCCTCGACCGGGTCACCCGCGAGGGGTGCGAGCAGTTGCCGCTCCGCGTCGCGGGCGAGGTGCGCGACCTCGACCCGGGCACGCTGGTCGAGGAGCGCTACCTCGTCCAGACCGACCGGTTCACGCACTTCGCGATGGCCGCGGCGGATCTCGCGCTCGCCGACGCCCGGCTCGGCCGCGCCGACTACGAAGGCACGCCCTTCTCGGTCGGCGTGGTCACCGCCGCGGGCTCCGGCGGCGGCGAGTTCGGCCAGCGCGAACTGCAACGGCTGTGGGGACAGGGCTCCCGCTATGTCGGCCCGTACCAGTCCATCGCCTGGTTCTATGCCGCGAGCACCGGCCAGATCTCCATCCGCGGCGGCTTCAAGGGGCCCTGCGGCGTGGTGTGCAGCGACGAGGCCGGCGGCCTCGACGCCTTCGCGCACGCCGGCCGGGTCATCGCCCGCGGGGCCGACGCCGTCGTCGTCGGCTCCGCCGAAGCGCCGCTCGCGCCCTACTCGGTCGTCTGCCAGCTGGGCTACGAGGACCTGAGCAGTTGCGACGACCCGGCCCGGGCGTACCGGCCCTTCACCTCCGAGGCCTGTGGCTTCGTGCCCGCCGAAGGCGGCGCGATGCTCGTGGTCGAGGACGAGAAGGCGGCTCTCGCCCGCGGTGCCAAGGCCCGGGCCTTCATCGCCGGGCATGCCGCCACCTTCACCGGTCCTTCCCGGTGGGAGGAGTCCCGGGAAGGACTGGCCAGATCGATCCGGGGCGCGCTGCGCGAGGCGGACTGCGCGCCGGAGGAGATCGATGTGGTCTTCGCCGACGCGCTCGGCGTGCCGGCGGCCGACCGTGCCGAGGCGCTGGCGATCGCCGACGCGCTCGGCGCACACGGCCGGAAGGTGCCGGTCACGGCCCCCAAGACCGGTGTCGGACGGGCGTACTGCGGAGGACCGGTGCTCGATGTGGCCGCCGCTGTCATGGCCATGGAGCACGGCCTCGTACCGCCCACGCCGAACGTGTTCGACGTCTGCCACGACCTCAATGTCGTGACCGGCCGGGCCCAGCGCACACCACTGGGCACGGCGCTCGTGCTGAGCCGCGGGCTGATGGGCTCGAACGCGGCTCTGGTGCTGCGCAACGCCGCCGAAACCACCTCGTGAGAAGGAGAAGTCCCCCCATGTCAGAGACACCCCTGACCGACCGACTGACCATCGAAGAACTTGCCGCCCTGATGAAGAAGGGCGCCGGCCTCACCGTCGACCCCGCCGACCTGGCGGGCCGCAGCGACGCCCGCTTCGACGAGTTCGGCCTCGACTCGCTCGGCCTGCTCGGCATAGTCGGCGAGCTGGAGAACCGGCACGGCCGACCACTCCCGCCCGACGCGGACCGCTGCAAGACCCCGCGCGAGTTCCTCGACCTCGTGAACAACACCCTGATGAGCGGAGCCTGAAGTGCCCGGACACACCGAGAACGAGATCACCGTCAACGCACCCCTGGACCTCGTCTGGGACATGACCAACGACCTGGAGAACTGGCCGCAGTTGTTCTCCGAGTACGCCTCGGTCGACGTCCTGGAGCGGCAGGGCGACACCACGACCTTCCGGCTGACCATGCATCCGGACGAGAACGGCAAGGTCTGGAGCTGGGTCTCGGAGCGCACGCCGGACCGCAACAGCCGCACCGTACGGGCCCGCCGCGTCGAGACCGGCCCCTTCCAGCACATGGACATCCACTGGGAGTACTCCGAAGTACCCGGCGGCACCCGGATGCGCTGGCGGCAGGACTTCGCGATGAAGCCGGACGCCCCGGTCGACGACGACTGGATGACCGACAACATCAACCGCAACTCCAAGATCCAGCTGGCGCTCATCCGGGACAAGATCGAGCAGCGCGACCGGCAGAGCCGCGGCGTCGCAGCCCGCGCCAACTGAGCCGGGAAGAAAGGGACTCCCGATGAACTCCCCGACCAAGTCCACGGCCCACTCCCCGCACCAGGCGCTGATCGTCGCCCGGATGGCGCCGGAATCGGCCGCCGACATCGCCGAGCTGTTCGCTGCATCGGACCGCGGCGAACTGCCACATCTCGTCGGTGTCAGGCGGCGCAGCCTCTTCCAGTTCGGCGACGTCTATCTGCATCTGATCGAGTCGGACCAGCCCTCGGGACCGGCGATCGCCAAGGTGACGGAGCACCCGGCGTTCAAGGACATCAGCGACCGGCTGACCGCCTTCGTCTCGCCGTACGACCCGGAGACCTGGCGCAGCCCGAAGGACGCGATGGCCCGTCAGTTCTACCGGTGGGAGCGCGACAGCACCGCGTGAGACGCACAAGCCGGACGCCCCGGGCCCGTTCTCAGAACGGGCCCGGGGCGTCTCTTGTTGTCGTGTCAGGCAGGTACGACGGACTCGAACGCGTGGAGGTACGCGTTCACCGGACGGATCTCGCCGACCTTCAGCCCCGCCTCGGTCATCCGCTGCACCAGACTCGACTGGGTGTGCTTCGCGCCGCCGACATTGAGCAGCAGCAGCAGATCCATGGCCGTGGTGAACTTCATCGACGGGGTGTCGTCGACCAGGTTCTCGATCACCACCACCCGGGTGCCAGGCCGGGCCGACTCGACGATGTTCCGCAGCGTGCTGCGGGTCGACGCGTCGTCCCACTCCAGGATGTTCTTCACGATGAAGAGATCGGCGTCGACCGGGACGGCCCGGCGGCAGTCGCCGGGAACGACCGTGACCCGGTCGGCCAGTGAGCCCCCGTCACGCAGCCGCGGGTCCGCCTTCGCCACCACATCGGGCAGGTCGAGCAGCGTGCCCCGGACCTTCGGGTGCTTCTCCAGCAGACTGGCCAGCACATGCCCCTGGCCGCCGCCGATGTCCGCGACCGAGGAGACCCCGGTCAGGTCGAGCAGTTCGGCGACCTCCATCGCCGACTGCTTGCTGGAGGTGGTCATGGCCCGGTTGAACACCTGGGCCGACTCCTGCGCGTCCTGGTGCAGATAGTCGAAGAAGCCCTTGCCGTACAGCTCCTGGAAGACGCTTCCGCCGGACTGCACAGCCTTGTCGAGCAGCGGCCAGGCGTCCCAGGTCCACGGTTCCGTGCACCACAGGGTGATGTAGCGGAGGCTTTGCGGATCTTCCTCGCGCAGCATCCGGGACATCTCGGTGTGGGCGAACTTGCCGTCCTCGTTCTCCACGAAGACGCCGTAGCAGGACAGCGCCCGCAACAGCCGGCGCAGCGGCTGCGCCTCGGTGTTCACCGCGGCCGCAAGGTCCTCCGCGGTGGCGGGCTTGTCGCCGAGCGCGTCGGCGACGCCGAGCCGGGCGGCCGCCCGGACCGACGCGGCGACGGCCGCGCCGAAGACGAGCTCACGCAGGCGCATGGCCGGCGGGGCCGCGTCCATGGTCTCGGCCCCCGCCCTGCCCGGGCCAGGGGATGTGGGTCTGGTGCTCAGGGTGGTCATTCGGCCTCGAATCTCCTGGTGCCTGTGCCGGCCACGGTCAGCACATCCCCGCGGGCTCGGAGGACGTGCACACATTGCCGATGAACTGGTTGCCCGTTCCGGTGCCACGGTTGGCGAGGTCCGCCGTCGAGTTGCCCCGCACGTCGTTGTCCCTGATGACGTTGTTGGTGTTGACGGCGCCCACGAAGCTCTGGAACAGCACGATGCCGCCGGAGAGCACGGAGGTGCCCACGTTGTCGCGGACGCGGTTGCCGCGGACGACGGTCGCCTCGGAGCCGGTGAGGATGATGCCGGAGCCCTGGATGACGGGCAGCCGGGTGTTGCCGGGACAGAACTTGTTGTTCTTGTAGATCCTGTTGCCGCGGATGGTCATCGCGCCGGCGGCCGGCTTCGACTCGTCGCCGACGACGAACACTCCGCCGCAGTTCGCGGTCATGGAGTTGCCGCGCACCATCAGGTTTCTGACCCGCCGCAGCGTGACGCCGATGCGGTTCTCCGACATCCGGTTGTTCACGACCTGCGCGCCCAGGGTGTCGACGGCGCCGCCTTCCCGGTCGACGGTGTTGGCGATGAAGATGCCGGCGTCGCCGTTGGCCCTGGCGGTGTTGTTGCGGAAGATCCCGCGGGTGGACCGCTCCTGCGCGAGGCCCCAGGTGCCGTTCTTCTCGGCGGTCACCCGGTTGACGCTGAGCCGGTCGGTCCAGGTGGCCCACAGGCCGTTCTTCTTGAAACCCGTCAGCTTCAGCGAGCGGATGCTGATTCGGTCGATGGTGTTGGTCGCTGTGCCCGTCACACAGATGCCGTTGCCTGCCGTCGCGCAGGCGTTCGCCGCCCGGGCCGCGGCAGGCGCGGGCATGAGCACGGTCCGCGCGCCGAACCCGCGCAGGGTCAGCCGGTCCTTGGTGACAAGGACGCTCTCACGGTAGGTGCCGGGGTAGATGACAATGCTGTCTCCCGGCTTTGCGGCGTCAACCGCTTTCTGGATCGATTCGCCCGGATGCACCGCGTGCCTGGTCGCGCCGGCGGACGGGGCGGCTGCGCCCAGTCCCGAGACCATGACGACTGCGATGCATGCGAGGCATGTGATCTGTCGTTTCGTCATGGAGCCGAAGCTATGGGCGATCTAGCGCGCTCGCCACACGGGGTGAGCGGATGGATACAACCCGTGCCCGACTGGCCGACAGAGGCTGGGCCGGACGGGTCGGGTGAACCGTTTGGCCAACGGCCGCGCCGGGCCCCGATGCAGCGGCATGAAGTGAGCCGTCGTCACGGACTGTCTGCGCGGCGGAAAAACGCTTGGCGCGGGCGGGGGCGGCCCGGCTAGGGTGTGGCCGTTCGCTGCGGTGGCCGGTGGCTGCCGCGTTCGGCCGAGCATGACCGGGAGGTGTGACCGATGGCTGTCATCTCGATGGGCGCTGCCCTCATCCAGAAGTCCATCCATGCCACTCCCGTGGTCTCCGGCTGACCTCTCCCTTTTTCCGCGCCCGTGTGCGCGTGCCGGGGCCACCCGCTGTGAAGGGTCCCCCCTTGTCTTCTCGTTCTTCTTCATCTTCTTCTCTTCAGGCTGCGTCTTCGTCGCACCCGCTCGACCCGTACGGCTGGGACGAGGACTGGGCGGCTCAATTCGCTCCGTACGCGCAGCAGGGCCTGCTGCCCGGCCGGGTCGTACGGGTCGACCGCGGCCAGTGCGATGTCGTCACGGCCGACGGGCTGATGCGCGCCGACACCGCGTTCGTCACGCCGCACGATCCGCTGCGGGTCGTCTGCACCGGTGACTGGGTGGCCGTCGACCGGGACGGCGTTCCGCGTTACGCACGGACGTATCTGCCGCGCCGTACCGCGTTCGTGCGCTCCACCTCGTCGAACCGGTCCGAGGGCCAGATCCTCGCCGCGAACGTCGATCACGCCATCATCGCGGTCTCGCTCGCGCTCGAGCTGGACCTCGGGCGGATCGAGCGCTTCCTGGCGCTGGCGTGGGAGAGCGGTGCCCAGCCGCTCGTCGTGCTCACCAAGGCGGATCTCGTGCCGGACGAGACCGGGCTGTCGTATCTCGTCCAGGACGTGGAGACGACGGCGCCCGGAGTGCAGGTGCTGCCGGTCAGCTCGCTCACCGGCGACGGTACGGATGTGCTCGCCGCGGTCGTCTCCGGCGGTACGAGCGTGCTGCTCGGCACGTCCGGCGCGGGCAAGTCGACGCTCGCGAACGCGCTGCTCGGCGAGGACGTGATGGAGGTCCGGGCCACCCGCGACATCGACGGCAAGGGCCGGCACACCACCACGACCCGCAACCTCCTCGTCATGCCCGGCGGAGGTGTGCTGATCGACACGCCGGGTCTGCGCGGAGTCGGTCTCTGGGACGCGGAGACCGGCGTGGGCCAGGTCTTCGCGGAGATCGAGGAACTCGGCGAACAGTGCCGGTTCCACGACTGCGCGCACGAGGTGGAGCCGGGCTGCGCGGTGCTCGCGGCGATCGAGGACGGCTCGCTTCAGGTGCGCCGGCTGGAGAGCTACCGCAAACTGCTGCGGGAGAACCGTCGCATCGTCGCCAAGACGGACGCGAGGCTGCGTTCGGAAATCCTCAAGGACTGGAAGCGCAAGGGCGCGGAGGGCCGGGCATCCATGCAGGCCAAACGCGGCCACGTGCGCTGACGGTGAGCCTGCGCCCCGCCGTCGCGGGGCGCAGGCGACGCCGCTACTCCAGGCCCCAGCTGTGGATCTTCCGCGGGTGGATCCTGATCAGCTCCTCGCTGAAGTGCGGGCCCAGGTCGTGAGGGCCGGTCAACAGTTCCGCCTCGCCGCGGATGTCGACGCCGCGGACCCGCCACGGCTTGAGGCTCACGATGTCGTCGACGACCAGCGCCACCTTCGGGTTCGCCTGGAGGTTGCGCCACTTCTTGGTCGTCGCCAGGGCGTACCCGCCGATCAGGATCGTCCCGTCGGCCTGCGGGAAGAAGCCGACCGGGTTCGCCTGCGGCTGGCCCTTCGGGTCGACGGTCGCCAGCCGTCCCAGGCGCTGGGTGGAGAGGTACGCCCGCTCGGCCTCGCTGAATTCGGTCATGAACGAAGCCTCACACGCGTACCTCTTCTCCCGCATCGGGTCGAGGACTGAGCCAGGACCTAGGACTTCAGGCGGGCATGCCCCATGCCGGAGCCTGCGCGCTGGGACGGACCGGGCGGATCCGCAGGTCGGGGCGGTCGCCTCGCGCGGTGATCAGTGCGGACTCGCCCTTCTTCAGCTTGATGCGGATCGTGCCGTCGCCCGCCGGATCCCACGACAGCCGTCGGCCCCGGGCGTCCCGGACCTCGATCGCGCCCTCGATCCCGTGCCGTACGACGCACGGCGCGCCCGCCTCGCTGGTCAGCCGGACCCAGCGGGTCTTCCCGGCCTCCCGCACCGCGCTCAGCAAGAACGCGCCCTGCGTACGGAAGTCGTGGACGACCAGTTCACCCCATGCCGCGGGCAGCGCGGGAAAGACCCGGATCACGCCGCCCCACGACTGGCAGACCATGTCGTGCAGCGACTGCGCCGCCGACAGCGGGGTCTCGATGACCGGGCCCGACTCCTTGTACATGGTGTTGGCCTGGATGAAGCGGGTCATCAGCTCGCCCAGGTACTTCAGCGCGTCCTCGCCCTTGCCCAGCAGTGCGGACATCGACGCCGCGCCCGTGAAGGTATAGCCCTGCAGCGCTCCTTCGAAGCTCACCCAGTGGCTCAGCGACTTCTCGATCAGGGCCCGCTCGTCCGCGGTCCGGCCGGTGATCTCGTACAGCGGGTAGACCGCGAGCAGATGCGAGTAGTGCCGGTGCGACTTCGCGAACGGGACGCCGGCGCCGATCATGTAGCCGTTGGCGTCCACCGGATACGCCACCAGCTTGGCGAGCACCTCCTGCCAGCGCGTCGTCAGGGGGTCGGAGATCCCCAGCTCTTCCGCGGAGTCGAGGAGCGTACGGCAGCCCCATCGCAGCAGCATCAGGTCGTAGTTGCAGTCCGGTGCGTCGACGCCGTACTCGGGCGAGAAGGTCGCGGGCAGGTGCAGTTTGCCGTCCGGGCCGGGCGTCAGGAAGTGCAGGTAGTAGTTGACGGCCTTGCGCAGCAACGGGAAGACGACGTCCCGCAGCAGCGACTTGTCCATCGTGTGGCGGTAGGACAGCCAGACGTTGTGCAGCGCCCAGGTCAGATTGCCGACCTCGGGGGTCGGCGGGTTCTGGCCGGGGATGCCGACGCCGTAGCCGTTGCTGGTGGGTGTGGCCACGCCGTTGCGCAGCCGCATGTCGGTGGTGCGCGGCACTCCTGCCGAGTCACCGCGGTACGCGGGCGCGACCTCGGCGGTCAGCTGTTCCCGGAACTCGCCCAACGCCCGTGTCACGGCGTCGAGTTCGAGGTGGTTGGAGCCGTGGATCAGCCAGTACTCCAGCTGGACGTTGAGATTCCACCAGGTGGCGGGCCACGGCGTGGACTCCAGCCAGGGTCCGCAGGTCGCCATGACGGGCGCGTCGCGCCGGGCCGCCGCGGCGGTCTTGTACAGCTGGATCCAGTAGAAGCGCTGCAGCCGAGCGTCGGGCAGCGACAGGAAGCTCTTCCGGTAGAAGCGGTCCCACCAGCGGCGGTGGGGGAGTGCGAGCGCGTCGTACGGGACCGAGGACGCGCTCCGTACCGTGCTCAGCGCACGGTCGCGGGCCGTTGTCTTCGGGAACGAGTGCGCCACGGAGACATACAGCGTGCGCCGCCCGGCCCGGGTGCTCTCGCGCCAGGCCGTGACATGCTGCCCGCCCGCGAGCAGCGGCTGCACGGCCGCGGTCGCATCGCCGTGCTGCTCGACGACGGCCGGCGGATTGCCCTGGTAGCCGTCGGGCAGCGGGCGGAACGCGGCGCGCGGACTGATCGCGTCGGCCGGGTGGAAGACCCAGCCGAAGTCCCGTTCGCCCTCGCTCGGAGTGATCTCGACGGCGAGTACGGACGTCGTGGTGTGCACAAAGGCGCGCAGGCGCAGGGTGCCCGCGGTGGTGGTCAGGGTCCCGGTGAGTTCGGCGTCGCGCAGCCGCAGCCGCCAGTCGAGACCGGTGATGGTGCCGACGGGCTCCAGCGTGAAGTGGCCGATCGGCAGCCGGGCGAGACCGAACAGCGAGCCGAACTCGGGGCGCTGGTCCTGCACTTCGGAGTGCTGGACGTTGAAACGGACCGCGTTCTTGCCGGGCTCGGCGTAGATCCCGGAGCCCAGATAGCCATTGCCGAGGTAGGGGCCCTCGTACCAGGTCGTCGGCATCTTCTGCCAGACGAGGTCGGCGTCGTCGAGGACGGTGCGCCAGCTGTCGGCGGGGGCGGTCGGCGCGGCCGGCACGGCGGTTTCGGCGGTGGCGGTGGCGGCCTGGGCCGGCACGGCGGCGGCGCCGCCCACCACCAGCGCACCGCCGATCGCCGTGCCGGTGGCCAGGACGGTTCTCCTGGAAGGGTCTGGTGCGGTGGCCATGTCGCCTCCTGGCGGCTCGTGAGCAGACATGTCAATTCATCCGAGCTATCCCACCGTGGAAGGTAGGAGAGGGGTGAGTGGCAGTCAATACGCCGGGAGAGATCCGATGTGTTTCCGTGGATCTGAATGCGGTTCAGTAACCAGGTCTGCGTCTTGGGCGGGGGCTCAGCCCCAGATCACCGCGCCCACCCACGCCCCCACCACCAGCAGGCAGGCGAACAGCTCCACCAGCACACTCGTCCCGATCGCCCGCATCACCGCGCGCGTCGACGCCATCGCCGGGCCGTGCCCGCCCAGACGCACGCGTTCCGTGCCGTAGATCCCGCCGATGAATCCGGGGATCGCGCCCACCACCGGCAGCAGGAAGAAGCCGATCAGTGCCCCGACCCCCGCCCACGCGGCCATCCGCCGCGTGACCCCCACGCCCCGCATCCGGCGCGGCGGCAGCTGCCACACCGCGACCTGGTCGATCAGCAGCACGGCCGTCGAGCCGACGAGCAGGAACCAGGCCAGTCCGGACTTGTCCTGCATCGACCACCACAGGACTCCGGCCCAGACCAGCCACCTGCCCGGCACGCCGGGCAGGAACACTCCGAGGAGGCCCAGCAGCATCACCAGGCCGGCCAACAGGAGCTGCCATGCGCCCATCTGTCAAGGGTGCGGGATCCTGATCATTCCCGCAGGTCGATCCTGATCATCACCGCAGGTCGCGAGCCACCCAGCCCCTCGCGTACGCATGCCACCCGAGCTGCAGCCGGGTGCTGACCCCGGTCATTTCCATCAGGCCCTTCACCCGGCGCTGCACCGTCCGCAGTCCCAGGTCCAGCTGCTTGGCCACGCTCGCGTCCGTCATCCCGGCGAGCAGCAGCGAGAGGATCTCCAGGTCCGTCGCGTCGGGACCCGTCGCGTCCTCGAAGACCTCGCCGCCCCGCCCGCCGAGCCGCAGCGGCAGCGCCTCCCGCCACACCGACTCGAACAGTCCCATCAGCGAATCCAGCAGCCCGCTGCCATGGACCACAAGCGCGGCGGGGTCTGCCCCGCGGCTCGTCAGCGGGACCATGGCCAGCGTGCGGTCGGCGACGACGAGCTTCGTCGGCACCTGGTCCACCACCCGTACCTGCTCGTCCCGGCCGAGGGCCGCGGTCAGCTCGGTGATCCCGGCGGGCGCGGAGAGCACCGAGCGCTCGATCACCACGCGGTACGACACTCCGCGCTGCGACGCCTTCTCCTCGGCCTCGTTGTCGCTGCCGGTCATGGCGATCGGATTGCCGGTGACCAGTGCGCAGACCTCCTCGACCGCGCCGAGCTGGAGCTGTACGAAGCGGTGCGTGACGGCCCGCGCTCCGGTCACCACCTCGACGAGATCGTGCACGGCCGGCTCGGCCGCCTCGGCGCGGTACTCCTCCGCGAGCAGCGCGGCCGCCAGCTCCGCCTGTTCCAGCTCGTGCCGTTGCTGGGTGAGCAGCGCGCCGAGCGCGACACCGGGCGGCGCGGCCACCCAGCGTCCGGTGCGGGCGGACGACTGGGCGGCGAGCCCCTGTTGCTCGAGCCGCTTCAGCGCCCGTTCGGTGTCCGGCTCGGGCAGCGCGAGCCGATGGGCGAGATCGGTCACCTCCGCGGCCCCGTACGCGACCAGCGCGCGGTAGGCCGACTCCTGTCTCTCGTCGAGACCAATCGCTCCCAGCACCAGAACCCTCCCCGGACGTGCACTTCTTCGGCCGTACTTCAGCCGCGGTGGCGGAAACAGGCCACGGCGTATTTCCGCCGCGCACATCATCCCTGTACCGCCCGTCCCTCTGCCAATGTGGCGCCACCGCAGCACCAACTGCCGATGACATCGGCCTTTTTGTGCATTTCGCCGGAATTTGATGGGAGAGCGATGCGCCCGATTACGCGTACGGCCCTGGGAGCGGCGACCGCCGCCGTCCTGGCCGTCACGGCGGTCGCGCCGTCCTCGGCCACCGGGCCGAAAGACGCCGCAGCAGGCAAGAGACCGCTCGTCGGCAGCACCGGCGCCGCGCAACAGGGGGAGCGGCCGGCCACGGTCACCCTTGTCACCGGTGACAGAGTGCTGGTGAGCCGCGACCGGTCCGGCGCACCCTCCGCCACCGTGCTGCCCGGCGCCGACGGTTCGACGCCACTCGTGCAGACCCGCCGCTCGGGACAGGACCTGTACGTGTATCCGGCGGGCGCCGCGGCCGCGCTCGCCTCGGGCAAGGTTGACGAGGAACTCTTCAATGTCACCGGCCTGGTCCGTCAGGGCTACGACGACGCACAGTCCGGCTCGCTGCCGCTGATCGCCGTCTACGGCAACGATGTCAGCCGCTCGCTGCCCGTCACCCCGCGCGGCGCTTCGCGCGGCCTCGTCCTCGAATCCGTCGACGGAGTCGCCCTCAAGGCCAACAAGAAGGAAGCCGCCGACTTCTGGGCCGATGTCACCGGATCGCGCTCGCGCTCCGCGTCCGGCCTCAAGAAGCTCTGGCTCGACCGCAAGGTGCAGGCCACCCTCGACCGCTCCACCGCTCAGGTGCACGCGCCCGAAGCCTGGGCCGCCGGCTACGACGGCAAGGGCACCAAGGTCGCCGTGCTCGACACCGGCGCGGACGCCGAACACCCCGACCTCAAGGGCCGGATCACCGCGTCCCAGAACTTCACCGACTCCGACACCGCCGGCGACTTCAACGGTCACGGCACCCACACCAGCTCCACCGTGGGAGGTTCCGGCGCGGCGAGCGGCGGCAAGAAGAAGGGCGTCGCACCCGGCGCCGAGCTCCTCAACGGCAAGGTCCTCAACGACGGTGGCTCCGGCGCCACTTCGTGGATCATCGCCGGCATGCAGTGGGCCGTCGACAACAAGGCCGATGTCGTCTCCATGAGCCTCGGCAGCAGCGAGCCGACCGACTGCACCGACCCGATGAGCGTCGCGGCCGCGGAACTCGCCCAGAACCAGGGCACGTTGTTCGTGGTCGCCGCCGGCAACTCCGGCCCGTCCCTCAACACCGTCTCCTCACCGGCCTGCGTCCCGAGCGTGCTCACCGTCGGCGCCGTCGACCGCGACGACTCCACCGCGCAGTTCTCCAGCCGCGGACCCACGCCCTTCACGCACACGCTCAAGCCGGAGATCGCGGCGCCCGGCGTCGCCATCTCCGCGGCAGCGGCGGGCGGTCGCGGACCGTACGCGTACCGGTCCATGTCCGGTACGTCGATGGCCACTCCGCACGTCGCGGGTGCCGCCGCCATCATCAAGCAGCGCCACCCGGACTGGACGGCCCAGCAGATCAAGGCCGCGCTCGTCTCCTCCGCGGCGCAGACCGCCGGTGACGTACGGGAGACCGGTGCAGGCCGCCTGGACGTCAAGGCCGCCCTCGCCGCCACGGTGACCGGCGCGCCCGCCGTCCAGGGCGGCACGTTCAACTGGCCGCAGGACAGCAGTGACCGGACCACCGTCCAGGTCCCGTACACCAACGCCGGCGACCAGCCCGTCCGGCTTTACCTCGCCGTCAAGTCCGTCACCGGCAACGACGGCTCCCGCATCCGCTCCACCGTCGCCCGCCTCGGCGAGCGCTCGGTCACCGTGCCCGCCGGAGCGACCGTCAAGGTGCCGCTGACGCTCGACCCCACCGCGCGGATCGAGCGCAGCCAGTACGGCGACATCACCGGCCGGGTCATCGCGACCGCGTCCGGAGTCACCGTCTCCACCCCGTTCTCGCTGTATGTCGAGCCCGAGACCGTCACCCTGCGGGTCAAGCTCGTCGACCGCGCCGGCCGGCCGGCCGCCGGAGCCTCCTCGCTCGACCTCATCGGCACCGACACGGCGAGCGGCGAACGCCGCTTCAACGACGGAGCCGCCGACCAGGTCTACCGGCTGCGCCCCGGCTCGTACTTCCTCTCCTCCTTCGTGCAGTCGCCCGACTTCACGGTCAGCTATCTCGGCCGCCCGCAGGTGGAGTTGAAGAAGGACACCACGCTCGTACTCGACGCCCGCGAGGCGCACCGGCTGAGTGTGAAGACGGACCGCACCAGCGAGACCCGCGCCGGCACGCTCGGCTTCGCGCGCAGCTGGGACGACACCTGGCTGCACTCCGGCTCCATCTCCGGCAACCGCCTGGTCTCCGGCTACTACGCCGACGTCCAGGGCGGCGCCGACGACGGCGAGTTCGAGTTCACCAGCTACTGGCGCGCCTACGCGCCGCTCATCGAGAAGCTCTCCGTGGTCGGCGGCGGCGAACTCCACCCGATCACCGCGAGCGTCGGCTCGGTCAACCTCGACGGCAGCGGCGAGGCCGAGGTCGTCGACGCGGGCAAGGGCACGCCGGAGGAGCTCAAGGCCGCCGGTGTCAGCGGGAAGTTCGCGCTGGTCGAGGTCCCGGACGACGAACCCTTCGTCATTGACCTGGCCCGTGACGCCAAGGCCGCGGGAGCCAAGGCCCTGATCGTGCACCACGCGGCCCCCGGCCGTTGGCTGCCGTCGGTCGGCTTCGGCGCCGCGCCGCACCCGGCGTTCTCCATCGAGGCCGCCGAGGCGAAGGCCCTGCTGGAGCGGCTCGCCGACGGTCCGGTCACGCTGCGCTGGAAGGCGACGGCGAAGAGCCCGTACGTCTACAACCTGGCCTTCCCGGAGGACGGTTCGGTCACCTCCGACCGCACCTACCGCGTACGGGACAGCAAACTCGGCCGCAACGAGTCCACGTATCACGCGATGGGCCTCGAGGCCGACTACATCGACAGCGTCGTCGCCTACACGACCAGCGGCGCCAGCGCCCTGATCTCGGGCTTCGACCGGGTCGGCGTCCCCGGCACCCGCACCGAGTACTACACCGCGGGCGACATCGGCTGGGACCACTATCTGTCCTCCAGCTTCCCGTGGGGCGAGTTCCTGATCGACCAGCCGCGTACCTACCAGGCGGGCAAGCAGCGCAAGGAGAGCTGGTACGGCGGAGTGCTCGCACCGGCCGCCCCGCGCGACGAGACCACCGGCGAGCTCGCGCTTGCAGCGGAACGGCAGGCCAACCTGATCGGTGTCGCGCCGGCGTTCTGGAGCGACAGCCAACACGCCGGAATCGCGGGCTCGTTCGGCGACATCGGCAGCATGCGGCTGAGCCGCGACGGCGAGCAGATCGGCGACAGTCCCTATCCGTTCGGGGTCTTCGAGGTCCCCGCGGACGAGGCGACCTACGAACTCTCCCTGTCGACGACGAAGGTCGGGCAGCCGGCGGCGGTGTGGAAGCGGTCGACGGAGACCATGACCACCTGGAAGTTCCGCTCCAAGCTGGATGAGAACGCCTACTCCCAGGGCATCCCGCTGCTCTTCCCGGGCTACGGCCTCCCGGAGGACGGGCTCAAGACCCTGCCGGCGGCGAACGGGCAGAGGATCGCCCTCGGCGCGACCGGGCACGCGGGCTACACGCCCGGCGCACTGACCGCCGCGAAGCTGTCGTACTCGTACGACGGCGGCGAGACGTGGACCGGGGCGACCATGTCGCAGCAGGGCGGCGCCTGGACCGCGACCGTCAACCACGCGGACGCGGCGGGCCTTCCGGTCACCCTGAAGGCCGAACTGACGGACGCCAACGGCAACTCCGTCACCCAGCTCGTGGCCAACGCATACGCCGTGCGCTGACCACGAAACGGTCCGCCGGGCGTTCTTCCCGTGGGGGGTTGAGGCGTCCGGCGGACCACCTGTTGTTTGGTTCTTTTTTCGGGATGCCCCGTTTTCGGGCACCCGGTGCGGTGGACAATAAGGGCATGAGTCAGCAGGGGGAGAGGCCCGCCACCGAGGACGAATGGTGGAACCGGTTGTACGACGATTCCGCCCCGGACGCGGGCCCGGCGGTGGCACCGGACACGCTCGACGACCGCTTCGACTCGGCGTCCGACACGGTCTCGACGGACCCGCCCCCACGGAGGGCCTGGTGGGAGACGGACCCCGCGGACACGCTGGACGACATCCCGCCCGGGGCCGAATTCGCCTCGCCGGCCGGGTCGGTCTCGCCGGACTGGCCCTTCGAGCCGGAGCGCCCGTCCGCGCCGCCGCCGACGCCGAACCGGTCCGGTGCGGACCTGCCTTCGGCACCGGAACCGTGGCTCGGGCCGGACTCGCCTTCCGCTCCGGACCGTTCCCGGCTCCCCGCGCCGCCGCGGCAGCGGGCGCCGTGGGAGCCGCCCGCGCCCGAGCAGGCGCCCGCGGTGCCGCCGCCTCCGGTGGAGCCCCCTGCCGCGGACCTGCCGCCCCGGCCGCAGGTCGGACACGTCGGCGGCGGGCCGCCCACCTATGACGCCGAGCCGACCGCTCTGCCGCCCGCCCAGCCGCAGGAGCTCGAGCAACTCGTCGCCGACACCGTGCTCGACGGGGCCCAGTACGGCACGTACACCCTGCGTGCCGCATCCATGCGCGGGGACTCCGCCCGATACCGCGGGGAGCCGAGGCGGGACGCGTTGCTCACCGCGCGCTTCGGGAGCGGGGACGCCGCGCTCGTCCTGGTCGCCGTCGCCAGTGGGGCGCGGGCCGCGGAAGGCGCGCATCTCGCCGCCGCCGACGCGTGCCGATGGATCGGCGGGGCCGTCGGCCGCAGTCACGCCCGGCTGTCCGAGGACATAAGGGCCGGCCGCCGCGGCGACCTGAAGTCCGGGCTGCACCGGCTCACCGACCGCAGCTTCGGCAAGCTGCGCGCGGGCGCCGCCGAACTCGGCGTGGAGCCCGAGGAGTACACCGCGGGGCTGCGCTGCCTGCTGCTGTCCGCCGACCCCGAGTGCCGTACCCGCGTCTTCTTCGGCGTCGGAGGCGGCGGTCTCTTCCGCCTCCGCGACGGCGCCTGGCAGGACATAGAGCCCGTCATCCCCGAGCCCGCGGCCGTCACCGGCGCGCCGGTCGTCGGGTTCGGCTCACCGCCCGCCGGACCCCTCTCCGAGACGCCCGAGGGTGACCGTCTCACCATGGACCTCGGCATCCCCACACCTCCGTCCCCGTACGTCGAGGCGCCGCCGCCCCCGCCCGCCGAACCGTTCCGTTTCCGCGCCTCCGTCGCCCGCCCCGGCGACACGCTGCTCCTGTGCAGCCCGGGCCTCGCGGAGCCGCTCCGCGGCGAGCCCGCGTTCGCCGACGAGCTGGCCGGACGCTGGGCCGCCGCCGAGCCGCCGGGACTCGCCGCGTTCCTCGCCGACACCCAGCTGAGGGTGAAGGGGTACGCCGATGACCGTACGGCGGTGGCCATCTGGGAGGCGTAACCGTGCCCGCCGTGGCTTGATGGCCCCATGGCCAAACCGAACGTGGCAGAACAATTTGTCGACATTCTTGTACGCGCCGGAGTCCAGCGTCTGTACGGAGTCGTCGGCGACAGCCTCAACCCCGTCGTCGACGCCATCCGCCGCAACGCCGCCATCGACTGGATCCAGGTCAGACACGAGGAGACCGCCGCCTTCGCGGCCGGCGCCGAGGCCCAGATCACCGGCCGCCTCGCGGCCTGTGCCGGCTCCTGCGGCCCCGGCAACCTCCATCTCATCAACGGCCTCTACGACGCCCACCGCTCCATGGCTCCCGTCCTCGCGCTCGCCTCGCACATCCCCTCCAGCGAGATCGGCCTCGGCTACTTCCAGGAGACCCATCCCGACCAGCTGTTCCGCGAGTGCAGCCACTACAGCGAGCTGATCTCCAACCCACAGCAGATGCCGCGGCTCGTGCAGACCGCGATCCAGCACGCCGTCGGCCGCAGCGGCGTCAGCGTGGTCTCGCTCCCCGGCGACATCGCCTCCCAGCCCGCCCCCGAGAAGTCGATCGAGCACGCCCTGGTCACCTCCCGACCCTCCGTGCGGCCCGGCGACGCGGAGATCGACAAGCTGGTGCGGATGATCGACGAGGCGGACCGGATCACCCTGTTCTGCGGCAGCGGCACGGCGGGCGCGCACGCCGACGTGATGCAGTTCGCCGAGCGCGTCAAGTCGCCGGTCGGGCATGCGCTGCGCGGCAAGGAGTGGATCCAGTACGAGAACCCGTACGACGTCGGGATGAGCGGGCTGCTCGGTTACGGCGCGGCGTACGAGGCCACCCACGAGTGCGATCTGCTGATCCTGCTCGGTACCGACTTCCCGTACAACGCCTTCCTGCCCGACGATGTCAAGATCGCCCAGGTCGATGTGCGGCCCGAACACCTCGGCCGCCGCTCCAAGCTGGACCTCGCCGTGTGGGGCGACGTACGCGAGACGCTGCGCTGTCTGACGCCGCGCGTGCGGGCCAAGACGGACCGCCGGTTCCTCGACAAGATGCTGAAGAAGCACGCCGACGCGCTGGAGGGCGTGATCAAGGCGTACACCCGCAAGGTGGACAAGCACGTTCCGATCCACCCCGAGTACGTCGGCTCCGTGCTCGACGAACTCGCCGACGAGGACGCCGTGTTCACCGTCGACACCGGCATGTGCAATGTGTGGGCGGCCCGCTATCTCTCGCCCAACGGCCGCCGCCGGATCATCGGCTCCTTCAGCCATGGCTCGATGGCCAACGCGTTGCCGCAGGCGATCGGCGGGCAGTTCGTGGACCGCGGGCGGCAGGTCGTCTCGATGTCCGGCGACGGCGGATTTTCCATGCTGATGGGCGACTTCCTCACGCTCGTCCAGTACGACCTGCCGGTGAAGGTCGTCCTGTTCAACAACTCATCGCTCGGCATGGTCGAGTTGGAGATGTTGGTGGCGGGGCTACCTTCGTACGGCACGACCAACCACAACCCCGACTTCGCCGCCGTCGCGCGCGCCTGCGGGGCGTACGGCGTGCGGGTGGAGAAGCCCAAGCAGCTCGCGGGTGCGCTCAAGGACGCCTTCCGTCACAAGGGTCCCGCGCTCGTGGACATCGTCACCGACCCGAACGCGCTCTCCATCCCGCCGAAGATCAGCGCCGAGATGGTGACCGGATTCGCCCTGTCCGCGAGCAAGATCGTGCTGGACGGCGGCGTGGGCCGGATGGTGCAGCTGGCCCGCTCCAATCTGCGCAATGTGCCCAGGCCGTGAATTGCCAGCACTTTGTTGACTATTCGACATGAGTGGTGCTCTCCGGGGCGGGCATGCATGTCCGTGAGCGTGTTCGACACCAGGGGTCGTCGTACCGGAGAAGGGGCTGTGCCGACGTGCGGGTGGGGAAGATGAGTGGGCGTCAAGGAGAAGCCGGAGCGGAAGGGGAGCAGGAGGGCCGGCTGCGCCGGCGGCTGGGCTGCGCCGATCTCACCGCGGTTCCCGAAGTGCGTCGCGTGCTGCGTGAGTTGCTGCACCAGTGCGGCAAACCGGAGTCGGATGTCGCGGAGTTACTGGCCAGCGAGCTGGTGACCAATGCGCTGATACACACCGACCACGGCGCGGTGGTCACGGCCACCGTCGCCCCGTCCACCGTCCGGGTGGAGGTGCGGGACTTCATGGCCGGCCTGCCGGAGGCGGCCGAGCCGTCGGGGCCGAGCGTTCCCGACGTGCTCGACACGCACGGCCGGGGCCTGGTGCTCGTCCAGAGCCTCGCCGACGCCTGGGGCGTACGGACGCAGGGCATCGGCAAGGTGGTCTGGTTCGAACTGCACGAGCCGGAGCTGCGCGAGCAGGTGTGAACCGGGCGGCGGGGCACCGGCTCAGCCGAACTGCTGCTCCAGGTCCCTGAGTTTGCGCTCCAGCGAGTCGAGACGCGGCAGCGCCTGCGTGTCGTCCTCGGCGGTGAGGTCGACCATCCGCGGCTCACTGCCCTGGGCGGGGGTGACGGCCTGGAGGGAGGGCGCCTGGCGGGAGGGCAAGGATCGCAGAGGCAGCTGTCCCTGCTCCGCTATGGCAGGCTCCACGACCGACCCGACGCCGCCGGTTCCGGCTCCGGAATCGAGCGCGGGCACCTGCCTGGCCCGTTCGGCGTGGCCGCGCCACCCGACCCGGTGCTGCCGGTTGAGCGCCCTGATCTGCGCGCGCTCCAGCTTCTCCCGGTCCCGCCTGCGCAGACGGTTCTGCTCCTTCTCCCGCCGGTCCTCGCGGACCTCGTCGACGGCCTCGTCCAGGGTCCGTACGCCTTCGAGGAGCATCAGCGACCAGGCACCGAACGTCTCCCGGGGCGCCCTCAGCCACCGTACGATCCGGATCTGCGGCAACGGACGCGGCACCAGGCCCTGCTCGCGCAGTGCGGCCTTGCGGGTCTGCTTCAGCGCCCGGTCGAAGAGCACGGCGGCGGACAGCGACATCCCGGCGAAGAAGTGCGGTGCGCCGTCGTGGCCAAGGCCCCGTGGCGCGTGCACCCAGTTGAACCAGGCCGCCGCGCCCGCGAACGTCCACACCAGCAGCCGCGAGCCGAGGGCCGCGTCACCGTGGCTGGCCTCGCGCACCGCGAGCACCGAGCAGAACATGGCCGCGCCGTCGAGGCCGAAGGGGACGAGATACTCCCAGCCCCCGGAGAGATTGAGATTCTGCTGGCCGAAGCCGACGAGTCCGTGGAAGGAGAGCGCGGCGGCCACGGCCGCGCAGCAGAACAGGAGTACGTAGGAGGCCGTTCCGTAGACCGCCTCCTTGCGCCTGCGGCGCTCCTCGCTGCGTTCCCAGGAGTCGTCGGACGCATCGGTGGCGCCGGGGCGCTTGCCGCGCGTGAGCACCGCCACCGCGACCAGGACTCCCACGAGCATCACGCCGCCGGGAAGCAGCCAGTTCAGCGATATGTCGGTCAGTCTCATGTGCGGTGTCCCTTGCATCTGCATCGCGGTAGGGCGTTTCGGCCGCCATAGTGGCCGAAGTCCCGGCGGTGACAGACCGTTTCGTGGCAAGAGAACGCCAACGGGCCGACATGGCATACGGATAGGTGCGATCTGGTCGAACCACCGTATGAACAAAGGGAGTTGCGTTCGATTTACACCACCCGCACGGGTGGCGTGAGATCAGGCTCCGGGCAGCAGTCTGGCCACGCGGTCGGCGTCGCAGGTGCGAGGACAGGTGACGCAGGTGTCCTCGGGGCGCAGTGTGTAGAACAGGCAGCAGCTCGCCCGGTCACGGGTCGGCAGTTGCTCGCCGTCAGGTCCGGTCAGCACGCGGAAGCCCGCGGTGCCGACGTACGGCTTGGTCGTGCCCGGAAACAGCTGCTCCAGCTCCGCCATGGCCCGCTGCTCCTCGCCGAGGAGATGTGCGATGTACCACAGTCCCTCGACGACCTCGTCGGTCGCCATGCCCCACAGCGCGCGCTTTCCGCGCCGCATCCGCGGGGCGAAGCCGTCCAGAACGGGCCCGAGGTGCTCGGCGACCGCGGCACGCACCTCCTCGCGCAGCGCCTCCTCGTCCGGTACGACACGGGCGCCGGGAAGCTGCGCCGCGGGATCGCCGGGCAGGCAGGCGAACTCCTTCACGCGCACCGTCATCCGCCCGAGCGCCCGCTGGAAGGCGGTGTCGTCGACCGGGACCCGCGGGACGCGGCGGTGCAGAAACCAGGGGACCGTGATCAGCAGGCAGGCGGGCCAGGCGTACCGGTGCAGGCCGAAGCTGGCGACCACGTCGGGGCGTGCCTGCTGGCCGTAGTCCTTGAGCACCTGTGCGTTGTCCCAGCCGAGGAAGGCGTCGAGGGCGGGACCGCCTTCCGCGAGCTCGCGGACGCCGACCCAGCCGCCGCCGGCCGGGATCTGCTCGCCGTCCGACAGCTCACGCACCCGCAGCCCGGGAAAGGCCTCGGCGAGGCGCGCGTACGCGTCTTCGACGGCCGAGGCCGGGGCGGAGAGCAGGGCGGGTACGGTCATGCCGGGGACCACCGAATCGCGATCGTTAGCAGGTTAGCCTTACCTTACCCGATGCGATCGATGTTTATCGTGCAGTCTGGGGGGACATCCTCCAGACCCTCCGAAACCGGTTCCGTCGCTTATGGTGCACGGGGGCCAGGGCATGCCAGCCGGGCCCGGGAGCCGGCCGGAGGAGGACCCGAGTGGAGCAGGCCCGAGCGCGCGACGCCGGGACGCCGCGCCCGCACGCGTCCACGCACATCCCCGGACAGTCGGCGCAGTCCGCTCAGTCCGCGCGCATCCCAGGACAAGCGGGTCCGGTCGACGTTCCGGCCGCCGAGTCCGCCCGCCCGCGCGTCCCGGAGCAGGCCCGCGGTGAACACACCCACAGCGAGCCGCTCGCACCGGGCGCCGCCTCCCGCTCCGTCCAGCGCCACTCCGTCCGCGGCCAGATCCTCGAAGCCCTGCGCAGCGCGCTCGTCGACGGCGAACTGCTCCCCGGCGAGGTCTACTCCGCGCCCGTGCTCGGCGACCGTTTCGGCGTGTCGGCGACTCCCGTGCGCGAGGCGATGCAGCAGCTGGCGACCGAGGGCGCGGTCGAGGTCGTGCCCAACCGCGGCTTCCGCGTCACGGTCCGCACCGCACGCGAACTCGCCGAACTGGCCGAGGTCCGCGCCCTGATCGAGGTCCCGGTCATGCTCCGGCTGGCCCGCACGGTGCCCGCGGCGCGCTGGGCCGAACTGCACCCGCTGGCCGAGGCGACGGCGAAGGCCGCCGCCACCGGCGACCGCGCCGAGTACGCGGAGACCGACCGTGCCTTCCACCGCGCGATGCTCTCCCTCGGAGGCAACGACCAGCTGGTGATGGTCGCGGACGACCTCCACCGCCGCTCCCAGTGGCCGCTGACGACCGCTCCGGTGTTCCGCCGCGCGGACCTGGTGGCGGACGCGGCGGAACACACGGCCCTGCTGGAGGCGCTGATCGCGCAGGATCTGCCGGTCGTGCAGTCGCTGGTGCGGGAGCACTTCACCGGCTCGGACAGCTGACACCGAGAGCTGACCTTTGGCCTGGGCTCCACTAATCTGTGGGGTCGGGCGGTCTCGCGCCGTGCCCAAGTCCGTACGCACGGGGGGTCATTGATGTCAGCCGAGCACTCCGAGTCGCCCATACCCGACGAGGCGTGGGAGAAGTTCCAGCTCGAGAGCGAGGGGCCCGCGCGGCTCTCCGCGCCGAAGGAGCCCTCCGCACGGGCGCGGATGGTGACCGAGCGGCTGCGGCAGGCGGACGAACAGGCCGCGCGGCGCGGCGGCCGGGTCGGACGCCGGTGGCGCAGGGAGCCCGTACGGGCCGAGCCCGAGGCCTGGCGGAGCTGGTCCGGTCAGCAGCGGGCGGGGAAACGGCGGAGCCGGATCCGGGGCCTTGTCTGGGTCGTCCTGGCGGTCGCGGTCGTGCTGGTCGTGCTGAACCCGGACCGCGCGCTGTCCTGGCTCTCCTGACCGACGGTCGGTTTTCTCACGCGCTGTCCCGCGCGCACGCGTCGGTCGCGCGGCAGGCTCCGGCTGCGCCGAGGGCCCGCCGCGTCCGGCGGGTCAAGGTCCGGGTTGTCCCTGACGCAACGTCAAGCCCTGGCAGCCGCGCTCGACGGGTCCTGGCGCGGCTCGGTCAGCGCCTGCGCGTCCGGTCGGCGCCCGACCGGATGTGGCAGCCCATCCACAGCCTGTCGTGATCCCGTCCTCGCGCGACCGCGGCCTACGCGGCAGGCTTCGGCTGCGCCGAGGGCCCCGTCCGCGACGAGGCCTGTCCCGGGACCGTCGTGGCCAGTTGGCCCGCCAGCCACACCGGTACGCCGCCCAGCAGCCGGAACAGCCGGCCGGCCTCCGCGCGCAGCCGCCCCGCCTCCGGCTCCGGCTCGCAGTCGGCGAGCGCGGCCAGCGCGGGCGCCGTACCGATCAGATAACCGAGCTCCTCGCGGATCCGCAGCGACTCGGAGAAGCCGTGCCGCGCCTCCGCCAACTCGCCGTCGCGCAGGGCGAGTCCGGCCTGGTGGAGCCAGGTGAAGGAGAGCAGCAGCGTGTCGCCCTGCGCCGCCGCGCCCTCGTGTGCGCGGCGGTACGCGGCAAGTGCTGCCTGGGGCGAGTCGGCGATGTGCTCGGCGACCAGGCCGCGCCGGAAGTCGAGCAACGGCCGTCCCGGAGAGGCCGGAGCGAGCAGCGCGGCCGCCCGGCCGAGCGCCGAGCGGGCCTCGTCCGCCCGGTCGCGTACGCCGAGTCGGGTCGCGGCATACGCCAGCCTGCCGCGTTCGCAGGCCGCTCCGCCGCGCTCCTCGTCGTTCCGGGCCACGGCCTCCGCCGTACGCAGCGCGTCCTCGGCGTCCGCCCAGCCCTCGGCGGTGAACAGGCAGCGCTCGACGAGGAGTCCGGCCCGCTCCAGCGCCGCGGCGGGATCGGCCGCGTGGGGTGCGATCAGGGCTGCCGCGTCGGTCCAACAGCCGCGTGACCGCAGCCGCCATACCGCGGTCTGGAGGGGATCGTCACCTGCAGTGGTTCCGGAACCAGACATGGCGGTATGCGCCACATTGCCCTCCCCGAGCACGCCATTGAGCTGTTGAGAGATCGAGCTGCTGATGGGTCGCATCTCAGCATGGATAGGCATGCCTGGCCAAGGGGTCAGGTGAATGAATTCACAATCCCTCGGCCCTGATCCGTATCCGGGTCGTCCTCCGGGTCGTCCCGCGGCTTGTCGATCAGCTCATCCGGAGCGCCAGGAAGAAGTCCAGCTTGTCCTCCAGGCGCGACAGGTCACGGCTCGTCAACTGCTCGATCCGGCCGACCCGGTAGCGCAGCGTGTTGACATGCAGATGCAGCCGCGCCGCGCATCGCGTCCAGGAGCCGTCGCAGTCCAGGAACGCTTCCAGCGTCGGGATCAGCTCCGCGCGGTGCCTGCGGTCGTAGTCCCGCAGCGGGTCGAGCAGCCGGGCGGTGAACGCCCTGCGGACGTCGTCCGGCACGAACGGCAGCAGCAGCACGTGCGACGCCAGCTCGTGGTGGCCCGCCGCGCACACGCGGCCGGGCCGGGCGGCCGCCACCCGGCGGGCGTGCCTGGCCTCCTCCAGCGCGCCACGCAGCCCCTCGGCGGAGCTCACGGCCGCGCTGACGCCCAGCGTGAGGCGTCCGTCGTCCGCCAGACCGGCCGACAGCGGGTCGCGTACGGTCTTCAGCAGCTCGTCCGCGTGCAGCCCCTCCTCCGTGGACTGCGCCTCGGGCGCGTCAGGGTCAGGCAGTGCGGGCAGCGGCATCAGCGCGATCGCCTCGTCACCCGTATGGGCCACGGCGATCCGGTCGGCGGACTCCGCACCGGCCGCCGCCGGGTCGACCAGGATCTCCTCGAGCAGCGCCTGAGCGACCGGTCCGGCCTCGATGTCGGTCCCGCCCTCCTGGCTCCAGTCCACGCGCGCCACCACGACCTGCCAGTGCGGCGCGGTCCCGAGCCCCGGCAGCAGCACCGGGGCGGCGACCCGCAGCCGCGCCGCGATCTCGGCGGGCGCGGCACCCGCCTGGACGAGCTCCAGGACCTCCTGGGCGAGCCGTCTGCGGACCGTACGGGCCGCCTCCCGCCGGTCCCGTTCGACGGCGATCAGCTGGGTCACGCCTTGCAGCAGGTCGAGCCGGGCGGCGGGCCAGTCGCCCGCGTCGGCCTCGACCGCGAGCAGCCAGTCCGACAGGACCGTCTCGCGCACATCGCGGGACGCGGGGGCGGCTCCACGGCCGGTGTTACGGATAGGGAAGAGTGAGTACGTCGCTCCGCCGGCCGTCGCGCGGTGCGGGCCGCGCCGTCCGGTGCGCGTGGCGGCCAGATGCTCGCCCGCCAGCGCGGCGCCCACCGCGGCGGTCAGGGGTTCGCCGGCGCCCGCGATCTGCCGCCCGGTCGGAGAGAGCACCCAGGCGCGAAGGTCCAGGTCGGAGCCGAGCAGATCGAGCACGACCTCCGGTCCGCCGCCCGCCGGGCCCGATGTCATCAGCCGTCTGTGTCTGTCGACGACTGCGGCAAGATCACCGGCTCGCTCACCGGAGACCTGGCGTACGACGTATTCTGTGATCGTCGCAAACGCAACGGACTCATTGACTGCAAACAACGGCAGTCGGTGGCGTGAACACGCCTCGACCAGATCGTCGGGGACATCACCGAGCTCGGCCTCGCCGGCCGCCAGACCGGCCACCCCGGCACCCGCCAGGATCCGGACGAACGGCTCGGAGTCCTCGGCCGTGTGCCGCCAGGCGAGACCGGTCAGCACCAGCTCGCCGCCGGACAGATAGCGGCTGGGGTCCCGCAGGTCGGTCGTCATCACGCCACGTACGCCGCGCTCCAGCTCGTCCTCGCCGCCGAGCAGGCGCAGCCCCAGCGCATCGGTCTCCAGAAGTCCGCGCAGCCGCATCTCGTCGCCGCCGATCTGTCTCGTTGTTGCCGGTGGCCTCTGGCCACGGTTTCCAGGGGAAAACGGTGAGGTTACCGAGCCTCGCCTTTCGTTCGAATCTACAAGACGAGACAGGCGACCAGCCAACTCCTTCATGGTTTCGGTGACTGCACCCCATGGAGTAAGCCCCGGTGTACTGATGCCATACCGCGTTAACAGCACATGAATAAGCAGTCGAGGGCCGACCGTCCGGGCCCGCTTGCGACGAACGACCCCGATGAAGAAGAAGAGAGCCACTCATGGACTTCCTTCGCCCCGCCAGCTGGGAGGAGGCGCTCGCCGCCAAGGCCGAGCACCCCACCGCTGTACCCATTGCGGGTGGCACCGATGTGATGGTCGAGATCAACTTCGACCACCGCCGGCCCGAGTATCTCCTGGACCTGAACCGCATCGGTGAGCTGAGCGAGTGGGAGGTCGGCCAGGACACCGTCCAACTGGGCGCCTCCGTTCCGTACAGCCAGATCATGGAGCACCTGCGGGCCGAGCTGCCGGGCCTGGCGCTCGCCTCGCACACCGTGGCCTCACCGCAGATCCGCAACCGTGGCGGCGTCGGCGGCAACCTCGGCACCGCGTCCCCGGCCGGCGACGCCCACCCGGCGCTGCTCGCCGCGGGCGCCGAGGTCGAGGTCGAGTCGGTACGCGGCAGCCGCCTCATCCCGATCGACGAGTTCTTCACCGGCGTGAAGCGCAACGCGCTCGCCGCCGACGAGCTCATCCGGGCCGTGCACATCGACAAGGCCGACGGGCCGCAGCAGTACTCGAAGGTCGGCACCCGCAACGCGATGGTGATCGCGGTCTGCGCCTTCGGCCTGGCCCTGCACCCCGAGACCCGCACGGTGCGCACCGGCATCGGCTCCGCCGCCCCGACCCCGGTCCGGGCGAAGGCCGCCGAGGAGTTCCTGAACGCCGCGCTCGAAGAGGGCGGATTCTGGGACAGCAAGAAGATCATCACCCCGTCGATCGCCAAGCAGTTCGCGGAGCTCGCATCCGGCGGCTGCAACCCGATCGACGACGTGCGCGGCACCGCGAGCTACCGCCGCCACGCGGTCGGCATCATGGCCCGCCGGACTCTCGGCTGGACCTGGGAAGCCTTCCGCGGCAATGAGAGGAGCGCACAGTGCGCGTGAACTTCACGGTCAACGGTCGTCCGCAGGAAGCCGACGACGTGTGGGAGGGCGAGAGCCTTCTCTACGTGCTGCGCGAGCGCATGGGCCTCCCGGGCTCCAAGAACGCGTGCGAGCAGGGCGAGTGCGGTTCCTGCACGGTCCGCCTCGACGGCGTGCCGGTCTGCTCCTGTCTCGTCGCCGCCGGCCAGGTCGAGGGCCGCGAGGTCGTGACGGTCGAGGGCCTCGCCGACTTCGCCAAGCAGCGCTCCGAGCACGGCAGTTGCGCCACGGGCGCCTGCGGCACCACTCTCCAGGACGCCCAGCAGTGGTCAGCCAAGGGGAGCGACTCGCATACCGGCGAGGGCGGCGAACTCGCCCCCATCCAGCAGGCGTTCATCGACGCCGGCGCGGTCCAGTGCGGCTTCTGCACCCCGGGCCTGCTCGTCGCCGCCGACGAACTGCTCGAGCGCAACTCCGAGCCGTCCGACGCGGACATCCGCGAGGCGCTCTCCGGCAACCTCTGCCGCTGCACCGGCTACGAGAAGATCCTCGACGCGGTCCGCCTTGCGGCCGCCCGTCAGGAAGAGGCGGTCTGACAGCCATGGCCACCACAGGAACCCCCACGAACCTCACCCAGGGTTCACAGACCAAGGGCGGCATCGGCGAGTCCACGCTGCGTCCCGACGGCACGCTCAAGGTCACCGGAGAGTTCGCGTACTCCTCCGACATGTGGCACGAGGACATGCTCTGGGGCCACACGCTGCGCTCCACCGTCGCGCATGCCGAGATCCGGTCGATCGACGTCTCCGAGGCGCTCGCGATGTCCGGCGTCTACGCGGTGATGACCTACGACGACCTGCCCACCGACGTGAAGAACTACGGCCTGGAGATCCAGGACACACCGGTTCTCGCCCACGGCAAGGTCCGCCACCACGGCGAGCCGGTGGCCATCGTCGCCGCCGACCACCCGGAGACCGCGCGCCGCGCCGCCGCAAAGATCAAGATCGACTACGCCGAGCTGCCGCTGATCACCGACGAGGCATCGGCGACAGCACCGGACGCGATCCTGGTCCACGAGGGCCGCGACGACCACCACATCGGCCATGTCCCGCACCCGAACATCGTGCACCGCCAGCCCATCGTCCGCGGCAACGCCGACGAGGCCGCCAAGCGCGCCGATGTCATCGTCAAGGGCGAGTACACCTTCGGCATGCAGGACCAGGCCTTCCTCGGCCCGGAGTCCGGCCTCGCGGTCCCGTCCGAGGACGGCGGCGTCGAGCTGTACGTCGCCACCCAGTGGCTGCACTCCGACCTCCGCCAGATCGCCCCGGTCCTCGGCCTGCCCGAGGAGAAGGTGCGGATGACGCTCTCCGGCGTCGGCGGCGCGTTCGGCGGCCGCGAGGACCTGTCGATGCAGATCCACGCCTGCCTGCTGGCCCTGCGCACCGGCAAGCCGGTCAAGATCGTCTACAACCGCTTCGAGTCCTTCTTCGGACACGTCCACCGGCACCCGGCGAAGCTCTACTACGAGCACGGCGCCACCAAGGACGGCAAGCTCACGCACATGAAGTGCAAGATCGTCCTGGACGGCGGCGCGTACGCCTCCGCGTCCCCGGCGGTCGTCGGCAACGCCGCTTCGCTGAGCGTCGGCCCGTACGTCGTCGACGACGTCGACATCGAAGCGCTCGCGCTCTACTCCAACAACCCGCCCTGCGGCGCGATGCGCGGCTTCGGCGCGGTCCAGGCATGCTTCGCGTACGAGGCGCAGATGGACAAGCTCGCGGCCAAACTGGGCCTGGACCCGGTGGAGTTCCGCCGGCTCAACGCCATGGAACAGGGCACGCTCCTGCCGACCGGACAGCCGGTCGACTCGCCCGCCCCGGTCGCCGAGCTGCTGCGCCGCGTCAAGGCCAGGCCGCTTCCGCCGGAGCGCCAGTGGGAGATCGCCGCCGGCGCCGCGGACGTCCGCGAACTGCCCGGCGGACTCTCCAACACCACACACGGCGAAGGCGTCGTACGCGGTGTGGGCTACGCGGTCGGCATCAAGAACGTCGGCTTCTCCGAGGGCTTCGACGACTACTCCACCGCCCGCGTGCGGATGGAGGTCGTGGGCGGTGAGCCGGTCGCGACCGTACACACCGCGATGGCCGAGGTCGGCCAGGGTGGCGTCACCGTCCACGCCCAGATCGCCCGTACGGAGCTCGGTGTCACGCAGGTGACCATCCACCCGGCCGACACCCAGGTCGGCTCCGCCGGCTCCACCTCCGCATCCCGCCAGACATACGTCACCGGCGGCGCGGTCAAGAACTCCTGCGAGGCCGTCCGCGAGAAGGTCCTGGAGATCGGCCGCCGCAAGTTCGGCTCATACCACCCCGCATGGGCCACCGCGGAGCTGCTGCTCGAAGGCGGAAAGGTCGTCACGGACGGGGGCGAGGTCCTTGCCGACCTGGTCGACGTCCTGGAGGACGAGGCGATCGACGTCGAGCTCGAGTGGCGGCACCGTCCGACCGAGGCGTTCGACCTGCGTACGGGTCAGGGCAACGGTCACGTCCAGTACTCGTTCGCCGCACACCGCGCGGTCGTCGAGGTGGACACCGAGCTCGGCCTGGTCAAGGTGATCGAGCTGGCCTGCGCGCAGGACGTCGGCAAGGCGCTCAACCCGCTCTCCGTCGTCGGCCAGATCCAGGGTGGCACCACCCAGGGCCTGGGCGTGGCGGTCATGGAGGAGATCATCGTCGACCCCAAGACCGCGAAGGTGCGCAACCCCTCCTTCACGGACTACCTGATCCCCACCATCCTCGACACGCCGACCATCCCCGTCGACGTGCTCGAACTGGCCGACGACCACGCCCCGTACGGGCTCCGTGGCGTAGGCGAGGCCCCGACCCTGTCGTCGACCCCGGCCGTCCTCGCGGCGATCCGGAACGCGACCGGGCTGGAGCTCAACAGGACGCCGGTACGCCCCGAGCACATCACCGGCACCTGACCCCATGAACCCTCCGGGCGGTACGGCGCAGGGAACGTCACACTTCCACGGCGTACCGCCCGGAGCACGGAGCACCGCACCGCTCGCGGCGCTCCAGCTCAACTGATTTGCCCCGATTGTTAGTTCGTCTCGGGCCGTCCCCCGGGTCGTGCAGCCAACGCAGTCATCCCAAATCCCGCAGCTTCAGTCTCCAAGCGGGTGCCCCTGTGAACCTTGGGAGTAGGCACCATGACCCAGCAGTCCCTGGAGCCAAAGACCACGGCGGAGGACGCCGGCGCGGGAACGCGCCAGCCCGCCGGAAGGTCCTGGCTCGACCGGTATTTCCACATAACCCAGCGAGGGTCGACCATCGGCCGGGAAGTCCGTGGCGGCATCACCACCTTCATGGCGATGGCGTACATCATCCTTCTCAACCCGGTGATCCTGTCGGTGCCTGATGCGACAGGCCACAAGCTCGACGGTGATCAGCTGACCACCGCGACGGTCTTCGCCGCGGCAGCCACCACCATCGTGATGGGCTTCATCGGCAATGTGCCGCTCGCCCTCGCGGCGGGACTCAGCGTCTCCGCCGTTATGGCATTCCAGGTCGCGCCCGAGATGACCTGGGAAAACGCGATGGGCATGTGCGTCATCTACGGTCTGGTGATCGTGCTGCTCGTCGTCACCGGTCTACGCGAACTGATCATGAACGCGATCCCACTGGCGCTCAAGCACGCCATCACCATGGGAATCGGCCTGTTCGTCTGCCTCATCGGCCTCGTCCAGGCGGGCTTCGTCACCTCGATGCCCGGCCCCGGCGGGCTCGCCGGAGCCAAGCCGATCCAGCTCGGCACGAGCGACATGCTCACCGGCTGGCCGGTCCTCTGCTTCGCCTTCACCGTCGTGCTGATCTTCCTGCTCCAGGTCCGCAAGGTCCCCGGCGCGATCCTCATCGGCATCGTCGGCGGCACGGTCTTCGCGGCGCTGGTCCACCAGTTCGCCGGGCTCGACAAGAAGGCCTGGGGCGGGCTGAACGCGCCCGAGATCACCGGCTCCATCGTGAGCACACCGGACTTCGGCCTCTTCGGCAGCGTGTCCTTCAACGGCATCGGCAGCGTCGGTGGCATCACCGTCGGCGTCATCGTCTTCACTCTGGTGCTGGCCGGCTTCTTCGACGCCATGGGCACCATCATCGGCATCGGCCAACAGGCCAACCTCGCCGACGACAAGGGCCGGATGCCGGGCCTCAACAAGGCACTGGCGATCGACGGCGCGGGCGGCGCGATGGGCGGCCTCGCCGGCGCGTCCGGCCAGACCGTGTTCGTCGAGTCCACGGCGGGCGTCGGCGACGGCGCGCGCACCGGTTTCGCGAGCGTGATCACGGGTCTTGCCTTCACGCTGTGCCTGTTCTTCACGCCGCTCGCCCAGATCATTCCCACTCAGGTGGCCGCGGCGGCGCTGGTCGTCATCGGCTCGATGATGCTGTCGAACGCCAAGCACATCGACTGGAACGACCAGGCGACCGCGATCCCGGTCTTCCTGACCACCGTGCTGATGCCGTTCACGTACTCGATCACCGCGGGCATCGCGGCGGGCGTCATCGCCCACGTCCTGATCAAGGCCGTGCAGGGCAGGGTGCGTGAGATCGGGTGGCTGATGTGGGTTCTGTCCGTGGTCTTCCTGGCCTACTTCGCGCTGCATCCGATCGAGGGCTGGCTGGGCGTCAACTAGCCCCTCCCTTACACACTCTTGAGGAGACCGACATGCTGGACATCGCCGATGAGCTGAACCGGTGGGTCGAGCAGGGCCGTGAGTTCGCCGTCGCCACCGTGGTGGCGGTCGGCGGCAGCGCGCCCCGGCAGCCGGGCGCGGCACTCGCCGTGGACAGCGAGGGCACGGCGATCGGGTCGGTCTCCGGAGGGTGTGTGGAAGGCGCGGTGTACGAGCTGTGCCGACAAGCGCTCGAGGACGGGACCACCGTCCTCGAGCGGTTCGGCTACAGCGACGAAGACGCGTTCGCGGTGGGCCTGACCTGCGGCGGAATCATCGACATCCTGGTGACGCCGGTACGGCCGGTACGTGGCGGCGTCCTCCCCGCGGCGCTCTCGGCCGCGGCGGCCGGGGAGTCGGCGGCACTCGCCCGTGTCGTGGACGGCCCTTCGGCGCTCATGGGCCGCGCTCTGCTGGTCCGGCCCGACAGCTCGTACGAGGGCTCGCTCGGCGGCCATCCCGAACTTGACCGCACGGCGGCGGCCGAGGCCTTTGCCCTGCTGGAGGCGGGCCGCACGGCCACAGTCCTGATCGGCGAGGACGGCTCGCGCTGCGGGCAGCCGCTGACCTTGCTGGTCGAATCGTCCGTCCCCGCCCCGCGGATGATCGTCTTCGGCGCGATCGACTTCGCCTCGGCGCTGGTCCGGGTGGGCAAGTTCCTCGGCCACCATGTGACCGTGTGCGACGCGCGCCCCGTCTTCGCGACGGCGGCCCGCTTTCCAGACGCGGACGAGATCGTCGTCGACTGGCCGCACCGCTATCTGGAGTCGACGGCCGCGGAGCTGGACGGTCGCACGGTCCTGTGCGTCCTCACCCACGACGCCAAGTTCGACGTCCCGTTGCTGGAACTGGCACTCAAACTCCCCGTCGCATACGTGGGCGCGATGGGCTCCCGCCGCACGCACGAAGACCGCAACCGGCGCCTGCGGGATGTGGGCGTGACGGAGCTGGAGCTCGCGCGGCTTCGCTCCCCGATCGGCCTGGACCTCGGCGCGCGTACGCCGGAGGAGACGGCGCTGTCGATCGCGGCGGAGATCGTCGCGAACCGCCGCGGCGGCAGCGGGGTCTCCCTGACGGGAGCGCACACCCCGATCCACCACGACGGCCTCCGGCGCACGGCGGGCACGATCGGCGAGGTCGCATAGCCCGGCACGAAAACCGGAACTCGTGGTGTCGTAGGGGCTGACTACTGGTCGTGTACTCGGGGCCGCTGGGGGATCGCCGTTGGCCTGGAGCTGGCCCGCCGGCTCATGTGCGAGCCGAACCTGGAGCCTGGCCGGTGGGCATGAGTGCGGGCTGGGAAGCCGAACAGACCATCAACAAAGCGGTTCAACCGTCTGGTGGACCTGCGGCGGGCGCGTTCCTCCTCAATCCGTGCCGTGCTGGGCGTCAAGAGCATGTGGGATGTCGGCCCGTCCGCAGCCTGGCCGTTGACGGTGGTCATCATCGACGAGGTCCACACCTACTTTGCCTGGTCGGTCGGTCCTTCGCGCAGAAGACCGCTGAAGCTGCGGTGGCTGCGCTGGGGGAGGACATCCGCAACTGGGACGACGCCAACCCGATCAACCTCCGGAGCCCGGACTATGTCGGCGACCCTGCCGAGGACGCGACTACCAGCGCGGGCCGGGCAACTTCCACGACCCGAGCAAGTTGTAGCGCCGCCGGGGTGAACCTTTGTCAGGGCCCAGTCGTAGTGCCGGACGGGCGAGCCCGCCCTGTCTTGCACCGAGAGAGGCGTCCGATGGCCGAGGCAGCCGCAGCAGTTCTGTCCCGCTTCAGCGAACAGGTGCTGGGTGTCCCCCTGCCCGTGGGGATCCGGCTCTGGGACGGCAGCACGGCCGGCCCGGAGGACGGGCCGACCTTCGTCCTGCGTGACCGCGACGCCTTGCGGCGACTTCTGTGGCGGCCTGGAGAGCTGGGGCTCGCCCGCGCCTGGGTGGCCGGAGACCTCGAAGTCGACGGTGACCTGTACGAGTTGCTGGCGCGGATCTCGACGCTGCTGTGGGAACGGGACGGGCCCGGCACCCGCACGGCGGCGCTCGGCAGAGCGCTGAGCGTGCTGACCACGTCCGACAGCGTACGTACGGTGAGCCGGACGCTCGCCCTCGCGGGGAGCGGGCTCCCGCCCGCACCACCCGCCGAAGAGGTGGTGCGCCGCCGCGGTCCTGCACACAGCCTGCGCCGTGACAAGGCGGCCATCAGTCACCACTACGACGTCGGCAACGACTTCTACCGCCTGGTGCTGGGCCCCTCCCTCGTCTACTCCTGTGCCTACTGGGAGGGAGAACCGTCCTTCGGCGACTCTGGCGGCACTCTGGAGCAGGCCCAGGAGGCCAAACTGGACCTGGTCTGCCGCAAGCTCGCCCTGCGCGAGGGGCAGCGGCTGCTGGATGTGGGCTGCGGGTGGGGATCGCTGGCCATGTACGCGGCCGAGCACTACGGCGTGCGGGTTGTAGGGGTCACCATCTCCGACGAGCAGGCGGCATTGGCTCGCGAGCGGGTCGCCGCGGCGGGACTTGAGCACCTGGTGGAGATCAGGGTGCAGGACTACCGGCAGATCGACGACTCCCCCTTCGACGCGATCTCCTCGATCGGTATGGCCGAGCATGTGGGCAGGAAGCGGTACCGCGCGTACGCGGACGTCCTGCACCAACTGCTCAAGCCCGGCGGGCGCTTGCTCAACCACCAGATAGCGCGGCGCCCTGTGCAGGACGAGAAGGAATACCGCATGGACCCCTTCATCGACCGGTATGTCTTCCCCGACGGGGAGCTGGCTCCTGTCGGCTCCACCGTGTCGCTGCTGGAGGAAGCGGGCTTCGAGGTACGCGACGTCGAGTCCCTGCGAGAGCACTATGCCCTCACGCTACGTGCGTGGGTGACCAATCTCGAAGCACGCTGGGACGAGGCGGTCAAGCTGACCTCGCCCGGGCGAGCGCGGGTGTGGCGCCTGTATATGGCGGCCTCCGCGGTCGGGTTCGAGAACAACACGATGGGCGTCAACCAGGTGCTGGCGGTCAGGACCGGCGGTGACGGCCGGTCCGGCATGCCGTTGCGCAGAGATTTCCTGGCGACCTCGGCCTCGCTGCTCGCCTGACGCGGTGTCGGCTCGGTGTGCGACTCGGGTGCGCCGGGTGTGCCTCAGCTCGCGTCGTACGGGTGGGCGTGTATTTCACGCATTCGGTAACGAGGCTGAGGCATTGAGGCTGAGGCTTCGCGTTGGTTTCATTCCGCCTACCTCATCGGGTAGTTGATCCGCGGACTCCAGTTCACGCAAGATAGGGCGGGTAGCAGTGAAAAACATGGGCGAGCTGAAACTCATCCGACCACGTTCCGAGCCGACCATCTCTCAGGCCATTGAGCAGGTGGCGCTCCACCACGGCAACCGCGTCGCCGTCGCCGCCGAGGCGACCGAAGTGACGTACTCCGAACTGATTCGCCTGTCCACCGCGTTCGCGAGCGGGCTGGTACGGGCGGGGCTGCGCGCCGGCGACCGAGTCGTCCTGCAGTTGCCAAACCGGTGGGAGTTCGTCCCGGTTCTGTTGGGCTGTATGAAGGCCGGCGTCGTCCCGGCTCTGGTGCTGCCGACGCATCGCCGACACGAGTTGACCCGGATCAGCGGGCACATAGGTGCCGGCGCGCTGATCGTCGACGGCGAAGCCACCGGGTTCGACCACGTGGAACTTGCCCACCAGGTCCAGCACGAGGCCCCGACGATCCAGCACGTCTTCGTCGTCGGCGGTGACGCGGACGACGACCACGACGTCCACACCCTTTTGGCCGGTGACCTCACGGACCTGCCCGAGGCAGCGGACCCGGGGCAGACGGCGATGTTCCTGATGTCCAGTGGCACCACGGGCAGCCCGAAGGTCGTCCCTCGTACGCATCGGGACTACCTCTACGACGTGCGGCACAGCGCCGAGCTTGCCGGTCTCGACTCGGACGCGGCCTACCTCGCAGCACTTCCGTTGGCGCACACCTTCCCCCTCGGCTGCCCGGGCCTGTTGGGTGCCCTGATCACGGGAGGCCGATGCGTGGTGGTTCCCTCGCCCCGGCCCGATCTGGTCTTCGAGGCGGTGCGGCGGCACCGCGTTACCGTGACCGCCGCCGTGCCGACAGTGGTCCGCCGCTGGCTGCAGGAGTACAACCCGGAGCAGTGGGACCTCTCCAGCCTGCGGGTGCTCCAGGTGGGCGGCGCGCGCCTCTCGGCGGCGCTGGCGGCGCTGGTCGGCCCTGTCTTCGGCTGCGAGGTTCAGCAGGTCTACGGAATGTCCGAGGGCATGCTGAACTTCACCCGGCTCGCGGACGATCCGGAGATCGTCCAGGCAACCCAGGGCCGGCCATTCACCCCGCGCGACCAAATCCGCATAGTCGACGGGAACGGCCAGGATGTGCCGACGGGTGAAACAGGCGAGCTCCTGGTCCGCGGCCCGGGAATCTTCGGCGGCTACTACCGTGCCCCCGCGGACAACGCGGCGGCGTTCTTGGACGGCTGGTTCCGCACGGGCGACCTCGTACGGCTTCATCCGAGCGGGAACCTGGTGGTCGAGGGGCGGATCAAGGACGTGATCAACCGAGGCGGCGAGAAGATCTCCGCCCTGGAGATCGAGGACCTCCTGCACGAGCTCCCGGAGGTCGACAAGGTCGCCGTCGTCGCCGTGGCTGACACCGAGATGGGTGAACGGGTGTGTGCCTGTGTGGTGCCGATCGTCGGGGCCGTCGTGACGGTGGAGGGGCTCAGCGCGGCACTGACCAGGCTCGGGGTCGCACGCTACAAGCACCCGGAAGTCCTCCGTCTGATCAGCGAAATTCCGCTCACCGGCACCGGAAAGATCGACAAGGTGGCGTTGCGGAACACCGCCGACAGAGACGCCGGCCCTCACCAGATCAGGCCGTCGACCGGTCTGGTAGAGCGGTGATGAATTATCTCGAACGCGAGCTCTGGCTAACCCCGCTGCTCGGCCCCATGCCGGCGGCGATGCGGCTGGTCCGGCACGCGGGTTTCGCGGACTACATGCTGTACGAGCGCGACGACCGCTGGACCTACGCGGGCGGTTCTGTGCTGATGATCGCCGTGGACCATCGAGGTCTCCACGCCCGGGGCATCGGCATGGACGCGCATGCCCCGGGCGACTCCGTGGCATCGTCGGGCGGGCCAGCCGACGTGGTCGCGGCCGCAAGGCTTCTGGAGGAAAGCTCAGTCCCGGACTGGCGGGCCTACGGTTGGCTCGCGTTCGAGGCGGGCGGGACGACACCCTCTGAGACCCCCCAGCTGTGCCTGACCGTCCCGCAGGTGGAGGTACGGCTCGACGAGGCCGGCCACGCACTGCTGCGCGCCACCGATGCCGCCACCTTGGACCGGCTCGCCTCGGTACTGCTCGAAGAGTCCACTGACACCACGGCTTCCGGACAGGTGGCTCTCGATCTCCAGGCCGGAGGCGCCGCCTACCAGGAACTCGTCAGCCGGGCCGTCTCCCAGGTCCAGGACACCGAACTGCGGAAGGTCATTGTGTCCCGGCGGATCGAGGTGGACAAAGAGATCGACTTGGCGGCCACCTACGAGGCCGGCAGGTCGGCCAACAGCCCGGCCCGGTCCTACCTGTTCGCCATGGGGGGTCTGCGAGCCGCTGGCTTCAGCCCGGAGACCGTCGTCGAGATCGATCGGCGCGTCATCACCACCCACGTCCTGGCGGGCACCCGCGCCACCGGCAGCGACCAGGACGCGACCGACGCCCTGCGCGACCAGTTGCTGGGAGATGCCAAGGAAGTCCACGAGCACGCCATCACCGTCGCCGACGCGTTGACGGACTTCGCTCAGGTCTGCGCGCCCGACTCGGCCGCGGCCACCCGGTTCATGAAGGTCGTACGGCGCGGGAGCGTTCAGCATCTGGCCTCCACGCTGCGGGGGGAGTTGGCCGAGCACGTCGACCCGTGGGCGGCGCTGTGCGCACTGTTCCCCCCCGCCGCCGCGACGGGTGTGCCGAGACGGGCCGCACTCGACACAATCCGGCGCTTGGAAGAGCGCGAACGTGGCCTATACGGCGGGGCTGTGATCGCCTGCGACGCCCACGGCGGCCTGGACGCCGCGCTCGCACTGCGGACGGTCTTCCAGCGCAACGGACGGACCTGGCTCCAGGCCGGGGCCGGAGTCACCTCAGGCTCCGACCCCAGGCGGGAGTTCGAAGAGACCTGCGAAAAGCTGCGCAGCGTCGCGCCGTTCCTCGTGCCCACCCACGATGCCGGCAGCAAGGCCGACTGAGGAGCGGAGATGCGCGAACCCCTGCCCCTCGGGCCGACCGCCCTCAAGCCCGACGAAATACGGGCCGTGTCCGAGTGCCTGCGCACCCTACGATCAGTGCGCAGGTTCCAATCTGACGATGTACCAGCTGAGTTGATCGACTTCGTACTGGACCATGCGGTCCAGGCTGGGTCGGGCAAGAACCGCCAGCCCTGGCGCTTCGTCGTGGTGCGCGAACCGGAGGTCCGCGGCGAGGTCGCGCGGTGGTACCGCGCGACCTTGACCCGTCACACAGCACATGCGGACCTGCTCGACGACTCGCAGTCCGAGGAGAGCGCAGCCCAGATCGAGGCTGCCCAGCGACTCGCGGACCACTTCACCGAGGCACCCGTGCTGATCGTGCCCTGCTTCCTCCCGATCCCGCGCAACCCGGCCGACTTCTTCGGCGGCGCGTCCATCTACCCCGCCATCCAAAACCTGTTGCTCAGCGCAAGGGCAGTGGGACTCGGCGCGACACTCACCACCGTTCACGCGGTCGACGGCATCACGTACCCTCCGGCCGGCGGGACAAGCAGCGTAGACCAGTTGCGACACATTCTGGGCATCCCCGACTCGGCCGTCCCGGCAGCGGTCATCCCCCTGGGCTATCCCGTCCGCCAGTCCACGTCGGCCGGGGATCGGCTCCCGGTACGGGACGTCACCTACGCCGACGCCTGGGGGCGCCCCTGGCGTCGCGATCGGAAGTGGTGGAGAGCTTTCCGCTCGGGAAAGGCGGCGTGAAGCCATGGGACGGCACGCCCGTCGGCCTGCCGCGTACAAGACGACAGAAGGACGCCCTGAGATGTCCCGCCCACGACCCCAGCAGACGTCAGGGACCGTGCTGACGCTCATTCAGGAGGACGCCGAACTGCCGCCGATCACCACACCGTTGCGCCGGTTCCTCAAGCACCGCCGGTTGATGCACCACAACCGGCTCGTCGCGCTCGTGATCGTCGTGAACCTCGCGTACGCCCTTCACAACCTCACACACGACGGCATCGCGACGGACACGCTCGCGCACGCGGCGCTGACCAACTTCGCGATAGCCATCCTGATCCGCCAGCAGTACGTCATCAACCTGTTGTTCCGCATCGCGTCCGGCGCCCCCACGCGTTGGCCACTGAAGGTACGTTGGACGCTCGGGAAGGTCTACCACTACGGCGGGCTGCACATCGGCGGCGCCATCGCGGGCACGGCCTGGTCCCTGGCGCTCACGGGCGTACTCGCGCACAATGCCGAGCGCGTCGGTACCGGGACGTTCACCGTGTCGTGCGCCCTGGTGGTGGTTCTGGTCTTCATGGTGGTCACGGCCCTGCCGCCGCTGCGTGCCAGGCTCCACGACCTCTTCGAAAGGACACACCGGTTCGGTGGCTGGACCGCGCTAGTGCTCGTATGGATCCAGACCGCCCTGAACGTCTCCGTGCCCAGCCTGTGCGTGCTCGGGGTGCTGACGGTGAGCATCGCTCTGCCCTGGCTGCGCCTGCGCAGAGTGCCGGTCACCGTGGAACGGCCTTCCTCGCACGTGGCCCTCGTCCATTTCGACTACGGCCTGACCCCCTGGGCCGGCTCGGCCACGACGATGAGCCGCAGCCCGCTCTTCGAATGGCACTCCTTCGCCAACCTTCCGCCCGTCGGCGGGTCCGGCTTCCGACTCGCCGTCTCGCGGGCCGGTGACTGGACCGGCTCCTTCATCGACGACGCTCCCTCGCACGTCTGGGTGAGGGGCGTCCCCACTGCAGGCGTCGCCAGGATCGAGAGCCTGTTCAAGGGCGTGGTCTACGTGGCGACGGGCAGCGGGATCGGGCCTTGCATGTACCACCTGCTCAACGCGGAGGTGCCCGCGCGGCTCGTCTGGGTGGCCCGAAGCCCTCGTGCCACGTTCGGAGACGCGTTCGTCGACGAGATCCTCCGCGCACATCCGGACGCGACTGTCTGGGACACCTCCTGGCAGGGCAAGCCCGACATCGTCAGGCTCGCGTACGCCGCTTACCGCTCCATCGATGCCGAGGCCGTCATCTGCATCTCCAACAAGACCTTCACATGGCAGGTGGTCGAGGGACTGGAACGCCGAGGCATCCCCGCCTATGGAGCCATCTGGGACTCGTGACCCACACCGGCGGATCAGCTTCCCCTTGTACTGACAGCCGAACGGGTCGCCCCACTTCTGGATGGGTTGCCAACTGTCAGCCGAGGACGGGGTGGCCAGGGCGACCGGAAGAATGATCGCGCTCACCCCGACGGCCGGTGCCGCCGCTTCGTGCTTGAGAGGTTGGTTCACGCTGTTCCATCCCGCTGTGACTTCACGAGTAGGGGTTAGGAGTGAACGGCTCTCCCACGGGGTTCCGGTTGTGTGCCAACGCCGAGTGATTCATGACCAGTTCAGGTGCCGAGTCATGGGTGGAAGGCTGGGGAGAACAGGACGGCGGCCTCCCCAGTGAGGTTCGGTCCTATTGGTTTGGCGCAGCGTGTGTGTGGTTCCGGTCGCGGCCGCCACGTCGATCCACTCAGACCGCCGCAAGAGATGGAGAAGGGGACCGCGTTGGACTTCGCGGTGGAGGGCTTGCGGATCTCCAGGCCGATCTCGGTGCTCAATGTCCCGGCCTTCGAGTACGTCGTGAGGCGCACCGTGATCGCCTGCCGGCTCGGGCTGGACCGCAACACTGTTCGCCGCTTCGCCAACTCGGCGGACGCAGACGAGCCCGCACCGGGCCAGCATCCCCGATCCCCACAAGCCCCAACGGGCGTCGAGGCGGCCGCAGAACCGAACTTCATAAAAGCCCACGGCTCCGAGAGGCTTAGGTAGGCGGACCTGGTTCTGTGCACGCCAGTTGCTCCGCAACTACCGCCGCGGGCACAGGACCGAGGTCTTCACAGGGCGCTGCGCGTTCCGGCGTGATGGGCGGGACCGGGCGATCCTGTGCGGGGTCGCGGCTGTCTCTCTGCCCTGGTTGGTGCACCACGCGACGCGTCCCGTTCCCAAGACGTAAGGGTTGTTGGCCCCTTGCGCCACGCACGTCGACCTCATCATTTCTTGGGTTGGCGCGTAAACAAGCGAAGGGGAAGGGTGCGCGGAATGCGTGATACGGCAAGGTTGTCCATTGTCGGTGGGGTGTTTGTCCTGATGGTGGGTGGGGCGGGGTTTGGTGTGTGGAGTGTGTTGGGCGGGGATTTGGGGGATGGTGGGCCGGCTGTTGTGCGGTCCGGGCCGCCGAGTGGGGCGGAAATACGGGAGACGGCCGAGGGGTTCCTGGCGGCGTGGGCGAAAGGGGATGCTTATGAGGCTGCGTCGCTCACGGACAACCCGACGGACGTGCATTCAGCGATCACCGAATATTCGCGCGAGGCCCATGTTTCGGATGTGAAGATCACTCCGGGGGACGCGGTCGGTGCCAGGGTGCCGTTCAAGGTCGCGGCGACGGTGTCGTACAGGGGCAAGTCCAGGCCGCTCGCGTATGAGTCCGAGTTGACTGTGGTGCGCGGGCAGACGACAGGGCTGCCGTTGGTGGACTGGAAGGCGTCGGTTCTGCATCCGGAGCTGGAGCGGGGCGATGTTCTGAAGGCGGGCACGGCCGATGGGCCGCGTCTGAGAGCGGTCGACCGCAACGGTGTCGAGCTGACCGAGGAGAAGTACCCGTCGCTCGGGCCGGTCCTTGATGAGTTGCGCAAGAAGTACATCGGCAGGCTGGGCGGGGAGCCTGGTATCGAGCTGTGGATCGAGCGGGCCGGTGACGGCGCGGCCGACGAGACCCTGCTGACCCTGGCCGAGGGCAAGCCTGCCGTGGTGCGCACCCGGCTCAGCGCCACCGCGCAGGCGGCAGCCGAGCGGGCTGTGGCCAAGGGCCCGAACTCTTCGGTGGTGGCTGTGCAGCCGAGCACTGGCGATGTCCTCGCGGTGGCCAATCATGATGCGTTCAACACGGCGTTCCTGGGGCGGCAGGCTCCCGGTTCGACGATGAAGATCATCTCGGCGGCGATGCTGATCGACAAGGGTCTGGCCACGGCGGACGGCGAGGCAACCTGCCCGGACACGGCGGTCTCGGAGAGTAAGACCTTCCGTAATCTGCCGGGTCTGGCCCCGAACGAGAACGGTACGCTCATCGATGGCTTCGCCCGCTCGTGCAATACGGCGTTTGTGAAGTTCGCTGACGAGGTGGCGGTCGGGGATCTCACGAACGAGGCGCGCCAGTACTTCGGCATCGGCGCTGACTGGAAGACCGGCATCGTCTCCTCCGACGGCCGGGTCCCGGCCTCTGGCGGCCCCTTCACGGCGGCCAACATGATCGGCCAGGGCGACGTGACGATGAACCCGCTCAACATGGCGTCGGTCGCCGCGACCGTCAAGGCAGGCGTCTTCCGTCAGCCGGTCATCGTCCCGCAGTCCCTGGACGACCGCCAACTGGCCACCGCCCAGCCCTTGTCGGCGTCCACGGCGTCCCAGCTGCGCCAGATGATGCAGCGCACCGCACTGAATGGCACCGGCGCCAAGGCCATGTCCGGCCTCGGCACCGACATCGGTGCCAAGACCGGCTCCGCCGAGGTCGACGGACAGACGATGCCCAACAGCTGGTTCACCGGTTACCGGGGCGACATGGCGGTCGCGGCAGTGGCTCAGGAGGGCGGCCACGGCGGCGACACCGCAGGCCCGATCGTGGCGCAGGTGCTCCGCGCCGGCAGTTGACCAAGCTGCTACGACATGCGCTTGCTTGAGCTTCCATCACCGGGGCAAGACGGCTCCCGTCCAGGCTGGCTGCCCTTCTTCGACCCGAAGGACACGGCCGCGGTCGAGCTGATCGAGGACCGCTCGCATGACATGCTCCGCACTGAGGTGCGCTGTACGCGCTTGCGGTTCGCGCCTCGGGCATGTCTTCGAGGGCGAGGGCTAGCCGCCCCCGACCGGCCAGCGGTACTGCATCAACAGATCTCGCTGCGGCGGACGTCGGACGAGAACTGACGCGTCCGACGCCTGCCGTGCGCTAAGCGAGACCCTGGGGCGCGGCCGCCCGTTCGCCGGGACGTCGCGCAGGTGTCCGGGCGTGCGCCCCTTACTGCTCGCCTGGAACGAGGGCGGGCCGCGAGCTCGGCGATTGCATGGGCAGGCGTCGCTGCCAAGGCTGGGCCAGAAGCAGTTCACGCAGTTGGAGGCGGAGTCGGCCAGGGGTTCGGCCGCGCACGCCGGCGACGACCAGCGGTGGACGCTGGCGCGGATCAAGACGGTGATCGGCCGGCGTTTTCCCTGAAGTCTCGGCTGGTCACCACCAGCATGATCTGCGGGAAGTCGGCGAAGACGGCCAGCGTGACCTGCACCTGGTCCCGGCTCTGCCCGTTCACTTCGGCTGCACGGTTGACCAGCAGTAGCCGCATTCTGGTCGGGAAGGTGGCTCACGGACGACTGACCCGTCGTCCACCCCCGGGGGTCCGGCTCAAAAGAGCTTGTCGTCCGGCAGGGGCGTTTGAGAGTGGTCGGTCAGGTGCTGCTTGGGCCTGCTCGAGCTGGCGTGAGGTAGCTCTGACCAACGCTCTCGACGAGAACGGGCTGAGCTTCGCCCCGCCTGATCGGCACCAGATGTCCCACCCGCTCCACTGAGGCCACTGAGGTTAGGTAACCGTCAGGTCGGGGTTGATTCGCGGGTAAGCCTGCGGTTTATGAGGTCGATCATCGCGAGGCGGATCATGGCTTCGGAGCGGTGCGGGTGGGTCTCGTAGTCACGGGCGAGGCGGCGGTGGTTCATGAGCCAGCCGAGGGTCCGCTCGACGACCAAGCGCCGCGGGATGACCCAGACGGCCAGGAGGAGACCGGGCGTGTCCAACCAGATCTTGAGGCTCTGCCCGTCGAGGACGCGCGCACTCGGTTCGGCGTCCCGGCCCTAGCCTCCACTGGCGAGTCGGCGGAGGAGCCCGTTGAGCTGGTCGAACATGCCGTCCTTCTGCCAGGCCGCGATCGAGCTTGTTCAAGACCCACCAGCCGGATCGGCTGCACGCGGTCGTTGGTCCGGGGATGATGAACGGTCGGCCCGGCTCTGCCCCGGCGTGGACGGTACCGCCCGCGATAGCTTGTTGCCGGTGTCTTCCAAAGGCCTGCTTCAGCGCCGGGTGGCGGGAATAGGATCCAGCGTATGCACCAGAACCAACCATTCCGTGCATCGATCGATGTGATGTCTGGCCGTCCTCCGTGGGTGGGGCGCAAGGCCGAACTCGGCGATCTTCAAGGACTTTTGGGTGCGGTACGCCGGGGCGGGGGTGGTTGCGCGCTGGTGGAGGGCCCGCCGGGGATAGGTAAGAGCTCCCTGGTGCGTGAGGCGGTGCGGACGGCTGGTGGGGATGATGTGCTGCTCCTGCGGGGGAGTGCGGATGAGTTCTGTGTGAGTCTGCCGTTTCAGTTGGTGACGGAGGCGTTGCGGCCGGTGCGGGGAGCGGAGTCGGCTCCGGAGCCCGGGTCGTTGTGGGGTGCGGGTGCGCGGGATCCGTTGGCGGCGGGGGTGCAGCAGGCGTTGGCTCAGGTGGAGCGGGCGTGTGCGGTGCGGCCGGTGGTGTTGGTGGCGAGTGATCTTCAGTGGGCGGATGAGGCGAGTCTGGCGGTGTTCGGTTCGCTGATGCGCTTGACGGTGCAGTTGCCGTTGTTGCTGGTGGGGGAGTTGACGACGGGCTCGACGCGGGAGGAAGTGCGTCAGCTGCGACGAGCAGTCAGGGCGCACGGGGTACGGGCGATCATGCTGGGTCCTCTGAACGCGGATGAGGCTGCTGTCCTGGCCGAGAAGTTGCTGACCGTACCGCTTTCGCCCAGTTTGCGTGATTTGGTCTTGACGTCTGGTGGGAACCCGTTGTACGTACGGGAGTTGACGGGGGCGATGGTGCGTGAGAAGCGCCTTGAGGTACGAGGCGGGCAGGCGCACCTGGTGACTGGTCCGGAGTCGGGCCGACGGTTGCCGAAGTCACTGGGAGCGGCGATCGCGGATCGGGTCGGGTGCTTGTCGAAGGATGCGTTGGAGGTTCTGCGGACAGCAAGCATGCTGGGCACCACCTTCGACTCCGGTGAGCTCGCGGCCGTGGTCGGCTGGCCGGTCGATCGGGTCGTCGAGGCGCTCAACGAGGCGTCGGAGACGGGGGTGCTGACCGATACCGGCGCTGCTGCCGAGTTCCAAGCGCCTTTGCTGCGGCAGGCGTTGTACGAGTCGATGCCGATCACGGTGCGAGGGCTCAAGCACCGGCAGGCGGCGCAGGTGCTCAGTGCGGGGGGCTGGCCGGCTGAGCGGGTCGCGGCGCACCTCTCCCTGGCCGGTGGCACACCGGACACGTGGACCGTCAACTGGCTCGGCTCCTGGGGGACCGCGTTGCTCTCGCGGGTTCCGGAGCTGGTCCGCGACCTCCTGCAGCGCGCGACAGACTCCATGGCCCGGGATGACGAGCGGCGTGAACCGCTGGAAGCTGTCTTGGCGATGGCCGCGTTCCTGCGCGGCAGGCAACCGGAGTGCGAGGAGCTGGCAGCCCGGGTGTTGGCGCGCACTGAGGATCCCGATCGCGCGGGGGAGATGACCTGGCTCCTCGCCTACACCTTGTTGAGCCAGGCGAGAGGGGCGGAGGGGATTGAGGCCGTGGTCTCGGCGCCGGCGCGCTGGGAGCTGTCCCCGGTGTGGCGGGCCAGGCTGTGCGCGCTGCACGCCCTGCTACTGGTGATGGGGTCCGCCCCGCAGGACGAGTCTGCATTTCCGGTGCTGAACCGGGCGTTGGAACTGGGCCGGGCACAGGGCGACGCACAGAGCATCGCGTACGCCTCGCAGGCCAAGTTCTTGTACTGCGTGCAGCGGGACCGGTACGAGGAAAGCCGGGCCTGCCTTGAAGAAGGCATCGCTGTGGCGGCCGATGCCCCGCAGCTGACCGACGTCTATCTCATCATGCTGACAAACAACATGGTGGCCTGGGAGGAGATCGATCTGATCGACCGTGCCTGGGAAAGCGCACGCGCGGTGCGCAAGCGTGCGATCGAGGCCGGAACTGCTCGACTCCAGGCTGTGCTCGTCAGTGCCGCGCGTCTGGCCTACATGGTCGGTGCCTGGGACGAAGCGCTTGCCGATCTCGAAACGGCGCGGGAAATGCCCATGATGCACCGCCTCACCGTCCTCGTGCGCAGCATTGAGGTGCTGATCAGAATGCACCGTGGCGAGATGGACGCCGCAAGGGACTTCGCGGAAGAGGTGGGTGATCCGGATCGCCTGAACCCCACGGTGAGGATTACCGGCGAGGACATCTGGCGCATCCGGCTGGCGGTGGCCGAAGCGGCGGGGCGTCAGGAAGAAGTACGCGCGATTCTGCGCCGGATCTGCGACGACGACGTCTTGACCGGAATCAATGATGCTTACGTCCTCTTGGCCCCCGCGGTGCGTAGCGCCCAGTACCTGGGCGATCGGGAGCTGGCCGCCGATGTGCTGGCCGCGGCGCGCCGGGAGGCGGAGCGGGACGTTCGCCCGAAGGTGCGGGCGGCCGCGCTCTGGTGCCAGGGGATGGTCGAAGCCGCTCCCCAGCCGTTGCGTGAGGCACTGGCCTACTACCGGGAAGTGGGGCGGGTTGAGGCGTTCGGGTGCGCCGAGGACCTCTCCGTCGTACTGGCGCAGGCGGGAGACACTGAAGCTGCGAAGGCCGCGATGCGGGTGGCGGTGGAGGGGTATCTCGCGCTGGGTGCGACAGGTGACCTTGACCGGGCCGATGCCCGGTGGCGTGAACTGGGTCTGCGGCGCGGCGCCCAGGGCAGTCGCAAGCGCGCGGCGACGGGCTGGGGGGCGTTGACGCCCACCGAGCAGCGGATCGCGGAGCTGGTTGCCGAGGGGCTCTCCAATCCGGACATCGGCGAGCGTCTGTACTCGTCGCGGCGGACCATCCAGACACACGTCACGCACATCCTCGCCAAGCTGGGCCTGCGTTCGCGGGGCGAGGTCGCTCGCGCCATTGCCTACCGGCCCGGATCATGGGGAGCGCTACCCATCCGATATGTCTGATGCGGAGCGGGCGGCGGTCCGGGATCTGCCGCCGGACTGCTGCTTGCGGGCCTCGGCCCAGGCCGTGTGCTCCTCGGCCGGGGCGTCCTTGGCGGGCCAATTCGGCGGGGCTTGGACCTGGTCGGGCAACCGTTTGGCCAGGCCCCGGTATCCGGCATCGACCTTGGCCTTGACCTGCGGGTACTGCTCGAAGAGGGCTTCGATGCCCTCGGTTTGACCGCTGTCTGGTCGTGCATCCAGCCGGGCCGGACAGCGCCCGTCCACTGGGTGCGGCCTCTCCCGTCGGTGACGACCGTGGCCTTCTTGGTGTTCTGTCGCATGTTGCCTGGGATGAACGCCCGGCGCCCGGCCCGGCCCGCCTTCGGGCACTGCACCCGTACCGCAGCGCCGTCCAGCCGCAGCTCACCACCCCTCGCGACGGCGTAGGCGAAGACGTCGGCCGGCGTGTGCAGCCGCAGCCCGGCCCACCGCCCTCGGCGCGCAGCCGCTCATGGCCTCGGCGTTATGAGTCCTGCTGCGCCAACTACGGCGAAGCCAACTCGGCGATGAGAGAGCCAAGCCGACGCCGGGAGATGCCTGTGCAGAGGCAGCCTCCGCGCTGTTCGCCGGCGCCATGGGCGCTTACAAGAACCCCACAGCCACCGCACGGTCGACTTCGACGGCCCGATCGGGGCAGCCGAGACTATCCAGTTTGCAGATCTATTGCAGCGTCAGGTCGAGCGGGCCAAGCGCCGCAAAAACGAGGCCAGCCCGTAGACGGCCGCAGCCTGTGTCAGGACTAATGGTTCGGTTCGGGCGCACCAAGAAGTGGACCCGCATAGTCGTCTGACCGCAAGGCCCCCCGTCCCTCGGCTTGTGATTTACCTCGGTAAGTCTGCGACTGCTGCATTGTGGTTTCGTGGGCTGCGAGTTCGTCTAGGGTTCCTACGAATGCGGGGCCGCAGCCGGCCGGTAGGCGTTCGATCACCATGGCGATGGCGTCCTGCGCCGTGGCCGCAGGTCCCACGGTCTCAGTACGGAAAGGCCCGGATACCCAGGATGCGCCTTCGGCGGCGGGCTGGATGTAGGGGATGTCCCAAGTTCATCGATGGCCGGTGCAGCGGCTGAAGTGCAGTTCGCCCGCCCTCTCAGTCCAGCCGCGTCGCCATCACCAGTCGGCACCGCGGGCTGCCGTCCTTCAGCAGCCCCAGTTCCTCCAGCGGCCGCAGCTCCACCAGGAACCCCGCCTCGCCCAGTTCCGCCATCACCTCGGAGAGCCGGAACGTGCGGTAGTACATGACAAAGGTGGGCCGCCACAGCAGGTTCCGTACGCGCATCGCCGCGTCGAACGCCCACAGGGCCCAGTACAGCCGCGTTCCGACCCGGGCCGGAGCCGGGAGCGGGAAGACGAAGCGACCGCCGGGGCGCAGTGAGCGGTGGATCTCGGCGAAGAGCGTCGGGCGTTCGCTCGGCAGGAAGTGGCCGAAGGCGCCGAAGCTCACTGCGAGGTCGAAGGTCGCGGTGAAGGGGAGTCCGAGCGCGTCGGCCTGCACCCAGGTGACCGACGGGTACGCGGTCTTCGCCTCCGCCAGCATTCCCGCGCTGGCGTCGACCCCGGTGACCTCGTCGCACAGCTCGCGCAGCACCCGCGCCCCCGCCCCCGTGCCGCAGCAGACGTCGAGCCCGGAGCGGAACGGGCCCAGCGGGCGCAGGGCCCGCAGGACCGGGTCCAGCAGGCGGTCGGGCGTACGGAACGGGGTTTCGTCGAATTTCGGAGCCAGCAGGTCGTAGCCGTGCTCGATCGAAGAGAGCGCCTGGACGGCGAGCTCGCGGAATGTGGGGCCCGACGGTGTGAACATCACGCTTCACCTGTTTCTTGCGCGGGTGCCCCGGCGTTCACGCTGGGGGGAATTGCATCCGAGTGTCGTGAGGCGGAGCGTCGCCGCATCCGGTTCCGGGGGCGGAGCACCCGTGGTGCTGTCGCTGCCGCCGAGGTGATGCGAACGCGTGTGCCTGTGCTCGCTGGTTGGGGTGGTGGCTGCGGGATCGGGGCATGCATGTGCGGCCATCGTACGTATGGTCCTTCGGAGGGTTCGGGATGCCTTGGCATCCTGCCGGGGCGGTGAGGGGGGCGAGATGGCGCAGGGGAGGGCCGCCGAGGCCGGGCATGCCCGGTACACCTACCGGCTGCGCGTGTCGTCCGCCGCCCGCATCTTCCTGGTGGCGGAGTGGGACCGATGCCGGTGGGTGTGGAACGAATGTGTCGTCAAGTCCAAAGCCGTACACCTGCACAACGAGGTCACCGGCCAGCAGGTCGCGTGCGGCCCGGCGCAACTCGACAGGATGCTGACCGAAGCCCGTGCCCGTACGGCGTGGCTGCGCGAGGGCTCGTCGGTTCCCCAGCAGCAGATCATCCGCGGCTTCGGCCGCTCCCGCACCAAGGCGCACAAGGACATCAAAGAGCGCCTGCCCGTGGCACGCCGGGCCGGGATGCCGAAGCGGAAGACCAAGCGTGAGGCGCTGCTGACGCTCAACTACACCCGGCGCGGATTCCGGTTGAAGGACGGCCGTCTGCACCTGGCGAGTGGCATCGTCGTGGCGGTGGTGTGGTCGCGGGAGCTGCCCGCCGCCCCTTCCTCGGTGCGCGTGTACCGGGACAGCCTCGGGCATTGGTACTGCTCGTTCGTCGTCCCCGCCCAGGTTCAGCCCCTGCCGGAGACCGGTCGCGCACTCGGCGTCGACTGGGGCGTGAAGGAGACCGCCACCACCACATCCGACGCGCACGACCTGCCGCACGCCGAGCACGGCAAGAAGGCACAGACGAAGCTGACCCGGTACGACCGAATGATGGCCCGCCGCAAGCCGAAGAAGGGTCAGCCGGGATCGAAGGGCTACCACGAGGCGAAGAAACTGCGGGCGAAGGCGCACAAGAAGGTCGCGAGGCAGCGTGCGGACACCGGCCGCAAGTGGGCCAAGAAGGTTGTCCGCGACCACGATGGCATTGCTGTCGAGGACTTCCGTCCGAAGTTCCTCGCCAAGACCACGATGGCCCGCAAGGCTGCTGACGCCGCCATCGGCGCCACCAAGGCCGCTCTGATCGAGATGGGCCGCAAGCACGGGCGGGACATCCGCCTCGTCCACCCCGCCCACACCACGATGGACTGCGCGCACTGCGATGCGAGAGCCAAGCACGCATTGCCGCTGGGTGAGCGCACCTACACCTGCAGCACGTGTGGAACCGTGTCCCCACGGGACAAGAACTCCGCACGTGTGATGCTCGTCCGGGCAGGTCTCAACCCGGCTGGCGATGAGGGCGGAAGACCTCCTGGAGCGCTGCTCCAGGAGGCGGCCTGAGCCAGGAATCCCCTCCCCTCAGGGACGGGAGGATTCAAAGTAGTGGTTGAACATCACCCCACCACCATCCGTATTTCGGAAGGGTCCCTGTGCATCCGTACGGGCCACTGGCAGGCAGGGGAGGCCGATCCAATGGCGGGCAGCAACGTCACCGCACTCTTCCGCGCGTCCAGCGCGCACAGCCCTTCGTACTTCACGCTCAACCGGGCCGGCGGTGGCCAGGCAGGAGAGATCACCGACTTCTGCATCCCGTGCAATCCCTACTTCCCGACCCCTGAGATGTTCGACGAGCTCGGCAGCCGGCTGCGCGAGATCCTCACCTACTATCCGAGCGGCGCCGACACCATCACCGCCGAGCTGTGCCAGGTGCTCGGCCTCAATCCGCAGACCGTCGCCATGGGCAACGGCTCCACCGAACTGATCACCTGGATCGACCACCTGCTGGTGCGCGAGTCGCTCGCCGTGCCCGTGCCGACGTTCGGACGGTGGACCGACCAGCCGATGGAGACCGGCAAGCGCGTCGACATGCTGCTGCTGCCGGAGGCGCACGGGTTCGGTCTCGACCCGGCGTCGTTCGTGCAGTTCATCCGCAGCCGGGGCTCACGCGCGGCGGTGATCTGCAACCCCAACAACCCCGACGGCGGCTTTCTGCCGAAGCAGCGCGTCATCGCGCTCCTCGACGAACTGCGGGATCTTGACCTGGTCGTCGTCGACGAGTCCTTCCTGGAGTTCTCGGACGCCGAGCCCGAGCCGAGCGTCGCCAACGAGGCCGTACTGCGCACCAATGTGATCGTGCTGCGCAGCCTCGGCAAGAACTTCGGGCTGCACGGCGTGCGCTTCGGCTATCTCGTGTCGAATCCGACGCTCGCCGGGAAGGTGCGGGCCGCGCTGCCGAAGTGGAATCTCAACTCCTTTGCCGAGACTGTGGTGTTCATGTTGAAGGAGCACCGGCACGAGTACGCCGAGAGCCTCCAGCAGGCCCGCCGGGACCGGCAGGAGATGACCTGGCGCCTCTCGCAGCTGCCCGGCATGACCGTCTATCCCTCGCAGGGCAACTTCCTCTACGTACGCCTCCCGGAAGGTGTGGACGGCTCGGTGCTGCGGGACCGGCTGCTGGCGGAGCACGGGGTGCTGGTGCGGGAGTGCAGCAACAAGGTCGGCAGTTCGAGCCGGTTCCTGCGGCTGGTGGTACGACCTCAGGAGGATGTGCTGCGGCTGATGGAGGCGATGGAGCAGGTGCTGTACGGCAGACACATCCAGGCGCCGGCCCCGCCGCCGCAGCCGATGGCGCCGATGCTCTCGCAGGTCCCGGCCCAGCAACTGCCGCCGGAGCAGCCGCAGAGGCAGCCGATGCCGCAACTTCAGCAGCAGGCCGCGCCGATGCTGGCGCTGGCACAGGAGCCGGTCGCCGCGCGCGGACTTGCTCCGGCCCCGGCTCCGGCCCGCGCCCGCGTGCAGGCCGCGCTGCCGCAGCCGATGGCACCGGGATACAGCTCGGGGACGGCGGCGGTGGACCGGCTCATCTCGGGGGCGTGACCGTCCAGAGGCTGACGTGCGGGCGCCGGGTCTGCTCCCGGTGAGGTAGCGGCGGCCCGGCGGCGCCCGGCACCAACTGTATTGCTACGGACCGCGGTTCAGCCCGCTGTAAAGCTGGCCTGGCGGTTCCGGACGGCCCGGGTAGGGCTGCGATCTACGCCCGTTCGCTGCGGTAGCCCGTCGACTGCCGAGACTCTTGACGCGAACATGCCGCCGACTCTACGTTCCTATCGCCGAAGCTGTTCAGTTATTCATCCATCGTTCAGCATTCTGAACATGGATGAACATGACGGTCGAAGGAGTCGAAGATGATCGGCAAGCGCCCCTTACTCGCGGGAGCCGTGGCAACCTGCGGACTGATCCTGGTGGCACCGAACGCCGCCGCGGAGGTCGAGCCGGGAGGCTGGACGTCGCACTCGCCCTCGTTCAACGTCCAGGAACGAGGCTGCGGTCAGGTCGACGACCTCACCTTCCGGCTCACGTGCTCGACCGCGAGCGGCGACCAGCGCGCCGAGCGCCGGTACGTGACGTACAACGGCGGAACGCAGCAGTTCGAGGGCTACTTCAAGATCACGTCCATGGGCGGAACGCGGATCAGCCTCAAGCAGACGTTCCGCGACGGCTCGTCCGCGGGCCCGTACTTCATGCTGGCGGTCGAGCGCGGCGGCCGGCTGTACGCCGTGCACGGCGGGACGACGGTGGCGAGCGGCGCGACGGTCGGCACACAGGTCCGGGTCAACACCGTGCACCAGGTGGGCACATCGCACCGCACGTACATCAACGGCTCGCGGAAGCACACATACGACAGCCCGGGCGGCAGCTACTACGACAAGTTCGGCGCGTACCGGACGAGCAGCGGGAACGGGCCGGTGACGGTGCAGTGGAGCGGCATCAAGTTCTGGCGCAAGTAGGGCCGGGATGAGGGCACTTGCACGGGCGGCTGTCTGCGTGGCTCTGTCGACTGCCGCCCTGTCCGCCTGCACGGCCGCGCCGCAGGAGAAGCTCGCAGCGCCGCCTCCGCGCAGGGTGACGCTGGCCGCGAACCTCGACTCGCCGACCGACATCACCCTGCGCTGGAGCGGCCGCGACCCGGGGGCGGCGGGCCATGTCGTCGAGTTCGCCACGGAACGCCAGGGTCCGTACACGATCCTCCAGTTCGCCCAGCCGGCCCAGGCGAGCTACACGCATCCCGACCTGATGCCGACGACCCCGTTCTTCTACCGCCTGCGTCCGTATTACGGGCCGGCGTCGACGGCCGTGGAACTCGCCCTCCCGCCGGGCGAGTTCACGGAGAAGGACCAGCAGGGCGACCACGAATGGGCCGTCCCGAAGAAGCGCCCCGGCACCGCACGTCCCGCGGGCCCGGCCCCGACGGCGCTCAAGGCAACGGTCAAGCACGCGAACGGCGTCCAGCTCACCTGGCAGGACCACGCACTCGACGAGGAGGGCTACCTCATCGAGGTCCGGGCGTCGGGGGCGCGCGACTTCCGGGTTGCGGCGGTGGTGGACCCCGACGTCGAGTCGGCCGGGCTGATCACCCTGCCGGAGGAGAAGCGGGCGACGGTACGGGTCCGGGCGTACCGCTACGGCAGCCCGTCGAACATCGTCCACCGCATGACGGGTCCGGAGAACCCTGGTCCCTAGGTATTTATGACCTGCCGGCTTCCCGCGGGACGCCGGCCGCCGCGGCGCTTCGGGGGTCGGCCGGACGCGGGACGTAGACCGGCGAGTCCGACTGGTAGAAGAGGTCGATGTCAGCCTCCTCCCCGCCGACGATCATGGTGTCCCAGGCTCCGCTCTCCTGAAGGACGCGGAGGGTGGCGGGCGCGATCGTGGCAAGGTGGGCGCGCAGTTCTTCGTCCGTGGGCATTCCGGGCAGCCGGGACCCGAGACGCTCGCGGATCGCGACCATGCGGTCCAGCAGTTCGTCGAGGTCGGGCCGCCGCGAGGCCGGGCCGTTCCCATGCCCCGATTCCGCGCTGCGGGCGATGATGTCCTTGATGGCGCGAGTGGCGCCCTGTTCGTCGGTGGTCACCATGGCGTTCCAGGCCCGGCTCTTGTGCCGGTACTGCAGCATGGACATGGCTGCTTCATGCCGGATGAAGTCGGCGTCGCGCAGCGGTCTTCCCTGCCACGCGCGACTGAGGGTGCGGGCGAGGGAAGTAGCGGAGGCGAGGCCGCTGTTGAGGCCTCGGCCGGGCCAGAAGTGGATGGCATTTGCCGCGTCGCCCAGAAGGAGGCCGTATGTGCCCGGGCTCGTCGCGGTCGGGCGGCTGAGCTGAGCCGTGAACCTCGGACGCTGCACCATGTCCAGCCGGAACGACGTGATCGCGGACAGATCGTCCTCCGCCACGCCAAACAGGTTCAGGCCCTGCCGGATCTCCTTCCACAGGGGCGAGCTGCGCAGCAGGGCGGGCAGGAAGAGCGTCCCGTGCGTGGGGCAGCGGAACTCGTTGTCCTCTTCACGGCTCATCAGGCAGGGACGTGCGGCAATGCACTCCTCGAAGACCTGGCGAACCGGATCGATGCCGATCACGCTCTTGGCCTCCTCGCGTGTGAGGCGCATGTTCAGGAAGCCCTCGCCCCTCAGCGAGTTGAGCAGGAACCGGTTCTGCGACACGGTCAGCAGCACACTCATCGGGTCCGACAGCTTCGACTTGACCCGAAGCCCCAGCACGAGATCCTGGAGGTGCTCTCCGTCGAGGGAGTAGATCGACGCGTCGGCCACGCCGAAACGGTCGGCGAAGTGCTCGCGGGTGCGGGAGCGCCCGCCCTCGCAGATCACCAGAATGTGTTCCTGGGAGAGGCGGTTCTCCTGCTCCTCCAGGTCGAAGCGCTTCGGTACGAGCCGAATCGCCGCCCTCTTGTTCGCCAGCTCCAGGAGCCGGTCCTCGATGTAGGCGATCCGGATGTTGCGGGGAGGGCGGCCCTCGACCGAGTCCGGTCCGACGGGCCACATCTCCGAGTAGGCGCCCTCGTCGAACAGTGCCGACTGGACCTCCCCGGACAGCGCGAGGTACTGCCGGCTCTGGACGGTCACGACCTGCTGGCGGCGGACGTTGCCCTGGCCCTCACTCTTCCAGACGACGGAGGAGTCCTTCCTGACCCAGCGTCCGTCGTAGAGGGTGATCGCCACCCGCCCGTGCAGCATCTCCTCCAGCGACAGCGCGAAGGCAAGACCCACCGGGCCACCGCCGGTGATCGTGACCCGCAGTACGCCGGGGTCCGCGACGGCGCCGACCTGCGGGGCGTCGAGCTGGGAGAGGTCCATGACCGTCTCCATGGCGTCCTGCGCTTCGTAGAGGAAGGATTCCTCACCGATCCGGATGAGGTCGTTCGGGCGCAGCACATGACGTGTGACGCGCTGGTCGTTGACGAACGTGCCGTTCCTGCTGTCGCGGTCGTAGAGGACGAAGCCGGCGTCCTCCACGACGATCTCAGCATGCAGACGGGAGGCGTTGGCGCTCACGATCACCACGCCGCTGTCGCTCTTGCGCCCGAAGGTGAGGGGGGCGCTGCCCAGAACCACGCTCTGACCCGTGAAGGGACCCGTGCGCCCTACGATGACCGATGGCACTCCACACTCCTTGCGAACGATGCCCATATCCGGTAACTGGCCCGTCCCGCTGGGCCAGTTCGACCCGGGTATCGACGCGCACGACACCAATACGTGTTCGTGGGCGGTTTGGTTCAAACTTTCGCGACCATTCGTCCCGGGCCGCGAAGATCCTAGAGGGTCTTGTCACGGCCGCGATGGCCGCCCTCGGGCGCGTGCCGCAGGAGTCCACGGGATAGGCTCCCCCGCGCCGCGTCGAACCGAAAGCCCCAGTCCGTACGTGGTGTTCGCAACGGCTTTCGAAGGTTCTGCCGGTGGATGGTGAGAGCGAGCCGCCCTCCTCGCGGCAAGCCCGGTCGGCGGCCGGGTGTGCGATCCGAAGAGCGACGTCCGCGCAACAACGCCACCGAGCGGCTTCACCAGGAGAGGGAGAATCGCCCCGATGCACAACGAGGATTCCACGCCGGAGAAGCCGGACAGTGGACGGCTGATCGCAGGCCGCTATCGCCTGCTGTCCCGTCTCGGCGAGGGCGGCATGGGAACCGTGTGGCGAGCTCGCGACGAGACCCTGCGCCGGGAGGTCGCTGTCAAAGAGGTGCGCGCCCCGGTCGGTCTGCGCGCCGCCGACATTGGGCGGATGTACAGCCGACTGGAGCGGGAGGCGTGGGCGGCGGCACGGATAGCCGACCGCAACGTGGTGACGGTCCATGACGTGGCGATGGACGACGAGCGCCCCTGGATCGTGATGGAACTGATCCGTGGCCGGTCACTGGCCGATCTGCTGCGCTCCGAGGGGCCGATCACCCCGCAGCGCGCCGCGCGCATCGGCGCCGACGTGCTGGCAGCGCTGCGTGCCGCCCACGCCGTCGGGGTCGAACACCGGGATGTGAAGCCGGCCAATGTGATGCTCGCCGACGACGGACGGGTGGTGCTCAGCGACTTCGGCATCGCGATGGTCGAAGGCACATCGGCCCTGACCATGACCGGCGAGCTCGTCGGCTCCCCCGAGTACCTGCCGCCGGAGCGGGCGCTGGGCCGCGCCTCGGGCCCCGAGTCGGACCTGTGGTCCCTCGGCGTGCTGCTGTACGCGGCCGTCGAGGGCATTTCCCCGTTCCGGCAGGACTCGGCGCTGAGTACCCTGCGCGCCGTCGTCGACGAGGAACCTCCTTCCCCGCGCCGAGCCGGGCCTCTCACTCCCGTCATCGAAGGACTCCTGCGCAAGGAGCCCGCCGAACGGACCTCCGCCGAGCAAGTCGCCGTGGACTTGCGGAAGATCGGCGATTCGGTCACGTCGCCGCTCGACGACAACACCACGCCGGCGACCGCTCCGGGCGTCGAGGTACAGCCTTTGCCCTTCGACACGGCCTCGACGACAACCATCGCAACCCCGGACGCCTTGAGCGCCCCCGAACCCGAGACGATCGACGTCGCGCCGCTCGAACCGACCACGACGGCAGGGCCCATCACACCGCCTGCGGCGTCCATGGACGTCGCGCCGCTCGAACCGACTACGACGGCAGCGCCGATCACACCGCCCGCGGCGCCCGTCGACGTCGCGCCCCCCGAGCCCCCTACGACGGCAGGGCCCATCACACCGCCCGCCGCGTCCCCCGAGCCCAACCCCACCCACTTCACGACGCCCGTGCCCGTCGCTCCGCCCGCGGCTCCACCTGTCGCAGGCACCGACCACGCCACAACCCCCGCCACCATCACACCTCCCGTGCCCTCCGGCCCTCGGCGCAAGCGGCGCGCGGCCGTGGTGGGGGCAAGCGCGGCCGTGGCCGCGCTGCTCGTGGCCGGGTTGGGTTACGCGCTGGTCAACCGCCACGAGGGCACCGACACGAACGCCAACCGGACTCCCGCCTGGCCGACCGCGTCGTCGTCGCAGGCGGCCGGGAACCCGCCGGCCGCGCCGGCTGTACGGGTTTCGGTGACGGGCTCGAGTACAACGTATGCGGGCGCCTGCCCGCCGCCGGGCAGTCAGGCGCCCACGTTCACGGCGACATTCACCGTGGCGGAGCCGACTCAGATCTCCTACCGCTGGGTGTCGAAGGACGGTTCAGTGGTCGATCCGCACTGGCGCATCCTGTCGATCGGGGAGGCGGGAGGTACGGGCCAGGACACGGTGCGCCTGACGACGTACTCGAAGGCCGGGACACTGAGCACTGAGATCGGTGTGGAGATCCGCCGGCCCTTCGTAGCGACGTCCAACGCGGTTTCCTTCTCGGTGACCTGCGGCGGTTGATCGGATCGCCGAGCCCGTCGCGACCACCGGACAACTGGAGGGGACCTCGGCTCACCGAGCTTCCTACTGGTGGACGGGCTGCCGCATCTCGGCGCGGATGTCGAGCGTGAGCTGCGCCATGGCGGCCAGGTCGAAGTCCTCGGGCTTTCGCAGGCCAGGGCGCGTTAGTTCGACGGATTTTCTCGTACTCGCCGTTCGCCAGCGTCTTGGGCTCCGTGAGCCGGTACTCGGAGCTGGGAAAGCCTTCGTCGCCGGTCCTGGCCACCGCGTACGCGAGTCCGCCCAGCAGCACGACGACTGCGGCGGCGATCGCGAGCAGCGGCCTGGTCAGGCTCCGGCGTGCCGGTGGAACCGGCTCGTCGGAACCGGGCAGCAGTTGTGACTGGGGCACGGTCATGACCGTCGAGGGTACAGATCCGCTGCCGGAGCCGGGCATTGCCCAGTCCCCGGCATCAGGCCTGTGCAGTGGGGCGGATGACTAGTTCATTGACGTCGACATCGCGCGGCTGGCTGACGGCGTAGACGATCGCGTCGGCGATGGCCGAGGCCGGGATCGCGATGTCGATCAGGCCCTGGAGCGCATCACGTACGCCCGTGTCGCTGATGCCGTCGAAGAGTTCGCTGCGGGTCAGGCCCGGGCTGACCACCGTCACCCTCAGGTCGCGGCTCTCCCGTCGCAGGCCCTCCGAGATGGCGCGGACCGCGAACTTGGTCGCGGCGTAGACCGCCGCGGTGGGGTCGACTCGGTGGCCGGAGACCTAGGCGATATTCACGATGTGGCCTGTGCCCTGGGCGCGCATGACGGCAGTGCCGCGGCGATGCCGTGCAGGACTCCACGGATGTTGACGTCGATCATGCGGTTCCAGTCGTCGACCTTCAGGGCTTCCAGCATCGACACCGGCATGACGCCCGCGTTGTTGACCAGGACGTCGATGCGTCCATGCTCCTCGTGCGCGGCAGCGACGAACGAACGCATGCTGTCCAGGCTCGTCACATCCAGCTCGTGGTGGGCGGCGGTGATCCCGTCGTTCCTGATGTCCTTGGCGATCGCGGCGATGAGGTCGGTACGGCGGGCGCCGAGGACCACCCGGTGGCCGGAGGCGGCCAGGCGCCGGGCCGTGGCCTCGCCGATGCCGTTGCTTGCGCCGGTGACCAAGACGACCTTGCTGCCGGTCATGTGGGACCTCTTCCGGGTGGAAACGGGTGATGGCTTTGAGCTTCGGCCCCTTTCGGCCGCTGAGGCAGGGCGAGGCTTCCTGGGTGCCGCACTCCTAGGACCGGGACGTACGCTCGTGGAATGAGCGGCTACGAACTGGGCGAGTTCCTGCGGGCACGTCGCTCCTTGCTGACACCCGCCGACGTGGGACTCGCGAGCTACGGATCCCGTCGGGTCGCCGGACTGCGGCGCGAAGAGGTCGCTGTGCTCGCCGGGGTCAGCGCCGACTACCTCGCCCGGCTGGAGCAGGGGCGGGAGCGAAGCCCCTCAGGCCAGGTCGTCGACGCCCTCGCGCGTGCCCTGCGTCTGGACGTGGACGCCCACTGGCATGCGTACCGGCTCGCCGGACTGGTGCCGAAACCCGAGCCCGTATCGGAAGGCCGGCTGGACGAGGTGGATCCGGGGCTGCGGCAGCTGATGGACGCCTTCCCTACGGCCGCCGCGTACGTCATCAACCGCCGCCTCGAGGTCCTGGCCTCGAACGCGACGGCCGACGCCCTGCTCGCGCCGCTGGCGGAGCGCCGCAGCATGGTCCGCTCGCTCTTTCTCGATCCCGCCGCCCGAAAGCTCTACGCCGACTGGCACACGGTCGCGCGCTGCGCGGTCGACGCGCTGCGGCTGGCAGTGGGACACGACCAGAGTGACCCCGAGCTCGCCGCGATCGTCCGGGAACTGCGCGAGGACAGCGAGGAATTCGCGGCGATGTGGCGGGACCACCGCGTCGGCGGCCTCGGCCGCAGGTCCAAGACCTTCCAGCACCCGGACGTGGGCCGGATCCAGCTCACGTACCAGTCGTTCGACGTCCAGGGCGCGCCCGGACAGCATCTCCTCGTCGGCACAGCCGCGCCGGGGAGCCGGGACGCCCACGCCCTCGCGCTTCTCGTCGGATCCGGTGTCCCCGGCTAGTGATCGGCACGCGAGCAGGTACGCCGTCCCCTCGCTGATCCTGTTCCCCGACACCTCGATCCCGGTCACCGACGCCCGCCAGACCGAGCAGTTCTTCGCCTCCTCCTGGGGCCAGTACGAGGGAGTCGACGCGCAAGACAAGGACATCGTCGTCATGGCCGAGGTACCGGGCAGCCTGTGGATCGATGGCACCTGGTCGTTCGGCGGCAAGGCGCGGGAGCGCTTCTGCTACCAGCTCGTCGCACAAGCCGATGGGACCGACGACTACCGGATCGCGGTGCTCACTCCCATGGGATGAGCGCCGCGGTTAGTGACGGAACGGTGCGTTCGCCGCACCCGCCTGTGCACAGCGGCGAACGCCGCCCACCGGCCCCCACCCCTAGCCTCGCCGCATGAACTGGCTCATCCGCGACTACCGCGAGAGCGATCTCGCCGCCGTGGTCCATCTGATCGACACCACCGCCGAGCTCGGCCAGGAATCCGTGTTCTCGCTCGCCGAGTGCATCGGCGCGCTCACCTCCCGGCAGCCCGCAGTCGTCGCCGTCCACCAGGGCGTCCCGATCGGCGCGGCGCTCGCGACCGTCGCGGGCGAGCGTGCCTGGGTGATGCGGATCGCCATCTCGTCCGCATGGCGCGGCCGCGGTCTCGCGAGCGCGCTCCTCGTGGAGCTGGAGCGGCGGCTGATCGCCGCGCGCGTCGGGCGGATCGCGTACGTGCTGCCCGAGGAGGAACTGCTCGGCGAAGGGCTCCTGAACGCGGGCTACACCCGTCGGCCCGCCGTCGCGTACTTCGAGAAGGTCGAGCCGCTGCACGGCCCCGCCGCCAACCTCCTCGAAGACCTCGGCGGCCGGTTCCTGCCCAGCGACCTGTGGGCCAAGGTCGCGGGCATGGAGGCCGAGAAGGACCTCATCGAACGCCGCGTCGTCCTCCCGCTCGCGGAGCCGGAACGGGCCGCCCGGCACGGCGTGCGGCCGCCGCGCGCCGTCGCGCTGTTCGGACCGGGCGTTATCGCCGGTTCGATTGCATCTTGAGCATGTTGTCGCTGGTCATGACGTCTATTCGATTGAAGTGACGTGGTCAGCAGGGGCCGATGACTTG
>NZ_JBIRTX010000006.1:0-533188 GCF_044334895.1 Streptomyces sp. NPDC020681 | reverse complement strand
GGAACCACGACCATCCGAAGATGGACGGGGTATCAACATATCTGGCGTTGACTTTTGGCACGCTGTTGAGTTCTCAAGGAACGGACGCTTCCTTCAGACCCTTTTCACGGGGTCCTCCGGGCGCTTCCCTTCGGTGTTTTCAAACCTTATCAGGCTTTTTCGGTCCTCCTGACCGCCACCCCGCGGACATGCAGAGGTGTAGACCAGTTAGGATCTCGGCTTGATAGGTGCCGCCGACCCCCGACTCAATGTCGCGTTGGGGTCAGGCAGGGGTACGACAGTACCTGGCGCCGGGAGTCGAGGCAAATCGTTTCCGGTGCACCCCTAGGTCCGCCAACTGGTAGGTATCGTGCGGAACTAGGACTTCTCGTGACTTACCCTTCTGAACAGTGCGCCGTCCGGGACAGGCAGTGACGGCGCAGTGACGAATCTCCGCCCCTGGGAGGCTCCATGACCACAGTGACGTCCCCTCTTGCCGGACGTGCCATCGGACTCGCGGCGGTGCCCGACCCGGTGTTCTCCGGTGCGATGGTCGGTCCCGGTACCGCCATTGATCCCGTACGTGAGCCCTCGGAGGCCGTCGCTCCCGTCGACGGCGTTGTTGTCTCCCTTCACCCCCACGCCTTCGTGGTCGTCGACGCCCAGGGACACGGTGTGCTGACGCACCTCGGCATCGACACCGTTCAGCTCAATGGCGAGGGCTTCGAGCTCCTCGTCAACAAGGGCGACACTGTCCAGCGCGGACAGACTGTGGTGCGCTGGGACCCGTCGGCCGTTGAGGCCGCTGGCAAGTCGCCGATTTGCCCGATCGTCGCCCTCGAGGCCACGGCCGACTCCCTCGGCGAGCTCCGCGAGGACGGCGATGTGAAGGCCGGGGACACCCTGTTCACCTGGCAGTGACGCCGGCGCCGCGGTGACGGCGAAGTGGGACATCCATCGCGGCGGCACGGACCGTCGCTCTATCGGAGACGGTGAAATGGAGACAACGCTGCGAGGCGTCGGCGTGAGCCACGGTGTGGCGATCGGCGAAGTGCGGCACATGGGCACGGCGGTGCTGGAACCGCCGGCGAAGCAGATCCCGGCCGAGGACGCGGGGCGCGAACAGGGGCGCGCCCGCAAGGCCGTGGAAGCCGTGGCCGCAGATCTGATCGCCCGGGGCAATCTGGCCGGTGGCGAGGCGCAGGCCGTGCTCGAGGCGCAGGCGATGATGGCGCAGGACCCGGAGCTCATGGCGGATGTCGACCGGCGTATCGCCGTCGGCAGTACTGCGGAGCGTGGCGTGTACGACGCCTTCGCCATGTACCGGGAGATGCTCGCGGGCGCCGGTGAGTACATGGCCGGGCGGGTGGCCGACCTGGACGACGTACGGAACCGGATCGTGGCGCGGCTGCTGGGTGTGCCGATGCCGGGTGTGCCGGACAGCGACGAGCCGTATGTACTGATCGCGCGGGATCTGGCTCCCGCGGACACCGCGCTGCTGGACCCGACGCTGGTGCTGGGGTTTGTCACCGAGGAGGGCGGGCCGACCAGTCACAGCGCGATCCTGGCGCGGGCGCTCGGTGTGCCGGCCGTGGTGGCGCTGCCGGGTGCTGGTGAGCTGGCCGAGGGCACGGTCATCGCCGTCGACGGCAGCACTGGCGAGATCTTCGTCGAGCCGAGCGAGGAGAAGCGGGCGCAGATGGAGCGGGCCGCTGCCGAGCGGAAGGCCGCGCTGGCCGCGTCGACCGGGCCGGGTGCCACCTCGGACGGGCACAAGGTGCCGCTGCTGGCCAATGTCGGCGGGCCCGCCGATGTCCCGGCCGCGGTCGAGGCCGGTGCCGAGGGCGTGGGTCTGTTCCGTACGGAGTTCCTCTTCCTGGACGACAGCAAGCAGGCGCCGTCGGAGGAGAAGCAGGTCGCTGCGTACCGCGCGGTGCTGGAGGCCTTCCCGGAGGGCCGGGTGGTCGTGCGGGTGCTGGACGCGGGCGCGGACAAGCCGCTCGACTTTCTGACGCCGGCCGACGAGCCGAACCCGGCGCTGGGTGTGCGGGGGCTGCGGAGTCTGCTGGATCACCCGGATGTGCTGCGGACCCAGCTGACCGCGCTGTCCAAGGCCGCCGAGGGTCTGCCGGTGTACCTCGAGGTCATGGCGCCGATGGTGGCGGACCGTACGGACGCCAAGGCGTTCGCGGATGCGTGCCGTGAGGCCGGGCTGCAGGCGAAGTTCGGCGCGATGGTGGAGATTCCGTCCGCCGCGCTGCGGGCGCGTTCGATCCTGCAGGAGGTCGAGTTCCTTTCGCTCGGCACCAATGACCTGGCTCAGTACACCTTCGCCGCCGACCGGCAGGTCGGTGCGGTGGCCCGGCTGCAGGATCCCTGGCAGCCCGCACTGCTCGACCTGGTCGCGCTGTCCGCCGAGTCCGCGAAGGCCGAGGGCAAGAGCTGTGGTGTGTGTGGTGAGGCTGCCTCCGATCCGCTGCTTGCCTGTGTGCTCACCGGTCTTGGTGTGACGTCCCTGTCGATGGGTGCGGCGTCGATTCCGTATGTGCGGGCGACGCTGGCGAAGTACACGCTGGCTCAGTGCGAGCGTGCGGCCGCGGCGGCGCGTGCCGCGGACACCGCCGAGGAGGCGCGGGTGGCGGCGCGGGCGGTGCTGTCCGGCGAGTAGCCGAGGTCGCCGACGCGATTGCTGTGGTGAGGGGCTTCCTGCCGGGGACGGCGGGAAGCCCCTTCGCCGTTCAGTGGTGGTCGTGCGGATCGTCGGTGGCGATGTCGAAGCCGGCGCAGTAGTCCACACCGGGCTCTGGTGAGAGTGGTTCGCCGGTGGTGGCGTCCGTGCAGTAGGCGCTGAAGACCTCGCCCGCGGTGAGCGGCAGGAGGCGGCCCTGGTGGAGCCGCCAGCCGTGGAGGCGGTCGGGCGCGTCGGGCGTGCTGGTGCGGAGCACCACTCCCCCGGGGCTTTCGAGGGCGATGGCGGTCGCGAGGACGGTGACGAACTCGGCGCCTTCGGAGGCGTCGAGCTGCGCCGCGCTTCCTGCGGCGCCCTCGGCGTGCAGGACGGCGAGGAGTTGTTCCTCGGCGGCGGGCACGCTGCACACCAGATGGTGGTTGCCCGGTCCGGCCTGTTCGAGCAGGCGCATCAGGATGCGGGAAGCCCGGTCGAAGGCGGCGCGGCCGATGTCCTGGCCGCAGTCGGCGCAGTCGCCGAGGCCGGCCAGGAGCAGCGTCGCGTACTCCCAAGTGGCCTGGCGTACGGCCTTGTCGATGAGGTGTGGCAGCAGGCCCGCCAGCGGCTGGCCGGTGTACGGGACGCTGGCGCCGCGGGCGGCGATCTCCGCGGTGTACCGGCTGCGGCTGGCGGCGGCGTCGGGCTCGATGCCTTCCTCGGTGCAGTACTCCTTGAAGTCCTCCGGGTCGAAGAGGGCGACGGTGGTGTGCAGTTGATGTGAGGCGAGCGTCTTGAGCAGGGCTTCGATCTGCCGGAGGTAGTTCGCGTGGTTGTCGAAGGCGAAGGTGCGGTATCGGCGCATCGCGCCGAAGTCGTGTTCGTCGGCGAGGACTCCCACGGTGCTGGGGACCTCGCGGCGCAGGGTGCGTCGCATGGTGGTGCCGTTCCGGGCGCGGGTGCCGGGCCGCCGCGGCCCGGTCCTGCTGTTCTGCTTGGGCGGTTTGGCCGCCGCCCGGGCCGCCTTGGTCACTTTCCTGCCCTTGGTCCGCTTCGTCTGGCCGGCCCGCTTGTTGGTCGCCATTTCTCCCCCTGAACGCTGTTGACTGTCAGTGACTCACCGTAACGGGAGGCACTGACAATCGCGGGCGACAAGATCCGGACGACAGGCCCTACTTCCGGGTGCGGGCGAGCTCCTCGTAGAAACGCAGCAGTTCGATGTTGTCGACGGAACCGGGGTTGACCGCCTTCGCCAGTGCCGTGCCCTGCAGCAGTCGCTTCACCGGGACTTCGATGCGCTTGCCGGTGAGCGTGTGCGGCACCGCCGGGACCTCGATGATGTCGTCCGGGACATGGCGCGGTGAGAGCTGTTCGCGGATCGTCCGCTTGATGCGGTCGCGCAGGCCGTCGTCGAGTGTCGCGCCTTCGGCGAGGTGGACGAAGAGCGGCATCCAGTAGCCGCCGTCCGGTTCCTCGAGGCCGATGACCAGCGATTCACGGATCTCTGGGAGGCGTTCGACCGCTTCGTAGATGTCGGCCGAGCCCATCCGTACGCCCTGGCGGTTCAGTGTGGAGTCGGAGCGGCCGTGGATGACGACGGAGCCGCGGTCGGTGATGGTGATCCAGTCGCCGTGCCGCCAGACGCCGGGGAACATCTCGAAGTAGCTGTCGCGGTAGCGGCTGCCGTCGGGATCGTTCCAGAACCGGATCGGCATGGACGGCATGGGGTTGGTGACGACCAGTTCGCCGACCTCGCCGATGAGGGGTTTGCCGTGCGGGTCCCAGGACTGGAGGTCGGTGCCGAGGCAGGCGGCCTGCAGTTCGCCGATGTGTACGGGCAGGGTCGGCACCGCGCCCGCGAAGCAGCTGCACACGTCCGTGCCGCCGCTGACGGAGGCGATCCACAGGTCCTCGGCCACCTCGTCGTGGAGCCAGCGGAATCCGTCGGGCGGCAGTGGCGAGCCGGTGGTGGCCACGCACTTGATGCGGGAGAGGTCGTGGTCGCGGCTCGGCTGGACATCGGCCTTGCGGCAGGCCATGACGTACGCCGCCGAGGTGCCGAAGAGGGTGGCCTCGGTGAGTTCGGCGATGCGCCACTGGGCGCCGGTGTCGGGATAGCCGGGGCTGCCGTCGTACAGGACGACCGTCGTGCCGGTGAGGAGGCCGGAGACGAGGAAGTTCCACATCATCCAGCCGGTGGACGTGTACCAGAAGAACCGGTCTTCGGGACCGAGGTCGCAGTGCAGGCCGAGCTGCTTGAGGTGCTCGAGCAGGATGCCGCCCTGCGACTGCACGATGGCCTTGGGCAGGCCCGTGGTGCCGGAGGAGTACAGCACCCAGAGCGGGTGGTCGAAGGGGACCTGTTCGAAGGCGGGCTCGGTGTCCGCGGCGGTGACCGCGGACCAGTCGAGTGCGCCTTCGGGGGCCTCGGTGCCGAGGAGCGGGATGTGGATCACCGCGCGGAGTGTGGGAAGTTCGCTGCGGAGTTCGGCGACGGTGTCGGTGCGGTCGTGCTCCTTGCCGCCGTAGCGGTATCCGTCGACGGTGAACAGGACGACGGGCTCGACCTGCTGGAAGCGGTCGAGGACGCTGCGGGCGCCGAAGTCCGGTGCGCAGGAGGTCCAGACGGCGCCGACGGCCGCGGTGGCGAGGAGTGCGGTGACGGCCTGCGGGATGTTGGGCAGATAGCCGCTGACGCGGTCTCCGGGGCGTACGCCGAGGGCGCGGAGTTCCGCGGCCAGCGCGCCGACCTGACGGCGGAGCTCGGACCAGGTGATCACGGTCGGCTCGTGAGTTTCATCCAGATGGAGGAGAGCAGGATCGTGCGGCCGGTCCTCGGCGGCACGCAGCGCGTGCTCCGCGTAGTTGAGCGTGGCGCCCGGGAACCAGCGGGCGCCGGGCATGGCCGGATCGGCGAGTACCCGCTCGTACGGAGTGGAGAACCGGACGTCGAACCAGTCCGCGACCGCCCGCCAGAAGGTCTCGAGCTCGGCGACGGACCAGCGGTGCAGCGCCGCGTAGCCGCCCTCGGCGGGGGCTCCGTGGTGTTCGGCGGCCCAGGTCTGGAAGTGGGTGATCCGCGCGGCGGCGATACGGCCGGAGTCCGGCTGCCAGAGAGGGGCAGGGTTCGCTGCTGCGGTCATGGGGCGGCTCCCGGAGTGGCTCTACGCGGTGTCTGCGTGTGTGACGCGCACGTGCGGGGTGTGCGCGTGACGCGGGCTTCCACGGACGATGCCATGTGATCGTCTTTCGCACCAGGGCTCTCCACACATGGTCGGGCGAGGGAATATGTGGTCTCACCATGGGTGAACGGGAGTTGAACAAACCCCACAGCTCCCCGGCCGGATGGCAGGCTGAGCTGCATGGACGGTCGTGATCTGGTGCGCTCGGTGCGGAACTTCAGAACGTTGCAGGGACTGCGCGCGGCACGCTCGGCCTGGCGGCAGCGGCGGACCGACGCACGAGGGCTGCCGGCGAGAGGCGCGGAGCGCGCCCGGGTGCCCGGTCAGGTGACCGGCGCCGAGCCGTTGTCCGGCGGCGGCATCCTCCGATTCGCCCGTTCTGAGCTGCGTATCTGTGTCACAACAGGCGGCGCGGTCTTCTGGGGCTGGGACGGCGCGGGACCGGAGCCGTCGTACGGACTGGCGGACGCTCCGCCGGAGCCGGATCCGCGGGCGGAGCTGGAGCCCGACAAGGAGGGCGGCTTTCGTGTGGTGTCGCAGCGCGTGACGGTAGCGGTCTCGCGGAACGGCGCGATCGACATCCGTACGCCCGGCGGTGTCGTACTGCGCCGTGATCTGCCGCCGCGCTGGTGGGAGCCGGTGCAGGGCGGTCCGGCGCGGTGGGTGCAGCGGACCGAAGTGCCCGCGGACGCGCGTTTCTTCGGACTCGGCGGCCGGGCCGCGGGCCCTCGGCTGCGGGACGGCACGTACCGGCTGTGGAACACCGATCCCAAGGGGTCCTTCGTCCCCGGCGACGACCCTCTGTACATCACGATGCCGGTGCAGCTGGTGGTGTCCGACGGCGGCACGCATCTCGCCTTCCTCGACAACTCGTGGGAGGGCCGGGTGACGGTGCGCGAGGGCGAGGAGGGCGCGGGCTCCGGACACGACCGGCCAGGGACCAGCGAGGTCCGGATGGACGGCGGGCCGCTGCGCTGCTGGGTTCTCGTGGGCTCGCCGGCGCGTGTGCTGAGCGGCTGGACGCAGCTGGCGGGCCGGCCCGCTGTGCCGCCGGCCTGGGCGCTGGGTCCGCAGCACGCCCGGTGGGGCTTCGGCAGCGAGCGTGAGGTGCGGCGGATCGTCGCGGGCTACCGGGACCGCGACCTGCCGCTGTCCGCGGTCCATCTCGACATCGACCACTACGACGCGCATCAGGTCTTCACCGTCGACCAGGAGCGCTTTCCCGATCTGCCCGGGATGGCGAAGGACCTGCGCGACGACGGCGTACGGCTGGTCTCCATCGTCGATCCCGCGGTGAAGGCGGAGCGCGGGAACGCGGTGTACGACAGCGGTGCCGCGGCAGGCGCTTTTGTCCTGGACGGCCGGGGCCGTGAGGTGCGCGGCGTGGTCTGGCCGGGCGACTGCGTGTATCCGGACTTCACCGATCCGCGGGTGCGTGACTGGTGGGGCGAGCTGTACGAGGAGCGTCTTGCGCAGGGCTTCTCCGGTGTGTGGCACGACATGAACGAGCCGGTGTCGTTCGCGCCGTTCGGCGACATGACCCTGCCGCGCTCCGCCCGGCACGCGCTGGAGGGGCGCGGCGGCGACCACCGGGAGGCACACAACGTGTACGGCCTCGCGATGGCACGCGCCGGGTACGAGGGGCTGCGGCGGCTGCGCCCGGACGAGCGGCCGTTTCTCTTCTCGCGCTCGGGCTGGGCGGGCATGCAGAGGTACGGGGGCACCTGGTCCGGCGATGTCGCGACGGGCTGGCCGGGGCTGCGCGCCTCGCTCGCGCTGGTGCTGGGTCTCGGGCTGTGCGGCGTGCCGTACTCGGGTCCGGACGTGGGCGGCTTCGACGGCAGCCCGTCGCCCGAGCTGTATCTGCGCTGGTTCCAGCTCGGCGCGCAGCTGCCGTTGTTCCGTACGCATGCGGCGATCGACGCGGGCCGCCGAGAGCCGTGGGAGTTCGGTCCTGTGGTCCTCGCGCATGCGAAGTCCGCGCTGGACGAGCGCGTGCGGCTGCAGCCGTACTTCGTCACGCTCGCCCATCTGGCGCGGCTGACCGGAGCGCCGTACGTGCGGCCGCTGTGGTGGGACTGTCCGGAGGACCGGGTGCTGCGGGACTGCGAGGACGCGTTTCTGCTCGGTGACGCGCTGCTGGTCGCTCCCGTGCTGGAGCGCGGCGCGGACCGGCGGGCGGTGCGGCTGCCGAGGGGCCGGTGGTACGACACGGCCACGGGTCAGGCGTACGACGGTCCGGGCCAGGTGCTGGTGGATGCGCCGCTGTCGCGTATCCCGGTACTGGCGCGCGGCGGTTCGGTGATACCGGTGCGCGGCGAGGACGGCGCCATGGAGCTGGAGGTGTGGGCTCCGGCCGCGGGTCGCCGGGGCGGCGGTCTGGTGGTCCCGGATGTGGGTGACGGCTGGGAGCAGCCGGAGGTGGAGCGGTACACGACCAAGCTGGTGAACGGTCAGGTCCTGGTGAAGCAGATCAAGGGCGACGGGTCGGGACCGCCGAGGTGGCGGGTGCGGGTGCGGGGGTTGGGCGCGACAGCTTGATGCGGGGCTTCGTCCCACGTCTCTCGGGCGCCGGCTCCTCCGGTGCCTCCGCCCGGGCGGCCTGGCCCGAACGTGCCGGTGTTCAGCCGTAGGTCTGAGCGAACCAGTTGCGGACCGCGATCGTGTGCAGCGGGAACGTCAGTTCCGCCGGGGCGCGCAGCAGGTGCCAGCCGGAGGTCTCGTCCGTCGGGGCCGACGGCGGCAGGTCCGCTGCCGGGCGCTGCGGCAGCAGGCCGAAGATGAGCAGATGGCCGTCCGGCGCGCTGAGTGCGTCCGCGAGGCGGACGTCGTCCCGGTCCGCCTCGATGCCGGTCTCCTCCTTGAGTTCGCGGACGACCGCCTGCTGCCAGTCCTCGCCGTGGTCGATATAGCCGCCGGGCAGCGCGATCCCGCCGCGCTTCGGCTCGATCGTGCGGGTGATGACGACGAGTCCGGTGCCGTCGGCGTCGTGTGCGGGCTGCAGCGCGACGGCGACGGGCAGCGGATTGCGGTACGCGATCCGGCCGCACGCCGGGCAGGTGCGCGGCCAGCCGGTGGCGGCGGAGCCGTACGGCGCTCCGCAGTTGCCGCAGTGAGAGTCCATGGGCACGCGCGGACTGTATCCGATCATCTTTCCCGGCGGGCCCGGACCTGATAGACGGTGTGCTCATGACCCGACTTGGTTCCGCACTCCGCGCACTGGTCGCCATCTCCGCCGCCCTGCTGGCCGTCACAGCGGCCCCCGCCCCGGCCGTACACGCCGAGCAGGAGCCCAAAGCTCCCAAGGAGTTCGTGGCGCTGCGCACCGTCGACCCGACGATCATCGAGGAGATGCGCTACACGACCGAGCACAACTTCGTGGGCGAGCCGGTCGACGGCTATCGCCAGCGGCTGTGCATCCTGACCCGGCCCGCGGCCCATGCGCTGCGCCAGGCGCAGCGGAAGCTGCTTCGCCAGGGCTATTCGCTGAAGGTGTACGACTGTTACCGCCCGCAGCGGGCCGTCGACCATTTCGTGCGCTGGGCGAAGGATCTCGAAGACGAGGCCATGAAAGCCGAGTTCTATCCTCTCGTCGAGAAATCACGGCTCTTCCTGGACGGTTACATCGCGGAGAAGTCCGGTCACAGCCGTGGCAGCACGGTCGATCTGACGATCGTGAAGCTGCCGGCGCTGCCGACCAGGCCGTATGTGCCCGGTGAGCCGCTCGCCCCCTGCTTCGCACCCAAGTCCGAGCGTTTCCCGGACAATTCAGTGGACATGGGGACGGGATACGACTGCTTCGACACGCTGTCGCACACCGACGATCCCAGGATTCAGGGCAAGCAGCGCGCCAACCGCCAGTTGCTGACGGGCACGCTGAGCGCGCTCGGTTTTGTGAATCTGCCGGAGGAGTGGTGGCACTTCACCTACAAGCCGGAGCTGTTCCCGGACACCTTCTTCGACTTCCCGGTCGCCTGGCGTTCGCTCGCCAACCACTGAACCGCGGCGGGAGAACCGGTGGCCCTCGGGCCGTATCCGGTTCTCCGCCGAAGGATTACGGTGCGGTCATGGCACAGCAGACGTTTGATTCGTACGAGGAGTTCTGGCCCTACTACGTCGCGATGCACTCCAAGGCGGCCACGCGCTGGGTGCATCTCGCAGGCACGCTGACCGGTGTCGCCGTCAGCGCGTACGGACTGGCGCGCGGGCGGAGGCGGTATGCGGCCGCGCTGCCGCTGATCGGCTACGGGACTGCCTGGCCCGCGCACTTCTTCATCGAGAAGAACAACCCGGCCACCTTCGGGCATCCGGCCTGGTCACTGCGCGGCGATGTGCAGATGATCCGGATGATGCTGTCCGGCCGGGACGCGGAGCTGGCGGAGATCGCCGCCAAGTGGCTCGCGGAGAACGGCTGACCCGTGGCACACTTCTGACGTTCCGTCAGATTCCAGTGCCGGGGAGGGACCTTGACGCGCACGCCCGTGGTGGCCGGATGGTTCACACAGGACAGCGGTGAGGAGGACTTCCGGCTGCTGGGGACGCGCTGTACGGCCTGCTCGTCGGTCTTCTTCCCGCGCGAGGACTCCTTCTGCCGCAATCCGGCCTGCTCGGGCGGTGAGTTGGCGGAGGTGCCGCTCTCCAAGCGGGGCAGGGTGTGGTCGTACACCGACGGCCGCTACCGGCCGCCCGCACCATATGTCTCCGACCCGGACGCCGCCTGGCAGCCGTACACGCTGCTCGCGGTGGAGCTCGAGGCCGAGCGCATGGTGGTGCTCGGGCAGGCCGTGCCGGGTGTGTCCGTGGCGGATCTCGCGGTCGGCATGGAGGTCGAGGTGGTGCCCGGCGTGCTCAACGAGGCGGCCGGGACGGTCTGGACGACCTGGCACTGGCGGCCCGTGGCGGTGACGTCATGACCGGCGATGTCGCGGTCCTCGGGGCCGGAATGCATCCGTGGGGCAAGTGGGGCCACAGTTTTGTGCGGTACGGGACGGCGGCGGCGCGGGCCGCGCTCGCCGACGCCGGTGTCGACTGGCGGCAGGTGCGGTCGGTGGTCGGCGCGGACACCGTGCGCGGCGGCTATCCCGGATATGTGGCCGGAGCGACGTTCGCGCAGGCGCTGGGCTGGCAGGGCGCGCGGGTCACCAGCGTTTACGCCGCGTGCGCCTCGGGTGCGCAGGCCATCAACACGGCCCGTTCGCAGATCCTGGCGGGCATGGCCGATGTGGTTCTGGTGGTCGGCGCGGACGCGGCGCCGAAGGGCTTCTTCGCACCGGCGGGCGGCGACCGGCCGGACGATCCGGACTGGCTGCGGTTCCGGGTGCTCGGCGCGACCAACCCCGCCTACTTCGGGCTCTACGCCCGCCGCCGGATGGCGCTTCACGGGGACACGCCCGAGGACTTCGCGCTGGTCAAGGTGAAGAACGCGGCGGCCGGGGCGCTGAACCCCAACGCCCGCTACCGCAAGCCCGTCTCGGCCGAGGACGTCGCCGCCTCCGCGGTGGTCGCCGATCCGTTGCGGCTGCTGGACATCTGCGCGACGTCCGACGGCGCGGCGGCGCTGGTGCTGTCCAGCATGGAGTTCGCGCGCCGGCACGGGGCAGCCGATCCGGTCCGAATCCGCGCCGTGTCGACCGTCACGCCGACCTATCCGAAGAGCGTGCTCGATCTGCCGGACATCGCGACCGACTCGGCGGCAACGGTGGAGCCGTCACCGGATTCGTTCCGGGCGTCCATCGCCCGGGCCGCGTACGAAGAGGCCGGCATCGGCCCGGAGGATCTCTCGCTCGCGGAGGTGTACGACCTCTCCACCGCGCTGGAGCTGGAGTGGTACGAGGACATCGGGCTGTGCGGGGCCGGTGAGGGCGCCAAGCTGGTGCGCGAAGGGGCCACCTCGCTCGGCGGGCGCATCCCCGTGAACACCAGCGGCGGACTTGCCTCCTTCGGCGAGGCGGTGCCCGCCCAGGCCATCGCCCAGGTGTGCGAGCTGACCTGGCAGCTGCGCGGCACGGCGGGCGAGCGGCAGGTGCCGGGAGCCCGCACCGGGATCACCGCGAACCAGGGGCTGTTCGGCCACGGCTCGGCGGTCGTCGCCGTCCGCTAGGGAGTGTCCGCTAAGTATCGCCGTCCGCCCGGAGGGCGGGGCATGCGGCGTCCGGTGCGTGCGATCGCAAGGCGCCGGTGCGCCCTCGTGGCGGAGCTACTTGGGCGCATCGGCAACGCAGCGAGCGTGCGTGCAGGGCGTCGCAGACCAGGCGAGACTTTGCGGACACGACCTAGGGGCCTGTCTTTTGGATCCGGCCTGATCCAAGAGACAGGCCCTGGGCCGCCTTACGTTTCCCGGGAGCGTGTCAAGGCACCGGCCGTGAACTGCACTTGCTGTCAATGACCTTGACGCCCCAACACGGTCGGTGAAAACTGCCTCTTCGTCGGCATCGCCGCACTTCGGCACGCTCACCACGCTCGTCACGGACGCCGGGCGGGGCTGGGGGTGTCTTTTGGATCAGGCCGGGTCAGTGAGCGGGGTCTGGTGCGTGCAGCTGCAAGGCGGAGGAAGGAGTCGACGCGGAGCGTCGGCGACTGACGACAACGCGGCAGATGTGCGTGCCAGGGAACGCGAGCCCGGCAAGATCCGAAAGACACCTCCAAAGGGGTATCCCCTGCCTCCGGGTCCGTAGCCATGGCCGTGACACGCCATGGAGCACGCACCCTGCACGGAGCACCGGGGCCGGGTCCCCGGGCGAGGGCATTGGAGCCGCCATGAGCAATGGGGACATTTTCGTCGGTGAGGTCATCGGCACAGCGATACTCATCCTGTTCGGCGCCGGCGTCTGCGCCGCCGTCACACTGCACCATTCCAAGGCCAGGGCCGCGGGCTGGGTCGTGATCGCGTTCGGCTGGGGTTTCGGCGTGCTGGCCGGTGCGTACACGTCCGCTCCGCTGTCGGGCGGACACCTCAATCCCGCGGTCACGCTCGGCGTCGCGGTGGACACCGGGGAGTGGAGCAAGGTGCCGCTCTACATCCTGGCGCAGATGGTCGGCGCGATTCTCGGCGCCGTACTGGCCTATCTCACGTACTTCGCGCAGTTCCAGGCCAACGCGGACAAGGACAAGGCGCTGCCCACGCTCGGGATCTTCTCCACCGCACCGGAGATCCGCAGCCCGGTCGCCAACATGATGACCGAGATCATCGCGACGATCGGCCTGGTGCTGCCGATATTGGCCTTCGGCCGGAACGACGGCATCGGAATCGGACAGATTCCCGGCCAGGACGCCGGAATCTATGGCTCCGGTATCTCCATCCTGCTGGTGTCGCTGCTGGTCGTGGGCATCGGCCTGTCGCTCGGCGGGCCCACCGGCTATGCCATCAACCCGGCTCGCGACCTGGGACCGCGCCTTACTCACGCACTGCTGCCCATTCCCAACAAAGGCACGTCAGACTGGGGTTACGCCTGGGTACCGGTGGCCGGTCCGGTGATCGGCGGGCTGCTGGCCGGCCTGATCTTCAACGCAGCCTTCTAGGCCTTCCGGCCTCATCGACAAGGGGACGCCATGACGGACAAGTTCGTCGCCGCGATCGACCAGGGCACCACGTCAAGCCGCTGCATCGTCTTCAACCAGGACGGCGCGATCGTCGCCGTCGACCAGCGGGAGCACCGGCAGATCTTTCCGAAGCCGGGATGGGTGGAACACGACGCCACCGAGATCTGGTCCAAGGTGCAGGCGGTGGTGGCCGGAGCTCTCGCCAAGGCGGGTCTGCGGGCCGAGCAGCTGAGCGCGCTGGGCATCACCAACCAGCGCGAGACGACGGTGTTGTGGGACCGGGCGACCGGCAAGCCGGTGCACAACGCGATCGTGTGGCAGGACACCCGTACGGCCGCGCTCTGCAACGAACTCGGCGGCACGCACGGACAGGACCGGTTCCGGGACGCCACCGGGCTGCCGCTCGCCAGCTACTTCTCCGGGCCCAAGGCCGCCTGGCTGCTGGACAATGTGCCCGGCCTGCGGGGCCGGGCCGAGCGCGGCGAGATCGCCTTCGGCACCATCGACTCCTGGCTGATCTGGAACCTCACCGGCGGCACCGAGGGCGGGGTCCATGTCACGGACGTGACCAACGCGTCGCGGACCATGCTGATGAATCTCCAGACCCTCGAATGGGACCCGGAGATCCTGGACGCGATGAATGTGCCGCGCGCCGTGCTGCCGGAGATCAAGTCGTCGGCGGAGGTGTACGGAACGGCCGTCGGCCAGCTCGCCGGGGTGCCGGTGGCCTCCGCGCTCGGCGACCAGCAGGCCGCCATCTTCGGCCAGGCTTGCTACGACACGGGCACGGCAAAGAACACCTACGGCACCGGCAGCTTCCTGCTGCTCAACACCGGCAACCGGCCCGTGCCGTCGAAGAGCGGGCTGATCACCACCATGGGGTACAAGATCGGCGACGAGGCGCCGGTGTACTGCCTGGAGGGCTCGATCGCGATCACCGGAGCGCTGGTGCAGTGGTTCCGGGACCAACTCGGCATCATCCGCAGCGCCGACGAGATCGAGACGCTCGCGGCAAGCGTGGAAGACAACGGCGGCGCGTACATCGTGCCTGCGTTCTCCGGGCTCTTCGCTCCGTACTGGCGATCCGACGCACGCGGTGTCATCACCGGGCTGACCCGGTATGTCACCAAGGCGCATCTGGCGCGGGCTGTGCTGGAGGCGACGAGCTGGCAGACGCGTGAAGTGGTCGACGCGATGTACCAGGACTCCGGCGTGCCGATCACCACGCTCAAGGTGGACGGCGGCATGACCGCCAACAACCTGCTGATGCAGCATCAGGCGGATGTGCTGGGCGTGCCGGTGATCCGGCCGAAGGTGTCCGAGACGACCTGTCTGGGTGCCGCCTACGCGGCCGGGCTCGCCACCGGTGTCTGGTCGGGCCTCGACGAGCTCAAGGCGCACTGGCAGCGTGATGTGGAGTGGTCGCCGCGGATGGAGGCGCAGATCCGCGAGCGCGAGTACGGCAACTGGCGCAAGGCGGTGGAGCGGAGCTTCGGCTGGGAGGACGACAACTCCCAGGGCTGAGGCGTCCATCGCGCAGAAGCGCACGGCCCGTACCCCAGTCGGTGGGGGTACGGGCCGTGTCTGCGGTTGGTCGGCGGTTCAGGTCGGTCCTGTCCGCCGCCTGAGCGCCGGGCAGGACCTACGTCGTTGCGTGCTCGCGCTGCCGGTCGGCGCGGGTCAGCGCGTGCTCCACCACCGCCACCAGCACCTGCTTGACCGACTCGCGGTCCCGCGCGTCGCACATCATCAGCGGCACCTCGGGGTCGAGGTCGAGCGCGGCCCGTACAGCCTCGCCCGGGAAACGGCCCGCTCCCTCGAAGCAGTTGACGCCCACGGTGAACGGGATGCCGCGGCGCTCGAAGTAGTCGATGGCCGCGAAGGAGTCCTCCAGGCGGCGGGTGTCGGCGAGGACCACCGCGCCCAGCGCGCCCTGCGCCAGCTCGTCCCAGAGGAACCAGAAGCGGTCCTGCCCGGGCGTGCCGAAGAGGTAGAGCACCAGGTCCTCGCGGAGCGTGATGCGCCCGAAGTCCATCGCGACGGTGGTGGTCGTCTTCTGCTCGACGCCCGAGGTGTCGTCGACCGGACGGCCCGCCTCGCTGAGCGTCTCCTCCGTGCGCAGCGGCTTGATCTCGCTGACCGCACCCACCAACGTCGTCTTGCCGACGCCGAATCCGCCCGCCACCAGGATTTTGAGCGTCACTGGCTCGACGGGTGGCGTTCGGCGGCTAGAGCGCCCGAAGACCATTGATCACCTCGCGGAGAATGCTCACGTCCGGCAGTTCGGCCGGCGGAACGGGACGGGTTACATGCACGAGTGCGTCCTCGACGAGATCGCCGACCAGCACCCGGACGACCCCGACGGGGAGGTCCAGGCCGGCGGCGAGTTCGGCGATCGACTGGGGGGTGGCGCCGCAGCGGTCGACGATCTCGACATGCTCCGGTGAGAGCGACTGGTCGCGGTCGTGATCGTCGGCGGAGGGCTCCGGCACGACCAGGGCGATCAGGTCGAGCCGGTGACGGGTCGTACTGCTGGTACGGCCGCGGGTCATCGCGTACGGGCGGACCACCGGGCCCGCTTCCGCATCGAAGAAGTGGTGCGGGTGCTGGGTGTACTGAGCCGATTCACTCATGCCGGCCCTCACCCTCCGGCGGGTTGACCGGTCCGTGGCGCGGTGGCGAGGTGAACTCCGACCCGCTTGACCATGAGAGTCATCTCGTACGCCACCTGACCGACGTCCGACTCCGCGTCGGCGAGCACGGCCAGACAGCTGCCGTCGCCGGCGGCGGTCACGAACAGGAAGGCCTCGTCGAGCTCCACCACGGTCTGCCGGACGTTGCCGGCGTCGAAATGGCGGCCGACACCCTTGGCGAGGCTGTGGAATCCGGAGGCGACCGCGGCGAGATGCTCGCTGTCCTCCCGGGTCAGTTCGCGGGACGTGCCGGTGGCCAGGCCGTCGCCGGAGAGCACCAGGGCTTTGCGGATGCTGGCGACACGGTCCACCAATTCGTCGAGAAGCCAGTTGAGTTCGCCCGCTCCCTGGGCGGCCGGACGGCCGATGGCGTTTGCTGCGGCGTGTGGTGCGGTCATCGACCGTCCCCCTCCGATGTGGTTCCTGGTGTCTCGCCGAGTCCGGTGGTCTGGCCGGCGTCCTCGGTCTCTTCGGCGTTCTGGAGGCGGCCGCGCTGCCAGCCCCTCTGCATGGAAGCCATCCGGCTGCGTACTTGTTCCGCGTCGCGTTCGACATCCTGCCGCACGTCCGCTCCGGAGCCCGCCCCGGGGGCCGCCGCGCTCTCCCTGAGCTGGGGCGCGAGGCTGGCCTGGCGGACGCGGCGAGGCAGTCCGTCGAGCGGGGCCTTCTCGGCCGGGGGCTCGGGTTCACCGGACCGTGGCGCCGGGACCTGAGCGCGAGCCCGGCGTGACGGGAGCTGGCGTGCGGGCGCCTGCTCCGGCGCGGCGGGTGACGGCACGGGCCAGGGACCCGGGGACGCCGGACGCGGCTCCGGGGCGGGCTCCGGTGCCTGGGAGGGCTCGGCCTCGCGGGCGGGCCCGGGTGCCGGAGCGGGGTGCGTACGGCCGCGCTCGTCAACCCGGCGGCCGTGGTCGGTGACCAGCGTCGGTGGTTTGCGGCGCGGCAGTGGCACGGGTCCTTCGATCCGTTCCGGCGTCGCGTCCGACGCCTGCTGGTGCTGCTCCTCCGGTGACGGGCGACGGCGGTTGCGGGGCCTGGCGCGGAAGATGCCGCCGCGCTCGCTCTCGGTGTCCTCGATGTCGGCGATCGGGTCGGACACGCCGAGCGGGGACGAGGGCCGGTCCGGCGAAGGCCGGTCGTCGAAGCCCAACGCACCGACCGGCGCCTCCAGTTCGACCGGTCCGTCGAGCAACGCTGAACCGTTGAGCGGGCTCGGAATCTTGGAGAGCGTCGTCACCTTGCCGTCGCTGCCGCGCCGGCCCGCCGCGCTCTCGCTCTTGCGGTCGAGGCGGAAGCCGGTGCCCTGGGTCTCCGGGGCCTCGGTGAGCAGAGCCGCCGGGATGAACACGACCGCGGTCGTGCCTCCGTACGGAGAGGGCTGCAGCGAGACCCGGACGTTCTGGCGCTGCGCTAGGCGGCTGACGACGAACAGACCGAGGCGGTCGGTGTCGGAGAGCTCGAACTCCGGTGTCTCCGCGAGGCGGAGATTGGAGTCGAGCAGTACTTCCGGGGCCATACCGAGCCCACGGTCGTGGATTTCGAGCGTGAAGCCGTTGGCCACGCGCTCGCCGTGCACCTGGACTCCGGTGTGCGGCGGCGAGAACACCGTCGCGTTCTCCAGGAGTTCGGCGATGAGGTGTGTGAGGTCGGCGACCGCGGGCCCGCCGACGCCGATGCGCGGCAGCCGGCGCACCTCGATGCGCTCGTAGTCCTCGACCTCGGCGACCGCGGCCCGTACGACGTCCATCAGCTGGATCGGCTTGCGCCACTGGCGGGACGGCGCCGCTCCGGAGAGGATCACCAGGCCTTCGGCGTGCCGCCGCATACGAGTGGTGAGGTGGTCCAGCCGGAACAGGTCGGCCAGTTCCTCGGTGTCCTCGGTGCGGCGCTCCATGGTGTCGAGGAGCGTGAGCTGGCGGTGCAGCAGAACCTGGTTGCGGCGGGCGAGGTTGACGAAGACCTCGGAGACTCCACGCCGCATGTCGGCCTGCCGGACGGCGGCCTCGACGGCGGCCCGCTGAAGGGTGTTGAGCGCCTGGCCCGCCTGCCCGATCTCGTCCTTGTCGTACTCCAGGCGCGGTGCTTCGGTCTCGACATCGACCTGCTCGCCGGCGGCGAGGCGGCGCATCACGCTGGGCAGTCGTACGCCGGAGACCTCGTGGGCCTCCTTGCGCAGCCGCGAGAGGTCACGGACGAGGTCGCGGCCGATCCGGACGGACACGATCACCGAGACGAGGAGGGCGAGGAAGCCCAGTACGCCCGCGATGCCGGCCTTGACGAAGACGCTGTACGCGGCGGGGTCGACGCGGTCCTGATAGCGGGTGCCCGCGTCCTCGGCCTCGCGGGCGAGGTCGTCGAGCACCGGAGTGGCGGCTTCCCGCCAGCGCTTGAGCTCGGACGCGCCTGTCGTGGTGACCGGACCGGCGGCTATGAGACGTTCCTCGGCGGCACGCAGGGCCGACGTCTCGGGGCTGCGCCAGTACTGCTCGTAGATCTCGCGTTCCTTGGAAGGCAGGACCTCGAGATTCATCTCGTAGTAGAGCTTGCGGTTCGCCACGAAGTCGGACAGCTGGCGGAGTTCCTCGGCCGTGATCCTGCCGGTGGTGAGCGAGGAGGCGATGAGCGCGTCCTCGCGGGAGAGCATCTCCTGGGCGCGGACGAGGCCGACGAGTGCGCGGCCCTGGCGCTCCATGTCCACGTCGTTGAGGGCGTGCAGGCTGGTCAGGAAGCCGAAACCGGGGTCGATGATCCGGTTGTAGAACTCCAGTGCCTGACTGCGGGAGACGGTGCCCGACTCCACGGAGCGGCGCAGCGCGCCGAGGCCGTCGATGGCCTCGACGAGCGAGGAGAGCTTGTTGGACGCGTCGGTCTGCATGTCGTCGCGGACACCCGACTTCGCCATATTGGCCTTGATCTTGGCGACTGCCGTGTCCGTGGCCTGCCGGCTCGTGCGCAGCGTGGGCAGCGCGTCCGAGGCCCGGCGGTCCGCGAGGAAGACGAGCGTCTGCCGGCGTTCCTTCTGGACGAACTCCAGCGTGTCCGCCACCGGATAGCCGATCTGCTCGACCACCGAGCTGACATCCAGCAGTTGATCGGCCTCCCGACCGGTCAGTACGGTGGCGAAGCCCCAGAGTGCGGTCAGGGAGACAAGCGGCACCAGCAACAACGCCACGATCTTCCGGCGGATGGACTTCCCGCGAAAGCGCATGGCCTCCCCCTGCTCAACCCCGCCCGGTGGGGGGTGGTTTCATCCGTCAACAAACGGCCGTCAACAAGCGGCGCGAGCCTACTACTGTCACACAGACAACTCGAAGGCGCGTCCGGACGATTTTCGGCCTGTCACAGACGCGTTGATCACATGTTGTCCTGGTATTCCGGGAGATGACATTCCCGGCGCCGCCGGAGTGCACCTGGCAGCACGTCATCTTTCGGACCGGCGTAGATGGCTGGAATTCTTCGCTACGGCCGCGCAGTGCGGGAATCTTCCGCGGTGGTTGATCGTCCTTCTGTACGGGTGCTGCGGGGGTTTGGTTCATCTGCACCGTGCATACATCGCATGTGGATTGCTTCCGCATTCGACCGGGGCGGGAATAAGGCAGCAGAATCCGGGCAGCAACCCAGAAGTTGGACATTCGTGGGGTACGTGGGGAGTGACAGGTCCATGGAGACGGAGGAGCGTCCGAAGCTCTGGGTCGAGGAGCCGACGGCGAAGCGGCGCATGGCGGATCCGGTCCGTACGGCAGCGGTTCGCGCGGTGATCATAGTTTCGCTGACGATGATTCAGGCGATGATCGCCTTCCTCTGCACGATCGCCGGGTCCTGGCTGGCGTTTCCGATGGTGCTCAGCAGCGTCGGCAGCACGGTGGTGGCGACCTGGGCGGTGCTGGACGTCTGGGTGACGCGGCAGGTGTGGAACCAGCGCAATGGCGTGGTGTCGGTGCCGAGCAGCACCGCCCGGCAGCTCCGGCGCGAGCGCCGCCGGGCGCGGGGCGCGGCCAGGACCGCCGCCCGCCAGAGCGCGCGCATACGGCGACAGGAGCCGGGCGGCCGGCTGTCGGAGGCGCGTGGGTGAAGGATCCGCCCGGGTCCCGCTCGCTGATCCGGCCTGACCGGCCTGATCCAGACGAAAAAAACTAGTTCGCCAACGGCTGTGTCCGCTTGAACATGCGGGTCGCGGTGATCTCGCCGTGCACCGTCTCGCCCGACGGGTCCGGCTGAGGCAGACCGGGCCGCAGATGCTCCTCCACGCTGATGTACTTCAGGCCCGCGCGCAGATCCGCGTCATTGCGCAACCTGATGACCAGCGGGAATTCCGCCAGTGCCGTGGTGTCGAACAGCCCTGTCGTATACAGCAGTTGTACGCCCAGCGCGTCGGACACCGCCCGCTGGAGTTCCAGCAGATACGTCGCGTTGGCGCGGCCGATCGGATTGTCGAGGAAGAGCGTGCCGGCGTGCCGGTGCCGGTCGCGGCCGCGGTCATTGCTGCGCAGCGCCGCCATCGTGCAGTACAGCGCGATGGCCGCGGTCAGCAGCTGACCGCCGGAGAAGACGTCGCCCATCTGCCCGACCGGTACGCGCTCGGCGCGCAGCACGGCGTCCGGCTTGAGGATCTCCACGGCGACACCCTTCGGCTGCAACGCCGCCTGAACGCCGCGCAGCAGCAGGGACATGCCGTCCCGGCGGCCCTCTCCGTACGCCGCGGAGGAGTTCTTCCGCACGGCCGCGCGGGTCGCCTCGTCGATCACCTCGCCGAGCCGCTCGGCCAGCGTCGACTGGTCGGGCTCCTCGAAGCGGATCCGCAGGAACTCCTGTCCGGACCATTCGCCGAGCCCTTCCGGCAGCCGGGAGAGCCGCTGCGCCGAACGGAGCGTCGTCAGCGCGGAGTCCACCAGACCGCGCAGCCGGTCCACGATGGTGTCCCGGTTGCGCTCCAACTGCTCCAGCTCGTCGGTCAGTACGCGCAGCCGCGGCGCGAAAGCCTCCCCCCACTTCGCCGCATGCTCGGGCAGCGCCGCGGCCGGCAGCTCCCGGATCTGCTGGCGCGCGGGTGTCCGCACCTGCTCGTACCGCGTGGAGTTGGCGTGCCGTACGAGAACGTCGCTCGCTTCCCGTACGGCCGCCTCCGCGGCGGACAGGTCGCCGGCGCAGCCGCGCAGCGAGCGGCGGGCCTCGGCGGCGGACTGCCGGGCCTCCGCGAGGCTGCCCGGGTACGGCTCGGGGGCGTCCGTCGCCTCCTCGTCGTGGTGGTCCCGCAGCAGGTCGCGCAGCAACGCCGCGGTCTCCTCGAAGCCGCTCGCCGCGTCCTCGGCGGCGCGGTGTGCCTGGAGCAGTGCGGCATGCGCGGCGCGCGCCCGGTCCAACGCGTCCGTGCGGGACGCCAGTTCGGCCGTGGCCGTACGCAGCAGGGCCTGGGCCTGTTCAGCGTCGGCGGGGACCATCTCGTCAGGCAGTTCGGTGTGTGCCTCGCCGTCCGCGGGGGCCAGGCGCTCCGCCTCGCCGCGCAGCCGGCCCAGCTTCTCGCTGGCCTCCGAGGCGCGCGACTCCAGCATCTGCACCAGCGACTCGGCGCGTGCCGCGGCCGCCTGGCGGGACGGCCCGTCGGCGCCGTCCGTGCCCTCCAGGAGCTGACCGGCGCGGGTGCGGACCTTGTTGGTGAGCCGGTCGAGCTCGGCGACGGCGGCGCTCTCGTCACTCTCGGCCCTCGCCTGCTCGGCGCGGAGGTCCGCACCGACGCCGACCTTCTCGTAGAGCTGGGACGCCGCGCGGTACGCCTCGCGGAGAGCTGGCAGCGCGGCGCGCGGAGCATCCGGGTCCGCCTCGGGCAGGGTCTCCGGCGCGCCGGCGATCTCGGCCCGCTCGGCGCGCAGCGCACGGGCGGTGCGACGGGCGTCGTCACCTGCGCGCTGGGCGGCCCTGCGGTCCTCGTCGGCGGCCTTCGCACGCTCCAGGCAGGTGGCGGCGCGGGCCTCCGACTCGGCGGCCTCGTCGGCCAGTTCGCGCAGCTTCACCTGCCAGCCGGCCCGCTCCCGCAGCCGGAAGGCCAGGCCCGCGAGTGCGTCGGCGGCGCGGCGCGCCCGCTGTGCCGCGTCCTGGCGCTCGTCACGGACCCGGGCGGCGTCGGCCGCGGCCTCGTCCGCCTCGGCGCGTACGGAACGGGCCTCGGCGAGCTCCGCCCGGGCCTGTTCGGCGGCCTCGCGGGCCGCCTGCGCGCTCTGCGCGAGCTCGGCGAGCATGCCGGGCGGGCAGTCCGCGCGCCACGAGCCGAGCCGCGCGGCGATCGAACGGTCCGCGGCGAGCCGGGCCGCGAGCGCCCGAATCTCCTCGTCCCGCGCGGTGGCGCGGGCGCGCAGCGTCTGGCGTTCCTCGTCCGCGGCGTGCTCGTCGTGCATGGCCGGGTTCGGCGGCACCAGGAAGACGTCGGTGTCGTGGGCGTCCCCGGCGCCCGGGCCTGGCACCGGCGCGAGAAGCGCGGCGGCGGTGCCGACAGCGACGGTGGACCGCGGCAACAGGGCCGCGCCTGCCAGGACTTCGCGTGCCCGGACATGCGAGGCGGGGTCGGTGATGACGACGCCGTCGACGAGCTCGGGCCGTGCGGCCAGCACGGCGGCGTGGTCGGCAGGGTCCACGGCCTGAGCGAGGTAGCGCCAGCCGGGCAGCGCGGGAATGCCGTGCTCCCCGAGGTACTCGACGGTCGCGAGGACATCGGGCCCGGGCGGCAGCAGCCCGCCGTCGCCGAGCGCGCCGAGGATGCGGGCGTCGTCGGCGGCGGCGGTCCGCAGATCGAACAACTGCCGCTCGGCGGAGGCGACGTAGTCGTCGAGCAGCTCGCGCAACTCCTCGGCGTACCGGTCCAGCTCCTCGGGAGCGAGCGGGCCTTGTCCGGCGGCGCGGAGGGGCGTGGCGACGTGGCCATGGCTGTGCCGCGGGTCCCCGTCGCCTCGGAGACCGCCGTCTGAGCCGGCAGCGGCCGAGCCGGGGCCGGCCGCTGCGTCAGCCGCTTCTCGCAGGTCCTCGGCACGGGGTCCGGTCGGGATGGAGCCATCGCGTTGCTGCGGGACCGGGGCGGGGGCAGGAAGTGTGGGCGGGAGGCTCAGAAGTTCCGCCAGGCGGGCGTCCTCCGCGATGGAGGCGGCCGCGCGGTGTTCCGCCTCATACGCGTGCTCGGCGGCCGTCGCCGCGTCCGACGCGCGTGCCGCGGCCAGTTCCGCGCGGGCCTCCGCCGCGGCCGCGTCCCGTGCCTTGTCCGTCGTGGTGCGGGCCGACTCGCGCGCCGTGTCCCATGCCGCGACCGCCGTCTTCTCCGCGTCGCTCGCCGCCAGCGCCGCGCGCGCCGGGTCGGCATCGGGTGCCGTGTCGTCGAGCCAGCCGGCCCGTACCGCCTCGGCCGTCTCCTGTTCGACCTCGGTCAGCCGCTGCCGCAGATGGCCGATCTCGCTGCGGGCACGCTGGGCCTGAGTGGCGGCGGCCGTCGCGTCACGGTGGGCCGCCTCCCCAGCCTCCTGGAGGCCGGCGGAACGCTCCTCCTCCTCATTGGCGAGCCGCTCGCCGTCCTCCGCCGCGGAGTGCAGCGCGCGCACCAGGTCGGCGGCGGCCGTGGCGCGGGCCGCGAGCGCCGGGGCGGCGTCGCGCTCCGCCTCGCGGATCGCCACGGCGACGCGCGCCGAGCGGTCGGCGGCGGCGCGGTGGCGCAGTACGGCCTCCGCCGCCTGCCAGGCGGAGTGGAGCGTCCGCGCGTCGGTGAGCTCACGGCGCTGCGCGGCGGCGCCCTTCTCCGCGACCGTCAGCGCCAACGACGCGTGCCGGTACGCCAGTTCCGCCGCGATCAGTGAGCTGCGGCTGCGCGCCTGCTCGGCCTCGGTGACCGTGTGCGCGGCGGAGGTGACCTGCTGGGCCAGTTCGGCGGTACGGCCCCGTTCCTCGTCGGCTCGCGCGGCGAGCCGACGGGCGAGCGTTCGCGTGCGGCGCTCCGCGCCCGCGTGGATCTCCCGGGCGCGCGTACGGGCCCCGGCCGCCTCCACGATCCGGCCGAGGAGGTCGACCGACCCGGCCGTGAAGTCGCGTTCCGCGGTGAGCTCGGCGCGGCGGCCGAGCTTGTTTCCGAAGCTGCTGACGAGATCGGCGAGTCCGTCGGTGTCGCGGGTGTCGGTGACCGCGCGCAGCAGCAGATCCGTGAAGTCGGAGTCCTTCTTCACCGCGAAGAGCCCGGCGGCCTCGCCCTCGTCGGCGTTCATCTCCCGCTGGTAGCGGAAGAGTTCGGGGTCGAGGCCCACGTCACCGAGGTGTTCGTTCCAGCGGTCGTGGATCTCCTCCCAGACGACGTCGAGATGCGGATACGCCTTGCCGGCCTCGGTGATCGCGTCGCGGAAGCCCTTCATGGTGCGGCGGCGGCCCTTCGCGCCGGACGCGCCGTCGACCGGCGGGCGTACGGCGGTGGACTCGGCGACCGGAAGCGAGTCCAGGCTGAGCCCCGGACCGGGCCGGAAGGAGTACCACGCCTCCGCGAACTTCCGAGGGTCGTTGGAGACCTGACGCCCCCGCCACTCACTCACCTTGCCGACCACGATCAGCTCGCCGGTGAGCGTGTGCTGCCACTCCAGAGCGACATGCCCGCAGTCGTCGGCGAGCAGGAACTTGCGCAGCACACCGGAGCTCGCGCCGCCGAGTGTGTTGCGGTGGCCCGGCAGCATGACGGAGAAGATCAGCTTGAGCAGTACGGACTTGCCGCCGCCGTTCTCCAGGAAGAGCACACCCGCGGGTGCGGGGCGGCGCGGCGGGCCGACCGGCTCCTCCTCGAAGAACTCCGCCTGAGTGGGGGCGGGATGCGGCACGGGCTCGCCGACTCCGCGCAGGTCCAGCACGGTGTCGGCGTAGCGCGCACCGGCCGGCCCAATGGAGTAGAGGCGGACCCGGGACAGCTCGTACATGGCGGCGGACTCTCAGTCTTCGTCAGGCAGTCAGGCAGTCAAGTGCGTCAGGCAGTCGGTCAGTCGGTCAGTCAGTTACCCGTGGAAGGGCAGGCCGGCGTCGGCGGCCACCTCCAGGTCGTCGCCGTCGGGCGGCGGCAGGAGGCTGGCGGAGCCGTCGCTCACCGGTACGACGCCGAGCTCCAGCAGCTCGGCCATGGCGGCGCTGCCCGCCATGTCGCGCACCTGCAACTGATAGCGGGCGGTGGTGCGGTACGCGCCTCCGGCGTCGTCGCCGGTCCGCTGCAGGAAGCCGGAGTCGGTGAGGAAGGCGACGGCCTTGCCGACGATGCCGGTGGTGGATCCGGCAAGTCTGCGGGCGTCCTTGGTGGCGCCGGTGGCGCTGCGCCGGGCATAGATCCGCCAGGCGGCCTCCAGGCCGGGTGCCTCGGTGGCGGGGTCGGTGTTCTCGCCCTGCTCGTCGGCGCGCTCCTCGAGGCGGCGGCAGGCCTGGCGTACGAAGGCGTCGACGCCGTTGACGGTGATGCGACCGATGTATCCGTCGTCGGCGAGGTCCTCGGGGCGCGGGAACGCCATGGCGGCGACGGCGAGATGGGCGAGGCCGTGCAGGAAGCGGTCCGCGGAGTCGGCGGATGCGCGGCGGGCGTAGTCGCCCATGCGGACGGCGAAGACGGAGTCCTCACCGGCGGCCAGGGCCATTCCGGCGCGCGTCGACACTTCGAGCACGACGAGGCCGAGGCCGGTGGCGACGGCGTCGGCGAGCCGGGCGAAGGGGGTGTCTTCGCGATAGCGGCGCAGGAGTTCGGCGTATTCGGCGTCGCGGGCCGGGAGGAGCTTGGGCTGGAGGCCGAAGGAGACGAGGCGGGAGGCGTCGGCGGCGTCGGCGGGCGTGACGGTGCTGGCGCTGGTGGTGGTGGCGGTGGTGACTGCGGGGGCCGACGCCTCAGGGACGTCGGCCTCACGCCACGCGTGCTGTTCGCCCTGGTGGTCGGTCACTGGTGCTCCTGCGGAGGTTCATGGGTGCTGGGTTGGGCGCCGGGTCGGCGCGGGACGTCGGTGGTGGTCACGCCGCCTCCGTGCGGGCCGCCGTCATACCTGCCGCGTCCAGGAGCGCCGTGCCGACGATCAGGTCCGCGCCGCCGAATTCCGGATCGTCCAGTTCCGTGCCGTCGTCGACGGCGAACAGCAGGCGCTCCTCGCCCTGGCGGTAGGCCGTGCCGACCGGTGGGCTCGCTGCGTGGACGGCCAGCAGGGCCACCAAATAGGGCAGTTCGGGGTCGCGGCGGCGGGCCTCGGCGAGCAGGCCGGAGAGACGGCGCGGGGCGTCGTGTTCCAGGTCGAGCAGCTCCATGGCGCTCGCGAGCTGTTCCTCGCTGAAGCGGCTGTCGTCGGGAGTGGCGATCAGGTCCGGCTCGGGCATCTCGGCGCCGAGGTGCTCGCGCTCCGTCGGCGGCGTCAGCAGCATGTCGACCAGGTCGCCGACCCGTACGGACGAGGGTGTGCGCAGCCCGGTGCCGCGGGCGAAGAACGCGTCCGTGACGCGGATCGCCGCCTGCAGCGGGAGCGGCAGCACGGGCGCGACCAGCTGGCCGTACAGGTCGAGTCCGGTGCGCGCGGTCGGCTGGGCGAAGGCCTGACGGTCCTGCTCGGCGCGGAACAGCGGGCCCGCCTCGAGGAGTCGGGACTGGAGCTGGGTGTGGCGGCGGATGCAGTCCTTGACGATGTCGACGAGCTCGGCGGCGCGCCGCTTGTGCTCCGGGTCCTCTGCCTCGTCCCGCGCCTTGCGGATATTCGTCAGGATCGCGTTCTCGTGGCGGTAGCGGTCGGCGACATGGTCGAGCGCCTCGGCGATCATGTCCGGCACGGCGTTGAGCCAGTCGACGGCCCGGACATTGCGCCGGGTCGCCTCCAGGGTCCTGCGCAGCGTCTCGGCGTACTGCACGGTGCGGTAGCGCGCCTGCTCGGCGGCGAGCTGTGCGTCGGCGAGCCTGCCCCGGCTGATCAGGACCTCCAGCTTCACCTCGGCCGCGATCTGCGCGCTGGTGACGTCGGTGTCGAGCGCGCCGACCAGGACGTTGACGGCTTCGTCGGTCGTACGGAGATAGACGCTGCCGCCGTAGCCCGGCACTTCCTCGATGAGCTTGAAGTCGTAGTCCCGGCGCACATACGCACCGTCCGGGCCGAAAGTGCCGTACACCGCGCGGAAGCCGCGGTCCACGCTGCCCACGTTGATCAGGTTCTCCAGCACCCAGCGAGCGACGCGCTCATGCTCGGCGACCGGGCGGCGCGGGGCCTGCGCGGCGATGCGGGGCAGCAGTCTCGCCACTATCTGGTCGTGGTCGGCGCCGGTGTCGAAGTCCATGTTCAGTGTGACGAGGTCGATGGCGGCAAGGGCCACCTCCGCCATCGCGTACACCGTGTACTCGCCCGCAAGATTGGCCTTACGGGCGTCGAGGTCGTGCAGCGGTGCGGTGCAGGCGAGCGCGCGCAGCCGCCGCGCGAGCCCTTCGTCGGCGGCCGGGCCCTGCGCGGGCCGCGGCCCCGCGCTGAGCTGGGGCGGAACGAAGTCCGTCGAGGCAGGCGAAGTCACGGTGCACAGATTAGGTCCTCGCACTGACAACGGTCGAAACGGCGCAGAAACGCCCGTCCCACCGCGCCCGTCCCACCGCGCTCGGGTCCGGGCCTCGCGTCGAGCGCCCGGTCCGAGCCCTCGCGTCCGAGCCCGCGTGTCCTAGTCCTCGTCCTCGTCCTCGTCGACGAGATGCGCGTACCTCTCCACCATCTGCGTCCGCGAGTCGTCGAGGTAGTCGGTCAGCAGCCGCTCCGCGCCCGTCCGGTCGCCTGCCCGCAGCGCCTCCAGGATCGCCCGGTTCCGTACGAGATAGGGCTGGTGCAGCCGGCGCGGGTCGTCCACCACATGGAAGGCGAGCCGAAGCTCCGCCAGGACGCTGCGCATCAGTTCGTCGGTGCGCGCGCTGCCGGCCAGCGCGACCAGTTCGCGGTGGAAGTGGATGTTCGCGGTGGAGACGCCCTTCCAGTCGCGCTCGCGCTCGGACCGCTCGCCGCCGGCCACGGCCAGGTCGAGCCGTTCGAGCGCGTACGGCGGTTCGCCGAGGCCGTGCACGACGGCGCATTCGACGAGCAGCCTGGTCCGGTAGATGTCGACGACGTCCTGGACCGCGAGCTTCCGAACGAAGACTCCGCGGTTGAGCTCGTGAACGAGCAGCCGTTCATGGGTGAGCAGCCGGAACGCCTCGCGCAGGGTGTTCCGCGAAACGCCCAGCGCCTTGCCGATGGCGTCCTCGGAAAGCCGCTCCCCCGGCGGGAAGTAGCCCTCCGCGATACGGGTGCGCAGGATGTCCGCGACCCGTTCCGCCGTGCTGGTGCGACCCAACAGCGGGCGGTCGTCCGCCAGTCCGCCGACTCCGCCGAACTCGGACTCCGTGGTGCCCACAACGCCCTCTCTCCCTCGCACCGGGCGTCCCGCCGGTGCGCGCACTCCATCGTAGAAGGAAGAACGACCCCACATGACTCTTGTCGGATCGTTCAACAATCCCCTACGGTGACGTAACCGCACAGTCGTCAGCACCCTCCCCTCCCCCTCTGCGAGGTGCAGATGAGTACGACCCAGGCACAGCCGAAGCAGGGCGAACTCCCCGAGGACACCGGCGCGTTCGCCTGGCTGCGGGCCCTCGGGCCGCGCGGCCGACGCGCCTTCGGCGGCGCGTTCGGCGGGTACGCCCTCGACTCCTACGACTACTTCACGCTGCCGCTGAGCATGGTGGCGATCTCCGCGTACTTCAGCCTCGACAACGGACAGACCGGACTTCTCACCACCGTCACGCTCGTCGTCTCCGCGGTGGGCGGCGCGCTCGCCGGCATCCTGGCCGACCGGATCGGCCGGGTGAAGGCACTGATGATCACGGTGATCACCTATGCGGTGTTCACCGTGGCCTGCGGCTTCGCCCCCAACTACGAGACGCTGCTGGTCTTCCGGGCCCTGCAGGGCCTCGGCTTCGGCGGCGAGTGGGCGGTCGGCGCGATCCTGGTCGCGGAGTACGCGAGCGCCAAACACCGCGGCCGCACCCTCGGCGCCGTACAGAGCGCATGGGCGGCCGGCTGGGCGCTGGCGGTCATCGTCTACACGCTGGTCTTCGAGTTCCTCGACCACGACACCGCCTGGCGCGTGATGTTCTGGACCGGTGCTCTTCCGGCCCTGTTGGTGATCTATGTGCGGCGCAATGTCAGCGACGCGCCCGAGGCGGCCGCTCGGCGCAGCGCCAGCACCGAGCGCGGCTCCTTCTCCACGATCTTCAAGAAGGACCTGCTGCGCACCACGTTCTTCGCGACGCTGCTCTCCACCGGCGTGCAGGGCGGGTACTACACGCTCGCCACCTGGGTGCCGACCTATCTCAAGACCGAGCGAGGGCTGACGGTTGTCGGCACCGGCGGCTATCTCGCCTTCCTGATATCCGGCGCGTTCGCCGGCTATCTCACCGGCGGATATCTCACCGACCGAATAGGCCGGAAGAAGAACATCACGCTCTTCGCCGTGCTCTCGGCCGCCGGGATCGTCGCCTATACGAACATCCCGTCGGGTGCGAACGGGCTGCTGCTGGTCCTCGGCTTCCCGCTCGGCTTCTGCATGTCGGCGATCTTCAGCGGCTTCGGTTCGTTCCTCAGCGAGCTCTATCCGACCGCCGTACGCGGCACCGGCCAGGGCTTCACGTACAACAGCGGCCGCGCGGTCGGCGCGTTCCTGCCCACCCTGGTGGGCTTCCTGTCCGACAGCTGGGGCGTGGGCGGCGCGCTCGTCCTCGGCGCCGCAGGCTACGGCCTCGCGGCGGTGGCATTGCTCGGGCTGCCCGAGACACGCGGCCGCGAACTGCTCTGACCCGGCGGGACCCAACGGGAGGTACTGCGATGACCTGGGCGTCCATCGATCTCAACGCCGACCTCGGCGAGGGCTTCGGCCGCTGGCGGCTGACCGACGACGAACAGCTGCTGTCCGTCGTCACCAGCGCCAATGTCGCCTGCGGCTTCCACGCCGGTGACGCGTCCACCATGCGCAAGGTCTGCGATCTCGCGGCCGAGCGCTCGGTGCGGATCGGCGCCCAGGTCTCCTACCGTGATCTGGCCGGCTTCGGCCGGCGCTCCATGGACGTACCGCCCGATGAGCTGGCCGCCGAAGTGGCCTACCAGATAGGCGCATTGGAGATCTTCGCGCGCGCGGCCGGATCCCGGGTCTCGTACGTGAAACCGCACGGTGCGCTCTACAACCGCGTCGTGCACGACGAGGAGCAGGCGGCCGCCGTCGTCGACGGGGTGCTGCTGTCGGGCGAGCGGCTGCCGCTGCTCGGCCTGCCCGGCTCGAAGCTGCACACCATGGCGGAGAAGGCCGGACTGCCCGCCGTCACCGAGGCGTTCGCGGACCGCGCGTACACCGCGGAGGGCACGCTGGTGCCGCGCGGTGAGGACGGCGCGGTGCTCAGCGACCCGGTCACCGTGGTCGAACGGTCCGTCAGCATGGCCAGGTTCGGCGTGGTCACCGCGCGCTGCGGACGGTCCGTTCCGGTGCGCGCCCGTTCGCTGTGTCTGCACGGCGACACCGATGGGGCCGTGTCGCTGGCCCGCCGGGTGCGCGGCGAACTGGAGCGGGCGGGCGTCCGCGTGGAGGCCTTCGTATGAGGACGCTGCCGGTCGGCGACCGGGCCCTGCTCGTCGAGCTGGCGGACGGCGACGAGGCCGGTGCGCTCCATGCCGAACTGCTGCGCCGCCGTGCCACGGGCGCGCTCCCGGCGGTGCGGGAGATAGTGCCCGCCGCACGGACGGTGCTGCTGGACGGGATCGACGATCCGGGCCGGTTCGCCCGGGAGCTGGCGGACTGGACGATTCCGGCGCTTCCGGCGCGCGTGGAGGACGCGATCGAGATTCCGGTCCGCTACGACGGGCCGGATCTGGCGGATGTCGCCGCACTGTGGCAGGTGTCGGTGGAGGAGGTCGTGGCGATCCATGCGGCGGCCGAATTCCGGGTGGCCTTCTGCGGGTTCGCGCCCGGCTTCGGCTATCTGACCGGACTGCCGGGGCAGTACGCCGTGCCGCGCCGGGCCACTCCGCGCACCTCGGTCCCGGCCGGTTCGCTCGCCCTGGCGGGCCCTTACACCGGCGTGTATCCGCGCTCCTCACCCGGCGGCTGGCAGCTCATCGGCACCACCGGTACGGAGCTGTGGGATCCGGCGCGCGAGCCCGCGGCGCTGCTCTCACCCGGGACCCGTGTGCGGTTCGTGCCGGAGCGCCGATGACCGACCGGGCCTTTTCGGTCGTACGGGCCGGGGCGCTGACCACCGTGCAGGATCTGGGACGGCCCGGTCACGCCCATCTCGGCGTGCCGCGCTCCGGCGCGCTGGACCAGCACTCCGCGGCGCTCGTCAACCGTCTGGTGGGCAACGCGGAGAGCGCGGCGGTGCTGGAGACCACGCTCAACGGCTGTGCCGTACGGCCGCGTTGTGCCGTGACGGTCGCCGTCGGCGGCGCTCCGTGCCCGGTCACCGTCGACGGCCGGCCGGCGGCCTGGGGCGCGCCGGTGCGGGTGGCGGCGGGGTCGCTGCTCGAGACGGGTCCCGCGGTGCGTGGCGTACGGACGTATCTGGGCTTCGCCGGCGGGATCGCGGTCGATCCGGTGCTCGGCAGCCGCTCCACGGATCTGCTCTCCGGGCTCGGGCCCGCGCCGCTCGCGGACGGGGCCGTGCTGCCGCTCGGCAAGCCGACGGGTCCGCCCGCGCTTCTCGACGGTGCCGTGCCGTGGCCCGCGCCGCCGACGGAACTTGTGCTGCGGGTGCGGATCGGTCCTCGGGCCGACTGGTTCACCGGTGCGGCTCTCCACACGCTGGCCGGCGGGGCCTACCGGGTCTCGGCCGCGAGCAACCGCATCGGACTGCGCATTGAGGGCCCGGCGCTCGAACGGGCGGTGACCGGCGAACTGCCCAGCGAAGGCATGGTGCTGGGCGCGGTGCAGGTGCCGCCGGACGGCTGCCCGGTGGTCTTCCTCGCCGACCATCCGACCACCGGCGGCTATCCGGTGGTGGCGGTCGTCGACGAACGCGATCTCGCGGCGGCGGCACAGTCGGTGCCCGGCACACCGGTGCGGTTCGTCCCGGTGCGGTAAGGCTCCGTCTCAGGATCCCGGTGTGCCGTAACCTCCGCCGCCCGGGGTCCTGATCACCAGGACGTCCTCCGGGCCGACGTCCACCGAGTCGACGCCGTGCAGCGGCGTCACGCTGCCGTCGGCCCGCTCCACCACGTTCTCGCCGAGCGCGCCCGGGCCACCGCCCGCCATGCCGTACGGCGGGACGCGGCGGTGGCCGGTCAGCAGCGCCACCGTCATCGGCTCCAGGAAGCGGAGTCTGCGGACGACCCCGTGGCCGCCGCGCCAACGGCCCAGGCCGGCGCTTCCGTCGCGTACGGAAAACGCGTCGACGCGCACCGGATAGCGCCACTCCAGTACTTCGGGATCGGTGAGCCGCGAGTTGGTCATATGGGTCTGCACGGCGTCGGCCCCGTCGAAGCCTTCGCCCGCGCCGGAGCCGCTGGCCACCGTCTCGTAGTACTGCACACGGTCATTGCCGAAGGTCAGGTTGTTCATCGTGCCGGAGCCTTCGGCCTGGACGCCGAGCGCGGCGTACAGCGCTCCGGTGACGGCCTGCGAGGTCTCGACATTGCCCGCGACGGTCGCCGCCGGATGGCTCGGCGCGAGCATCGATCCGTCCGGCACGCGCACCTCCAGAGGCTCCAGGCAGCCGCTGTTGAGCGGGATGTCGTCGGCGACCAGCGTCCGGAAGACATAGAGCACGGCCGCCATCACCACGGACTTGGGCGCGTTGAAGTTGCCCGGCAGCTGCGGCGAGGTGCCGGTGAAGTCGATGACCGCGCTGCGCTCACGACGGTCCACGCGCAGCGCGACCTGGATGACCGCGCCGCCGTCGGTCTCGTACCGGTACTCGCCGTCGCTGAGGCCCGCGACGATGCGCCGCACCGATTCCTCGGCGTTGTCCCGTACGTGCCGCATATAGGCCGTCACGACATCGAGTCCGAACTGGTCGACCATCCGAAGCAGTTCCGAGATCCCCTTCTCGTTGGCGGCGATCTGGGCACGCAGGTCGGCGAGATTGGTGTCGGGAGCGCGCGAGGGATACGCCGCGGTCGTCAGCAGCTCCCGGGTCTCGGCCTCGCGCAGCCGCCCGCCGCGGACGAGCAGCCAGTTGTCGAAGAGAACGCCTTCCTCGTCCACCGTGCGACTGAAGGCGGGCATGGAGCCGGGCGTGATGCCGCCGATCTCGGCGTGATGGCCGCGGGAGGCCACCAGGAATCGCAGCTCACCGTCGTCGAACACGGGCGTCACGACCGTCACATCGGGCAGATGGGTGCCGCCGTGGTACGGATCGTTGATCGCGTACACATCGCCGGGCCGCAGCGCTCCGTCGTTGCGGCGCAGCACCTCCTTGATGGACTCCCCCATCGAGCCGAGGTGCACCGGAATGTGCGGCGCGTTGGCGATCAGATTGCCGTGCGCGTCGAAGAGGGCGCAGGAGAAGTCCAGCCGCTCCTTGATGTTGACGGAATGTGCGGTGTTCTCCAGGCGCACGCCCATCTGCTCGGCGATGGCCATGAAGAGGTTGTTGAACACCTCCAGTAGCACCGGGTCGACGTCGGTGCCGACGGCGACCCGGTCGGGCCTGGGCCGTACGCGCGTCAGCAGCAGATGGCCGCCGTCCTCCGCGGCCGCGCGCCAGCCCGGGTCGACGACCGTGGTCGCGTCGGCCTCGGCGATGATCGCCGGGCCGTCGACGGCGTCGCCGGGGCGCAGATCGCCGCGCCGGTACAGGGGCACCTCGCGCCGCTCGGCCTCGACGAACATCCGCACCATGGCGCGCGGCGCGAACTCACCCGCGCCCGTGCTCTCTTCGACCACATGGTCGCCGTGTTCGCCGGCCGTCCCGACCGCCTCGACGGATACCGCCTCCACCACGATCGGCTTGTCCATGGTGAAGGCGTAGCGGGCGCGATGGGTCGACTCGAAGGCGTCCTTCATGGCGGCGACGGTGTCCAGCGGCACCGGCAGACTGGCGTCGGTGCCGCCGTAGCGGAGCAGCACCCGCGCATGCGTGGTGATCGCGGAGTCCGGCACGGCGTCGGCGATCAGCTCGGCGCGGGTGCGGGCGGCCAGGCCGTCGCAGAGTGTCCGTACGCGGGCGAGCGCCGTCTCGTCCAGTTCGGCCTCGACGGACTGCTCGCGCATCGCGGTCGCGTCGGCGAGTCCGATGCCGTACGCGGAGAGCACTCCGGCCAGCGGAGGCACGATCACGGTGTTGACGCCGAGAGCGTCGGCGACCGCGCAGGCGTGCTGGCCGCCCGCGCCGCCGAAGGAGTTGAGCGCGTAGCGGGTGATGTCGTGGCCGCGCTGCACGGAGATCTTCTTGACCGCGTTCGCCATGTTCAGCACGGCGATCTCCAGGAACCCGGCGGCGACTTCCTCGGCCGACCGCTGCTTGCCGCTCTCCTTGTGGACCCGCTCGGCGAGTTCGGCGAAGCGCTCGCGTACGGTCCCGGCGTCCAGCGGCTGGTCGCCGTCGGGCCCGAAGACCGCCGGGAAGTGGCCGGGCTGGATGCGGCCGAGCATCACATTGGCGTCGGTGACGGTGAGCGGGCCGCCACGTCGGTAGCAGGCCGGGCCTGGCACGGCGCCCGCGGAGTCCGGTCCGACGCGGTAACGCCTGCCGTCGAAGTGGAGTACGGAGCCGCCGCCGGCCGCGACGGTGTGGATGTTCATCATGGGCGCGCGCATCCGTACGCCGGCGACCTGGGTGCCGAGTTCGCGCTCGAACTCGCCGGCGTAGTGCGAGACATCGGTCGATGTGCCACCCATGTCGAAGCCGATGACGCGGCCGTATCCGGCCTGTTCGGCGGTGCGGGCCATGCCGACGACGCCGCCGGCCGGGCCGGACAGCACGGCGTCCTTGCCGCGGAAGTTGGCCGCCTCGCGCAGTCCGCCGTTGGACTGCATGAACATCAGGCGGATGCCGTCGAGTTCGGCCGCGACCTCGTCGACGTACCGGCCGAGGATCGGCGAGAGATACGCGTCCACGACCGTCGTGTCGCCGCGCGGCACCAGTTTGATCAGCGGGCTGACTTCATGCGAGCAGCTGACCTGGGTGAAGCCGAGTTCACGGGCCGCTTCGGCGATCCGGGCCTCGTGGCCGGGATGGCGGTAGCCGTGCATCAGCACGACGGCCGCACTGGTGAAGCCGTCGGAGCGGGCGGCCGTCAACTGCTCGGTGACGGCGGCGAGATCGAGCGGCCGGACGGTCGCGCCGTGCGCGTCGACGCGTTCGGGGACCTCGATGACCCGTTCGTACACCGCCTCCGGAAGCACGATCCGGCGGTCGAAGAGCCGGGGCCGGTTCTGATAGGCGATACGCAGGGCGTCCCGGAAACCCTCGGTGATGACGAGGACGGTCGGCTCGCCGCGCCGCTCCAGGAGTGCGTTGGTGGCGACGGTCGTGCCCATCTTCACGCTGTCGACGAGATCGGCGGGCACGGGCTGGTCAGGCCCGATGCCCAGCAGCAGTCTGATCCCCGCGACCGCGGCGTCCCGGTAGCGCTCCGGGTTGTGCGAGAGCAGTTTCCGGGTGACGAGCCTTCCGTCGGGACGTCGGCCCACGACGTCGGTGAAGGTGCCGCCACGGTCGATCCAGAACTCCCAGCGCCCGCTCATTCCCCCATTGTGGCAAGCGGAACCTCCAGCGACACGGCCGCGAGCGCGGACGACAGGGCGTGTTCGGCACTGCGGTCGAGCCGTTCGCTGGTGCCGCGTGCCCAGTGGCGTACCTCCGAACCCGCCAGCCGCATCAGCTGCGGCAGCAGATCGGTGCACCGCCGCGCCACCCATGCGGTGCCTGCGGTCGCGAGCCACAGCACCTTCGCGGCCTTGGTCGGCGGGGGCTGCGTGGGCTCGACGCCCGGCTCGGTGCCGAGGCGGAAGCCGCGCTCGGTGAGCAGCTCATGGAAGTGGCGGGCGATCATCCGGTGACCGCGCTCGCCCGGATGCAGCCGGTCGGCGCTCCACATGGCGCGGTCCTGGACCCAGTCGGCGTCGGCGGCGTGCAGATGTATCGCGTCGTAGCGGTCGGACAGAGCGTGGACGACGGCGTTGACCGCGCGCTGACGGCGGGCGAGCGGCCGGGCCAGCGGCAGAGGCAGTCCGAGCATGCTGCCCGGGTCGGGCAGACAGGCGGTCAGAATCACCGCACCGCGCGCGGTGAGCTGCGCGCAGACGGTGTCGAGCCGCTTGGCCATGTCCTCGATGTCGAAGGTACGGCGCAGGGTGTCGTTGACCCCGACGAGAACGGCGGCGATGTCCGCGCCGAACGCCAGCGCCTCGGGTGCCTGCCGCTCGGTGACGTCCTCGGTGAGGGCGCCGCTGACGGCAAGCTTCCGGAACTCTGCGGGCCCGTCGGCACACCCGAGCCCCTCGGCCAGCAACGCGGCCCACCCACGCCACCCGCCGGCGACCCGGTCACCGACACCTTCGGTGAGCGAGTCCCCGAGCGCGACGAACCGCAGGACCCGGGTGGTGGTCGCGGGGTGCCCGACCGCGCCGTCGTCGACGACCTCGGCGAGCTCGTGGGCCTCGACGGGCTCACCCGCGCTGTCGTACGCGCCGGTCGCGTCCTGCTCATGCAGGACCGGGCGTCCAGTCGCGTACGCGCCGGGCTCGTGGGACCTGGTCCCCTCAGCCCGGTTGTCGAGCGCGGCGCGCTCAGCCGCCCGACGGACCGACGCGCCCTCGGCAGCCGCGAGCCTGCCGACCAGGTTCGGCCCGCCGATCCAGGTCACAGCAGCGGACGTCTCGGCCGCGCCGCCGCGGGCGGAAGCCTGCGCCTCGCCGGCCCCCGGGCCCGTGTGCCCCACCGGGCCGTCAGGCTGCCCCACCGGGGCCGGCGGGTTCCCGAGCCCGAACGGCCTGGCGTCCGGGGCGGCCGACAGGTGCGCCGGGACGGGCGTGGCCGCGGGGGCCTTCACCGCCCCGGCAGGCGCGTCCCGGGCGCTTTCCGGCGGGCCCTGCGACTCCGACTCGTCTGCGACCGCGGTCGCCGGTGCGGCCGTCATGCCGCCACTTCCTTTCCGTGGACCGGCTCACGCAGCCGCGGGGCGTCGTGGGCCGCGAGGAACGCGTCCACCGACCGCTGCCAGTCGAAGAGTTCGGCCCGCGCACGGGCCGCCTCACGGCGCTCCGTCTCCGGGCGGGCGAGCAGGCCCTGCACGGCGTCGGCGAAGTCCGCCGCCGTGTCGACCGCCGCCGCTCCCGCGTCGCCGATCACCTCCGGCAGGGCCGACGACGCACTCGCGACGACCGGCGTGCCGCAGGCGAGTGCCTCCAGGGCCGAGAGACCGAAGGTCTCCGCGGGCCCCGGCGCGAGGCAGATGTCCGCCGACGCCTGCAGGTCGGCCACCGCCTCGCGGTCGCCGACGTAGCCGAGGAACTGCACCGGCAGCCGCTCGGCTCGCGCCCGGCGGATCAGCGCGGTCCGCAGCGGACCGTCGCCCGCGACGACGAGCGAGGCGCGCACACCCCGCCGGCGGAGTTCGGCGAGCGCGTCAAGGGCCATGCCCGGGCGCTTCTCCACCGACAGCCGGGAGCACAGGAGCAGCACCACTTCGGCCCCGGCGGCGTGCTTGGCGCGCAGGACGAGGCTGCGCCGGCCGGGCCGGCAGTGGTGCAGGTCAACACCGAGGGGCGCGCGCACCACATTGCGCGCCCCGATGCGGACGAACTCCCGCTCGGCCCACTCCGTCGTGCACACGATCCGCGAGTACGCCCAGGCGGTACGGCGGTTGAGCCGGTCCGCGGCCCGGGCCGCGACGGACTCGGACACTCCCCAGGTGCGCAGCACGCCGTCCGCGGTCTCGTGGGAGACCATCACGGACGGGATGCGCCGGCGGCGGGCATACTCACCGGTCCACCGCAGCGTGGTGCGGTCGGACACCTCGATCCGGTCGGGCTCGATGATGTCCAGGACGTCCCGCAGCCTGCGACGCGCGGCGAGCACGCGGTAGCCGCCGGTGCCGGGAATCTCGGGCCCGGGCAGGGTGATGACCCGGCCCTGCGGAGTCATCCGGTCGCTCTCCACGTCGCCGGGCACGATCAGCACCGGCTCATGGCCGGCCGCGAGATAGCCCTTGCCGAGTTCACGCAGCGCGGTGCGCAGGCCGCCCGACGCCGGAGTGACGAAGTTCGCCAGCCGTACGATCCGCAGCCCGCTCATGCCGCCACCGCCGTACGCGCGCCGAGCACCTCGGCGTAGTGGTCGATGAGCGCGTCGCCGATGACGGCCCAGGTGCGGCCCTCGACGGCGGCCCGGCCGGCCCGCCCGTACGCGTCCCGCAGCTGCGGGTCCGCGGCGAGCGTGGCGACCGCGGTGGTCACGGTGTCCACCTCGTTCGGGGCGACGAGCAGCCCGGTGCGTCCGTGGTCGACGAGGTCGAGCGGTCCGCCCGCGGCCGGTGCGATCACCGGCACCCCGCTGGCCATGGCCTCCTGCACGGTCTGGCAGAAGGTCTCGTACGGGCCGGTGTGCGCGAAGACGTCCAGCGAGGCGAAGATCCTGGCGAGTTCGTCGCCGGTCTTGCGGCCGAGGAAGACGGCCCCGGGCAGGGCGTTGCGCAGCGAGGGTTCGCTGGGACCGTCGCCGACGACCACGACCCGTACGCCGGGTGTGGCGCAGGCTCCGGCGAGGAGCTCGACGTGCTTCTCGGGCGCGAGGCGGCCCACGTAGCCGACGATCAGCTCGCCGTTGGGGGCGAGGCTGCGGCGCAGTTCCTCGTCGCGCAGCTCCGGGCGGAACCGCGCGGTGTCCACGCCGCGCGGCCACAGCCGCACCCGCTCGACGCCGTGCTCCTCCAGGTCCCGCAGGGCTGCGGAGGAGGGAGCGAGTGTGCGGTCGGCGGCGCTGTGCACAGTGCGGATGCGCCGCCACGCGGCGTTCTCGCCCGCGCCGACGTAGGTACGGGCGTAACCGGCGAGGTCGGTCTGGTAGACGGCGACGGCCGGGAGGCCGAGCTTCGCCGCGGCTGCCATTCCGCGTACGCCGAGGACGAACGGGCTGGCGAGGTGCACCAGCTCCGCCCGGTGAGCAGTGATCGTTGCCGCCACGCGGCGGCTGGGGAGTGCCACCCGGACTTGGGGATAGCCGGGCAGGGGGAGGGAGGGGACGCGAACCACAGGGCACGGCGCGCTCTGGTCGGCGCTGTCGGCCCCGGTTACCGCCGGAGCTATGACGAGCGGGTCATGACCGCGCGCGGCGAGATGCCGGGCGGTCTGCAGGGCGCAGTGCGCCACACCATTGACGTCTGGCGGAAAGGATTCGGTGATGATGACGACACGCATACCCGTGTTGTCGTCGTGTCCGGGGTGGCTGCGACAACGTGGATCTTTCCGCCCGTGGAACAAGCCATGAGCGTTTGTGGCCGCGACCGTTATGTCATACGGCAGGCGAATCCGGACTGATTCTGCTGCGTACGGCGGTTTGTACCTCCGCCTCTTCGGCCGGATCGGCCGCCAGCCGGCGCAGCCGTTCGGCCACCCGCGCATCACCCGTGGCGGCGTGCCGCGCGGCGATTTCCCTGGTCGTCTCCTCGCAGTCCCACAGGCATTCGACGGCGAATCCGGTGGGGAAGGAGGCATCGGTCGCGGCCAGTGCGCGGGCCGCGCGCCCGCGCAGCTGAGAGGACGCGGTCTCCCGGTACACATGACGCAGGACGGGTGCGGCGCAGTCGATGCCGAGCCGTCCCGCCCCGTCGACGAGAGTCCACAGCAGCGGCGCGTCGGGACCGTCGCCCCGTACGGTCTCGCGCAGGGCGCCGAGGACGAGCTTGGTGTCGGTGGCGGTGCCGCGGCAGGCGAGCACGCCTGCGGCGGACGCCCCGAGCGCGTCCGGCCGGTGGATCCAGCCGCGGGCGCGGTCGACGGCCTCGTCGCCGCACATCCGCTCGAACGCGGCGACAGCCGCTTCGGCGACGGTACGGGAGCCGGTGGACACCGCCGACTCGATCAGATCGAGGACCACGGGATCACGTGACTCCGCGAGATAGTGCAGCGCGGCACAGCGCGCGCCGTCGGACCCCGCTGCTGCGGCGGCAATGATGGCGGGCCGGTCGTCGGCCCCGGCGACGGCCGACAAACAGCGCGCGGCAGGAACGTGGAGGGCCGAGCCGCGCTCCATGCCTTGATCCGCCCAGTCGAAGACGGCCTGGACGCTCCATCCGGGGCGCGGCCCGGTGGGTCGCAGCTGGCGTTGCCAGCGGTCGAAGGAGCCGGCCTCCTGCGCCGCGCGCACCCGGGGCCCGACGGTCTCGCGCCGGTCCTCGGCCCACAGCCGCCACGGCCGCGGTTCGAAGGCGTCCCGTACGACGACGGCCAGTTCGGCGTCGCCCTCCGGCGTGGCCGGGAAGCGGGCGAGTACGGGAACGGCGAGCGAGCGCAGACCGGAGTCGTCGTCCCGCAGAGCGAGCTCGTCGAGTGCCCAGGCCCAGTTCGCCCCGCTCGCCGCATAGCGGCGCAGCAGCGCGAGGGCGTCGTTTCTGCCGTACGAGGCGAGATGGCCGAGTACCGCGAGCGCGAGGCCGGTCCTGGCCTCGTCGTCGTCGAGGTGGTCGTCGGCGTCGTTCAGATGCCGCTCGATCTCCTGGAGACCGCCGTGGAGATCCAGGTACAGGCGTGCGTAGTACAGGGAGCGGTTCTCGACCTGCCAGTCGTGGCGCGGGTCGTTCAGCACGCAGTGGTTCAGCGCTGCGAGCGCTTCGGCGCGTGGCGCGGCGAGCGCGTGCAGCGTGCCGTCACCGCGGCCCCTCTGCAGCAGGCCGAGCAGAGTGCCGCTCGGCGCTATGACTGGATCGAACATGTGGAGAGCCTCACATCAAGCTGTCGACGCAACCGGGGAGTGGAGAACCTAGGCCGCGCAGCAACATGTGGAAGCGCTCGTCGTCTGCCGCTTGATGTAGACCATCTTCCTGCCTTTCGTCGGTGGCCCCGGGGGGGACGCCCGGATGAAGTCCGGGGGGTAGGGCCCGTCGTCATGATGACCCACCCATTTCGCCACCGCGACCACATTTACGGCGTCCCTCTCAGCGGCCGGTCGGCGAACCCTCAACGGCCGCCGAACAGCTCCAGGAGCTCCGTCTTCCCAAACATCCGCGCCGTATCCATCGCGGACGGCGTGCCGGCGGAAGGATCGGCTCCGGCAGCGAGCAGTGCGCGGATGACGGCGTCCTCGCCCTTGAAGACGGCGCCGGCGAGCGGCGTCTGGCCGCGGTCGTTGGCCCTGTCCGGCTCCGCGCCGCGGGCGACGAGGGCCTCCACCGCGGCGGCGTGCCCGTGGTAGGCGGCAAGCATCACGAGGGTGTCACCGCGGTCGTTGGTGAGGTTGGCCGGGACACCGGCGTCGATGTACGCGGCGAGCGCCTCGGTCTCTCCGCCGCGCGCCAGGTCGAAGACCTTGGTGGCGAGTTCGATCACCTCGGGATCCGGGGCTTCGCTCATCTCGGGGACCGCCTTTCACTGTGTTGACCTGGGGCGCACGGCGGAGCGGGCCGTGCGGGTGAATCGACAGGTTACTGCCCGGCCGGCGACATGAGGCGGCCCGCCCGGCGGCAAGGATCACTGCGAGGACAGCCGAGAAGTCCCTGGTGGGAGGGCACTGTGCCGCGCGGCCGCGCAGTGTGCCCCCCGACCGGCGGCGGGACATCGACCAGTGGGGTGAAATCCCGTGTTTTTCACCCATTTGCACCTTTTATCACATAGATACTTCCTGTGATGCTGGAAGTACTCATGGTGACTGTCCCCTCAACCAGGAGAACCTCATGATCCTGTCCATCTCAGGCGTCGTTCTGCTCGGAATCATCGTCTTCCTCTTCGCGAGGAAGGACGGGCTCAAGACGTCACACGGATTCGTCTGCGCGCTCTTCGGCTTCTTCGTGGCGGGCACCGCCATCGCACCCAGCGTCAAGGCCGGCACCGCGAGCCTCGCCAGCCTCCTGGGCGGGATCAAGTTCTGACACCGCCCGTCCCCCTCCGCACCGTCAGCCTCAGCACACCCAGGAGACCGATGTGGCCCGGCGCCCACTCCCCCGCATTCTGAGCAGCGGAACCGCACAGATCGCCCGGAGCCGGGAGATCGCGCGCACGGCCGCCGACAGCGCCACGGACGTCCTCCATCCGCTGATCACGATCACCCGTGGTCTGCGGGAGCTGGCAGGCATGGCAGGACACAAGTGGGCCGGCACCCCCAAGGAGCGGCGTGGTCCCCTGCTGTTCCTGGTCGCCGGCTGCGTCCTGGTGGTCGCGCTCATCCCGTACGGGCCGCTCGTCGCCCTGATCACGGTGATGGCCGCGGCCGCCTGGAAGGGCCGCGTGCGGACGCCCGTGAAAACCGGACCCGACGACGCGGAGGCCGGGCGGCTTCAGGCTCTCTACGAAGCGCTCGTGCCGTACTTCTCGGTCCCCGAGGACCCGGCCCCGCAGTTCGCCCACGGCGGCGACTGGAACGGCCCCTTCAGCGAGTACGCCTTCGACGGCAACGCCCGGCTCACCAAGCTGCGCATCAGCTATCCCGCGTACTTCACCGACGGCGAGGCCGAGTCCCGGGCCCGCATCGAGCAGCTGCTGCACGCCAAGTCGGGGCGCGGCCGCGAGTATCTGTTCGTCTGGGACGAGGAGGCCAATCACGTCGACATGACCGTGCTGCCCGCCCTGCCCACCTCGATCGCCGCTCAGCGCTTTGTCACCATCCCCGGCGAGACCGTGCTGGGCTTCACCGACGCCGACGCGGTGCACCGCACCGTGCCGGTGACCGAGGGCGGGGAGACGCGCGACGCGCCGCCCGTCATCTGGCGCACCGGACCGCGCTCCACGGAGCCGCATCTGCTGGCGGTCGGCGAGCCCGGCAGCGGCACCACGACCCTGCTGCGCTCGATCGCGCTCCAGGCCCTGCAGAACGGCGACGTGCTGATCGTCGAGGGCAGCGGCACCGGAGAGTACGCCTGGCTGACCGGGCGCGCGGGCGTGCTGGCCGTCGAAGCCGGGCTCGCCGGAGCTCTGACGAGCCTGGAGTGGGCGGCGAACGAGACCGAACGCCGGCTGATCGCCGCGAACAAGGCCCGGCAGGCCGGACACCCCACGCCCGAGGACGTCAAGCGGCCGCTGTGGATCCTGCTGGACCGGCCGAGCATCTTCGGACATCTGGCGGCCGCCGACGGCCACACCGATCCGCAGCAGCTGCTGCAGGTGCCGCTGCGGCACGGCAGAGCCGCGCAGGTCACGGTGGTGGTGACCGAGCAGTTCGACAGCCTGGACGCGCTCACCGAGACCGTACGGACGCACACCCGCGCCCGGGTCGTCCTGGGTCCGGCCACTTTCGAGCAGGTCGAGTCGGTGCTCGGCACGCAGCCGCACACCACGCCGACGCCCGAGTTCCCGCCGGGCCGTGGCTATGCGCGGCTCGGCACGGGACCGGTCCTCAGGCTCCAGGTCCCGGCGACGCCCGACCCGTACGACGAGGCGACGAGCGAGTCGCACCGCCAGGCGGTGCTGGAACTGCTCCCGGAACGCCAGGACCAGGACCAGTCCAAGGCGACGGCGACTCCGGTCCCGGCGGAAGGCTGACGCCACCGCCGGGCTCCATGGCCGTCAGGCCACAAACGTCCTCGGCGCTTCCGTGCCCGTCGTCGCGCCCGTCTCCACCAGGCGCGCCGCGGCCGCCAGTCGGGCCGCCGCCTCGTCCGCGACCGGGCCGCCGACCGTGAACGGCAGACGGACATAGCCCTCGAACGCCCCGTCGACCCCGAAGCGCGGACCCGAAGGCACGCGCACGCCGACCCGTTCGCCGACCTCCGCGAGGCGGGAGCCGGAGAGGCCGCCGGTGCGGACCCAGAGCGTGAGGCCGCCCTGCGGCACCTCGAACTCCCAGTCCGGCAGCTCCCGGCGCACGGCGGTCACCAGCGCGTCTCGGTTGTCGCGGGCCTGGCTGCGGCGGATGGCGACGGCCTCCTCCCAACCGCCGGTCTGCATCAGCCAGTTGACGGCGAGCTGCTCGAGCACCGGCGTACCGAGGTCGGCGTAGGCGCGGGCGGCGACCAGCGAGCGGATCACATCGGGGGCCGCGCGGACCCAGCCGATGCGCATGCCCGCCCAGAAGGCCTTGCTGGCCGAGCCGACGGTGAGCACCGTGGAGCCCGCCGGGTCGAAGGCGCAGACCGGCCTCGGCATCTCGACGTCGTCGTCCAGGTGCAGCTCGGACATGGTCTCGTCGACGACGAGCACCGTGCCGGCGGACCGTGCCGCGTCGACGAGGCGGCGGCGCTGGTCCTCGTCGGCGAGCGCCCCGGTCGGGTTGTGGAAGTCCGCCACGACATAGGCGAGACGCGGCGCGGCGTCCCGCAGCACCTGCCGCCACCTGGGCAGGTCCCAGCCGGTGAGCCCTTCGGCCATGGCCACGGGCACGAGCCGCGCGCCGGCTTCCCGCATGAGCTGGAGGATGTTGGCGTACGACGGCGACTCGACGGCGATCCGCTCGCCACGCCCGGCGAACAGATGGCAGATCGCGTCGATCGCGCCCATCGCGCCGGTGGTCACCATGATCTGCTCGGGCATGGTCGGGATGCCACGCTCGGTGTAGCGGTCGGCGAGCATCTGGCGCAGCGCGGGCAGGCCGGCCGGATAGTCGCCGTGGGTGTGCGCGTACGGCGGCAGTTCCTCCAGCGCGCCCTGCACTCCGCGGGTGAGCCAGGGCTCGGGGGCCGGGAGGGCGGCGCAGCCGAGGTCGATCATCGAGCCGAGCGACTCCGGCGGGAGCGGTTCGAGTCCGCGCGCCGGGAGCGGGTTCCCGGCGGGGACGGCGGTCCAACTGCCCGCGCCTCTGCGGGATTCCAGGAAGCCCTCGCTGCGCAGCGCCTCGTAGGCGGCGGCGACGGTGGTGCGGCTCAAGGAGAGGGAGAGCGCGAGTTCTCGCTCCGCGGGCAGACGCGCCGCGACGGGAACCCGGCCTTCGAGGACGAGCAGCCGGATGCCGTCTGCCAGTGCCCGGTAGGCCGGGGGCTTGCGGGTGCCGGGGCCGGCGGGGCGGGGCTGCTGGGAGGTGAGCTGCCGGGCGAGCTGCGCCGCGCCCACCGCTGAGGTCCACTGCGTCATGGAAGTCAGTCCACCTTCCTCGAATTGGCCATGGTTGCCATTGGTTCCGTAGCCACAGAGTGTCATGAGTCAGTCCACCACCACCATAGGGGGCGTCATTGTGTCCGCGGTCTCCGCGCACCTCACTCGCAGGCTGCTGCAGCTGTACATCGGTCTCACGCTGTACGGAGTGAGCTCCGCGCTCCTGGTGCGCGGCGGTCTCGGGCTCGAACCGTGGGGCGTGCTGCACCAGGGCCTGGCCGAGAAGACCGGGCTCACGATCGGCGTGGTGTCGATCATCGTCGGCGCGGTGGTGCTGCTGCTGTGGATCCCGATCAGGCAGCGGCCGGGACTGGGCACCGTCTCCAATGTCTTTGTCATCGGCGTGGCGATGGACGGCACCCTGATGGTGGTCCCGGACGCACACGGACTCGCGGTGCAGATCCCGGTGATGATCGTGGGCATCGTGCTCAACGGCGTGGCCACCGGCCTGTACATCGCGGCGCGTTTCGGACCGGGGCCGCGCGACGGCCTGATGACCGGACTGCACCGGGTCACCGGCCGTTCGATCCGCCTGGTGCGTACGGCCATTGAAGTGGCTGTGGTGGCGACCGGCTTCGTGCTCGGCGGGTCGGTGGGCATCGGCACGGTGGCGTACGCGCTGGCGATCGGGCCGCTCGCCCAGGTGTTTCTGCGCGTCTTCGCCATCTCCGGTCAGGGCGGTGGCAGCGCGGTCGTCGCCGGCGGGACACCGGAGCAGGCCATACTGCGAAAGTGACTCGCGTACCGCATCCCTACCTGGACCATCCGTCCACGCTCGCCTTCGCCCACCGGGGCGGCGCGGCGGACGGGATCGAGAACACGGCCGCCGCGTTCCGGCGGGCGGCCGATCTCGGCTACCGCTACTTCGAGACCGATGTGCACACGACGGCGGACGGCATGCTGGTCGCGTTCCACGACACGACGCTGGACCGTGTGACGGACGCGAACGGCAAGATCTCGGCGCTGCCGTGGAACGAGGTCCAGCAGGCCAGGGTGGGCGGCAAGGAGCCGCTGGCGCTCTTCGAGCAGCTGCTCGAAGAGTTCCCGGAGGCCCGCTGGAACGTGGACATCAAGGCGGAGCCCGCGCTGGTTCCCCTCGTCGACCTCGTCCGCCGGACCGGCGCCTGGGACCGGGTGTGCGTCGGCTCGTTCTCCGAGAGCCGGGTGGCCCGCGCCAAGCGGCTGGCGGGTCCGCGCCTCGCGACGTCCTACGGCGTGCGTGGCGTGCTGGGCCTGCGGCTGAGGTCGTGGGGCATCCCGGCGGCGGTTCGGCTGGGCGCGGTGTGCGCCCAGGTCCCCGAGTCGCAGAGCGGCATCCGCGTGGTGGACCGTAAGTTCGTCGATCATGCCCACGCGCGCGGTCTTCAGGTGCATGTCTGGACGGTGAACGACGCCGATCGGATGGCGGCGCTCCTGGACCTCGGCGTGGATGGCATCATGACCGATCATCTGGAGACGCTGCGCACGGTACTGACCGACCGGGGAGTCTGGGTCTGACCCGCGCGTCTGCACCACGGGACGAGCGAGGGGGCGCGATGACGGCTGACATCGCGGAGGCGGCGACCGGGCCGAGCGAGCGCCGGCGTGAGCAACGCGGCTGGTATTTCTACGACTTCGCGTGCTCGGTCTACTCGACGAGTGTGCTGACGGTGTTCCTGGGGCCGTATCTGACGTCGGTGGCGAAGGCGGCCGCCGCCGCCGACGGTTTTGTGCATCCGCTCGGTGTGCCGGTGCGCGCCGGCTCGGTCTTCGCGTACGCGGTGTCGTTGTCGGTCGTGGTCGCCGTGCTGCTGATGCCGCTGGCGGGCGCGGTGGCGGACCGTACGGGACGCAAGAAGCCGCTGCTTGCGGTGGCGGCGTACACCGGGGCCGCCGCGACGACGGCGATGTTTCTCGTCGGTGGCGAGCGGTATCTCCTCGGCGCGTTTCTGCTGATCGTCGCGAACGCGTCGCTTTCGGTGTCGATGGTCCTCTACAACGCCTATCTGCCGCAGATCGCGGAGCCCGAGGAGCGTGACGCGGTCTCCTCGCGCGGCTGGGCGTTCGGCTATACCTCCGGCGCTCTGGTGCTGGTCCTGAACCTCGTCGTGTATTCCGGTCACGAATCGTTCGGCCTGTCGGAGTCCGCGGCGGTACGGATCTGTCTCGCGTCGGCGGGCCTGTGGTGGGGCGCGTTCACGCTGGTACCGCTGCGGCGGCTGCGGGACCGCCGACTGCCGCCGACCGGCGAGGGCGCCGTCGGCTCCGGCTGGCGTCAGCTGACTGCCACGCTCAAGGACATGCGACGGCATCCGCTGACGCTGTCGTTCCTGCTGGCCTATCTGATCTACAACGACGGCGTCCAGACGGTGATCTCGCAGGCGTCGATCTACGGCTCCGAGGAGCTGGACCTCGATCAGACGACGCTGATCACGGCGGTGCTGCTGGTGCAGGTGCTGGCGGTGGCCGGCGCGCTGGGCATGGGCCGGCTGGCGAGGACGCACGGCGCGAAGCGGACCATCCTCGGCTCGCTGGCCGTGTGGACGCTGATTCTGGCGGCCGGGTACTTCCTGCCGGCCGGGGCGCCGATGTGGTTCTTCGCGCTGGCGGGTGCGATCGGTCTGGTGCTGGGCGGCAGTCAGGCGCTGTCGAGGTCGCTCTTCTCACATCTGGTGCCGCGCGGCAAGGAGGCCGAGTACTTCTCGGCGTACGAGATGAGTGATCGCGGGCTGAGCTGGCTCGGGCCGCTGGTGTTCGGTCTCGCGTACCAGCTGACCGGCAGCTATCGGGACGCGATCATCTCCTTGGTGGTCTTTTTCGCGCTCGGTTTTGTGCTGCTGGCGCGGGTCCCGGTGCGGCGTGCGGTGGCGGCCGCGGGCAACCCGGTGCCGGAGCGGATTTAGACGTTGAAGTGAAAGGCCGGTAGTGTACGCCTTTGGCTTGCCAGGCGGACCGTTACTGCGTGCTCAAGAAGTGCAATCACTGGGTGACACTTTCTGACAGATGTGACAAACCGGGCACTGGTGGGTACCCCAACCAATGGGAAAGCAGCGGCACGACGGGCGACGCATGACCCAGAACGGGAATCTTTACCGCCGACCGGACGTTGACCGGATGACGACGACAGCGACACCTGTCCTGTGGGCGACAAGCCCGGGAGGCACGATTCATGAGTGAGCGAGCTCTCCGCGGCACGCGCCTCGTGGTTACCAGCTACGAGACGGACCGCGGCATCGATCTGGCCCCGCGCCAGGCGGTGGAGTACGCATGCCAGAACGGACATCGTTTTGAGATGCCGTTCTCGGTTGAGGCGGAAATTCCGCCGGAGTGGGAGTGCAAGGCGTGCGGCGCCCAGGCACTCCTGGTGGACGGGGACGGCCCCGAGGAGAAGAAGGGGAAGCCGGCGCGTACGCACTGGGACATGCTCATGGAGCGGCGTACCCGCGAGGAGCTGGAAGAGGTGCTGGCCGAGAGGCTGGCGGTCCTTCGTTCCGGTGCCATGAACATCGCCGTGCACCCGCGGGACAGCCGTAAGTCGGCCTGACCCGCCTGACCGCGTAACACCGCACTGATCGCACCATCTGGCGCCATCGACAACAGCATCACGCAAGACAAGAGCCGCGGGCCGTGTCACACCGAGTGTGAGTCACGGCCTGCGGCTCTGCTGTGTCCTGGGCTCCTCATGGGCTTCTCCGCCGATCAGGAAAGTCGGCGGGGCCTGGCGATCAGGAGGTCAGCGGGGGCCGGGGGCCCTTGTCCTCATGGCCGGCGTCGGACTGCGCCGCGTCCTGCCGGATGACCTCACCCTGCACGACCTTTCCGTCCGGCCGGTGAATACGGGCCTGCTGGAAGGCGTCACCGAGGCTGCCGGGGGTTGCCGCGCGCATCCGGCGCTCCAGCGACCGTTCCGCGTACCGCCCGAGCAGGGAGCGGACCGGCGGCAGCAGCAGAGCGAGGCCGATCACGTCGGAGATCAGGCCGGGCAGGATCAGCAGCAGTCCGCCGAGCATCAGGAATCCGTTGCCGCTGCTGCCGGTTGGGGTCGTCGGCATCACGCCCGACTGCGCCTGCTGCACCGTCTCGCTGAGGTTGCGGAAGGCCCGGCCGCCCGCGCGCTTGATAACGGCAGCGCCGAGGACCGCGCCGCCGAGGAGCAGGGCGAGGACGGTCAGTCCGCCCGCCGCTCCGGCGACGAGGATCAGGAGCCAGATCTCGAGGACCAGCCAGGCGGCGACGCCGAGCGGGACGAAGCTGCGGGCGCGTGAGCGCTTGGGGGCTGTCGGGGGCGGTGAGCCGGTCGTCATGCTCCCAGTGTGCCTGGACGCCCGCCGAAGCGGCGTAAGGGGACGATCAGCAAGATCACGCAGGAGGAGCCGGGACGGTGCGCCTCAGGAGGGCTTGCGGCCGAGGAGACGATTCGCCCGGTCGCCGACACCCCAGGCCGTGACCCGCCACAGCGCCTCGACCACGATGTCGCGGTTCATCTTGGAGTCGCCGTGCTCGCGTTCGACGAAGGTGATGGGCACCTCTACGACGTGGTAGCCGGCGGCCACGGCACGGCGGGCGAGGTCGACCTGGAAGCAGTAGCCCTGGGAGGCGACTTCGGTGAGCCCGAGGCCCTGGAGGGTTTCGGCGCGGAAGGCACGGAAGCCTCCGGTGACGTCCCGGATCGGCACGCCGAGGAGGATGCGGGAGTAGGTGCTGCCGCCACGGGAGAGGAACTGGCGGTGCTTGGGCCAGTTGACGACGCGTCCGCCGGGGACCCAGCGCGAGCCGAGTACCAGGTCGGCGCCCTTGAGGGCGGTCAGCAGCCGGGGCAGTTCCTCGGGCTGGTGGGAGCCGTCGGCGTCCATTTCGACGAGGACGCCGTAGCCGTGCTCCATGCCCCAGGCGAAGCCTGCGAGATAGGCCGCGCCGAGGCCCTCCTTGCCCTTGCGGTGCAGCACCTGGACCTTGTCGTCCAGGGCGGCGATCTCATCGGCGGTCTTGCCCGTGCCGTCGGGGCTGTTGTCGTCGGCGACGAGGATGTCCGCCTCGGGCACGGCTGCACGCACCCGGGAGACGATCGGCCTGATGTTCTCGGCCTCGTTGTAGGTCGGGATGATGACCAGTGCTCTGCCGAGCGGGCCGTACCGCCTCCCCTGGTCCTCGCCAGGGGAAACCCCACCACCGTTGTTCACTGCTGCCCCTTAGTCCGCGTGCACTGAGCCCCACCATAGCGAGCGCCGGGCGTGCGGCTGCGTCGGCACGGAGCTGGGGCGTCGATGCCGGCGGGGAAGGGGCTTCAGCAGGTGGATCGGGGCCGGGCGGCGGATCAGGGTCCGGCGTCCTTCGGGCCGACCTGGGACCCGCTGGCTGCGGGTCGACCGAGAGCCGTTGTCTACTGAACGCCGGACCCCATCCGGGTCACACCTGCCCGCCCGGCTGAAACCTTCCCTCGCCCCCGTGGCGCGGGCGCTGGACCTGGCTCCCAGTGGCAGTACCCCGGTGCGGCGCACTGCCCCATGACCCAGCGGCGTTCGACGACTGCGTGGAGGTTTGCCGGTCGGACGTCCTGTGGTGGACTCGGCCGAACCTACCGGCCGGTGGGCGCTTCATGTCAACAGTCGCGTGATCTGCGCGGTTTGCCCAAATCGCCAGGTCAGCGTCGAAGATCCGCAGGTCGTGGCCGAGGGTGCCGGGGAACGGTCGGCGGTACGAAATGTGCGCACGTCACTCGTTCAGCCGGTCGAAGATGGTGTGCCCGAAGACCACGGTCCGCAGACATACCGGCAGCTCGCGGCCGGGAGTGAGATCGGGCAGGCCAGGGGTGCCGGAGCGCGGGTCGGTGGACCAGCGGGCGACCCGGTCGTCGGGGGCCTGGACGACGAGTTCCTCGGTGCGCCACAGGGCGTAGTCGGCGGGTGCGCCGGGTACCAGGACACCCGCGTCGTCACGGCCGACGGCGCGCCAGCCGCCGCGAGTGTGCGCCGTGAAGGCGGCCCGCACGGAGACCCGGTGTTCCGGCGTGCGGTGGAAGGCGGCGGCCCGGACCGTGCCCCACGGGTCGAGCGGGGTCACCGGACTGTCGGAGCCGAGGGCGAGCGGGACTCCGGCGCGCAGCAGCGCGGCGTACGGGTTGAGTGTGCGGGCGCGTTCGACGCCGAGGCGCTGGGCGTACATGCCCTCGTCGCCGCCCCAGGCCGCGTCGAAGGCGGGCTGTACGGACGCGGTGAGGCCGAACTCGGCGAAGGCGGCGATGGTTTCGGGGGTGAGCATCTCGGCGTGTTCCACGCGGTGGCGCGCGGCGCGGACGCGGGCGAGACCGAGGGTGTCCGCGGTGGCCCGGACGCCGTCGACGACGGCGGTGAGTGCGGCGTCGCCGATCGCGTGGAAGCCGGCCTGGAGGCCCGCCTCGGTGCAGGCGGTCACATGGGCGGCGACGGCCGCGGCGTCGAGATGGGCCGTGCCGGTGTGGGCGGCGTCCGCGTACGGCGTGTGCAGGCAGGCGGTGTGGGAGCCGAGCGACCCGTCGACGAAGAGGTCTCCGGCCGCGCCGACGGCGCCGAGTTCGCGGATCCGCCGGGCGTCCTTGGCGCCTTCGACCTGTTCGGCCCAGTAGCCGACGACGCGCGGGCCGGGCTGCGCGTCGGCGAGCGCCAGCAGGGCGGTGAAGTCGTCCTCGTCGGAGATGTCCGGCCCTGCGCACTCGTGGACGGTGCCGATGCCGAGAGAGGCGGCGCGCGTGAGTGCCGCGCGCTGGGCCGCGGCCCGCTGCGCCGGGGTGACGGCGTCGTGCGCCGCGGCGCGCACGGCGTGGTGGGCGGCGGCGGTGAGCGGCGCGTCCGGGTGGTAACCGGCCAGCTCGGTGACTGAGGGCACGAGGTCGAGCAGGGCGGTGGTCACCACGGCCGAGTGGACGTCGATGCGCGGCAGATAGAGCGGGCGGCCGCCGGTGGCCTCGTCGAGCTCCGCGCGGGACGGCGGACGCCGCTCGGGCCAGCGCGCCGTGTCCCAGCCGTGGCCGAGGAGGACCTCGTCCCCGGCGTGTGCGGCGCTGTGCTCGCGCACGAGAGCGAGCGCGTCGGCCAGCGTGCGGGCGCCGGACAGGTCGAGGCCGGTGAGAGCGAGGCCAGTCGCCGTGGTGTGCACATGGGCGTCGGTGAACGCGGGCGTGACCAGAGCGCCTTCGAGGTCGACCACCTCGTCGACGCCGTCGGCGAAGGCGTCGGCCGCGCCTTCGGAGCCCACCCAGGCGACATGGCCACGCTCGACGACCATCGCGGTGGCGAAGGGGTCGGCAGGGCTGTGGACTTCTCCGCCGCGCAGCAGGACGGTGCGGTGTTCGCCGTGGGCGGCGGTGCTCTCGGTCATGGCCTCAAGCCTAGATACGCGGCGGGCGTGCCTCGTACGGGGTGGACAGGACGACGGTGGTGCGGGTGGAGACGCCGGAGAGCGAGCGGATCCGGGTGAGCAGGTGCTCCAGTTCGATCGGCGTCGAGACACGCACCTTGAGGATGTAGTTCTCGTCGCCGGCGACGCTGTGGCAGGCCTCGATCTCGGGCACGTCGGAGAGGCGTTCGGAGATGTCGTCCGGGGCGCTGGGGTCGAACGGCTTGACCGAGATGAACGCGGTGAGCGGCAGCCCGACCGCCTCCGGGTCGACGACGGCGGCATAGCCGCGGATGACGCCGCGCTGTTCCAGACGGCGCACGCGCTGATGCACCGCCGAGGTGGACAGGCCGGTGGCCTTGCCCAGGTCGGTGTAGCTCATCCGCCCGTCCTTGACGAGCAAATCCACGATCTGACGATCCAGCTCCTCCATGCGGATCAACTTAAGTCCCCAGGTGGCTTCCGGCACAGTCGGGTGCGACGTGCGAGGGCACCTGCAGGGGGCATGTGACGAACGCCACAGGGTCCGGGACGCCTACACCGTGACCGCACGGTTACCTCGCGGGCGCGTGGGGAAGTGCTTGCTGTGGTCGAGGCCGCAAGTGCCTGGTCGGCCCACCCGAGGGGGAGATTCTCCATGCAGAGTGTCAAGAACACTGGTCGTACCGAAATGGAGCCTGTTGATCCGGCTGAACCGGCCGAGATCGACGAGCTCGACGCTTACGACACCTTTGAGATGTACCGGGTGATCTGCCCGGACTGCGCACAGCCGATCGCACTTCTGGCGGACGAGAACGTCCTGCCCGAGCACGCGCTGTGCCCCACGCCCTGGAATCCGTTCGGGCTCACCGTGTGCGCCGGCACCGGGCGGGCCGCCTCGCAGGCGCGTCCCGCGGACGAGTCGCTCGAGGTCCAGGAACAGGACACGGCCCTGCTGCTGACGCTGCCTCAGGGCCTCGACTGGCGGATGCAGCCCTTCTCGCACGTCGGCGGCACGGGCTCGCGTCCGATGCGGATGCCGCCGATGCGTGACCAGGCGGCCTAGGCCTGGTCATCCCGGGTCGCGATTCCGGCCCAGTACGTTCCCTGCACCATGGCGGCGAGCCCGGCGTGGTGCAGGATCAGACGGTCCGGATCGTCGGGCATTCCCGTCTCACCGAAGTGGATCTGGCGGTAGGCGACCCGGAGCATCACGATCGCGTGCCGCAGCGCGGCATAGAGCGTGTAGAACTCCATGTCGCGCGGGCGGTGGCCGGTGAGGGCCGCATAGCGGTCCTCGACGGCGTCCCGGCGCAGGAAGCCGGGCAGGCCGCGCTGGCCGAAGCTCACCGTGAGGTCCTGGAAGAAGCGGTGCAGGAAGACCGTCCAGCCGAGGTCGACCTCGCGCGGCGCGAAGGCGGCCATCTCCCAGTCGATGACGGCGGCGGGCTCGAATCCGTCGTAGATGATGTTGCCGATACGGGCGTCGCCCCAGTTGAGCACGGTCTCGCCCTCGTCCGCGGGCCAGTGCGCCTCGAGCCAGTCGAAGGCGGACTCGATCAGCGGTGAGCGAGGCAGTCCGTCCACCAGCCAGGCGTAGTAGGCGCGTTGGGCCTCGACATGGCGGCGCAGCGCGCTGCCGGGCCCGGGTTCGACGGGGTACTGGTCGTGCAGCCGGGCGAGCACCGAGACGGTGGCGTGCTCGAGGCGTTCGCGTTCGGCGTCGCTCGCCCCGTGCAGCCAGTTGCCCTCGTACGTATAGGGCATGACGTCGGGCGGCACGCGGCCCTCGACGCGTTCCATCACGAAGAACGGTGCTCCGAGCGCCGCGGGGTCCTCCTCCAGCCACAGCACGCGGGGCACCGGGATGTCGGTGTGCCTGGCGACGTCGCGCATGGTGCGGTACTGCAGCGCCATGTCGTACACGGGAAAGATCGTGTACGCGGCCGGATCCGCGGCGAGCCGCAACGCGCAGGCTCTCAGCGGCGGTTGCGGGTGCTCGATGTCGAAGAGCAGCGTCTCGCTGGACATGCCGTTGGACTCCGGCACTCGTACTCCGCTGACCTCGGCACCGGGCAGCCGGGCGGCCAGCCATGCGGTGAGCCGGCGGGCGACCTCTTCGGGGTCGCGGGTGGTGGTACGGGGCCGGGGCCGTGGTGTGGTTGCCATCTGCCTGCTCCTGTCCGGACTGGCCGCGGCGTTCAGGGTGCGACGGCTGCGTAGCTGGTGAAGCCGCTCGGGTCGTGGCGGCCGAAGCTGCCGTGCTCGAAGATTCCGTGGCCGGTCCGCCCGTCGAGGGTGAAGCGGGCGGAGTGGTCGGTGACGCCGTATGCGGCCATGGGGTGGGCCGCGGGGTCGGAGAGGTCGTAGACACGGCGATCGGTCCAGCCGTGGCCCTGCCAGGTGCCGTGCTGCCAGTCGGTCGCGGGCGGGTATCCGGCGCCGAGGGCCAGCGGCGAGGAGGCGAGGATCTCGACGCCGAGTTCGAGCGGCTTGCGGTCCGGTCCGGTGAGATGGACGACGGCACTGGTGGGACGGCGGGTGCCGGAGAGATAGCTGATGTCGGTCTGGGGCCAGCCGAGTTGGACGTCACGGTGGCCGTCGCGGACGAGCACGGCCTCGCTGAGCGTGCGGTAGCCGTCGGCGTCCTCCTGGGTGATCACCATCAGGAAGCGGTCCTCGAAGCGGACGGGTATCCAGAGCCAGTGGAAGCCCTCGGGCCGCAGCTCTTCGGCGGCGCGGCCGCCTTCCTCGCCGGGGATGGGCCGCACGCCCCAACTCCGGTCACGCGTACCGGTCCACTCCCCCTCGGTGACCGCGAACTCCTCGCCAGCGACCCGGATGGTGCCGGTGCAGCTGCCCGCCTGGACGAAGCGGCGTCCTTCGAGCATGAGCCGGTCGCCACGGCGCTGGATGTGGTGCGGTTCCCAAAGGGCCGGGAACCGGGCCTGCCAGGTGATGTCGTACGAGAGGGATGCGGGGTCGTCGGGATCGGCGTCGCAGTGCAGGGTGAGGCGGCGCAGCGGTTCGTCGACGGTGATGCGCAGCGGGCCGACGCTGAGGTTCATCCGGTCGTCGCCGAGGGCGTCGGAGGCGCGCACGGCATGCAGTTCGCCGCCGATGCGGAGTGTGGCGTAGGCGTCGATGACGCCGGTGTTCGGATAGACACCGAGACCGGCGATGAGCAGTGCGCGGCCCTCGTGGTCGAAGACCTGGAAGATGCACCGGTCGTAGGCGTTGCGGTCACCGGTGACGAGATGCTTCATCGACAACGGCGCCTGGTGGACCGGGTATTCGTCGAGGGCGACGGGCCGATCGTCGGACACGGCTGGCCTCCTGTGGCGGCAAGGAAGTTGACGGTACGTCAGACAGCGCGAGCCCGCCAGATCAATGCACGCCATTCGCGCCGGGCGGCGCGGGCGTAGCGCACCGGGTCCCGCACTGCGCCCGGGGCGCGCGGACGGATGAGCGCGGCGCGCTACCGCGCTGGGTCCCGCACTGCGCTCTGGGCGCGCGGGCGCGCGGGCGTGGCGCGGTGCCGCGCCGCGCCGGAGTCCCGAGGAGTGCCGCGCCGGGCGGTACGGGCGTCGCGCACCGGGTTCTGTACTGCGCCCACGGCGCGCGCCGGATCCCGACGGCTGCCACGCCGGGCCAGCTCTGCGCTCTGGGCGCGCGGACGCATGAGTGCGGCGCGGTGCCGCGCCGGAGTCCCGACTGCCGCCGTGCCGATCCCAACCTGTTCTCGCGGCCCGCGGACGCGAGCGTGGTGCCCTGCCGCGCCGGCCGGCGCGGCAGTCCTCACGCGCCGCGTCCCGCACTGCGCTCGCGCAAGAGCGTGGCGCCCTGCCGCGCCGGAGTCCCGACGACTGCCACGCCTGCCGGCGCGCGTCGGGTCCCGCACTGCGCTCGCGCATGAGCGTGGCGCGCTACCGCGCTGGGTCCCGCACTGCGCTCGCGCGCGAGCGTGGCGCTGCCGCGTCGGAGTCCCGACGGATGCCGCGACAGGCCACGCGTTGCACCACCGCCGGCGCACCGCACACACCGGCTCGGCGGCTCCCCGCCGGAGACACGGCCCCTCCGGCCGCGGCGGCCCGGGGCCTACGGGTACGAGGGGAACTGGCGCTCGATACGTTCCGGCGGTAACCCGGCCACGGCTCGCCGCGTTGGCCATGCATGACCCTGCTGTACGCCACGAGCGGTCAGCGGCGGCGCCCCCTCGCCGCGCCCGCGCCCCCGCCAGAAGAATCGGTTCGGCAGTCGGCCGACCCGCCCATCTACCAAGAGCTGCTGCGCCTGTGGACGAGCCAGGGCCGCACCCTGCCCGGGCGCCGCGACCCCGAGTGGACCAGGCTCGCGGCGCCCCCGGCATTCGGGGCGCGGTTCAGCGGGACTCTGGCCCAGCCAGGTGACGGGCGATGACCATGCGCTGGATCTGATTGGTGCCCTCGACGATCTGGAGCACCTTGGCCTCCCGCATATAGCGCTCGACCGGGAAGTCCACGGTGTAGCCGTAGCCGCCGAGGACCTGCACCGCGTCCGTGGTGACGCTCATCGCCGTGTCCGTGCAGAACAGCTTGGCCATGGCGGCCTGCCGCGAGAACGGCCGTCCCGCGTCCCGCAGCCGCGCCGCCGCCAGATAGAGCGCACGGCCCGCCTCGATCCGCGTGGCCATGTCGGCGAGCATGAAGCGCAGGCCTTGGAAGTCGGCGATCGGCCGGCCGAACTGCTGGCGTCCGGTGGCGTACGAGACGGCCTCGTCCAGGGCCGCCTGAGCGACGCCGATCGCGCAGGCGGCGATGCCGAGCCGGCCCGAGTCAAGGGCGGAGAGCGCGATCGCGAAGCCCTGCCCCTCGTCACCGATGCGGCGGGAGTCCGGCACGCGCACGCCGTCGAAGTTCAGCTGGGCCGTGGGCGAGCCCTTCATGCCCATCTTCTTCTCGGGCGCGGCTGCGTTCAGCTTCGGCGCGTCCCCCGGGACCAGGAACGCCGTGATACCGCGGGCGCCCTCGCCGCCGGAGCGGGCCATGACCGTGTAGAAGTCGGCGATTCCGCCGTGGGTGATCCAGGACTTGGTGCCGGTGATCACCCAGTCGTCACCGTCGCGCACCGCCTTCGTACGCAGCGAGGCGGCGTCGGAGCCGGATGCGGGCTCGGACAGGCAGTACGCGCCGAGCAGTCCCCCGCCGAGCATGGCCGGCAGCTGCTCGGCCTGCTGCTCCTTGGTGCCGTAGCCGGCGAGCGCGTGGCAGGCGAGGGTGTGGACGCTGACGCCGAGGCCCACCGTGAGGCGTGCCGCGGCGAGCTCTTCCAGGACCTGGAGGTAGACCTCGTACGGCTGGTCTCCGCCGCCGTACTCCCCGTCGTAGGGAAGGCCGAGCAGTCCCGACTCGGACAGCAGGGTGAAGATCTCGCGCGGGAAGCGGCCGGATTCCTCCTCCTCGGCCGCCCGGGGAGCGATCTCCCGCTGGACGATGTCGCGCACCAGGGCGATGAGATCCCTGGATTCCTCGGTGGGCAGTTGACGATCCACCGGCTGCGGGGCGCGGTCGGGCATAGCGGCGCTCTCCTCCCTGTCGGGCGCTGCGACGGTCGCGCACGAAGGGTGTGGGCGCGCCGCCGGTCTTACTGCCAGGCCGATGCTGCCCTTCCGGATCACGAAAGCGGCTGGATAGTGGCTGTGGCGCGTCGAGTATGCCCGATCAGCGGACTTCAGTCACGGGCGGGATTTGTCCGGTGCGGTTGCCCCGAGCACCTCGGGAACTTGGTCCAAACCATTGACCGATTGGTCTAGTCCTTCTACGGTTCTCCACAACGCGCTATCGCGTTCATGTCAAGGAAGTCCACAAGAAGTCCGTACGAAGGCCCCCCACGGCCCCACGGCACACCTTCCCCACTCGCTCTCCCTCCCCCACGAGGAGACCCGATGCTCGGACTCAACCGCCCCCGCACCCGCCTGAGGGCGCTCGTCGCCGCCGCGTGTACCGCGGCCCTCGGCGCGACCCTGCTCACCGGCATCCACGCCGCCTCCGCCGGCGAGCCCAGCGCCACAACCAAGGCCGCCACCGCCAAGGCCGCCGCGGCAGCGCCGCGCGCCGGCAACAAGGTGATCGGCTACTTCACCGAATGGGGCGTCTACGACCGCAACTACCACGTCAAGAACATCCAGACCTCCGGGTCCGCGGACAAGCTGACGCACATCAACTACTCCTTCGGCAACGTCCAGGGCGGCAAGTGCACCGTCGGCGAGGCCTTCCCGGCGTACGAGAAGTCGTACACCGCCGACCAGAGCGTCGACGGCGTCGCCGACACCTGGGACCAGCCGCTGCGCGGCAACTTCAACCAGCTGCGCAAGCTGAAGAAGCTGCACCCGGACCTGAAGGTCCTCTGGTCGTTCGGCGGCTGGACCTGGTCCGGCGGCTTCGGCCAGGCCGCGGCCAACCCGGCCGCCTTCGCCGACTCCTGCTACAGCCTGGTCGAGGACCCGCGCTGGGCCGATGTCTTCGACGGCATCGACATCGACTGGGAGTACCCGAACGCCTGTGGCGCGAGCTGTGACACCAGCGGGCGCGAGTCGTTCCCGAACCTGATGTCCGCGCTGCGGACCAAGTTCGGCAGCTCGAACCTGGTGACCGCGGCGATCACCGCGGACGCCTCGTCCGGCGGCAAGATCGACGCGGCGAACTACGCGGGCGCAGCCCAGTACGTCGACTGGTACAACCCGATGACGTACGACTTCTTCGGAGCCTGGGCGGCCCAGGGCCCCACCGCCCCGCACTCGCCGCTCACCTCGTACCCCGGCATCCCGCAGGAGGGCTTCAACAGCGACGCGGCGATCCAGAAGCTCAAGGGCCTCGGTGTACCGGCCTCCAAGCTGCTGCTCGGCATCGGCTTCTACGGCCGCGGCTGGACGGGCGTGACGCAGGCCGCGCCCGGCGGCACGGCGACGGGAGCCGCGCCCGGCAAGTACGAGGCGGGCATCGACGACTACAAGGAACTGAAGACGAAGTGCCCGGCCAACGGCACCGTCGCCGGGACCGCGTACGCGCACTGCGGCAACCAGTGGTGGAGCTATGACACGCCGACCACCATCGCCGGAAAGATGAACTACAAGAACGAGCAGGGCCTGGGAGGCACCTTCTTCTGGGAGCTCAGCGGTGACACCACGGACGGGGAGCTGATCAAGGCGATCAACTAGTCGCGATCAACTCGCCGCGTAACAGGGGTCGAGGGCGGGGAGCCGGTCGGGCTCCCCGCCCTCGCGTCATGCCTCGACCGGTGCGGGCTGCGGGTAGGGCGGCGGCATCGGCTCACGCGGCGGCTGGGGGCACGCGGGCTCGAACTCCTCGATGGTGCCGAGGGTCCCCCGCAGCATCCGCATCAGCAGCGCGCAGACGGTCTCGCGGTCCAGCTCCTGGTGGCCGAGCCAGTCGAGCGTGATGCCCTCGACGCTGCTGAGCCAGCCGAGCAGCGCGAGCCTGGCGACCATGGGGATGTCCCGTCGGCCGTACGCGCCTTCGGCGATGGTGGCGATCAGCTCCTCGCGGACCGCGTGGCGTATCGACTGCACCTGGGTGTCGAAGCCGACGCCCCCGGTGACTATGGTGCGGAAGGCGGCCTCATGGTGCTGGGCATAGCGCAGATATCCGTCGACAGTGCGTTGTACGCGCTGGCCACGCGGCAGTTCGGTGTCACTGGCCGCGCCCGAGACGAGGTCGGCCACGGAGTCCTCGATGATGGCGAGGTAGTAGCCGCGTTTGCTCTTGAAGTAGTAGTAGATCAACCCCTTTGCGACCCCCGCGTGTTTGGCGATGTCGTCCATCGACAGTGCGTCGTACGAGGTGTCGGCGAACAACTTCCGCCCGGTTGCGATGAGTTCAACGCGGCGAACTTGGGATCTTTCGGTCGCGCCACGCTGTTGACTATTATTCAAATTGCGCCCTAGTCTCCAACTCCCACAGGATCTCCGCAGTATGGCAGGCAACCTCACAACGGAGACACCTTGTCGCTTCGCATCACACCGCTGACCGACCCTGATCGTTCTGCGACCTCGTACCGGCTGGCATGGCTCGCGTCGGAGGCGGACGGCCATCCCGTCGGATCCGCATTTCTGCGCCTTTTCACCGACGCCGGGCAGGAGCATCTGACCGAGCTGACCGTCGAGGTCCATCCGGCCGAGAGGCGTCGCGGGTTCGGCTCACGCCTGCTCGACGCGGCCGTGGACAGTGCCCGCAAGGACGGCAGGCGCAGCGTCGTCGCCCAGGCCGAGGCCGGCACTCCCGGCGACGCCTTTCTCGCGGCCCGGGGCTTCCGCAAGGTCCTCACGCTGACCTACGCCCGGCTGCCGCTCGCCGATGTGGACCTCGCGGCGCTCGCGAAGGACATCGAGCAGCCGCGTCCCGGATACCGGCTGCGCTCGTGGCAGGGCACCGTCCCGGACGAGTTCGCCGAGACCTTCGCCGGCTCGCGACGTGCCATGGACGACATGCCGATGGACGACACCGACTACGGCACGGTGAGCTGGGACGTGGACCGGGTGCGGGCCGCCGCGCGGGCCATCGAGGCGCGGGGCGATCTGCTGCACACCGTCGTCGCCGTCGACGAGTCGGACGGCTCGATCGCCGGATTCACGGAACTGGTCGTACCGGGCGGCGGCCGCGGCGACGGACAGCACTACGGCACCGGAGTCCTGCCGGAGCACCGGGGCCACGGCCTCGGCCGCTGGATGAAGGCCGAGTCGGTACGGCAGGCCCGGGAGCGGTATCCGGAGCTGGGCGGACTGCTCACCGACACCGCCGACAGCAACACGCACATGCGGCGGATCAACGACCGGCTCGGCTATGCGCCGACGCACACGTCGTTCGAGTACCAGCTCGATCTGTGAGCAACGACAGGCCCTAGATCAGGCCGAGCTGTGTGACGAACATGGCGAGGACGACGACCAGGGTCCAGCCGAGGACGTGCTCGAGGACATTGGAGCCGTCCTCGGGGCCGCCGGTCCGGGTGCGGGTCCCGGCGCGGTCGGCGGTGGCAGCGGTCGAGGTCATGGTGCGTCTCCTTCGGTGATCCGACCACAGTGCCAGCGGGCCGGCTCCGGGGGTAGAGACGTACGTCACTCCCCCCGGAGCGCGTCCGGCGCGTCAGCGGATGCCGAGGGCCGCGAGGGCCTTGCTCTGCGCGGCGGTCGGGCGCTCGGGCCAGTACAGGTAGCAGACGCCTCCTGTGCCGGACACCACTTTCCCGCTCGCGTTGTAGCGCTTGGTCCGGAGCCAGATCGTCTCCCACTCCGCGCGCTTGTAGACGCGGCGCACGGCCTCATTGCTCGGCGAAGCCGGATCGTTGGCGATCACGTCGCCGTCGGCCGTGAAGCCGATCACGGTCATCAGATGCCCGGAGGTGCCGTAGCCCGCGCCGGTCAGCTCCTCCTTGAGGAAGGACTGCGACGTTATGGCCGGGATGCCGGCCCGGATCAGCGATTCCAGGTCGGCGAGCGAGGAGAGCCGGGTGACGACCGCGTTCATGTCGCTATAGGTCGAGGCGTAGGCGGCGTTGAAGGGCCAGTTTCCGCAGCCGTTGTACTGGTGGTCGAAGGTGAAGCGGGCCGCGTGGCAGACCTGCGGGTCGGCGAATTCCGGATTGACCCAGGCCAGATCCTGAGCGGTGGGCCCGCGACCCCAGTACTCGACGATCATCTGCGAGGAGGTGGGGCTGCACCAGGCCTCGCCGCCGTTGTCGTACTCCGGGTACTGGCCGACATGCGTGTTCTGCGAATAGCGCGGCACCGGCAGCTCGCGAGCGAGCCCCGGCGAAGAGGCCGGCACCGTGAACCGGTCCGGGACGTCCGAGGCCATCGCGCCGATCCGCCACACGGTCGGCGTGAGGCTGGTGCCGGGCTTGCGGTACAGCGTGAGCCGCAGCTGGTACGTGCGCAGCCGCAGCCCGCTCGCCGCGTCGTCCACGGAGAAAGTGTCGGTCCAGATCGTGGCCTTGCCGTCGGTCTGGTCGTCGAGCGAGGTGCGCTTGATGTCGCCGTCGCCCGCCGCCCAGCGGCCCATCACGAACCACGGGGTCTCGGTGGCGTCGGAGTAGCGCCCGCGCAGCTCGACCTGGAGCCAGGTGCCGGCCGGGGTCTGCGCGTTCCAGGAGGCGATCACCTCGGTGGCGGGCACTCGCGCGGTGTGCACCGGTGAGGTCCAGGTGGCGTACTCCCAGGCCGCGGTCTGCCCGGTGTGCGGATCGCTGTAGTCGGTGCGGCCGGCGGGGCTCGCGATGACGACGCCGGGCCTGGGGCCGGAAACCGCGCGGACACCGGACGCCGTGCCGCAGCGCCAGTCGGTGTACGAGGTCCAGAAGTGGTTGTCCACGGTCGCGGCCGCGCTACGGCGGGCGCCCGCCGTGGCCCGGGCATCGCGGGGCGGGACGGCGGCGGCCGGTACCGCGGACGAGGAGAGTGCGCCCGCACCCGCCGCTGCCGCGATCGCGGCGCTCAGCACGGTTCTGCGCGAAGTCGGTCTGGCCATGGGACCCCCAAGTCAGGTGCGCGTCAGGCGACTGGGGCAACTATCGCGGGTTCCGGCCGGCTTCTGCCAGCGTCTTGAGCTCGCGTCGTGCCACCAATATTGGTCTTGACCACTGGCGTGACCTGCGGTGCGGCACGCGACCCTGGTTAGGGTGGCCGGATGGACGACCTCGAGCGGCCGGCTCAGGGACTGCGCGCGCTGCCGCCTTCCTGCGGTCCGGTGCGCCTGATCGCGGTGGACGGCCACGCCGGATCCGGCAAGAGCACCTTCGCCGCGCGGCTCGCGGCGGCACTCGGCGACGACGTGCCGGTGCTGCATCTCGACGATCTGGCCAGCCACGAGGAGCTCTTCGAGTGGACCGGTCGGATGCTGGCCCAGGTGATCGAACCGCTGTCGCAGGGCAGGGCCGCGCGGTACGAGCCGTACGACTGGAATCTGCGCCGCTTCACCGCGCCGCGCACGCTTGAGCCGGCCCCGGTCGTGCTCGTCGAAGGCGTGGGGTCGGGGCGCCGGGAGTTGCGTCCGTATCTGGCGTGGCTGCTGTGGATGGAGAGAGACGCCGAGGAGTCCTGGCAGCGCGGCCGCCGCCGGGACGGAACCGAGCTGTCCGCCTTCTGGGACGAATGGACGATGGCGGAGACACGCCATTTCGCTGTCGATCCCTCGCGTTCGCACGCAGATTCGCTGGTACGCGAGTTTCCACAGGGATACGAGGTGCTGCCGGGGCCTTCTGCGACAGCGCGCCAGAACCAGATCATCACAGACGGTGACCGCCTCAAACCCCCATACTGACCAGTCGGAAATCGGACTCAAGAGTGCCTCAACTCTTCTTGACCGACGGGGCGTACAGGTCTTACGTTCTCAATGTGCGGCTTTCCGAAGCCGCCGCAGACGCGAAGCCCCCGGTTGTTCCCCCGTGATCGGGGGCTTCGTTCTGTCCTCTCCCCCACTTCGCCGGCGTGCCCCGCAGCCTTCCGCTTACCCTCGGTCACGGCCACCGGATCCCTTGTTGTGCCCTTAGTCGCAACCTCTTTGCGCAGGTACGATGCACCCCTGTGGGGTCAATTCCCGTCCACGGCAAGGCGGTTCAGTGCGTTGATGTGGGGGACCTGATGGACATCGGCACGCAGGGCGCACCGGCCCCGGCCGACCTCGCCTGGGTTCGCGGCGTGGACGCATACACCATGGGGGCGTATCCGCAGGCGGAGGAGGAGTTCCGGACCGCCGTGCGACTGGACCCCGGGATGGCCGACGGCTGGCTCGGACTGCATGCGCTGCGCGTCGACACCACGACCGCGCTGCTGCGGATGTTCCGCAACCGCGAGCGCTTCGGCGAGCAGCGCGCCCGCCACCGACGCACCCTCAACTCCTGGTACTGGCTGGGCTGGTGGGTCCAGCCGGTGCTGGAAAGCCCGCGCGATCTCTTACTGGCACACGCCTCGCACTGGCTCGACGGCCGCCATGTGCCCGAGCTGGACCGAGCGCTCGCCGGACTGCCGCCGGTCGACGCCGATCCCCAGGTCCGCTTTCTGCACGCCTGCCGGGCCTATCTGGTCAAGGACTGGGAGCAGCTCGTACGGCACACCGAGCCGCTGGTGAACGATCCGCTGCTGGGCATCGAGGCCGGGCTGTTCGGCGGCATGGCCCGGGTGCGGCTCGAGATGTACGGGCAGGCCGAGCCGCTGCTCTCCGCGGCCCTGATGCGCTGCCGCAGCGAGCAGCCGCAGCGCAAGGAGCTGCGGTACTGGCTGGCCAGGGCGCACGAGGGCACCGGCCGGAGCGCGGCCGCCCTGCCGTTGTACCGCGCCGTGCACCGTATCGATCCGGCCTTCATGGACACCTCCGCACGGCTCGCGGCCATCGCGGACTACGACGGGATCGACGGGTACGACGAGTCGGGCGGTCTTGCCGCCGTCTCGCTGGCCGGATTCGGCCAGGACGTGGTGGACGCGCAGGCGGAGGGCGACGGGCTTTCGGCCGAGGCGCGCGTCGGACTCGATCCGCAGACCCAGGTCCCGGGCTCCGTGCCGAGCGGGCCGACCCTGCCGCCCGAGGGCATCCGGCAGAAGGCGGTGATACCGGCACAGCCGGCGCCGCAGCTGTTCCCGGCCGGCCCGACCGACCCGGCGCTGCTCGAGGAGGCGCTTGCCGAGCTGGAGCGGATGGTGGGCCTGGAGCCGGTGAAGCGGCAGGTCAAGGCGCTCTCGGCACAGCTGAAGATGGCCCGCCTCAGAGCCGGCAAGGGACTGCCGGTCCAGCCGCCCAAACGCCACTTCGTCTTCTCGGGCCCCTCGGGCACCGGCAAGACCACCGTCGCCCGCATCCTGGGCCGGGTCTTCTACGCACTGGGCCTGCTCGGCGGCGACCATTTGGTGGAGGCCCAACGGTCGGATCTGGTCGGCGAGTTCCTCGGCCAGACCGCGGTCAAGGCAAATGAGCTGATCGACTCGGCGCTCGGCGGTGTGCTCTTCGTCGACGAGGCGTACTCCCTCTCCAACACCGGCTACACCAAAGGCGACGCGTACGGCGACGAGGCCCTGCAGGTGCTGCTGAAGCGGGCCGAGGACAACCGCGACCATCTGGTGGTCATCCTGGCCGGCTATCCGGAGGGCATGGACCGCCTGCTGGCCACCAACCCCGGCCTCTCCTCGCGCTTCACGACCCGCGTCGACTTCCCCTCGTACCGGCCGCTCGAACTGACCGCGATCGGCGAGGTGCTGGCAGCGGAGAACGGCGATCTGTGGGACGACGAGTCCCGCGAGGAGCTGCGCTCCATCAGCGGCCATGTGGTCGACCAGAGCTGGATCGACGAACTCGGCAACGGACGCTTTCTGCGCACGCTGTACGAGAAGAGCTGCGCGTACCGCGATCTGCGGCTGTCCGGATACCCGGGCACACCGAGCCGCGAGGACCTCGCCACACTCCGGCTGCCCGATCTGATGCAGGCGTACGGCGAGGTCCTGTCGGGCCGCGGTCCGCTGGACCGCGGCCCTCAGGACCCTCCGCTCGGCTGAGAGCCGACGCTCAGCCGACGAGTGCCGTGTCGAGCGTCGTCTGCGCCGTCCGCGGCACCGTGATCCGGTGGGCCGGGTCGCGTACCTCCCCGACCAGCATCTCCAGCACGTCCTCCATGGCGACCAGCCCCAGCACCCGCCCGGAAGCGTCCGCGACCTGGGCGAGATGGGTGGCGGCGCGGCGCATCACGGTGAGGGCGTCGTCCAGCGGCAGTTCGGACCGCAGCGTGGCCATGGGCCGCCAGATCTGCTGCGGCACTGCCCGCTCACGCTCCTCCAGGTCGAGGACGTCCTTGACGTGGAGATAGCCCATGAACGGACCCGTGCCGCCCGCGCAGATGGGAAAGCGGGAGTAGCCGGTGCGTACCGTCAGCTCCTCGATCTGCCGCGGGGTGACCGACGGCGGGACCGTCACCAGGATGGAGCGCGCGATCAGCACGTCGGTGACCGGGCGGCTGCCCAGCTCGAGGGCGTCCTCCAGGCGCTCCTGCTCGGCCGGCTCCAGCAGCCCGGCCTGGCCCGAGTCCTCGACGAGCCGGTTCAGCTGCTCGCTGGTGAAGACCGCCTCCACCTCGTCCTTGGGCTCCACGCGGAAGGCCCGCAGCACCAGCCGGGCGCAGGCGCCGAGGCCCGCGGTGACCGGCCGGCACAGCCGGGCGAAGGCGACGAGTCCCGGGCTGAGCCAGAGCGATGTCTTCTCGGGTGCCGCCATGGCCAGGTTCTTCGGGAGCATCTCGCCGATCACCAGATGCAGGAAGACGACGACGGCGAGCGCGATCACATAGCCGAGCGGATGGATCAGCCCCTCGGGCACATGGGCCGCGTGGAAGACCGGCTCCAGCAGATGAGCGACGGTCGGCTCGGCGACCGCGCCGAGGGTCAGCGAGCAGATGGTGATGCCGAACTGTGCGGCCGCCATCATCTGCGGCAGATTCTCCAGGCCGTGCAGCACCTGGCGGGCCCGCGACGATCCGGCGGCCGCGAGCGGTTCGATCTGGCTGCGGCGTACGGAGACGAGCGCGAACTCGGCTCCCACGAAGAAGCCGTTCGCCAGCACCAGCAGTATCGCGAACGCGAGTTGGAGAACGCTCATCACGCGGCCTCCGTCACGGCCGGGACGTCGGCGGTGCGCACCAGGCGCACCCGCTCGGCGCGATAGCGGTCCACCTGGCGCACCGAGAGCCGCCAGCCGGGCAGTTCGGCGTGGTCGCCGGGCGCGGGAATGCGGCCCAGCAGATCGGCGACGAGTCCGGCGACCGTCTCGTACGGACCGTCGGGCACATCGAGGCCTATCCGGCGCAGGGTGAGCACGCGGCAGCTGCCGTCGGCCTCCCAGGCCGGCCTGCCGTCCTCCGCGGCGACGGACGCGAGTTCGGGCTGGGCGTCGGCCTCGGCGTCGTGCTCGTCGCGTACCTCGCCGACGAGCTCCTCGATGATGTCCTCGAGGGTGACCACTCCGGCCGTGCCGCCGTACTCGTCGACGACCACGGCGATGGGCTGCTCGCTGCGCAGCCGCTCCAGCAACTGCTGGACGGGCAGCGTCTCGGGCACCAGCAGCGGCGGGACGGCGATCTGGTCCACCGGGGTGCGCGTCCGGGCGTCGGGCGGCACCGCGAGCGCGTTCTTCAGATGCACCATGCCGACGACCTCGTCGATGCGCTCCCGGTAGACGGGAAACCGCGAGAGACCGGTGGCCCGGGTGAGGTTGAGGACGTCGGCCGCCGTGGCGTCGCTCTGCAGGGCGCTCATCTTCACGCGCGGGGTCATCACATGCTGCGCCGTGAGATGGCCGAGCGAGATCGTCCGTACGAACAGATCGGCGGTGTCCTGCTCCAGAGTCCCGGCCCGCGCCGAGTGGTGCACCAGCGAGACCAGCTCGCCCGGGGTGCGGGCGGATGCCAGCTCATCGGTCGGCTCGACTCCCAGCAGCCGTACGAGACGGTTGGCGACGGCGTTCAGCAGGGTGATGACCGGGCGGAAGACGGTGGAGAACAGATGCTGCGGTCCGGCGACGAACCGCGCGACCTGCAACGGCCGGGACACGGCCCAGTTCTTGGGGACCAGCTCGCCGATCACCATCTGGACGGCGGAGGCGAGCAGCATCCCGATGACCACCGCGACCCCGGGGACGGCCCCTTCGGGCAGTCCGGTCGCGGTCAGCGGCCCGTCGAGCAGCTGGGCGAGCGCCGGTTCGGCGAGCATGCCGACGACGAGCGAGGTGATGGTGATGCCGAGCTGGGTGCCGGACAGCTGGAAGGAGAGCTCCCGCAGCGCCTTGACCACGCGGCGGGCGCGGCGGTCGCCTTCGGCGGCCGCGCGTTCGGCTTCGGGCCGCTCCACCGTGACAAGGCCGAACTCGGCCGCCACGAAGAAGCCGTTGGCGAGGATCAGGAGGAACGCTGCGGCAAGCAGCAGCAGGGGGATGATCATGCCGCCGCCTCCTGGGAGGGGGCGGCGCAGGTACTACCGGACGATCCGTCCATTGCTGGAGGGAGTCACTCCTCGGGTCGCAGGAGCCCCGCGGGCCGCTGCGGGCCGAGAGATGCGGGACGGGGCGCACTGGGCGCCACCGTCACCAGAGTAGTCAAGACAGCGGTCCGCGTGGCAGGGGCATGGCCGCGGATGCGTTCAGCGGGCCTCTTGGCCGTCGGAGCGGGTACCGCGGCTCTCCGCGAGCGCACGCAGTGCGCGGGCGTCGCCGATCGCTTTTTCCTTGGCGATACCGGGCTGGATGCCCAGCACAGGCAGGCTGGTTCCGTCGCTCAGATCGAGGAAAACCCAGGGGTCACCCGGACGGAGGTTGACACGGACGATCTCCGCCCACTGGAGGCGACGGGTGCGGGTGAGGTTGACCACGGTGACGCCGTCCTCGTCGGCGACCACCTTCGGCCGGCTGAGCAGGGCCAGTACGCCGGAGAAGAGCAGCGCGGTGAGGATGAAACTGCTCCGCTCCCCGGCGTTCAGCTTCTCCAGCAGCAGCGCGACGGCGGTGATCACGGCGAACATCGCCGCGCCCACGGTCAGCAGGACGATCCGGGTACGGGTCGGCCTGAACGTGACGGGGAGCGCGGGGACTTGGGGCGCGGGAGCGGGCATGGTGTCGGGCATCCCTCAGAGCCTGCAGGCGTGAATGGCCGTGGTGAGGATGGCGCGGGCGCCGAGGTCGTACAGATCGTCCATGATCCGCTGCGCCTCCTTGGCGGCGACCATGGAACGGACGGCGACCCAGCCCTCGTGGTGCAGCGGGGAGATGGTCGGCGACTCGAGGCCCGGGGTGAGGGCCACGGCCTTCTCGAGGTGCTCGACCCGGCAGTCGTAATCCATCATCACGTACGAGCGCGCCACCAGGACGCCCTGGAGGCGGCGCAGGAACTGCTGGACCTTGGGGTCCTCCGCGTCCGCGCCGGTGCGGCGGATGACCACCGCCTCGGACTTCATGATCGGCTCGCCGATGACTTCGAGGCCCGCGTTGCGCAGGCTGGTGCCGGTCTCCACGACATCGGCGATGACCTGTGCGACACCGAGTTCGATGGCGGTCTCGACGGCACCGTCGAGGTGGACCACGGAGGCGTCTATGCCGTTGTCGGCGAGGTGCTTGGCGACGATGCCCTCGTAGGAGGTGGCGATCGTCATTCCGCCGAAGTCGGCGACACCGTCGGCCGTGCCGGGCTTGGTGGCGTAGCGGAAGGTGGAGCGGGCGAAGCCGAGCTGGAGGATCTCCTCGGCGTTGGCGCCCGAGTCGAGCAGCAGATCGCGGCCGGTGATGCCGATGTCGAGACGGCCGGAGCTGACATAGATCGCGATGTCGCGGGGGCGCAGGTAGAAAAACTCGACCTCGTTCTCGGGGTCGACGAGCACGAGCTCCTTGGAGTCCTTGCGCTGCTGGTAACCCGCCTCATGGAGCATCTCCCCCGCAGGTCCGGAGAGTGAACCCTTGTTGGGGACGGCGATGCGCAGCATGAGACGGGCTTCCTTTGTTCGTGCGTACTTGAGGGGCTGTGCTCAGAGGTGGGCGTAGACGTCGTCGAGCGAGATCCCGCGGGCGACCATCATCACCTGGACGTGGTACAGCAGCTGGGAGATCTCTTCCGCGGCGGCTTCCTTGCCCTCGTACTCGGCGGCCATCCACACTTCGGCGGCCTCTTCGACGACCTTCTTGCCGATGGCATGAACGCCCTTGTCCACCAGCTCGGCGGTGCGTGAGGTGGCGGGATCGCCGTTGGCGGCCTTGTGCTGGAGCTCGGTGAAGAGCTCCTCGAAAGTCTTCTTGGACATGGTGGTCCCACCCTACGCGGAAGTGGCCTCGCCTCAGCGCCAGGGTTCAGATACTGAACGCAGGATGGTCGCGGTCGCCACGGCGGCGGTGACGGCCTCGTGCCCCTTGTCCTCGTTCGAGCCCGCCAGACCGGCACGGTCGAGGGCCTGCTGCTCGGTGTCGCAGGTCAGTACGCCGAAGCCGATCGGCACGCCGCTGTCGACGGAGACCTTGGTGAGGCCCTGGGTCACGCCCTGGCACACGTACTCGAAGTGCGGAGTGCCGCCACGGATGACGACTCCGAGCGCGACGATCGCGTCATAGCCGCGGCCCGCCAGCACCTTGGCGACCACCGGAAGCTCGAAGCTGCCGGGGACGCGCAGCAGCGTCGGCTCGTCGATGCCGAGCTCGTGCAGCGCGCGCAGTGCGCCGTCCACGAGCCCGTCCATGACCTGCTCGTGCCACTGGGCCGCGATGACGGCCACCCGGAGGTCACCGCAGTTCTTCACGCTCAGTTCGGGCGCGCCCTTGCCGCTCATCTCTCTCCTTGCCGGTGTTGCGTGTGTACGAGTTGCTGAAGTGATCGGTTCTTACTGGTTGCCGCAGGCGGAGGTGCCGGCGGGGTCGAGCCACGGCAGGTCGTGGCCCATCCGGTCCCGCTTGGTGCGCAGGTACCGGAGATTGTGCTCGCCCGCCTGGACGGGCATGGCCTCGCGGCCGTGGACCGTGAGGCCGTGCCGGACGAGCGCGGTGATCTTGTCGGGGTTGTTGGTCATCAGCCGCAGGCTGCGCACGCCGAGGTCCTCGAGGATCTGCGCGCCGGCCGCGTAGTCCCGGGCGTCGGCGGGCAGGCCGAGTTCGAGGTTGGCGTCCAGGGTGTCGCGGCCGCGCTCCTGGAGTTCGTATGCGCGCAGCTTGGACAGCAGGCCGATGCCGCGGCCCTCGTGGCCGCGCAGATAGACCACGACGCCTCGGCCCTCCTCGGTGATGTGCTCCATGGACGCCTGGAGCTGCGGACCGCAGTCGCAGCGCAGCGAGTGGAAGATGTCGCCGGTCAGGCACTCGGAGTGGACACGCACGAGGACGTTCTCGCCGTCACCGATGTCGCCGTGGACGAGCGCGACATGCTCGATGCCGTCGACGGTGGAGCGGTAGCCGTACGCCGTGAACGCCCCGTGCGCGGTGGGCAGGTTGACCTCCGCCTCCCGCTTGACCGTCGGCTCGGACGAGCGGCGGTAGGCGATCAGGTCCTCGATGGAGATGATCGTCAGGCCGTGCTTGCGGGCGAACGGGATCAGCTCGGGCAGCCGCAGCATCACGCCGTCCTCGCCCGCGATCTCGACGATCGCGCCGGCCGGGCGGAGCCCGGCGAGCCGGGCGAGGTCGACGGCGGCCTCGGTGTGGCCGTTGCGCACCAGCACACCGCCGGGCTTGGCGCGCAGCGGGAAGACATGGCCCGGCCGTACGAAGTCGCCGGCCTCGGCCTTGCCGCCGGCGAGCAGTTGGAGGGTGGTGGCGCGGTCGGCGGCGGAGATGCCGGTGGTGACGCCGTATGCCGGGCCCGCGTCGACGGAGACGGTGAAGGCGGTCCGCATCGACTCGGTGTTGTGGTCGACCATCTGCGGCAGTTCGAGCCGCTCCAGCTCGTCGCCTTCCATGGGCGCGCAGATCAGTCCGCGGCACTCGCTCATCATGAAGGCGATGATCTCGGGTGTGGCCTTCTCGGCGGCGATGACGAGGTCGCCCTCGTTCTCGCGGTCCTCGTCGTCGACGACCACGACGGGCCGTCCCGCCGCGATGTCGCGGATGGCCTGTTCGACCGGGTCGAGGGCGAGGTCCTCTACGTTGTCGGTCGAGTACCAGGTGGGCAGTGCAGTCATGCTGCCGCTCCTTCCAGGGCAGGAGTACGGGATCGCAGCCACCAGTCGCGCATGCCCCACAGGACGAGCGCGCCGTAGATGACATACACGAAGCCGGAGAAGGCGAAGCCGTTGGCGAAGTTGAGCGGCACGCCGACGAGGTCGACGAGCAGCCAGGCGAACCAGAACTCGACCATGCCGCGTGCCTGTGCGTACATGGCGACGAGCGTGCCGACGAAGATGTACGCGTCGGGCCAGGGGTCCCAGGACAGGGACGGGTAGAGCGTGAAGAGGCCGCCGACGGCGAGCGTTCCGACGGCCGCGCCGGCGACGAGGAAGCCGCGCTCGCGCCAGGTGGCGAAGCGGACCGCGATGGAGCCGTCCTGAGCCTGCTGCCGGCCGCGGGTCCACTGCCAGTAGCCGAACGCGGCGACGGCCATGACCACGACCTGTTTGCCGGCGCTGCCGGTCAGATGGGCCGAGGAGAACGCGACCAGCAGGATGACGCCGGAGGCGAACTGCGCGGGCCAGGTCCAGATCGAGCGCCGCCAGCCGAGCGCGAGAGCGAGCAGGCCGATGCTGTTGCCGATCATGTCCGACCACTTGATGTGCTGGTCGAAGACCGTGAAGGCCTCGGCGTTGAGCCAGTCGACGGCGCTCACTTCGCGCTCTCCCGAGTGCTCGGGCCGAGCAGCCGCTCGACGTACTTGGCGATGACGTCGACCTCGAGGTTGACCGGGTCGCCGGGCTGCTTGATGCCGAGCGTGGTCAGGGCGAGGGTGGTGGGGATGAGGCTGATGGTGAAGTAGTCGGGGCCGGCGTCGACCACGGTGAGGCTGACGCCGTCGACGGTGATGGAGCCCTTCTCGACCACATAGCGGGTGAGGTCGGCGGGCAGCGAGACCTTCACGATCTCCCAGTTCTCGGAAGGCTTGCGCTCGACGATGGTGCCGGTGCCGTCGACGTGACCCTGGACGATGTGTCCGCCGAGCCGGTCGCCGACGGCCATCGGACGTTCCAGATTGACCCGGGATCCGGCGCCGAGCGCGCCGAGGCTGGAACGGTTGAGCGTTTCGGCCATCACATCGGCGGTGAACTCGCCGTCCTCGAGGTCGACGACGGTGAGGCAGACGCCGTTCACGGCGATGGAGTCGCCGTGCTTGGCGCCTTCGGTGACGACGGGCCCGCGCAGTCGGAACCTGGAGGAGTCGCCGAGCTCCTCCACGGCGGTGACCTCACCCAGCTCTTCGACGATTCCGGTGAACACGCTCAGCGCTCCTTTGAAGTGGCGGACGGAGGGACGGTGGGAGTGGCGGTGATACGGAGATCGGGGCCGATACGCACGGCTTCGGTCACGTCGAGGCGCAACGCCTCGGTGATGGTGGAGATTCCGGCGTCGCCGAGTGCGCTCGGACCGGCGCCGAGGAGCACGGGAGCGAGATAGCCGGTCACGGTGTCGACGGCGCCCGCGGCGACGAAGGCGCCGGCGAGCGTCGGACCGCCCTCCAGGAGTACGGAGCGCACGCCGCGCTCGTGCAGAGCGGCGAGCAGAGCCGGTACGGACAGGCCGCGCTCGGCACGCGGCAGCCGTACGACGACGGCTTCGGCGAGGTCGGTCTCGGCGTCTTCGGCGATGGCCACCAGCGTGGGCGCGGCGTCGTCGAGGACGCGGGCGCCGGGCTTGACGGCGGTGGCCTCGGTGTCGACGACGACGCGCAGCGGCTGGGGCGCGCCTTCGATGCCCCGGACGGCGAGGTGCGGGTCGTCGGCCCGCATGGTGCCGGAGCCGACCACGACGGCATCCGCCTCGGCGCGCAGCCGGTGGACGTCGGCGCGGGATTCGGCGGAGCTGATCCAGCGGCTGGTGCCGTCCCGCGCGGCGATGCGGCCGTCGAGCGTGGCGGCGTACTTCCACCGGACGTACGGCCGGCCGAGGCGTACGGAGGTGAGCCAGGCGATGTTGCCGGCCTGCGCCTCGTCGGCGAGCAGGCCCGACTCGACCTGGACGCCCGCGGCGCGCAGGGTGTCGCCGCCGCCGGTGGCCTGCGGGTTCGGGTCGCCGACCGCGTGGACGACGCGGCTGACACCGGCTTCGACGAGCGCCTGGGCGCAGGGGCCGGTGCGGCCGGTGTGGTTGCAGGGTTCGAGCGTGACGTACGCGGTGGCGCCCCGGGCGCGGTCGCCCGCGGCGCGCAGTGCGTGGACCTCGGCGTGCGGACCGCCGGCGCGCTGGTGGAAGCCTTCGCCCACCACCTGTCCGGAGGCATCGGTGATGACACATCCGACGACCGGGTTGGGGCTGGTGGAGCCGAGTCCGCGGGCGGCGAGCTCGATGGCTCGGCGCATGGCGGCGATGTCGGCTGCGGTTGCCACCGGGTCCTCCTGCCTCTTCGGGCACGGACTCCGGGGCCTGTCGATGACGACAGAGAGCGGGAACAACGCCGTACGGGAAATACCGAGGCCGACGGAACCGATCGCCGCGGATGTCCCGCGAAGGCGATCAGCCACAACGGCCGACGGCCCGCATGGGCTGCCCGCCGCGCACTGCCTCCCATCCGGACTTTAACCGTCGGTCCAGGAATTTCACCTGGTCAACCGGCCGCTGGATGCGGACGGGTCGCGGACTGTAACCGCCGGTTCGGAATTGCACCGACCCCGGAGTGCGCTGCTGCTGATACAGGGCCAGTGTGCCACGGCTCGCCGTGGGCCATGCGGGTGAATGCTGTGTGGTGACTCACAAGTATCCGAACCGGGCCTGAACCATGGCCGGTTCGGGGCCCTGAGCTGCGGCTCCTTCCGCACTATTGACGCACTGGTCTAGTCCTTTTAGTCTCTGCCGCACTCCCCCCGCGGGATGTCGACCGCCCGGCGGCGGAGTCCCGGCCCTTGCCGCCGTCGGGCTTCGGACGCCTCTGGCAGGCTGATGCCATGACATCAATCCTGGTGACGGGCGGCACGGGAACGCTGGGCAGCCTGCTGACGGACCGGCTGCGAAACAACGGGCACGAGGTCCGGGTGCTCAGCCGCCACGCACAGCCGTACGCCGTCGATCTGCGCAAAGGCATGGGCCTGGACCGGCTGGACGCGGCGGTGGAGGGCGTCGACGTGATCGTCCACTGCGCCACGTCCCCGCGCGGCGGCGACGACACGGCGGCCGGTCATCTGCTCTCGGCGGCCCAGCGGGCCCAGGTCCCCCATCTGGTCTATATCTCGATCGTCGGCGTGGACCGGGTTCCACTCGGCTACTACGGCGCCAAGCGCAGGGTCGAGCAGCTGATCGAGCGGGCCGGAGACTCGGGCGGCCCCGGCTGGACGGTACTGCGGACGACCCAGTTCCACGATCTGGTGCTGCGGCTGGTGTCGGGCGCGGCCAGGCTGCCGGTGCTGCCGCTGCCGTCCGGGGTCAGCGTTCAGCCCATCGACACGGGCGAAGTGGCGGACCGGCTGGCGGAGTTGGCGGTCGGCGCGCCGGCGTGCCGGGTCGAGGACATGGGCGGTCCGGAGGTCCGCACGCTGGACGATCTGGCAGGCGCGTATCTGCGGGCCGCGGGCCGTCGCCGCCGGATCCTGCCGGTACGGATGGCCGGCAAGGCGTACGCGGGCTTCCGGGCGGGCGGGCATCTGACGCCCGAACGGGCGGTCGGCAAGGTCACGTTCGAGCGGTTCCTGGAGCACCGGCCGAAGTGAGCCGGGGCTCCGCGGGTCGGGCATTCGGTGCGAAGAGCTCCTCCTGGGCCGCCTCGCGCGCCGTGAGCAACGCACCGTGAAGCACCGCCGAGCCGCCCAGCTCGCCCGCCCGGACCTGGGTGCGCAGCGGAGTGAGGGCGGCGAGGCGGGACTCGACCCGCGCGGCCAGATCCGTGCCGCCCGCGTGACCGACCTCGCCGCCGAGGACCACGCAGCCCGGGTCGAGTACCGAGGCGACCGCGGCCGCGCCGAGCGAGAGGCGGTGGGCGAGGGCGTCGAGGAAGTCGTCGTGGCCGGCCGCGACGGCCGTGCGCACCAGCGCCGCGGCGGCCGGACCCTGTCCGCCGCGGTCCACACGGATTCCGTGCTCCTCGGCCAGCGCACAGACCGCCGCCGACCCGGCCAGTGAGTGGAAGCCGCCGCCGCAGTCGACCGCGGACGGCAGGCCGCCCGTGCCGGGCACCGGCAGGAAGCCGATCTCGCCGGCGCCGCCCGACGCGCCGCGCCGCAGCCTGCCGTCGAGGAAGAGCGCCGCGCCGACACCGTGGCCGAGCCACAGGAAGACGAAGGTGTCGCGGTCACGGGCCGCTCCGGCGCGCTGTTCCGCGACGGCCGCCAGATTGGTCTCGTTCTCCACGACGACCCGCGCGGGCAGCCGCTGCTGAAGCTCGGCGACGAGCCGGCGGTGCCAGGCGGGCAGGCCGCTGGAGTCGCGGAGTTCGCCGCTGACGGGGTCGATCAGACCGGGCGCTCCGATGCCGACGCTGTGCAGCCGGGCCGCGCCCGCCTCCCGCGCGGTCCGCTCCAGCAGCGCGACCGCCTGTTCGACGGCGGGTTCGGTGCCGGTGTCGCTGCTGATCGGCAGCGAGGCCTCGGCCAGCGTGACGCCGAGCAGATCGGCGACGACAACGGACACACCGTGGGTGCGTACGTCGAGGGCCGCGAGGTGCGCACGGTCGGCGACGATCCCGTAGACCCGGGCGTTGGGGCCACGGCGTTCCGCTCCGGTCTCACCGACGACCTGGATCAGGCCGGAGCCCTGGAGCCGTTCCACCAGATCGGCGACGGTGGGACGGGAGAGTCCGGTCATGGTCTTCAGCTGCCCGGCCGTCAACGGGCCTTCGCGCTGGAGCAGTTGGAGTGCGAGCCGGTCGTTGATGACCCGGGCGGTGCTCGGAGATGCGGGCATGCCGGAATCCTTCCAGATCACCCTTGGCCTACTATTTATCAGGGAGGGTTCCTGATAGTTTACGCGAGGTACACGGCAGGAGACCCGGGAGGGTAGGGCATGGCGGTCGAAGTGGCCTTCGGGCAGCGGGAGTTGAAGCGCGCGCGGTACGCAGTCGCCGCGGTCTTCTGTGTGCACGGCGCGGTCACCGGCAGCTTCGCCACCCGGATCCCGTGGATCGCGGACCATGCCGCGGTCAGCGCCGGACAGCTCGGGCTCGCACTCGCCTTCCCGGCGCTCGGTGCGTCCGTGGCGATGCCGCTGGCGGGCGCGGTCAGCCATCGCTTCGGCGCACGGAACGCCCTGCGCGGCCTGCTCGCCCTGTGGACGCTCGCGCTGATCCTGCCGGCGCTCGCACCGAATCTGCTGACGCTGTGTGCGGCACTGTTCGTGTTCGGCGCATCGGCGGGCATGTCGGACGTCGCGATGAACGCGCTGGGCGTGGAGATCGAGAACCGTCTCGACCACTCGATCATGTCCTCACTGCACGGCATGTGGAGCGCCGGCGCGCTGATCGGATCGGCCGGCGGCACGCTCGCAGCGCACCTCGGCAGCGACGCACGGCTGCATCACGCGCTGGCGGCCGTGACGCTCACGGTTCTGGGGCTGGTGGCCTGTCAGGGCGTACTGGATCTGCGCAGCGCGGACGACGAGGAGCCGCCGCCACGGTTCGCGCTGCCGCCGAAGTCGGCGCTGGCCATCGGCGCGATCGGGTTCTGCGCGGTGTTCGCGGAGGGCGCGAGCCTGGACTGGTCGGCGGTGTATCTGCGGGACGTGATGGACACCTCGGCCGGTCTCGCGGCCGCGTCCACCACGGCGTTCGCGCTGACGATGGCGGTGGCGCGGCTGGCCGGCGACCGGATCGTGGACCGCTTCGGCCCGGTGCGCACGGTGCGGGCGGGCGGTGTGCTGGCGACCGCGGGCGGTCTGCTGGTGGTCCTGGCGCCGCATCCGGCGCTCGCGATGACCGGCTTCGGATGTATCGGGCTCGGCGTCGCGGTTGTCGTGCCGCTGGCCTTCGCGGCGGCCGGACGCAGTGGGCCGCGGCCCAGCCAGGCGATCGCGGGCGTCGCGACGATCACCTACACCTCGGGCCTGATCGCCCCGTCGGCGATCGGCGCGGTCGCCGACGCCTCGAGCCTGGTGGTCTCCTTCGGCCTGGTGACGGCGCTGGCGTTCGGCCTGGTCGTGGGCGCGGGTGTGCTGCGCTCGGCGGGCCGTGAGAGCGCAAAGTCCGCGCCGGCGGAGACGGTGTCGGCCCCGCGGCCCTGAACCTTCACAGGTCCAGGACCGCGTGCCGCGGTGCACGAGCGGCCCGGCAGCCACCGGGCCGCGGGTCTCAGCCCGCGATCGAGTCGAGCTGTTCGGCCGCCGGCCGCAGTGCCCAGAGGTCGCCGCCCGGCGGGGCCTGGAGCTTCGGGACCGCCGCCTTGGCCTTGCGGTCACCCGCGTCGGCCGCCGCGTGGACGACATCGGTCGCCGCGTACCGGTAGAACTCCAGCTCGGGATGCGGCCACTGGGCCGCTCCCGTCGCGGCCGGCAGCAGATAGTCGACCGCCTTGAACAGGCTCTGCCCCTGCGGGCCCTGATAGGACCACAGGTCCACGCCGACGTTCTTGCCGATCGCCGCGAGCCGGGTGTACGCGACGAGATCGAACGTGGAGTAGTGCCAGCTGCGGGTTCTGGCGAGTTCCTGAGGCTGGCTCCCGTCGGCGGCTATCTGCGGGTCGATCCGCTTGGCGCGGGCGTCCAGCACGACCTTGCGGGCCAGCGCCTTGTCTCCGGTCGCGACGGCGAGCGCGGCGACCTGCATGTCGTGGAACGTACCGTGATTGTTCTTCGCCGCGGCCTCCTCCTTGCCGAACTTGCTGTTCACCAGCCAGTCCAGGAAGGAGACGTTCCAGGCCCGCATGCCCGTCCTGTCGGCCTTGCTCCAGCCGGGCGCGCCGGTGTCGAGGATCGCGATGGCGTCCAGCACGCTGGTGTACATCTGCGAGAAGTCGATGATGCCGATGGCCCTGCCGTCGTACTTGCACGGGATGAACTGACCGTGGTTCAGGTTGGGATTCATCCGCGTCGCCGGATCCACGAACCAGGTGCGGAGCACCTTCGCCGCGTGCTCGGCGTACTGCTTCTTGCCGGTGTAGTACCAGGCGAGGCTCAGCGTGGTGGCCGAGTTGACCACCTTGCCGATGTCGGGACGGTCGGTGCCCGTGTCGACCTCGGGATTGCGCTCGCCGTCGCGCTGGATGTACGGACAACCCCAGGGATTCTCCGGGGTCTTGGGCTGCGAGGGCCACCAGTACGGCGCCTGGCTCAGATAGTCGTGGACGTCGCCGCTCGGCGCGGGCTTGGGCTTGTCGACAACGGTCCAGGGGCCCTGCCCGAGCCAGCCGTCCGCGCGTACGACCAGATCCGCGGCCGCCCTGCGCAGTGCGGGATCTCCGTCGGCGAGCCGCTGCTTGGCCTGCTGGAGCCGTTTTCCGTCGATCACCGCGGTCTTCGGCGGCTGGCGGGTCCCGGACGTGGCGGCCTGGGACGACGCGATCGGCACCAGGACGGCGACGCAGGCGGCGACCGCGGTGAGCACAACGCCCAGACGCCGTCGGGGTCTTCCGGTCATCGAACGCTCCCATCAGATATATGAACGAGATTCATGAACGGGACCGTGTGAGCGTAGGGCCGCCAGGTACGAGTGACAATGCCGCGCGCAGGATTCACGGATGGGACTCCGGACCGCCCGCACCGCCGACCGCCCGCGCCCGCAGGCGCGCCGCACCGTCCTCCGTTCCGGCGAACACCCGGCCGGTCACCGCGTCATGAGCGCACCGGCTGGGACCCTGCAGGGATGGCGCAGACGGAACAGAGCCCGGTCGACACCGTGGTGGAGCGGATGCACTCCTTCCGCGCCGACTGGCCGGCCACGGACGGAGTGGCCGTCTTCAACCGCGTCTACCTCGCCGTGACGGAGGAGATCGACCGGCGCATCGACGGCGGCGAGTTCCCGGACCGGCGCGCCGCAGTCACCCTGGACGTCCTTTTCGCCCGGCGCTATCTGACGGCGGTGGACGCGGCGGCAGCGGGCCACCGCCCGCCGGCCTGCTGGCGGCCGCTGTTCCAGTACCGCCGCCATCCGGGCGTCCGTCCCGTGCAGTTCGCGCTCGCCGGAATCAACGCGCACATCGGGCACGACCTGGCGCTCGCCGTGGTGGACAGCTGCCGGACACTGGGGTGCGAACCGGCCGATCTCGAGGGCGAGTTCGACCGCGTGGGGGACATCCTCACACTGCTGGAGGAGCGCATCCGCGAGGATCTGATGCCGGGCCCCGACCTGCTGGCGATCGCCGATCCGCTCACCCATCTGCTGGGTTCCTGGAGCCTGGACCGGGCCCGCGACGGCGCGTGGTCGGCGGCGCGGCTGCTGTGGGGCGTACGAGAACTTCCGGGCCTGGCCGAGGAGTTCACCGAGCGGCTGGACACGGGTGTCGGGCTCGTCGGGCGCTGTCTGCTCACGCCCTGGCCCTGATGCTTTGAAACCGTCCGGTGCCGGCCGGATCGCGGCCGGCACCGGACGGAAGCTCAGTGCCGGGCTCAGTCCTCCGGCAGTTCGACCGGCGCGATCTCGTCGTAGAGGTCGCCCGGGCCGGGGTTGGTCTCGTCGGTCGTGCCGCCGAGCTGGTGCATCACGCCCCACACCGCGTTCAGCGCGGTCTGCACCGCGCCTTCGGCCCAGCCCGCCGTCCAGGAGATGTCGTCGCCCGCGAGGAAGATGCCGCGCTTGTCCTCGGGCAGCCCGTCCTGCATGAAGTGGGTGAACAGCCGCCGCTGGTAGCGGTAGTGGCCGGGCAGGTTCGCCTTGAACGCGCCCATGAAGTACGGCTCGTTCTCCCAGGACACCGTCACCGGGTTGCCGATGATGTGCTTGCGGATGTCGACGTTCGGATAGATCTCGCCGAGCGACTTGAGCATGACCTCCATGCGCTCGTTCGCCGACAGCGGCAGCCACTTCAGGCTGTCGTCGCACCAGGTGTACGAGAGGCAGATGACCGCAGGCTTGTCCGGGCCGTTGTCCAGCAGGTACGTGCCGCGGGTCATCCGGTCGGTGAGCGTCATCGACATCGCGTCGCGCCCGGTGACCTCGTCCTTGTCCAGCCAGAACGGCCGGTCCACCGGGACGAAGAGCTTGGACGACTCCATGTAGTGGGTGCGCTCCATCGCCGTCCAGTGGTCGATCGGGAAGAGCGAGTCGTCGCAGGCGATCTTGGACAGCAGCAGCCAGGACTGCGCGGTGAAAATCGCCGCCCGGTACGTACGGATGTCGCCCGACGAGTCGGTGACGGTGATCCGGTTGCCGGCCGTGCGGTGCAGCCGGGTCACGGCCGGGCGCGGGTCGCCCTCATGGAGGGAGCTCAGCGACGTGCCCTGCGCCCAGTGCACGATCTTCTCCGGCTCGCGCTCCCACAGCCGCAGCGGCAGCTGCTGGCTGCCTTCGACGATGCCGCGGTGGTGGTCGTCGGCCTCGGAGTAGACGACGCGCAGGATCTCCAGGATGGAGTTGGGAAAGTCGGTGTCCCAGCCGCCGGTGCCGAAGCCGACCTGGCCGAATATCTCGCGGTGCCGGAAGGACTTGAACGCCTCCGACTCGCACAGGAAGCCGTAGAAGGTCTGGTTGTCGAGCTTCTCGACCAGCTTCGCCCAGATCTCGCGGATGCGCGGCACATCGCGCTCGCGCATGGCGCGGTTCATGTCGGAGAAGTCCGCGCCCTCCTCCAGGCAGGCGTTCCAGGCTTCCATCACATCGCGGTAGACCTGCGGAAGGTCGGCGATGGTCTCGGCGTAGTGCGACTCGCCCTTGAGGTCGACGACGGTCGACGGGGTGCAGGGCGCGAGCGGGTTGGGAAACGGCGTGGTGGTCAGGCCCACCAGGTCGATGTAGTGCTGGAGCGCGGTGGAGGACGGCGGGAAGCGCATCGCGCCCATCTCGGCGGACAGTTCGTCCGTGTCGGTGCCCTCGAAGCCGACGGTGCGCAGCCGGCCGCCGATCCGGTCCGCCTCGTAGACGACCGGCTTCAGGCCCATCTTCATCAGCTCGTACGCGGCGACGACGCCGGAGAGCCCACCGCCGATGACGGCGATCTCCGTGCCGTGCTCGGTCGCGGGTATCTGGCCGAGGCCGGCCGGGTGCGCGAGGAAATCGTCGTACGCATACGGAAAGTCCGGACCGAACATGGTGATCGGCGGCTGCTCGTCGGTGTGCTGGACAGCAGTGGTGGGCACCGTGGACGTCATGGGGTACGGACTCCTTGCGGGGAAAGCGTGTGCGGCGAGCGGGGAGACGGTCAGATCAGTCAGGCGTAGAGGCCGGGGCGGCGGTCGCGCAGATATGGATTGGCCTCGCGCGAGGCGCTGAGCAGCACCGGATCCACCTCGCCGACGACCAGTTCTTCGCCGCGGCCCGCGCGGACCCGGGTCGTACCGTCGGGCGCCGCGAGTGAGGAGAGTCCGACGAACTCGAACTCGCCTTCCGGACCTGTCCTGTTGACGTACGCGATGTACATCTGGCTCTCGAAGGCCCGCACCGGGACGACGGACTCGGCCACGAACTGGAACGGGTGCATCTGCGCCGTCGGCACCAGCAGCAGATCGGTGCCGGCCAGGGCGTGCGCCCGGACGTTCTCCGGAAACTCCACGTCGTAGCAGATCAGCATGCCGATCCGGACGCCGTCGAGCTCCGCCTGGACGACGGGCTGCTCGCCCGGCGTGAACCACTGCTGCTCGAAGCAGCCGAAGAGATGGGTCTTGCGGTAGTTCGCGAGCCGGTCGCCGCCGGGTCCGATCAGCTGCGCCGAGTTGAAGATCAGCTCGCCGTCCCGCTCGGGATAGCCGTAGCCGACCGCGATGCCGTGGCGTGCGGCGATCTCCGCGACGGCCGTCGCTCCCGGGCCGTCCGCGGGCTCGGCCAGCCGCGGCACGTCGTCGCCGATCGCGTATCCGGTCAGGAACATCTCCGGGCAGACCAGCAGCACGGCGCCGGAGGCCGCGGCACGGTGTGCGGCATCGTCGAGCACCTTCAGGTTCTCGGCGACCGAGCCCGGTCGGCCGGAACTCTGGAGCAGGGCGGTGCGCAGCGGGGGCATGGCTGACCTCGGGCGGTGTGCAGGGGTGAGGAAGACGTTTAGAACGGTACGTTCCGGGCTCGGCCCCGGACAAGGCGCGACCGTTGCGCGTCGACGGCCGATCCGTTGCGCAATCCACGGCAGGTGTGGTGATTCGTTGCGTGGTTGTGTCGTGCCAGGTCAGCAGGGTGGGTGTCAGTCCATGGTCATACGGCGCTACGGCTGTGGTCTCAGGCTCTGCGCCCGCTCCCCCGCCGTCCGGCGGAGGGACCGTCCAGTCCCTGGCGCGATGTGCCGCGCGCGCCCCGGCGGAACAGTGATGCGTGTCCGGCTCACCTGCCGAAAGGTCCGACATGCTGTCTCGCTTCCAGCCTCACATCCACCGCCGTACGAAGATCGCCGCCATCGGCGCGGCACTGCTGATCACCGCCGGAGCCGCGGGGTCCGCCGTGGCGTCCGGCGACCTTGAGGCCGCCGACGGCAAGCAGCGAGAGGCGGCGGCGCTCACCGGTTCCGCGAAGCTGTACCGGTCGCTCGGCGACGACATCACCTTCACCTTCGACGCGCATCTGGCCGCGAAGGACACCGCCGACCCGCTCAAGGCCACCGGCACGTTCCGCTTCAGCCACTATCTGAACGGCGAGGGCGCCTGGGCCGAGGCCACGGTCGACTGTCTGGTGACCGGCGGCAAGGTCGCCGTGGTGAGCGGCGTCATCACCGACTCCGACCTGGAGGGCGCGAAGGGCAAGCGGGTCGGCATCACGGTCCACGACCTGGGCGGAAAGGACCGGCTCGGCTACAGCTGGGCCTCCACGGGCAGCCCGGTGGAGACTGCGGACCTGCCGAAGTGCGTGGGCTCGGCGCCGTTCGAGAAGGTCAAGGCGGGCACGGGCGACTACAAGGTGCTGCCGTGGAACCCGAAGTTCTGACGGGCCAGGGCCTGTCGTCCGATCCGGACGACAGGCGCTAGGGAGTGTCCGCTAAGTATCGCCGTCCGCCCGGAGGGCGTCGCATGCCAGGCGAGACTTTGCGGACACGACCTAGGCGGGCGAGCCCGAGGAGTAGCGTCGCAGCAGCGGCGAAAGCACCAGTACCGACTTGGTGCGCTCCACGAACGGCTCGCCCGCGATCCGTTCGAGCACCCGCTCGAAGTGGCGCATGTCGGCCGCGAAGACCTGGACGATCGCGTCCGCGTCACCGGTGACGGTGGAGGCGGACGCGATCTCCGGATAGCGCTTCAGTCCTCGCTCGATCGCCTCGGGCGAGGTGTTGCGGCTGCAGTAGATCTCGATGAAGCCCTCGGTCTCCCAGCCGAGCGCCGCCGGGTCCACCCGTACGGTGAAGCCGGTGATCGCGCCCACCTCGCGCAGCCGGTCCACCCGCCGCTTCACGGCAGGAGCCGACAGCCCCACCATCGAGCCGATGTCGGCATAGGAGCGGCGGGCGTCCTCCGCGAGGGCGTGGACGATGCGTTCGTCGAGATCGTTGAGTCGCACTACGAGTGGATCACTTCTCTGCGGTGGCCAGTCGGGAGCGGCGCATGCCGTAACCGAAGTAGAACACGAGCCCCACCGCCATCCAGACTCCGAACACCGCCCAGGTGACGGCCGACAGGCTGAACATCATCCAGACGCAGAACGCGAAGCCGGCCGCCGGGAACAGCGGCGACAGCGGCACCCGGAACGTCCGCCGCATCTCCGGACGGGTCCGGCGCAGCACCACGACCGCCACGTTGACCAGCGCGAAGGCGAAGAGCGTGCCGATGCTGGTGGCGTCGGCGAGCTGGCCGAGCGGGATCGCGGCCGCCAGCACTCCGCAGAAGACCGAGACGATCACGGTGTTGGCGCGCGGCACACCGGACTTGGCGTCGACCTTGGAGAAGACCTTGGGCACCAGGCCGTCGCGGGACATCGCGAAGAGGATGCGCGTCTGCCCGTACAGCACCGTCAGTACGACGCTGGCGATGGCGATCACCGCGCCGGCGGCCAGCAGTACGGCCCAGAAGGTCTGGCCCGTCACGTCCTTCATGATCCCGGCGAGCGCGGCCTCGGACTCGCCGAAGGCCCCCCACGGGCGTGCGCCCACGGCGACGGCCGCGACCAGGACGTACAGCACGGTGACGATCAGCAGCGAGAGCATGATCGCGCGAGGCAGGTCGCGCTGCGGGTCCTTCGCCTCCTCGCCGGCGGTGGACGCGGCGTCGAAGCCGATGTACGAGAAGAACAGCGAGGCTCCGGCGGCGCTGACGCCGGCCATGCCGAGCGGCATGAAGTTCGCGTAGTTGCCGGTCCGCAGGCCCTGCACACCGATGGCGCAGAAGAGCACCAGCGCCGCGATCTTCACGACGACCATGACGGTGTTGGCGCGGGCGCTCTCGCGTGCCCCGCCCAGCAGGAAGACCATCGCGAGCAGCACGACGAGCAGCGCGGGCAGATTGAATATCCCGCCGTCGCCGGGCGGCGCGGAGAGCGCGGCCGGGATGGTGACGCCGATGGTGCCGTCGAGCAGTTCGTTGAGGTACTCGCCCCAGCCTACCGCGACCGCCGCGACGGAGACTCCGTACTCGAGGATCAGACACCAGCCGCAGATCCAGGCGACCAGCTCGCCCATCGTGGCGTAGGCGTACGAGTAGGAGGATCCGGCGACCGGGATGGTGCCTGCCAGTTCGGCGTAGGACAGCGCGGAGAACAGTGCGGTCAGTCCGGCGATGACAAAGGCGAGCGTGACGGCCGGTCCCGCCTTCGGGACGGCCTCGCCGAGGACGACGAAGATGCCGGTGCCCAGCGTGGCGCCGATGCTGATCATGGTCAGCTGCCACATGGAGAGCGAGCGGCGGAGCGTGCCGCCTTCGCCCTGGCCGCCCTCGGCGACCAGCCGCTCGACGGGCTTGCGCCGCATCAGCCGGGCGCCGGCGCCGGATTTCTTCGCGGGTGGCGGCTCGGTCGCGGGTGGGGCTTCGCCGTGGTCCAGCACTGCGGGCTCCTTCATGGCTGCGGGTCGGCGGCGGGTGACCGACGGCGGCCCGCGGGCATGACGGATGCGTCCGCGCATGGGGGAAGGGACCGCCGAGCAGACGGTCACCGCCACTCCAGGTACGGGGGTTGAGCCTATGAGCCGCAGCTCAGAACCCGAAATGCACTGTCGTTGCGCATTCGCGGACGATCATTGCGCGATGGCGGGGCTGGGTGGGGAAACATTGCGCCCGGCCCAATGCCCCGCCGAATGCCCGGCTGAATGCGTGCCTCACAGCTTCCGGAGCCTGGCCGCGATCTCGCGCAGCAGATCGGGGTCGTCGATGCCGGTGTGGGTGACCGGTTCGGAGACCTTGATCAACCCGGCGTCGGCCAGATCGGCGAGCAGCACCCGTACGACGGTCAGGGGCAGATCGGCGTCGGCCGCGATCTCGGCGACGGGCCGCGGCTCGCGGCGCACCAGCTCCAGCAGCGAGCTGCGGGCATGGTCGAGCCGCGGCTCGGGATCCATCAGATCCAGGGCCGTGACATGCGACATCAGATCGATGCCGTGCTCGTTGGCGGGCCGTGTACGGCCCCGGGTGACCGTGTAGGGCCGTACCAGGGGACCGCTTTCGTCCTCGTACCAGTGGTCGCTCACGGGTTTAGGTGTCGGTCGCCTCGGGGGCCGAGCGCGTGGGCACGGCCATGTGCCGTCCGACGCGCCTGACCAGCAGCGCCATTTCATGGGCCAGTTGTCCGACGTCCGTCTCGATGTCGGAGAGCACGGCGAGCCGACTGCCGTCGCCGGCCGGGGTGATGAAGAGGAACGCGTTGTCGAGCATCACCATCGTCTGCCGCACCTGGCCGGCCTCGAAGCGGTCGCCCGTCTCCTTGGCGAGGCTGTGGAATCCGGCGCAGACCGCGGAGAGATGCTCGATGTCCCGCCTGACCATGCCTCGGGACGCGCTGCTGACCAGGCCGTCCGCCGTGAGCAGCACCGCCTGGCGCACATGGTCGGTTCTGGCCACCAGATCGTCGAGCAGCCAGCCGAGGCCCGACTGGTCGCCGCTGCTGCTTTCCTCAGCCATCGTCGTGCGTCCCTTCGTCGGTCGTGCGGGGTTGCAGTGCGGTGCCGGGGGACTCGGGGCCGACGGTATCGCCCCTGCGGCCGCGGTCGAGGCCCTGTTGGAAGGCTCCGAAGATGGAGCGCATCTCCTCGGCCGACACATCTCGTTCGGGGCTCTCGGACGCGGACTTGGGCGCGTCACGCAGCGCGGGCGCGAGAGAGGCCTGGCGTACGCGGGTGGGCAGGGTCTGCGGCGGCCCGGCGCGCTCGGGCTCCGGGTCCGGGGCGCTCTCCCCGGGCGCGGTGTCCGCCGGCGGTGCGGGGTCCTGCGGCGCACGGTCGTGCACCAGCGTCTCCGCTGTGCGCGGCGGAGGTACGAACCGGGCAGCCTGCGGCTTGTCTTCGGGCTCGGTGGGCTTCGCGGGCTCGGCAGGCTCGGTGGGCTCGGTGGGCTCCGCGGGCTTCGGCGCCTGCTCGACGGTGGCGAGGATCGCGTTCGGCAGCAGCACCACGGCCGTGGTGCCGCCGTACGGAGACCTGGTGAGGGTGACCGAGATGCCGTGGCGCTCGGCGAGCCGGCCGACGACATACAGGCCCAGGCGCTCGTCCTGCGCCGGGTCGAAGTCACCGGGCCGCGCGAGGGTTTGATGCGCCTGCTGGATTTCGTCGGCGTCCATGCCGAGCCCGCGGTCGTCGATCTCCAGCGCGAACCCCTTGCCGACCCGGCCGGTCCGCAGGGTGACCTGCGTGTGCGGCGGCGAGAACAAAGCGGCGTTCTCGACGAGTTCGGCGACCAGGTGCACCACGTCGGCCACCGCGTCGGCGGTGACGCCCACCGGCGGCATCGGCGGCACCACGACACGCGTGTAGTCCTCGATCTCGCCGACCGCCGCGGAGACGATGTCGACGATCGGCACCGGCTTGCGCCATCTGCGTCCGGGCGTGGCTCCGGAGAGGATGATCAGGCCCTCCGCGTGCCGCCGCATCCGGGTGGTCAGATGGTCGATGCGGAACAGGTCCTGGAGCGTGTCCGGGTCACTGGTGCGGCGCTCCAGCGTGTCGACGAGCTTCGACTGGCGGTGCACCAGCGCCTGGTTGCGGCGGGCGATATTGAGCAGCACGGCGAAGACGCCGCGGCGCAGGGTGGCCTGTTTGACGGCCGCCTCAACGGCCGCGAGACGAGCCGTGTTCAGCGCCTGGCCGACCTGGTCGATCTCGTCGGGGCCCTGGTGCTCGCTGCCGAAGTCCAGCGGCGGTGCCGCCGCCGCGGCGTCGACCTCCTCGCCGGCGCTGAGCCGTTCCATCACATCGGGCAGCTGACGGGTGGCCAGGAGGTCGGCGGCGTCACGCAGCTCCTCGAGACGGCGCGAGATGCGCCGGCCGCTGGCCACCGAGAACCAGATGGACAGGCCGACCGCGATCAGTCCCGCGACTCCGACCACCGCGGCCTTGACCATCTCGCGATAGGCGAAGGCGCGGCCTCGGTCGGCCGCGTTGATCGCCGAGTCGGTGCAGAGCAGCATGTAGCGCTTGACCGCGCGGTCCGTGGTGTTCCGCCAGGTATCGGCGGCCATGGCCTCTCCGGCGCGGGAGGCACCGGCCCGCAGCAGGGCGTCCTCCTGCGCGGTCAGCGCCCGGTACTCCTCGCTCCGCTCGAAGGCCGTGAACAGCTGCCGGGAGTCGCCCGGCAGATCGGGCACATAGGTGCGGTGGAAGACCCGCCGGTCCTCGATGGTCGCGATGAGGGAGTCGTACTGGCTGTCGGTGAGGCTGCCCGCGGCCCGGGCGCCGGCGACGAGGGCGTCCTGGTGCGAGACGAACTCCCGTACCCGCACCAGCTCGACGACGACCTGCGCCTCGCGGGCGAGCTGGCCCGCCTGCAGCGCGGTGAGCGTGGACTGCACGTCGAAGGTGGGCTCGACCATCGTCGTGTACGCCTCGACGGCGCCGTCCCAGGTGATCGCCCGGGACATCACCTGCTCGCGCAGCGGCTCGAGTCCTTCGACGGCCTCGGCCATCGAGTCGAGTGACTGGCGCTGCCGGGCGGAGAGATCCGCGCGGCGATCGCGGTCACCGATCGCGTCGCGCATGGCGCGTACGGCCCGGTCGGTGGAGCGCTGCTGCTGCGACAGTTCGGCGACGGCGGCCGGGCTGTCCTGGCGGCCGGAGCCGAGGTACGCGGCGGAGATCCGGCGTTCGATCTGGATCTGGCCGACGGCGGTGTCGACCGGAGTGCCGAAGCTTTCGTACACGCCCTGGAGACGTATCAGCGCGCGCAGATCGCCGGTCACGGACACCATGGCGAAGGTCCACAGGGACATCAGAGCGATGACGGGTATGACCGTCAGGGTCACGATCCGTCCGCGGATCGTCGGGCGGCGCAGTCGCCGGCGCATTGGGTCCCCAGGCGATAGAAACAACTGATCAGCGGTGATTACCCCCGGGTAGGGGCGAGTCAAGTTACGCGACGTGACCCGACGGACGCAATGTTCCTCGGGGTAACGGAACCAGGGTGAGACGTGACACTCCCCTGACATGCCATCACGGGCTGATACTTGGGCGAAACGTGGGTATGCGACCGGTGATGAGCACAGAAACGCATGTGGTGATAGACCACTCACCGCACAGCGACAGCGCGCGGGCCCGCCGGGCCACCGCGGAGTTTCTGCTGCAGCACTGCCCGTGGGCCGACCCGGACGCGGTGCTCCTCGTCGTGTCCGAGCTGGTCGCCAACGCGGTCCGGCACACCACGGGCTGGTGGCGGCTGCATCTGACGGCGGGCCGGGACACGCTGGTGGTGGAGATGGACGACTCCAGCCCGCTGCCTCCGGTGCCGCGCGAGCCCGACTTCACGGGCAGCGGCGGGTTCGGCTGGCACATGGTGATGCGGCTCGCGGGTCGGGTCGAGATATGCCCTCAGCCGTACGGAAAACGGGTCCAGGCCACGTGGATGCGGCCGGGACCCGTCTGCTGACCCGTCACTGCTGACCGATCACTGCTGACCGGTCGTCACTCGACTCGTCACTCAACACGTCACTCGACCGCGAGCAGACCCTCCCGCAGCCGGGTCGTGATGCGCGTCAGCAGCCGCGACACATGCATCTGCGAGACGCCGAGCTCGGTGCCGATCTCCGACTGGGTCAGCTCCTCGCCGAACCGCATCCGCAGGATCCGCCTGTCCCGCTCGTCGAGTTCCTCGATGAGCGGCTTGAGCGCCTGGACGTTCTCGGCGATCTCCAGATCGGCGTCCGGCCCGCCGAGCCGGTCGGACAGCGGCGTCGACGCATGGTCGGACGAGTCCTCCACCGGCATGTCGATCGAACCGGCCGTATAGCCGTTGCTGGCGACCACGCCCTCGATGACCTCTTCCTCGTCGAGGCCGAGATGCCCCGCGAGTTCGGCCGTGCTCGGCGTGCGGTCCAGCTCCTGGGAGAGTTCGTCGGTCGCCTTCGCCAGATCGATCCGCAGCTCCTGAAGCCTGCGCGGCACATGGACGGCCCAGCTGGTGTCGCGGAAGAACCGCTTGATCTCGCCGACGATGTACGGGACGGCAAAGGTCGCGAACTCCACCTCGCGGCTGAGCTCGAACCGGTCGATCGCCTTGATCAGGCCGATGGTGCCGACCTGGACGATGTCCTCCATCTGTTCGGCCCGGTTGCGGAAGCGGCCCGCCGCGTACTTGACCAGGGCCAGGTTCAGCTCGATCAGCGTGTTCCGTACGTACTGGTGCTCATGCGTGCCCTCGTCCAGCGACGCCAGCCGTACGAAGAAGACCTTCGAGATCTCCCGGGCGTCTCTGGGGGCCACTTGGCCGGGGTCCGGCACCTCTGGAAGGTCCAGCTCCGCGATGTTCGGGCGCCGTGTTCCAGGCTGTGTGAGTTCGGCCATGACCGTGCTCGCCGTGGACACTTCGTCCTCCCCTGCTCGTGGTCAGTGCAGGGCGCGTCTACCCAGACTCGAACCACTCATGCCTGTGGAAGGGCGAGTTGACGTCAACGCGCCGCGTCCGGCCACGCGACGATCGCGGACCGGACGCGGCAACTCGTCACAGGCTCTAGTTCCAGCTGGCGTGCAGGGGCTTGCCCTCGGCGTAACCCGCGGCGCTCTGGACACCGACGATCGCCCGCTCGGCGAACTCTTCCAGCGATGCCGCGCCGGCGTACGTGCAGGAGGAGCGGACACCCGCGATGATCTCGTCGATCAGGTCCTCGACTCCCGGGCGGCCCGGGTCGAGGAACATCCGCGAGGTCGAAATGCCCTCCTCGAACAGCGCCTTGCGGGCCCGGTCGTACGCCGACTCCTCGCTCGTACGGTTGCGTACGGCGCGCGCGGACGCCATGCCGAACGACTCCTTGTACAGCCGCCCGTCGGCGGTCTGCTGAAGGTCGCCCGGCGACTCGTACGTGCCCGCGAACCAGGAGCCGATCATCACGTTCGACGCGCCGGCGGCGAGCGCCATGGCGACATCGCGCGGGTGCCGGACACCGCCGTCGGCCCAGACGTGCTTGCCGTACTTCTTGGCCTCGGCGGCGCACTCGAGGACGGCGGAGAACTGCGGCCGGCCCACGCCGGTCATCATGCGCGTGGTGCACATGGCGCCGGGGCCCACGCCGACCTTGATGATGTCCGCGCCGGCGTCGATCAGGTCCTTCACACCCTCGGCGGCGACGATGTTGCCCGCGACGATCGGCACCTGCGGGTCGAGTCCGCGGACCGCCTTGATCGCGGAGAGCATCGACTCCTGGTGGCCGTGCGCGGTGTCCACGACGAGCGTGTCGACGCCGGCGTCCAGGAGTTGCTTGGCCTTGCCCGCGACATCGCCGTTGATGCCGACGGCGGCGGCGATGCGCAGCCTGCCGTGCGCGTCGGTGGCCGGGGTGTAGAGCGTGGCGCGCAGGGCGCCCTTGCGGGTGAGGATGCCGGCGAGCCTGCCGTCACGGTCGACCGCCGGTGCGTACCTGCGGTTGGCGTGGTCGAGCTTGTTGAAGGCGTCGCGGGGGTCGATGTCCGCGTCGATCAGGAGCAGGTCCTTCGACATGACCTCGGACAGCTGGGTGAAGCGGTCGACCCCGGACAGGTCGGCGTCGGTGACGACACCGACCGGCCGCTGCTCGGCGTCGACGACCACACCGGCGTCGTGCGCCCGCTTCGGGAGCAGGGCGAGGGCGTCGGCGACGGTCTGGCTGGGGGCCAGCACGATCGGGGTGTCCAGCACGAGGTGGCGCGTCTTGACCCAGGAGATGACATCGGTGACGACGTCGATCGGAATGTCCTGGGGGATGACGACGAGACCGCCGCGGCGGGCGAGCGTCTCCGCCATGCGCCGGCCCGCGATGGCCGTCATGTTCGCCACGACGAGCGGGATGGTGGTGCCGCTGCCGTCCGGCGACGAGAGATCCACGGCCTGCCGCGACCCGACGGCGGAGCGGCTCGGCACCATGAAGACGTCGTCGTACGTCAGGTCGTACGGCGGCTTGATGTCATTGAGGAAACGCACGTGCAGAACATCCCAGTCGATCGGAGTTGGCCCCCGGGCATGTCAGCCGGGGAAATCGCACGTACTTCATTGTCCCATGCCGGTGGGAATGCACGCTCCGGGCGAAAACTCCAGCTCACGGACGCGTCGTCGAGCAGATCCTCCAAACGCGGCGACCCGTGCCGCCTGCGGCGCGGCCGGATCGGACCCGCCTCGGTCCGCCCGGCCCATGCCGGAAACAGCGGCCCCGATGCCGCCTGTCCGCAGGTCAGTCGTCCGGGTCCGCGCGGTCGAGCGCCGGGCGCTGGCCCGGAGGGGACGACAGCAGCTGGTCCGCCACCGCCGTGTCCGTGACCAGGCTGGTGACAAGGCCCGAGCGCAGTACCGCGCCGATCGCCGCCGCCTTGCGCTGGCCGCCCGCGATCGCCACCACCTCGGGGATCCGGCGCAGCCGGTCCGCCTCGACCGTGATGCACCGTTCGCCGAGGTCGCGGCCGACGCGGCGGCCGTCCGAGTCGAAGAGGTGGGCGGACATCTCCGCGGCGACGCCGAGCGAGGCGTAGTGCTCGCGCTCCTCGTCGGTGAGCATGTCGTGCACCGTCGAGATGCCCGGCTCCCAGGAGCCGATGGAGACGGCCGCGACAGTGACCTTGTCGAAGTACTCGAAGGCCCGGGCGATCCCGGTCTGGTTCCGCAGCGCCGCCGCCGTGGCCGCGTCCGGGAGCAGCATCGGCGCGTAGATCGGGTGGGCGTCACCGCCGGAGACCTGAGCCGCGCGGCGCACCGCCTCGACCGAGCCGCGCTCCGCCGTCCCGGCGTCGTACACGCCCGTGAGCTGCACGACCGTGCACGGCGGCAGCCGGTCGAGCGCCGCGGCCATGTGGATGGTGGACCGGCCCCACGCCAGGCCCAGTACATCGCCTTCGTTCACCAGCTCGCCGAGCAGGTCGGCGGCCACTTCGCCCAGGTTCTCCGGGTCGGGCGACTCCTCGAGCGCCTCGGCGGGAGATTCGACGACGACCGCGTGCCGCAGTCCGAAGTGGGCGCGGAGCGCGTCGGAGCGCTCGGCGTCCAGCTCTGCGGGAACGCGGATTTCGATCCGTACGAGATCACGTTCGAGGGCCGTCTCCAGGACCCGCGCGACCTTGAAGCGGCTTACGCCGAACTCCTCCGCGATCTGGATCTTGGATTTGCCCTCGAGATAGAAGCGGCGGGCCATGGCCGCCGCCTGCACCAGCTCAGCGGGTCCCATCCGCATGGCTGACCGGCCCGTCGACACGGCGATCTCCTCACTGCTGTACACACTCCGGAGCCGTAATCCTGTCAGATCCGGCGGTGTTGATCAGCCCTGATGGGCTGAGTTCACTTGCTTGTGGCTCAGTGGTCGCACGCCCAGGCCGCCGAGTCGATCGTCTGCGTCGCCTTGGCGCGCAGGGCGCGCACCGCCTGCGCCGGGTCCTGCGCCCCGTAGACCGCCGAGCCCGCGACGAACACGTCCGCGCCCGCTTCCGCGCACCGTTCGATCGTCGCGTCGGAGACACCTCCGTCCACCTGCAACCACAGCTCCAGGCCGTGCTTGGCGATCAGCTCCCGGGTGCGGCGGATCTTCGGCAGCATGATGTCGAGGAAGGCCTGGCCCCCGAAGCCGGGCTCCACGGTCATGATCAGCAGCATGTCCAGCTCGGGCAGCAGATCCTCGTACGGCTCGATCGGCGTGGCCGGCTTGAGCGCCATGGACGCGCGGGCGCCCTTGGCGCGGATCTCGCGCGCCAGCCGTACCGGCGCGGCCGCGGCCTCCACGTGGAAAGTGACGGATCCGGCCCCCGCTTCGACGTACTGCGGAGCCCATCGATCGGGGTCGTCGATCATCAGATGGCAGTCCAGCGGCGTGTCCGTCGCCCGGCTGAGAGATTCCACGACCGGCACGCCCAGGGTCAGATTGGGCACGAAGTGGTTGTCCATCACATCGACATGCAGCCAGTCGGCGCCCTCGACGGCCCTGGCCTCTTCCGCCAGGCGGGAGAAGTCGGCGGAGAGGATACTGGGGTTGATCTGTACGGCCATGGGCCAAGCCTGCCATGCTCCGGGGCCCTTCCCCTCCCAGGATGCGCTTCCGGTACGGACCAAGGGGGTCCGGGATCAGCACACACCGTGCAATCCTGGCGTTTCTGCCCACGGCCAAGGCCAATTGGGGGCGTCATGGTGGACGCGCACAAGGGACAAGAACGGCCTCCGGGCGGTGGAGCACCACCGCCCAGCGGTCGGGCACCCCGCAACGGTGTCGCCTGGCTTGTCTGCGGCCGCCGCAGCAAATGGGTCGTGGTGGTGCTGTGGCTGGCCGTGATGATGCTCGCCTTCCCCCTCGCGCAGAAACTCACCGACGCACAGGACAACGACGCCGCTTCCTGGCTGCCCGGCAGCGCCGAGTCCACTCAAGTCCTCCATGAGTCCGAGGAGTTCAGGCCCGAGGTCATCCCGGCCGTCGTCATCTACGCACGGGAGAGCGGCCTCACCACGGCCGACCGGGCGCAGATCGAGGACGATGTCGCCGCGCTCAAGCAGCTGAGCGACCACGGCATCCGCGGCGACGAGACCCGCGGTCCCGTGTTCGACCGGCCGGTCGATCCGCGGGCCGCCCAGGTCTTCGTACCGATCACCATGGACGAGAAGGGCTGGGAGCGGATCGCGCCGGCCGTCGACTCCATCCGCGCCGAGACCGGCACCGGCGGAGCGGGGCTCGCGGTGCACATCACGGGTCCGGGCGGCACTTCGGCCGACTTCTCCGAGGCCTTCGAGGGCATCGACTCAACGCTGCTGCTCGCGGCGCTCGGCGTGGTCATCGTGATGCTGCTGATCACCTACCGCAGTCCGACGCTGCTGCTGGTCCCGGTGATCGCGGTGGTCGTGGCGCTCGTGTCCGCGCAGGCGCTGATCTATCTGCTGGCGGAGCATGCCGATCTGACGGTCAACGGCCAGAGTGCGGGCATTCTGACGGTCCTCGTCTTCGGCGCGGGGACGGACTATGCCCTGTTGCTGGTCGCCCGCTACAGAGAGGAGCTGCGCCGCCACGAGGACCGGCACGAGGCCATGGCCCTGGCGCTGCACCGGGCGGGTCCCGCGGTGCTGGCCAGCGGCGCCACGGTGGTGCTCGGCATGCTGGTCCTGCTGTTCGCCGAGATGAACTCCACCAGCGGCCTCGGCCCGGTCGCCGCGATCGGCGTCACGGTCGCGCTGCTGGCCATGGTGACGCTCTTCCCGGCCATGCTGGTGATCTTCGGCCGCTGGATCTTCTGGCCCTCGATCCCGCACGAGGGCTCGGCAGAGCCGACCGAGAGCGGCTTCTGGGCCCGTACGGGACAGAGCATCTCCCGCCGTCCGCGGATGATCTGGGCGGGCACCGCACTCGCCCTGGCCGTCTGCGCGCTGGGCCTGATCCAGCTGCGCGCGGAGGGGATCAGGAACGCGGACTCGTTCACCGACAGACCGGACTCGATCGTCGGACAGACGGTCCAGGCGCAGTACTTCCCCGCGGGCAGCGGCGATCCGCTGGTCATCGTCAGCAACGTGGCCCAAGCCCGGCAGGTCGGCGAGGCCGTCGCGGCGACACCAGGTGTGGTGCCGCAGTCGCTCGGCCTGCCACCGGGGACCAAACCCGCGAACGACGGCCGGGTGCTGTTCGAGGCGACCATGACGAACGCCGCCGACAGCCAGGCCGCCAAGGACACGGTCGAGCGGGTACGGGACGCGGTGCACGCGGTCCCGGACGCCGACGCACAAGTGGGCGGCGGCACGGCCGCGCTGCTCGACATGGACAAAGCCACCACCCACGACAACCTGCTGATCATTCCGCTGGTGCTCGCGGTAGTGCTGCTCGTGCTCATCGTGCTGCTGCGGTCGCTGATCGCGCCGCTGCTGCTGATCGGGACGGTGGTGCTGTCCTTCGCCGCCGCGCTGGGCCTCAGTGCGCTCGCGTTCCGGTACATCTTCGACTACGCGGGAGAGTCGACCGACTTCCCGCTGTTCGTCTTTGTGTTCCTGGTGGCGCTCGGCATCGACTACAACATCTTCCTGTCCACCAGGATCCGCGAGGAGGCACGCCGCCAGGGCACGCGTGCGGGCGTGGTGACCGGCCTCGCGGCGACCGGCGCGGTGATCACCTCGGCGGGCCTGGTGCTGGCCGGCACGTTCGCGGCGCTCGGCACGCTGCCGATGGTCGCCTTCGCGGAAATCGGCTTCGCTGTGGCCCTGGGCGTCCTGCTGGACACCCTGATCGTCCGGTCCGTGCTGGTGACGTCGCTGTTCCTGGACGTGGGCCCGAAGGTGTGGTGGCCACACCGGCTGGCGCACGAGGAACCGACGCACAAGGAGCCGGAGCCGGTGCCGAGCGGGCGGCCGTCGTCCGACTGAACCGGTTGCTGTGGAAGGCGGCGGGTGAACGGTGGATCTGGAGAGCGTTGCGGACCAGCTGTACGGGCTCCCGCCGGGCGAGTTCATCGAGGCCCGCCGCTCGTACGTGGCCGAGGCCCGCAAGGCGAAGGACGGGGCGCTGGCTGCTCGGATCGGCAAACTGGGGCGGCCGACGCTGGCCGCCTGGGCGAGCAATCTGCTCGTACGCTCGGATCCCGATCAGGTCGCTGCGCTGCTCCGCCTCGGCGAGGGCCTGCGACAGGCCCACGAGCAGCTCGACGGCGAGCAACTGCGTGAACTCAGCCGTCGGCAGCACGCCGTCGTCGGTGCGCTCGTCCGGCAGGCCCGGCAACGTGCGGCCGAGGCGGGCCATCCCGTGACCGAGACCGTCCAGCGCGAGGTCGAGGCGACCCTGCACGCCGTGCTGGCCGACCCGCAGGCAGCGCAGGAATGGGCCGGAGGCCATCTCGTCAAGAGCCTGAGTCCGCCGGTCGGCTTCACCGCGGCCGCCGTGGCGGGCGCACCGGCGCGCGCCGCACCTCCGCCGGCGCCCGCGCCCGAACCGGTGACCCCCGTCGCAGACAAGCCGCGGGCAAGCGCCAAGGACAAGAGCCGCGAGGAGGCCCGGCGCCGGAAGCTCGCCGAAGCCCGTCGGGACGCCGAGGCCGCGGAGCAGCAGGCCCGGGAGCAGGAGGAAGAGCTCCAGGAGGCGGAGGCCCAGCGCGAACAGGCCGAGACCGTGCTCAAGGAGGCGCGGGAACGGGCGGCCGCCCTGGCCCGGGAGCTGTCTGCGGCACAAGAAGCCGAGCGCCGGACCCGCGGCGCTCTGGACGACGCCCGGCGCCAGGAAGCGGAGGCCGGCCGCCTGGCCCGCAAGGCCCGCCGCGACGCCCGGACCGCGCGCACCCGGGCCGATCGCCTGCAATCGGTGTGACGGAACGCGCCGTCATGGGCGTCGCCAGGTCAGTCTCGTGAGACGCGTCCCGGGCAGGGCCAGAGCCAGGGCCGGATCACGTCGACCGCCGTGTCCAGCAGTCGATCCGCCTCACGCCGTGCGCCGCAGCAGCGCCAGATACATCGCGTCCGTGCCGTGCAGATGCGGCCACAGCTGCACGTCCGGCCCGTCCCCCAGCGCCGGAATGCCCGGCATCAAAGGCCGCGCGTCCACCCACTCCGCCTCGGCCGGCGGGCCGCCGCGGCCCTTGAGCACGTCGTCGACGACGACCCGGGTCTCGGCGAGATGCGGCGAGCAGGTCGCGTAGCCCACCACTCCTCCGACCCGTACCGCCTTCAGCGCCTCGCGCAGCAGTCCGCGCTGCAGCGGCGCGAAGCCCTCCAGGTCCTCCGGACGGCGGCGCCAGCGCGCCTCGGGACGGCGGCGCAGTGCGCCGAGACCGGTGCACGGGACGTCGACCAGGACCCGGTCGAAGATGCCGGGCAGCCACGGCGGGCGGGTGCCGTCGGCGGCGATGACCTGGTACGGACCCGGGTTGCCCGCCAGCGAGCGCTCGACAAGACGGGCCCGGTGCGGCTGCTTCTCGGACGCGAGGAGCGACGCGCCGCGCTGTGCGGCGAGCGCGGCCAGCAGCGCGGCCTTGCCGCCGGGGCCCGCGCAGCCGTCGAGCCAGCGCGCGTCGGAGCCGTCGACGGGAGCGTTGGCCAGGGCGATCGCGACGAGCTGGCTGCCCTCGTCCTGGACTCCGGCCCGGCCCTCCCGTACGGCGTCGACCGCGCCGGGCTCGCCACCCTCGGCCAGCCGCACGGCATACGGCGACCAGCGGCCCGGCAGCCCGGACTCCTCGCCGATCGCCTCCAGCAGCTCATCGGCGGTGGAGCGTCCCGGACGGGCGACGAGGGTCACCTCGGGCCGTTCGTTGTCGGCCTCCAGCAGGTCCTCGATGCCTGCGCGCCCGCCGCCCAGCGAGTCCCAGAGCGCGGAGACGACCCAGCGCGGATGCGAGTGCACCACGGCGAGGTGATCCTCGGCATCCTCGTCGTAGGGCGGAGCGACCTGCTCCAGCCAGGCGTCGAGGTCGTGCTGCGAGATCTTGCGGAGCACCGCGTTGACGAACCTGGCCCGCCCGTCGCCCAGCACCACCCGCGCCAGCTCCACGCTCGCCGAGACCGCGGCATGCGTCGGGATACGCGTCCCGAGAAGCTGGTGCGCGCCGAGTGCGAGCACATCCAGGACCGGCGGGTCGACCTCGCGCAGCGGCCGGTCGATGCACGCCGTGATGATCGCGTCGTACGTGCCCTGGCGGCGCAGCGTGCCGTAGACCAGTTCGGTCGCGAGCGCCGCGTCACGCGCGTCGAAGTCCTCGCCCTCGCGGGCCTTCTTCAGCAGCGGCGGCAGAACGAGGTTCGCGTACGCGTCCCTCTCGTCGACGGCCCGCAGCACCTCGAAGGCCAGGATCCGCACGGGGTCCTTCTTCGGGCGCCGGTACGGCTTGTGGGGACGGCGACGTGCCTGCTCGCTCAAAAGGTGCTCCGCTTATCGAAAGGTCGTGCAAGGGCTACGAGGAGGTCGTACGAGTGCGTCGTACGGCCTCTTCAGCCTACGTCCGCGCCGCCCAGACGCTCTCCCGGGGCGATCCGCACACCCCGCGCCCAGTCGGCCGCGCGCATCGGCTTCTTGCCCTGCGGCTGGACCCACAGCAGCTCGACGGCGTGCGATCCGGTGCCGACGTACACATTGTTCTTGCCGGCGGCCAGCTCGCCGGGCCCGAGATCCGTACGGTCCGGGACCAGAGCAACGGAGACCAGTTTGAGCCGCTCGCCGCGGAACTCCGTCCACGCACCGGGGGCCGGGGTGCAGCCGCGTACGACACGGTCGACGCGCAGCGCCGGGGCGCGCCAGTCCACCCGGGCGTCCTCGACGGTGATCTTCGGCGCCATGGACACACCGTCGGCAGCCTGCGGCACGGCCCCGAGGGTGCCGTCCTCGATGCCGTCCATCGTCGCGGCGAGCAGACCGGCGCCGGCGAACGCGAGCCGGGTGAGCAGATCGCCGCTGGTGTCGGTGGGCCGGATCAGCTCGGTGATCACGCCGTACACCGGGCCCGAGTCGAGGCCCTCCTCGATCAGGAAGGTGGCCGCGCCCGTCACTTCGTCGCCGGCGAGGATCGCGTGCTGCACAGGCGCGGCACCGCGCCAGGCGGGCAGCAGCGAGAAGTGCAGATTGACCCAGCCGCGGGCGGGCACGTCGAGAGCGACCTTGGGCAGCAGCGCGCCGTACGCCACGACCGGGCAGCAATCCGGCCCGATCTCCCGCAGCCGCGCCAGGAAGTCCTCGTCGCGCGGCTTGACCGGCTTGAGCACCTCGATCCCGGCCTCCTCGGCACGCTGGGCCACCGGGCTTGCCACCAGCCGCCGACCACGGCCGGCCGGCGCGTCGGGCCGGGTGACGACCGCGGCCACCTCGTGCCGGTCGGAGGCGATCAGTGCGTCCAGGGCGGGTACGGCGACCTCGGGGGTGCCTGCGAAGACGAGCTTCATCGGTGACTGACTGCCTCTCAGGGCGGTGTTGGCGAACAGCGCACCAGTCTATGGGCCCAGGCGTCAGGGGGCGTGCGGGAGACCGTGCGCCCCGCGTATATGCGCATACGCCCCCGCAGCGTGACCACATCGCCGGGTAGAGCGTTGGTCAAGAGAGATTGACCGAAGCGGGCCGCCCCGGAAGCGGCCCGACCCCTTTTCAACGCCGGTTCGAGAGGCTTGTCAATGGCCGACCACGCAACCCACGACGCCCAAGCCCGGGCAAGTCTGCACCTGTTGGTGCGGGACATCGAGCGGGTCCGCCGGCAGGTGGACGCACTGCGCACGCTCACCGCGCAGCTGGGCAATGTCTACCGCCCGCGCCGCTCCGGCCCGTCCACGGGCTTCGTCGTCTACGGCAGGGCTCCGGCCCCGACCGTCCGCCTCGCGCAGGAGCTGAGGGACAGCGTCGAGACGCTGGTGACGGCCGCGGTGGACTTCGACCGATCACTGGGCTTCTCGTGGGACGCGGTGGGCTCGGCGCTCGGCGTCACCAAGCAGGCGGTGCACCGCCGTTACGGCGCGCGGCGGGCCTCCCAGCAGGCGGGTCCGGCGGATGTGGACCACGCCGGGGACGCCGGGGCGACGCGCACACTGCCGGGACCGGGACTTCCCGCCGTCCCCGCCGCACGCACGATGCCGCCGCAGCCGATGGCCGGCAGCCATCCCCTCCGCGAGGAGGCCCGCCCGAGCGCCTTCCCCGGCCCGCGCAACGGCTGACCTTCCGCCCGGCTGCCCCTGTCCGCGAGGGCGGGGGCAGCTTCTTGCCGCAGGGCAGGTGCGAGTGCGGGTGCGGTCAGTGCGGCCCAGCACCCGGGCCGGCCGGGCGGGGCACGTCGAACCGCGCCGCCGGGGCCGGTGAGGTGCCTCGGCCGACCGGAGCTGCGCGCCGAGTCAGCCGATGTCCGGCGGGTCGATTCTGATCCGTACCGGCTCGCCGCCCCCGCGCGCCATCCGGGCCGCCTGAGCCGTCTTCAGCGCGGCCGCCAGCGCAGAACCACTGCCCGGCGGCACCCGCAGCAGCGTCCGGTGCCAGCTCTCCCCCACCGGCGGATCGCCGGGCCTGCGCGGTCTGCCGGGGTCGGAGACCGGCAGCGGGACCGGGCCCAACACCTCCACGTCACTGGGCAGTTCGGCGGTGGCCACGAACCCGGCCACCGCGTCCGCCCGGCCCGCGACCGACGCCATCCGGGACACCGGCGGAAAGCCCAGCTCGGCCCGCTCAGCCAGTTCGCGCTGCGCATGGCCGACCGGGTCCCACCGCACCAGCGCCTGGACCGGCCGCAGGGTCGGTTCGGCGACGATCACCACCGTGCCGCCCTCGCTCTGCCCGCGCACCAGCGAGGCCGCGTCCATCCAGCGTCGTAGCGCGTCCTCACCGGCCCGCAGGTCCGGTCGCGTGAGCATGGCCCAGCCGTCGAGCAGCAGAGCCGCCGCATAGCCGCCGCCGTCGGCGACCGGCTCGGCGCCCGGCGTGCTGACCACCAGTGCGGGCCTGTCCGGCACGGTGTCGAGCACATGGTCCCGGCCCGAGGTCCGCACCGGCACCGCGGGAAAGGCGCGGCCCAGCTCCTCCGCCGTACGCCGCGCGCCGACGACGCGGGCCCGCAGCCGCGTACTGCCGCACGCGACGCAGTGCCAGTCCGCCGCTCCGCGCCCGCACCAGCGGCACGTCAGCTCGTGCTCGTCCGGCGCTTCCAGCGGTCCCGCGCAGTGCCGGCAGCGTGCGGGCGTACGGCAGCGTTCACAGGCGAGCCTCGGCACATAGCCGCGCCTCGGCACCTGGACCAGCACCGGTCCGCTTTTCAGCCCGTCCCGTACGACCTGCCAGGCGACGCTCGGCAGCCGTGCGGCCCGCGCGGCCTCGTCGCGCGCGAGGTCCTCGTCGCCGACCGTACGGACCAGGGGCGCGGCACTGCGCACCCGCTCGCGGTCGGCGATGAGGGGCAGTGCCCAGCCGCTCGCGACCAGCTGAGCGGCCTCGACCGTGCAGCTCGTGCTGCCGAGCAGGAAGCCGCACTTGTCGTGCGTGGCGCGCAGTTCAAGCACCTCGCGGACATGCGGGAACGGCGCGTTCTCGTCGCTGTGGCTGGAGTCGCCGTCGTCCCAGACGGCGACCAGGCCGAGGTCCTGCACGGGAGCGAACATCGCGGCCCTGGTCCCGACGACGGCCCGCACCGACCCGCGGCGCACGGCGAGCCACTGCCGGTACCGCTTCTCGGGCCCGGAATCGGCGGTCAGCAGGGCGTGACGACCCGCACCGAGCAAGGCGGTGAGCGCCGCGTCCACCCGCGCCGCCCGGCGTCCGTCGGGCACGACGACCAGGGCACCCCGTCCGGAGGCCAGCGTGGCGGCGACGGCCCGCGCGAGCTCTTCGGGCCACGTGGGCCCGGGCAGCGCGGTCCACACGGCCCGTGGCGCGCCGCCGCCCGCGAGCGCGTCCAGGAACGCCGCCCCGCGTCCGTACCGCTCCCAGCTCCCGGCCTCGGGCGCGGCGGGCGGCGGCAGCGGCTCGGGCGACGGTTTCGCCTCGGCCCGTCCGTTCCTCGGCGGCACGGCCAGCTGGAGGACATCCGCCAGGCTGCCCGCGTACCGATCGGCGACCGCACGCGCGAGGGCCAGCATCTCCGGGCTGAGCACCGGCTCGGGCGAGACGACGGAGGCGAGCGCGGCCAGCGCCCCTCCGTAGTCGGTGTCGGCCCGCCGCTCGACGAGAAACCCGTCGATCAGCCCGCCGCCCTCGCGCCGTCCTTCCCGCACCCGATGCGCCCCGGCCCCGAACCGCACCCGCACCCGCACTCCGGGCTGCGCGTCCGCGTCGAGCTCCTCGGGCACGGCGTAGTCGAAGTACTGATCAAGATGGAGCACGCCCTTGTTGACCAACACCCTGGCCACGGGCAGCTCCTTTGCCAGGGCGGCCCCGCGCCATGTCCGCGGCTTCGCCTTGGGGACCTTGGCCTTGCGCACGGTCTCCCGGATGAGCGCAAGCTGCTCGGGCCCACTGGCTGCGGGCTCTTCGGGCTGCTTGTCGTCGCTGCTCACAGCCAAATTCCTACCAGACGCCACCGACAGCACCACCGGCCGATCCGCGGCCCGCAACGCGACGAGGCCCGGCACCCCCTCAGGGATGCCGGGCCTCGTCGTGCAGCCGATGTCAGATCATGCGCGTTCCGCTTACAGGCCCACCGCCGCGCGCAGCGCGTCCACGCGGTCCGTGCGCTCCCACGTGAAGTCCGCCAGCTCGCGGCCGAAGTGGCCGTACGCCGCGGTCTGCGCGTAGATCGGGCGCAGCAGGTCGAGGTCGCGGATGATCGCGGCCGGGCGGAGGTCGAAGACCGCCGAGATGGCCTGCTCGATCTTGTCGACGTCGACCGTCGCCGTGCCGAAGGTCTCGACGAAGAGACCGACCGGCTCGGCCTTGCCGATCGCGTACGCGACCTGGACCTCGCAGCGCGCGGCGAGACCCGCGGCCACGACGTTCTTGGCGACCCAGCGCATCGCGTACGCGGCAGAACGGTCCACCTTGGACGGGTCCTTGCCGGAGAACGCGCCACCGCCGTGGCGCGCCATGCCGCCGTACGTGTCGATGATGATCTTGCGACCGGTGAGGCCGGCGTCGCCCATCGGGCCGCCGATCTCGAAGCGGCCGGTCGGGTTCACCAGCAGCCGGTAGCCCTCGGTGTCCAGCTTGATGCCGTCGTCGACGAGTTGCTTGAGCACGTGCTCGACGACGAACTCGCGGATGTCGGGCGCGAGCAGCGAGTCCAGGTCGATGTCCGACGCGTGCTGCGAGGAGACGACCACGGTGTCCAGGCGGACCGCCTTGTCGCCGTCGTACTCGATGGTGACCTGGGTCTTGCCGTCGGGCCGCAGGTACGGGATGGTCCCGTTCTTGCGGACCTCGGAGAGGCGTCGGGAGAGCCGGTGCGCCAGGTGGATCGGCAGCGGCATCAGCTCGGGCGTCTCGTCGCAGGCGTAGCCGAACATCAGGCCCTGGTCGCCCGCGCCCTGCTTGTCGAGCTCGTCCTCATCGCCCTCGACCCGCTTCTCGTACGCGGTGTCGACGCCCTGCGCGATGTCCGGCGACTGCGCGCCGATGGAGACCGAGACGCCGCAGGACGCGCCGTCGAAGCCCTTCTTCGAGGAGTCGTAGCCGATCTCGAGGATCTTGTCGCGCACCAGCTGTGCGATGGGCGCGTACGCCTTGGTGGTCACCTCGCCGGCGACGTGCACCAGACCGGTGGTGATCAGGGTTTCCACGGCGACCCGGGACGTCGGGTCCTCCCGCAGAAGGGCATCGAGAATGGTGTCGCTGATCTGGTCAGCGATCTTGTCGGGGTGACCCTCGGTCACGGACTCCGAGGTGAAGAGACGGCGGGACACATCGCTCCCTGGGGTTGCAGCGGCTGCTGGCTGATCATTGATGGACCGGCAGGGGGCTGCGCCCCGCGACGTTCCATGACCAGTTTATCCGTCGCACTCTCCCACCAGTCCAGCCGTCTCGCTCCGTGGGAGCGCGATCACAGCCCTGTCACCTGCGGCCGAACGGTGTAAGGGACGACCGTAGGGCCCGTTTCAGGGGCGGTACGTCGACTTTGTGTCATTTCTCCCATCTATCTGGGTGAAACCAAGAATTCATCCAAGCCTTGGGACGACGAGATCCCAGACCGTGTCCGCGAGCGACTCCTTCGGCCCGTACGGCACCGGGGTCTCACCGCCGTCCGCGGCCAGTACGACGGCCTCGTTCTCCTCCGAGCCGAAGGTCTTGCGCTCGCCGACCTCGTTGACCACCAGCAGATCGCAGCCCTTGCGGCGCAGCTTGTCGCGGCCGTTGGCGAGCACATCGTCCGTCTCGGCGGCGAAGCCGACGATCACCTGGTCGGCGCGCGCCCGGTCGGCCGAGATCTCGGCGAGGATGTCCGGGTTGCGGACCAGCGCGACCGGCGCGGGCTCCTGGCCGTCCCGCTTCTTGATCTTGCCGGTGGCGTACACGGCGGGGCGGAAGTCCGCGACCGCGGCAGCCATCACCACCACGTCGGCGTCGGCCGCCGCCTTGAGCACGGCCTCGCGCAGCTGGACCGCGGTGCCGACATGGACGACGTCGACACCCGCCGGGTCGGCGAATCCGGTGTTGGCCTCGATGAGCGTGACCCGGGCGCCGCGGGCGGCAGCCGTACGGGCCAGTGCGTACCCCTGCTTGCCGGAGGAGCGGTTGCCGAGATACCGGACGGGGTCGAGCGGTTCGCGCGTGCCGCCCGCGCTGATGACAACACGGCGACCGGCCAGGTCGGGCGCGGCGACGCCCCGGGCGAGCACCCGGCGGCAGATCTCGAAGATCTCCTCCGGCTCGGGCAGCCGGCCCTTGCCGGTGTCGACGCCGGTGAGGCGGCCGACCGCGGGCTCGATGACCACGGCCCCGCGGCGGCGCAGGGTCGCCACATTCTCCTGGGTGGCCGGGTGCTCCCACATCTCGGTGTGCATCGCCGGCGCGAAGACCACCGGACAGCGGGCGGTGAGCAGGGTGTTGGTGAGGAGGTCGTCGGCGAGGCCGTGGGCGGCCTTGGCGAGCATGTCGGCGGTGGCGGGCGCGACGACGACAAGATCGGCGCCCTGACCGATCCGGACGTGCGGCACCTCGTGGACGTCGGACCAGACCTCGGTCGACACGGGATGGCCGGAGAGCGCCGACCAGGTCGCGGCGCCGACGAAGTGCAGCGCTGATCCGGTCGGCACGACACGTACGTCATGGCCCGATTCCGTCAGCCTGCGCAGCAGCTCGCACGCCTTGTACGCGGCGATGCCTCCACTGACCCCCAGAACGACCTTCGGCTTGTCCACCGCGTCTCCCCGATCCCGAACGATTCGATGCCCCGTGCCCCTATGACACACCACAGGCCCGGCGGATGCTCCGCCGGGCCTGAAGTGAAGGAACGTACTGCGACTACTGAGCCGGGCCCTCGATGGCCTCGGAGGTCAGCAGGCCCGCGTTGATCTCGCGCAGGGCGATCGAGAGCGGCTTCTCGTGGACGTGGGTGTCCACTAGCGGACCGACGTACTCGAGCAGGCCCTCGCCGAGCTGCGAGTAGTAGGCGTTGATCTGACGCGCGCGCTTGGCGGCGTAGATCACGAGGCTGTACTTCGAGTCAGTCGCCTCGAGCAGCTCGTCGATCGGCGGGTTGATGATGCCCTCGGGCGCGGTGATGGAAGAGGACACTTCTAGCCTTCCGAAGAACGGGCAAAATGATCGGACATGATCAAACAACTGCCATCAAGGCTAGCAGCTCGCGCGCCACGTCCTCGACGGAGGTGTTGACCAGGGTGGTGTCGAACTCCGACTCGGCGGCCAGTTCCACTTTCGCGGCCGCCAGCCGGCGCTCGATCACCTCTGGGGACTCGGTGCCGCGGCCGGTCAGACGCCGGACCAGCTCGTCCCAGCTCGGCGGTGCCAGGAAGACCAGCTGCGAGTCCGACATGGACTCCTTGACCTGCCGGGCACCCTGGAGATCGATCTCCAGCAGCACTGGCTCGCCCGCTTCCAGGCGCTCCAGTACGGCACGCCGCGGCGTGCCGTAGCGGTTGCCCGCGAACTCGGCCCATTCCAGCAGCTCGCCGTTGGCGATCAGCTTGTCGAACTCCTCGTCGGTGACGAAGAAGTACTGAACGCCGTGACGCTCGCCGGGGCGCGGCTTTCTTGTGGTGGCCGACACCGAGAGCCATACCTCGGGGTGGACCTTGCGCATATGGGCGACGACCGTGCTCTTGCCGACCCCTGAAGGGCCGGAGAGCACGGTCAGCCGCGGACGTACCTCTGCTGCCATGCAGCGATTATCCAGGTTCCCGGGAGTGCCCGGGAACGTCAGGCGGCGCCGCCGCCGAACTCGCGCTCAAGAGAGGCGATCTGGTTAGAGCCGAGACCGCGCACCCGGCGGCTCTCGGAGATCCCGAGCCGTTCCATGATCTGCTTGGCGCGGACCTTGCCCACGCCCGGCAGGGACTCAAGGAGAGCGGAGACCTTCATCTTGCCGATGACGTCGTTCTCCTGTCCCTGCTTGATGACCTCGTGGAGCGAGGCGCCGGAGTGCTTGAGTCGATTCTTGACCTCGGCCCGCTCCCGGCGAGCCGCGGCGGCCTTTTCGAGCGCGGCTGCGCGCTGTTCAGGGGTAAGGGGCGGAAGAGCCACGCCTACGTCACCTCGGATGTCGAACTGTCGGATACGGACCGGTGAGGAACCTAGTCGCGCCTCACCAGGGCGAGCAACGAACAACGCACTGCACGTTCGCTCTTCGACGGAGACTAGCGGCCATGGCCGCTCCAGTCAGCGAGAACAGACGAAAAGTCCTGGTCAGCATCGGCCGACCGGTACATTTGCGACATAACGACCAGGTTTTGCGCCAATAATTTGTCAAAGGGACGAGTGCGAAGCCCCTCGAAGGGTCCGAGGTGAGCGCCTACGGCCCCGTTCTAAACCCCTGAAACCGCCGCGACGACCTCTTCGGCGAAGCGCTCGGCCGACTGGCGCAACGCCGCCACGTCCGGTCCGTGCTTCAGCACACCCCGGCTGACGCTCGGCACCACATTGCCCACGGCGGAACCGAAGACGCGCGGAAGGTCCGCGGGTGTCGCGCCCTGGGCGCCGATGCCGGGGGCCAGCAGCGGACCGTTGATGTCCAGATTCACGCCCGCGTCGCCGAGCGTCGCCCCGACCACCGCGCCGACCGAGCCGAGCGGCCGTGCGCCGGCGTTCTCGGTGGCCATGTGGTCGAGCATCAGCTGCGCCAGCGACCGCCCGTCCGCGGCAGTCGCCCGCTGCACCTCCGCGCCCTCCGGGTTCGAGGTGAGCGCCAGCACGAAGACGCCCGCGCCGGACACGGCGGCCGCGTCCAGGGCCGGACGCAGCGAGCCGAAGCCGAGATACGGCGAGACGGTCACCGCGTCCGAGAACAGCGGGGAGTCCTTGTCGAGGTAGGTCGCGGCGTACGCGGCCATCGTCGAGCCGATGTCGCCGCGCTTGGCGTCCATCAGCACCAGCGCGCCCGCCGAGCGGGCCTCCTCGACCGCCTTCTCCAGCACGGCGATGCCGCGCGAGCCGAAGCGCTCGAAGAACGCGGACTGCGGCTTGAGGACGGCGACCCGGTCGGCCAGCGCCTCCACCGTCGTACGGGTGAAGCGTTCCAGGCCCGCGATGTCGTCGTTGAGGCCCCAGGCGGACAGCAGGGAAGCGTGCGGGTCGATGCCGACGCAGAGCGGACCGCGGGTGTCCATGGCATGGCGCAGGCGCGAGCCGAACGGCTCGAGGGTGTCGGTCATGGGGTTCCTCCCGTGGCTGGTGGCGGTCACGCCGGGTTCTTCTTCGGAGCGTCGGCCCCGACCGCTTCGGCGAGCGTGGCGTACGGGCTCGTCGCCAGGCGTGCGGCCAGGCCCTTGTGGATCGCGCGGGCGTAGAACGGGCCCTCGTAGATGAAGGCGCTGTAGCCCTGGACGAGCGTCGCGCCCGCCAGGATGCGCTGCCAGGCGTCCTCGGCGTTCTCGATGCCGCCGACGCCGACCAGCGTGATGCGGTCGCCGACGCGCGCGTACAGCCGGCGCAGCACCTGGAGCGAGCGCTCCTTCAGCGGCGCTCCGGACAGTCCGCCGGTCTCCTTGACCAGCGCCGGGTCGGACTTCAGGCCGAGGCCGTCGCGGGCGATCGTGGTGTTGGTGGCGATGATGCCGTCCAGGCCGAGCTCGACGGCCAGATCGGCGACGGCGTCGACGTCCTCGTCGGCCAGATCGGGCGCGATCTTGACGAGGAGCGGGACGCGGCGGTCGGTGACCGTGCGGTCGGCGGCTTCGCGTACGGCCGTGAGCAGCGGGCGCAGCGCCTCGGTCGCCTGGAGGTTCCGCAGGCCGGGAGTGTTCGGCGAGGACACGTTCACCACGAGGTAGTCGGCGTGGCGGGCGAGCCGCTCAGTCGACTTCACATAGTCGGCCGCGGCATCGGACTCCGGCACGACCTTGGTCTTGCCGATGTTGACGCCCACGACGGTGTTGAAGACCGGCACACGCGCGTGCAGGCGCTCGGCCACCGCCGCCGAGCCCTCGTTGTTGAAGCCCATGCGGTTGATCAGCGCGCGGTCCGGTACGAGGCGGAAGAGGCGCTGCTTGGGATTGCCGGGCTGCGCCTCGCCGGTGACCGTGCCGATCTCGATGTGGTCGAAGCCGAGCATCGACATGCCGTCGATGGCGACGGCGTTCTTGTCGAAGCCCGCGGCGAGACCGAAGGGGCCGTGCATACGCAGTCCGAACGCCTCCGTGCGCAGCTCCTTGTGGCGGGGCGCGAGGGCGGCGGCGACGAAGGTGCGCAGTACGGGGACGCGGACGGCCAGCCGGATCCAGCGGAAGGCCAGATAGTGGGCCTGCTCCGGGTCCATGCGCTTGAAGACGAGATTGAAGAAGAGCTTGTACATGGTGTCCTTCGCGAAGAGGGGGACACCGTTTCCGGTGTCCCCCTCATGGGTGCTAGTCGCGGGCCGCAATCAGATGTTCGGCGTGTTCCTGGAGTGAACGCACGCCCACGTCACCGCGGTTGAGCGCGTCGATGCCCTGGACGGCGGCGGCCAGCGCCTGGACCGTCGTGAGGCACGGGACGGAGCGCGCCACCGCTGCCGTACGGATGTCATAGCCGTCGAGGCGGCCGCCGGTGCCGTACGGCGTGTTGACGATGAGGTCGACCTGGCCGTCGTGGATGAGCTGGACGATGGTCTTCTCACCGTTCGGGCCCTCGCCCTCGGACTGCTTACGCACGATCGTGGCGTTGATGCCGTTGCGCTTGAGCACCTCGGCCGTGCCGGACGTGGCCAGCAGCTCGAAGCCGTGCGCGACCAGTTCACGGGCCGGGAAGATCATCGAGCGCTTGTCCCGGTTGGCCACGGAGATGAACGCGCGGCCCTTGGTCGGCAGCGGGCCGTACGCACCGGCCTGCGACTTGGCGTACGCCGTGCCGAAGACCGTGTCGATGCCCATGACCTCGCCGGTGGAACGCATCTCCGGGCCGAGGACCGTGTCGACGCCGCGGCCGTGAATGTCGCGGAAGCGCGACCACGGCATGACGGCCTCCTTGACGGAGATCGGCGCGTCCATCGGCAGGGTGCCGCCGTCGCCGTTCGCGGGCAGCAGGCCCTCGGTGCGCAGCTCGGCGATGGTCGCGCCGAGCGAGATGCGGGCCGCCGCCTTGGCCAGAGGTACCGCGGTCGCCTTCGAGGTGAATGGAACGGTCCGCGACGCACGCGGGTTGGCTTCGAGGACGTACAGGATGTCCCCGGCCAACGCGAACTGGATGTTGATCAGGCCGCGCACCCCGACACCGCGGGCGATGGCCTCCGTCGAGGCCCGCAGCCGCTTGATGTCGAAGCCGCCGAGGGTGATCGGGGGCAGCGCGCACGCCGAGTCGCCGGAGTGGATGCCGGCCTCCTCGATGTGCTCCATGACGCCGCCGAGGTACAGCTCCTCGCCGTCGAACAGCGCGTCGACGTCGATCTCGATCGCGTCGTCGAGGAAGCGGTCGACCAGGACGGGACGGGTGGGGCTGATCTCGGTGGACTCGGCGATGTACGACTCGAGGCGGGCCTCCTCGTACACGATCTCCATGCCGCGGCCGCCGAGCACGTACGACGGCCGGACCAGGACCGGATAGCCGATCTCGTCGGCGATGGCCTTGGCCTCGGCGAACGTCGTCGCCGTGCCGTGCTTCGGAGCGGGGAGACCGGCCTCCTTGAGGACGCGGCCGAAGGCGCCGCGGTCCTCGGCCGAGTGGATGGCCTCCGGCGAGGTGCCGACGATCGGCACGCCGTTGTCCTTGAGCGCCTGCGCGAGGCCGAGCGGGGTCTGGCCGCCGAGCTGGACGATGACGCCCGCGATCGGGCCGGCCAGCGACTCGGCGTGCACGATCTCCAGGACGTCCTCCAAGGTGAGCGGCTCGAAGTAGAGCCGGTCGGAGGTGTCGTAGTCGGTGGAGACTGTCTCGGGGTTGCAGTTGACCATCACGGTCTCGTAGCCGGCGTCGCTGAGCGCGAACGAGGCGTGGACGCAGGAGTAGTCGAACTCGATGCCCTGGCCGATGCGGTTGGGACCCGAGCCGAGGATGATCACGGCGGGCTTCTCGCGGGGTGCGACCTCGCTCTCCTCGTCGTAAGAGGAGTAGAAGTAGGGCGTCCTGGCGGCGAATTCGGCGGCGCAGGTGTCGACCGTCTTGTAGACCGGCCGGATGCCGAGCGCGTGGCGGACCTCGCGTACGACGTCCTCGCGCAGTCCGCGGATCTCGGCGATCTGGGCGTCGGAGAAGCCGTGCCGCTTGGCGTCCTCGAGCAGCTCGGGGCCGAGCTTGCCGGCGACGGCGAGCTCGTCCGCGTGCTCCTTGATCAGGAACAGCTGGTCGATGAACCACGGGTCGATCTTTGTGGCCTCGAAGATCTCCTCGGGCGTCGCGCCGGCCCGGACAGCCTGCATGACGGTGTTGATCCGGCCGTCGGTGGGCACCCGGGAGATCTCGAGAAGCTCGGCCTTGTCGCCGGGCTCACCGGTGAAGGTGAACTGCGAGCCCTTCTTCTCCAGCGAGCGCAGCGCCTTCTGAAGCGCCTCGGTGAAGTTCCGGCCGATCGCCATGGCCTCGCCGACCGACTTCATGGTGGTGGTGAGGGTGGCGTCGGCGGACGGGAACTTCTCGAAGGCGAACCGCGGCACCTTGACCACGACGTAGTCGAGCGTGGGCTCGAAGGACGCCGGGGTCTTCTCGGTGATGTCGTTGGGGATCTCGTCGAGGGTGTAGCCGACGGCGAGCCGGGCGGCGATCTTGGCGATCGGGAAGCCGGTGGCCTTGGAGGCGAGCGCCGAGGACCGCGAGACACGCGGGTTCATCTCGATGACAATGATCCGGCCGTCCTCGGGATCGACGGCGAACTGGATGTTGCAGCCACCGGTGTCGACGCCGACCTCGCGGATGATCGCGATGCCGATGTCCCGCAGCCGCTGGTACTCGCGGTCGGTCAGGGTCATCGCCGGGGCGACGGTGATGGAGTCGCCGGTGTGCACGCCCATCGGGTCGAAGTTCTCGATGGAGCAGACGACCACCACGTTGTCGTGTTTGTCGCGCATCAGCTCCAGCTCGTACTCCTTCCAGCCGAGGATGGACTCCTCCAGGAGCACCTCGGTGGTCGGCGAGAGCGTGAGGCCCTGTCCGGCGATCCGGCGCAGCTCGTCCTCGTTGTGCGCGAAACCGGAGCCGGCGCCGCCCATGGTGAACGAGGGACGGACGACGACGGGGTAGCCGCCGAGCTCGTCGACGCCCTTGAGGACGTCGTCCATGGAGTGGCAGATGACGGAGCGTGCGGACTCGCCGTAGCCGATCTTGGCGTTGACGGCCTCGACGACGCCCTTGAACAGGTCGCGGTCCTCACCCTTGTTGATGGCCTCGACATTGGCGCCGATGAGCTCGACGCCGTACTTCTCCAGCACACCCTGCTCGTGCATGGAGATCGCGGTGTTGAGCGCGGTCTGGCCGCCGAGGGTCGGCAGCAGCGCGTCGGGACGCTCCTTGGCGATGATCTTCTCGACGAACTCCGGGGTGATCGGCTCGACATAGGTCGCGTCGGCGATCTCCGGGTCGGTCATGATCGTCGCCGGGTTGGAGTTCACCAGGATGACGCGCAGGCCCTCGGACTTGAGGACCCGGCAGGCCTGAGTGCCGGAGTAGTCGAACTCGGCTGCCTGGCCGATGACGATCGGGCCGGAGCCGATGACCAGGACGGACTGGATATCGGAGCGCTTAGGCACGCTGGCCCTCCATCAGGGATACGAAGCGGTCGAACAGGTACGCGGCGTCGTGCGGGCCCGCGGCCGCCTCGGGGTGGTACTGGACGCTGAAAGCCGGCTGGTCCAGCAGGTTCAGGCCCTCCACCACGTTGTCGTTGAGGCAGACGTGGGACACCTCGGCGCGGCCGTAGGGCGTGTCGGAGACCTTGTCGAGCGGGGCGTCGACGGCGAATCCGTGGTTGTGCGCGGTGACCTCGACCTTGCCGGTGGAGCGGTCCTGCACGGGCTGGTTGATGCCACGGTGGCCGTACTTGAGCTTGTACGTGCCGAAGCCGAGCGAGCGGCCGAGCAGCTGGTTGCCGAAGCAGATGCCGAAGAGCGGGGTCTTGCGCTCAAGCACGCCCTTGACCACGGTCAGGTCGGCGGTCGCCGGGTCGCCAGGGCCGTTGGAGAGGAAGACGCCGTCGGGGTCGACCGCGTACACCTCCTCGACCGTGGCGGTGGCGGGCAGGACATGCACCTCGATGCCGCGCTCGGCCATCCGGTGCGGGGTCATGCCCTTGATGCCGAGGTCTATGGCGGCGACGGTGAACTTCTTGGTCCCGATCGCGGGCACCACGTACGTCTCGGTGGTGGCCACCTCGGCGGACAGGTTCGCGCCCTTCATCTGCGGGGCTTCCTGCACGCGGGCGAGCAGCGCGGCGTCGTCGGCGAGCGACGGTCCGGAGAAGATGCCGACGCGCATCGCGCCGCGCTCGCGCAGATGGCGGGTGAGCGCGCGGGTGTCGATGCCGCTGATGCCGACGACGCCCTGGGACACCAGCTCGCTCTCCAGCGTGCGCTCGGAGCGCCAGTTGGAGGGCACGCGGGCCGGGTCGCGTACGACATAGCCGGCGACCCAGATCCGCTTCGACTCGTCGTCCTCGTCGTTGACGCCGGTGTTGCCGATGTGCGGCGCGGTCATCACGACGACCTGGCGGTGGTACGACGGGTCGGTGAGCGTCTCCTGGTAGCCGGTCATGCCGGTGTTGAACACCGCCTCGCCGAAGGTCTCCCCCACGGCCCCGTAGGCGCGGCCGCGGAAGGTGCGGCCGTCCTCCAGGACGAGTACGGCGGGAGCTTTGGCGGCTCCCCGGGTGGAGGTGGTCATCGTGCGCCTTCCGTCGTGTTGATCAGGTGCTTGAGGGTTTCGACCCACTCCGTGTGCTCGGCCGCGTGGTCGGAGCGGAAGCCGGAGTCGAGCAGCCTCTCCCCGTGCTCCCAGGTGACGACGAGCAGTCCGCCCTCGGCGAGGACCTTGCCCGCGATGCCCTTGTCGAGCCTGGCGTCGCGCAGTGCGGCCGCCGGGACGAAGAAGTCCCGGGCGCCGGGGCGTACGACATCGAGTCCCGCGTCGGTGAGCGTGAGCTCGACGCGGCTGCGGGTGCCCAGGCCATGGGCCACGATGCGGTCGAGCCACTGCCCCGCCGTGGTCGAGCCGTGGTAGCGGCCGCTCATCGAGAGCTTCGCCTCGCCGGGCTCGTCGGGCGCGGTCGCCAGGTCCGGCAGGTCGGACTGGAGGGACCCGCGCCACTTCCAGCCCTGGCGCATCAGCCAGTAGACGAAGGCGATGAAGACAAGCAGACCGACGACCCAGCCGATGCGCGCGGCCCAGTCGGTGACCTCCGCGGACTGCTGCTCGGCGGCGAGGAGGAGATGAGTGCTCACGCGAGTTTCCCGTCGACGACCGTTGCCCGGCCCCGCAGGAAGGTATGGGTGACGCGTCCCGGCAGCTCACGGCCCTCGTAGGGGGTGTTGCGGCTGCGGGATGCGAAGCCCGCGGGGTCCACGGCTCCACGGTATGCCGGATCGACCAGCGTGAGGTTCGCGGGCTCACCTGCCGAGACGGGCCGGCCGTGGCCCTCCAGGCGGCCGATCTTCGCAGGCCGGAAGGACATCCGGTCGGCGACCTGGGCCCAGTCGATGAGGCCGGTCTCGACCATCGTCTCCTGGACGACGGAGAGCGCGGTCTCCAGGCCGACCATGCCCATGGCGGCCGCGCCCCACTCGCAGTCCTTGTCCTCGTGCGGGTGCGGGGCGTGGTCGGTGGCGACGCAGTCGATGGTGCCGTCGGCGAGCGCCTCGCGCAGGGCCAGGACGTCGGCCTCGGTGCGCAGCGGCGGGTTCACCTTGTAGACGGGGTTGTAGCTGCGCACCAGTTCGTCGGTGAGCAGCAGGTGGTGCGGGGTGACCTCGGCAGTGACGTTCCAGCCCTTGGACTTGGCCCAGCGGACGATCTCGACGGATCCGGCGGTCGAGAGGTGGCAGATGTGGACGCGGGAGCCGACATGGGCCGCGAGGAGGACGTCGCGGGCGATGATCGACTCCTCGGCGACGGCGGGCCAGCCGCCGAGGCCGAGCTCGGCGGAGACGACGCCCTCGTTCATCTGCGCGCCCTCGGTCAGCCGCGGCTCCTGCGCGTGCTGGGCCACGACGCCGTCGAAAGCCTTCACGTACTCCAGCGCGCGTCGCATGATCACGGCGTCGTCGACGCACTTGCCGTCGTCGGAGAAGACCACGACGCCGGCGGCACAGTCGTGCATCGCGCCGAGCTCGGCGAGCTGCTTGCCCTCCAGGCCCACGGTGACGGCGCCGACCGGCTGTACGTCGCAGTAGCCGGACTCCTTGCCGAGCCGCCAGACCTGCTCGACGACGCCGGCGGTGTCGGCGACCGGGAAGGTGTTGGCCATGGCGTGCACGGCTGTGAAGCCGCCGACGGCCGCGGCCTTGGTGCCGGTCAGGACGGTCTCGGAGTCCTCGCGGCCGGGCTCGCGCAGATGGGTGTGCAGGTCGACGAGGCCGGGCAGCAGGATCTGCCCCTCGGCGTCGACGACGGTCGCGCCGTCGGGGTCGAGTCCCGTACCGACCTGGGCGATGGTCTCGCCGTCGATCAGGACGTCCTGCGGCTCGCCGCCCAGCACCTTCGCGCCACGGATAAGGATCTTGCTCATGGTTACTTGCTCTCCTCGGTACGCGCGGTGGTGTCGGCGGGCACGGTCACTGAATCGAACTGGGCGCCGCCCAGCAGCAGGTACAGGACGGCCATCCGGATGGAGACGCCGTTGGCGACCTGCTCGACGGCGGTGCAGCGGTCGGAGTCGGCGACCTCGGCGGTGATCTCCATGCCCCGGTTCATCGGACCCGGATGCATCACGATGGCGTGCTCGGGCATCCGCGCCATGCGGTCGCCGTGCAGGCCGTAGCGGCGCGAATACTCGCGCTCGGTGGGGAAGAAGGCGGCGTTCATCCGCTCGCGCTGCACACGCAGCATCATCACCGCGTCGGACTTCGGCAGCACCTCGTCCAGGTCGTACGAGACCTCGCACGGCCAGCTCTCGACGCCGATCGGTACCAGCGTCGGCGGGGCGACCAGGGTGACGTGGGCGCCGAGGGTGTTCAGCAGCAGGACGTTGGAGCGGGCCACCCGGCTGTGCAGGATGTCGCCGACGACGGTGATCCGGCGCCCGGCCAGGTCGCGCCCTATGCCCTCGTCACGGCCGACCAGACGCCGTCGCATGGTGAAGGCGTCCAGCAGGGCCTGGGTGGGGTGCTCGTGGGTGCCGTCACCGGCGTTGACGACGGCGCCGTCGATCCAGCCGGAGTTCGCCAGCCGGTAGGGCGCGCCGGAGGCGTGGTGGCGGATGACGACGGCGTCCGCGCCCATCGCCTCCAGGGTCAGCGCGGTGTCCTTGAGCGATTCGCCCTTGGAGACCGACGACCCCTTGGCGGAGAAGTTGATGACGTCGGCGGAGAGGCGCTTGGCGGCGGCCTCGAAGGAGATCCTGGTCCGGGTCGAGTCCTCGAAGAAGAGGTTGACGACCGTGCGGCCGCGCAGGGTCGGCAGCTTCTTGATCGGCCGGTCCGCGACGCGGGCCATCTCCTCGGCGGTGTCGAGGATCAGGACGGCGTCGTCGTGGGTGAGGTCGGCGGCCGAGACGAGGTGACCGGAGGTCCGGGGGTTCCCCCCGGGAAAACGCAGCATCTGGGTGTGCTCCGATGTGTGGCGGTTTGCGAGGTGTGCGGGCGTGCAGGCGCAGGCCCGTAAGGCTGAGGGAGCCGTACGGGGGTGCTACTGCTCGCCGGCCGGGGCGGCCTCGCGCAGACCGAGCAGCACGGTGTCGCGACCGTCCTCCTCGGCGAGCAGGACCTTGACCGTCTCCCGCAGCGACGTGGGGAGGTTCTTGCCGACGTAGTCGGCGCGGATGGGCAGTTCGCGGTGGCCGCGGTCGACGAGGACCGCGAGCTGCACGGCGCGCGGCCGGCCGATGTCGCCCATCGCGTCGAGTGCGGCGCGGATGGTGCGGCCGGAGAAGAGCACATCGTCGACGAGGACGACCAGCCGGCCGTCGACGCCGTCACCGGGGATCTCGGTACGGGCCAGCGCACGGGCGGGCCGCAGCCGCAGGTCGTCGCGGTACATGGTGATGTCGAGCGAGCCGACCGGCATCTTGCGGCCGGTGATCTCCTCGAGCTTGTCGGCGAGCCGGCGGGCGAGGAAGACTCCGCGGGTCGGGATGCCGAGAAGCACCACGTCGTCGGCGCCCTTGGCGCGTTCGACGATCTCGTGGGCGATGCGGGTCAGCACCCGCGCGATGTCGGGCGCCTCGAGGACGGGGCGTGCCACATCGGAGCTGTTCGAGCTGTTGGTGTCCATATGAAACGGACCTCCTTCTCCGCCTCACGGGACGGACCTTAAAGGACGTCGAAATTGCGCTACTCACGGTACCAGGGCCCGGTGCGGCCGCTGGTCGCGCCCCTGACAACCGTCCGGTCGGACCCATTCGGCTTGACGCATCCAAGTAACGCTGCGTAACCTCACAGTGAGTTACCAGCCGCGCGGCGGAGCCGCACGTTGTCTCAGCGTCCGGGGAGCTATATGTCCAGCGAATACGCAAAACAGCTCGGGGCCAAGCTCCGCGCCATCCGCACCCAGCAGGGGCTGTCCCTCCACGGCGTGGAAGAGAAGTCCCAGGGCCGCTGGAAGGCCGTGGTGGTCGGCTCGTACGAGCGCGGTGACCGTGCCGTGACCGTGCAGCGCCTCGCCGAGCTGGCGGACTTCTACGGCGTCCCGGTGCAGGAGCTGCTTCCCGGCACCACGCCGGGCGGGGCCGCCGAGCCGCCGCCCAAGCTCGTCCTTGACCTGGAGCGGCTGGCTCATGTGCCGCAGGAGAAGGCGGGCCCGCTGCAGCGTTACGCCGCCACGATCCAGTCCCAGCGCGGCGACTACAACGGCAAGGTGCTGTCGATCCGTCAGGACGACCTGCGCACGCTGGCCGTGATCTACGACCAGTCGCCGTCGGTCCTGACCGAGCAGCTCATCAGCTGGGGCGTACTGGACGCGGACGCGCGGCGCGCGGTCACGCACGAAGAGGGCTGACCCCACTTCAGGAGAAACGTCACGTCAGAGGGCGAATCCGCCAATGCGCGGATTCGCCCTCTGCTGCGTTGTCGCCCTCTGCCGCGCTTCCGCCCGAGCACACACGAACGCCGGGCGGGCTGAAGATTTCAGCCCGCCCGGCGTTCGGCGTTGCGGGGTCCGGGGCCGGGCCCCGGGAAGAACCTAGTCGCGACGCAGACTCGGCTTGAGGTCCTTGAAGCGGCCGAGCAGGCCGTTCACGAACGACGGCGACTCGTCGGTGGAGAACTCCTTGGCGAGCTGCACCGCCTCGTCGATCACCACCGCGTCCGGAGTCTCGTCCACCCACACCAGCTCGTACGCGCCGAGCCGGATGATGTTCCGGTCGACGACGGGCATCCGGTCGAGCGTCCAGCCGACCGCGTAGGTGGCGATGAGCTCGTCGATCCGGTCCGCGTACTGCGCGTACCCCTCGACCAGCTCCATGGTGTACTCGCCGACCGGCGGCTGCCGGTCGTCGGTCCGTGCGTGCCGGACCCAGTCCGCGAGGACCGTCTGCACGGTCGCCCCGCGCTGGTCGGCCTCGAAGAGGATCTGGAAGGCGCGCTTACGGGCCTTGTTCCGGGCAGCCACGGTTAGCTGTTCACCCGGCCGAGGTACTCGCCGGAGCGGGTGTCGACCTTGATCTTCTCACCGGTGGTGATGAAGAGCGGCACACCGATCTCGAAGCCGGTCTCCAGCGTCGCGGGCTTGGTGCCGCCGGTGGAGCGGTCGCCCTGGACGCCCGGGTCGGTGTGCTGGATCGTCAGCTCGACGGCGGCGGGCAGCTCCACGTAGAGCACCTCGCCCTCGTGCTGGGCGACGCTGGCGGTGAAGCCCTCGATCAGGAAGTTGGCGGAGTCACCGACGGCCTTGCGGTCGATGTGCAGCTGGTCGTACGTCTGCATGTCCATGAAGACGAAGTAGTCGCCGTCCATGTACGAGAACTGCATGTCACGGCGGTCGACGGTGGCCGTCTCGACCTTCACACCGGCGTTGAAGGTCTTGTCGACGACCTTGCCGGAGAGCACGTTCTTCAGCTTGGTGCGCACAAAGGCAGGGCCCTTGCCGGGCTTGACGTGCTGGAACTCGACGACGGACCAGAGCTGGCCTCCGTCGAGCTTGAGCACCATGCCGTTCTTGAGGTCGTTCGTGGAAGCCACGGTTGCGGAATCTCCTGGACTGACGCTGGTGGACGACCGAGGAAACGCGCTGCCGCGAGGCTAGAGCGCGAGCAGCTCCTTGGTCGTGATGGTGAGTAGCTCGGGTCCGCCGTCCGCCTCCTGGCGCACGACGAGCGTGTCATCGATCCGGACACCGCCCCGGCCCGGGAGGTGGACCCCCGGTTCGACGGTGACCGGCACACAAGCGTCCAGTTTACCCATGGCCGCAGGGGCCAGCTGCGGGTCCTCGTCGATTTCGAGCCCGACGCCGTGCCCGGTGAGCGGCGCGAGCCCCTCTCCATGACCCGCCGAGTCCAGGATCTGGCGGGCCGCGCGGTCCACATCGCGGAACGCTGCGCCCGGCACGAGGGTCTCGCGGGCGGCCCGCTGAGCGGCGAAGACCAGGTCGTAGAGCTCGATCTGCCAGTCCGACGGGGTGGTCCCTATGACGAACGTCCGGCCGATCTCGCAGCGATAGCCGCGGTAGTTGGCGCCGACGCAGACGGAGAGGAAATCACCCTCCTCGACCCGGCGGTCCGTGGGACGGTGGCCGCCGCGGCCCGAGTTCGGGCCGGTGGCGACGGAGGTCGCGAAGGCGGGACCGTCCGCGCCGTGGTCGACGAGCCGCCGCTCCAGCTCCAGGGCGAGATGCCGCTCGGTGCGGCCGACCAGGATCGACTCCAGCAGTTCGCCGAGCGCCTGGTCGGTGATCTCGGCCGCGATGCGCAGGCAGGCGATCTCCTCCTCGTCCTTGACGATCCGCTGCTGCTCGACGGCGAAGCCGAGGTCGGCGAGGCGCAGCCGGGGTGCGACGGAGCCGACCGCGCGGTGCCTGGCGACGGTGAGATGGTGCTCCTCGACGGCGAGCGACTCGACGCCGGCCGTGCGCGCCAGCTCGGCGGCCGCGACCGCCGGATCGCCGGCCGACGTCGGCAGCACGGTCAGCTTCAGCTGCTCGTCGGGGCGGCCTTCGGCCGGGTCGCCGGTGGGCGTGCCGGGGCAGAGCAGTGCGTCGTCGACGGGTCCGAGCAGCAGTACGGCCCCGGGCGGTGCGCCGCCCGCGAGGTAGCGCACATTGGCCGGGCGGGAGACCAGGACCCCGGCACTGCCGGTGGCCGCGCACCGGTCACGCAGCCTGTCGCGGCGGACCCCATACACCTCTGACATGCCCCGAGCGTACGAGCGCCCGAGCGCTCCGGCCTGGTCAGCGCGTCCGACCGGGGGTGGGCACGCGGATGCGCCGGTTACCAGTTCGGCGGACTGGCGATGGAGCGGGCGAGCACGTCGTCGAGGACGCGGGCGGTGGTCTCCACGTCGTACTTCGAGTTGTCGATGATCGGCAGGCCGGAGCCGTACCAGCCGGCCATCCGGCCGTGGATGCTGGCGACCTCCTCGTCCGAGAGGCGGCGGTTGCCGCTGCGCTCGGCGTTGCGCTCCAGCACGACCTCCAGGCCGGGGAGGAGGACGACGGGCAGCAGGCCGGGGCCGACATGGCGCTTCCAGCCGCCGAGCCCGACGACGGGACGGTCCGGGAAGACGGCGTCGTCGAGGATGCAGGAGATGCCGTTGGCCAGGAAGTTGCGCGCGGCGAAGCCGCAGGTGCGGCGGGCCAGGCGGTACTGCGCCTCGGAGTGGTCGTTCCAGCCGGACTGGGGGTCGGCGAATCCGGAGCAGACCCATTCGCGTACGTCGTCGAGGCTGATGTGCGCGGTCGGCACGCGGCGGCTGGTGGCCCAGTGCCGGGCGACGGTGGTCTTGCCCGCGCCGGCCGGCCCGATGAGCAGCACGGCGAGCGTGGCCGTACCGGTGCCGCTGTCGGCGGGCGGCGCGGGTATGGGAACCGGCCCGCCGGGCGGCAGCTGGATGTGCCCGCTGGTCGCGTCCCGCGAACCGGCGCTCCACCCGGGAGCAGGCTGCCCCTGCGGAGTCTGCCCGGCAGGCGGAGGACCCTGCGGCGGGGGCCCGGAAGGAGCCACCGGCGGCGGCCCTGCGGGCGCGTGGCCGTGCGGCGGAGGGCCCGCGGGAGACCCCGGCGGAGGTGGCGGCCCGGCCGGAGCCGCGGGCGGACGTCCACCGGGACCCGCGGGCGAGTGGGCCTGGGGCGGATGCGCGGGCGCGGCCGGTGGTCCGGGCGGCGGGCCCGGGTGGTGGGGGCCGGGTGTCCAGCCGGTTTGGCCTTGCCCCGGTCCGTGGGGCGGTGGCAGCGGAGCCCCCACTGCGTGCTGCATCCGGTGCCACTCCGTCTCGTACGACTGACGCTGATCAGGCGGCAACTCGGCCGCCAGTGCTACCGAACGGTACCCCGGGGCGCCGCCGGGATGCCTTCGCATCCCCGGCCGCCACTGTCAGAACGGCCGGGGATGGCCCGAAGTGCCCTGTTCAGCCTGTCAATTCGCGGCGAGTTCCTCGGCGAGAGCGCGCAGCGCGAGCCGGTAGGAGCCGATCCCGAAACCCGCGACCGTGCCGCTGGCGACCGCGGCGACCACCGAAGTGTGCCGAAATGCCTCGCGTGCGTACGGATTGGAGATGTGCACCTCGATCAGCGGCGCGGTCCGCTGCGCCGCCGCGTCCCGCATTCCGTACGAATAGTGCGTGAAAGCACCGGGGTTGAGGACGACCGGAATCGAGCCGTCCGCCGCCTCGTGCAGCCAGCGGATCATCTCGCCCTCGTCGTTCGTCTCGCGCACGTCGACATCGAAGCCGAGTTCCTTGCCGAGCGTCTGGCAGGCCTCCACCAGACCGGCGTACGAGGTCGCGCCGTAGACGTCGGGCTCGCGCGAGCCGAGCCGCCCCAGGTTCGGTCCGTTGAGCACCAGCACCCGGCGGCTCACGCGGACACCTCCCCGTACGCGGCGAGCAGCACGGCCGGGTCCGGGCCCTCCAGCACGGTCGGCTTGGCGAGTGAGTCGAGGACGATGAAGCGGAGCAGATTGCCGCGCGACTTCTTGTCGACCTTCATGGTCTCCAGCAGCTTCGGCCACTGGTCGCCGCGGTAGGTCAGCGGAAGTCCCACCGACTCCAGGACGGCGCGGTGCCGGTCGGCCGTCGCATCGTCAAGTCGCCCTGCGAGTCTGCCCAGTTCGGCGGCGAAGACCATGCCGACGGAGACCGCGGCGCCGTGCCGCCACTTGTAGCGCTCGTTCTTCTCGATGGCGTGGGCCAGCGTGTGGCCGTAGTTGAGGATCTCGCGCCGTCCGGACTCCTTGAGGTCGTTCGAGACGACCTCGGCCTTCACCCGGATCGAGCGCTCGATCAGCTCGGCGGTGTGCGGCCCCTCCGGCGTACGCGCGCCCTGCGGGTCGGCCTCGACCAGGTCGAGGATCACCGGGTCGGCGATGAAGCCCGCCTTGATGATCTCGGCCATACCGCTGACGTAGTCGTTGACCGGCAGCGAGTCGAGCGCGGCCAGGTCGCACAGCACGCCGACCGGCGGGTGGAAGGCGCCGACGAGGTTCTTGCCCTCGGCGGTGTTGATGCCCGTCTTGCCGCCGACCGCCGCGTCCACCATGCCGAGCACGGTCGTCGGCAGCGCGATCCAGCGCACTCCGCGCAGCCAGGTCGCCGCGACGAAGCCCGCGACGTCGGTGGTCGCGCCGCCGCCGACGCCGACGATGACATCGCTGCGGGTGAAGCCGGTCTGGCCGAGCGCCTTCCAGCAGTACGCCGCGACCTCGACGGTCTTGGCCTCCTCGGCGTTCGGCAGCTGGATCGCGATGGCCTCGTACCCCTGCGAAGCGAGGTCCTCGCGGATCGCCTCGCCCGTCTCGGCAAGAGCCTCGGGGTGCAGCACCGCCACCCGCTGCGCGCGCCCGATCAGCCCGGGAAGCTCGCCCAGCAACTGACGGCCGACCAGCACCTCGTACGGATCGGAGCCGTCCGTACCGCCGACCTGGATTCGGGTCACTGCCTGCTCGGTCATTCGTCCTTCAGCTCCAAAGCGTCGAGGACCGCTTGGGCGACCTCTTCGGGGGTGCGTTCGTCGGTGGCCACGACGACGCGGGCCACCTCCGTGTACAGGTGGCGGCGCGCGTCCATCAGCTCGCGCCACTGGCGGCGCGGATTGACGGCGAGCAGCGGCCGGGCCTGGTTGAGGCCGACGCGCCGGACCGCCTCTTCGACGTCGAGCGAGAGATAGACCACGGGCAGGCCGGCCAGCAGCTCGCGGGTCGAGTCGTCGAGGATCGCGCCGCCGCCGAGCGCGAGCACGCCAGGGTGCTCGGCGAGCGCGGTCCGTACGGCCGCGCGCTCCAGCTCACGGAAGTACGGCTCGCCCGCGTCGACGAAGATGTCGGAGATCTCCCGGCCCTGGGCCGCGACGATGTCGGCGTCGGTGTCCCGGTAGGCGACGCCGAGCCGGTCGGCGAGCAGCCCGCCGACGGTGGACTTGCCGGAGCCCATGGGCCCGACCAGGACGATCAGCGGGGCGCTCACCGGATGCGCAGGTTTTCGAGGTACGAGCGGACGTTGCGGCTCGTCTCCGGGACACTGTCGCCGCCGAACTTCTCGGCGACCGCGTCCGCGAGCACCAGCGCGACCATGGCCTCGGCGACGATGCCGGCGGCCGGCACGGCGCACACGTCGGAACGCTGGTGGTGCGCGGCGGTGGCCTCACCGGTGGAGACGTCGATGGTCTTCAGGGCCCGCGGCACGGTCGCGATCGGCTTCATCGCGGCACGTACGCGCAGCAGCTCACCGGTGGTGAGACCGCCTTCGGTGCCGCCGGAGTGGCCGGAGGTGCGCCTGATGCCGTCCTCGGTGGCCACGATCTCGTCGTGCGCCTGGGAGCCGGGCACGCGCGCGAGCTCGAAGCCGTCGCCGACCTCGACGCCCTTGATGGCCTGGATGCCCATGAGCGCGGCGGCGAGGCGCGCGTCCAGGCGCCGGTCCCAGTGGACGTGCGAGCCGAGCCCCACGGGCACGCCGTACGCCAGCACCTCGACGACGCCACCGAGCGTGTCGCCGTCCTTGTGGGCCTGGTCGATCTCCGCGACCATCGCCTTGCTCGCGTCCGCGTCCAGGCAGCGCACCGGGTCGGCGTCCAGCTTCTCGACGTCGGCAGGTGTCGGGTACACGCCGTACGGAGCCTTGGCCGCGGCCAGCTCCACGACATGCGAGACGATCTCGATGCCCGCCGTCTCCTTGAGGTACGAGCGGGCCACCGTGCCGAGCGCGACACGGGCGGCGGTCTCCCGGGCGCTGGCGCGCTCCAGGATCGGCCGGGCCTCGTCGAAGCCGTACTTCTGCATGCCGGCGAGGTCGGCGTGACCGGGCCGCGGCCGGGTCAGCGGGGCGTTACGAGCCAGTGCTGCGAGTTCGGCGGCGTCGACGGGGTCGGCCGCCATGACCTTCTCCCACTTCGGCCACTCCGTGTTCCCGACCATGATCGCGACCGGGGAGCCGAGGGTGAGACCGTGGCGTACGCCGCCGAGGAAGGTGACCTCGTCCTGCTCGAACTTCATCCGGGCGCCGCGGCCATAGCCGAGCCGTCGCCGGGCAAGCGCGTCCGCCACCATCTCCGTGGTGATCGGGACACCGGCGGGCAGACCCTCCAGGGTCGCCACCAGTGCGGGTCCGTGCGACTCCCCCGCCGTCAGCCAACGCAACCTGCTCAACGGTGCTCCTCCTGCTCGCGCCTGGAACTGCGACGGCGCGACCGGGTGCGCGGCCCTGGCCCGCCACCTCTGATCCTCCCACGTCCGGGACGCCGCACCTGCTCCGGTCCAGCCATCGGACGGCGGGGCGTCAGCGCGTGTCAGCGTCCTGGCGCTGCTGGGGCGCGTAGGCACCGAGGAAGTCGGCCCCGCTCGGTTCCTGCCGCCCGCTCTGTGGAGCGGCGACGGGCGCCACCGACCTCACCGCGCGCCGCTGTGCGAGCTTGCTGCGGATGGACCGGATCCAGCCCGCCACGATCGCCAGGAACAACAGGCACAGCAGCGGGATCTCGAGCCAGTCCGGCAGCAGCCCGATGATGCCGCCGACGATCTGAGACCCGGAACCCGCCTGTGGCTGACCCATGTCCATGGCACTCCCCCCGTCACCTGCACAGAACGCGGTGAGCCTAACGCTCTTCGAGAGCCCTTACGCCCGCGGCCCGCATGACGTCGAGCGGTGCCGGGGCCAGGCCGGTCATCTGCTCGACCTGGAGCACGGCCTGGTGGACGAGGAGGTCGAGGCCGCCGACGACGGCTCCGCCGCGGGCGGACCAGCCGGCAGCCAGCACTGTCGGCCACGGCTCGTACAGCACGTCGAAGAGGGTGCCGGGGCTCTCGGGCACCTCGGCCGCCAGCGCGTCGGTGGTTCCGGCCGGCGTGGTGGCGATGACGAGCGGCGCGCGCAGTGCGACGGCGGCCTCCGCCCAGTCGGCGATGTGCACCTCGACGCCGAGCCGCTCGCCCCAGCCACGCATCTCGGCGGCGCGGGCCGCGCTGCGTACATACGCGGTGACCGGTCCCGTACAGATCCGGGAGAGCGCCGCGAGCGCTGACGAGGCCGTCGCGCCGGCGCCGAGAACCGCGGCCGTTTCGACCTTGTCGACCCCGCGCTCGCGCAGTGCGGCGATCATGCCGGGGATGTCGGTGTTGTCGCCGACACGGCGGCCGTCCTCGGTGAGGACCACGGTGTTGACGGCCTCCACCGAGGCCGCGGTGTCGGTGATCGAGTCGAGCAACGGGATGATCGCCCGCTTCAGCGGCATGGTCAGCGAAAGACCCGCCCAGGAAGGGTCCAGCTCCGCCACAAAGCCGGGGAGCCCGGCCTCGTCGACTTCGAACCGGTCGTACGACCAGTGGGCGAGGCCGAGTTCCGCATAGGCCGCGCGGTGCAGCACCGGCGAGAGGGAGTGGGCGATCGGCGATCCGAGGACCGCCGCGCGCCGCCGGGTCGTGCTCACTGGCCGGACTTCTCCTGCTCCGCTTCGTACTGCTTCCGGTTCTTCTCGTGCTCTGCGTTGGTGACCGCGAAGAGCGTCTTGTCCTCGGTGATCGACACGAAGTAGAACCAGGGTCCCGGCGTCGGGCTGAGCGACGAGCTGAACGCGTCCGGTCCCGGGTTGCCGATGGGACCCGGCGGCAGACCCTTGATGTCGTACGTGTTGTACGGATCGTCGATCTTCCGCAGGTCGTCCACGGCGCCGACGTCGAGCGTGCTCTCGCTCTTGATGTAGTTGATCGTGGAGTCGAACTCGAGCCGTCCGACCGTCTCCAGGTTGTTGGGCTTGAGGCGGTTGTAGACGACCCGCGAGACCTTGTCGAAGTCGTTTTTGTACTTGCCTTCGGCCTGCACGAGGCTCGCGACGGTGAGCACCTGGAGCGGAGTCTTGAGGCCGAGCCGCTTGGCCTCGGCCTTGAGGTCCTTCTTGCCGAACTCCTGGTTGGCCTGGGCGACCATCTTCTTCAGGACGGCCTCCGGCTTCATGCCCTTGGCGACCGCATAGGTCGCCGGGTACAGGAAGCCCTCCAGCGGGTCCTTGATGTCCTTGTTGTCGTCGGCCCAGTCGGGCAGGCCGAGCGATTTCGCCTTCGCCTTCGCGACGGCCTTGGTGGTGCCTGCCTTGATCTCGAGGCGCTTGTCGATCTCCGCATAGATCTGGGAGTTGCGCCGACCGGGCACCACGATCAGGTTGTTGCGGCTGGCCGGGTCGAGCATCGCGTCCACCGCGTTCGCGCCGGACATGCCCTTGGCGAGCAGATAGACGCCCGCCTGGATGCTCTTGCCCTTGGGGTCGCTGTTGGCGGCGGAGACGAACGCGCCCGCGCTCTTCACGATCCCGGCCCGCTTGAGGATGTTGCCGATCTCCTGGAGGCCGGCTCCCTTGGGGATCTCGACCTGCGCGGAGCCGCTGCCGGCGCCGGTGTAGTCCTCGGCCGCGCCGAACTGGCCCTGCCAGAACTGGTATCCGAAGTAGGCGACTCCGCCGAGGCCGCCGACGAGTACCAGCGACACGACCAGGCACGCACAGCCGTTGCGGCTCTTCTTCTTGGTCTTGCCGCGGCGCTCGCTGCCGCCGCCACGGCGCGTCTCGCGCGGGTCGTCGTCGTACTCGCGGTCGTCGTCCCGGTCGTCGTCGCCGGTGAAGAAGGGGTGGGTCTCCTCCTGCTGCGCCTCGGCGTCCCAGTCGGTCTGCTCCGGGGCCGGCTCGGCCCGGCGGCGGCCCGGCGGCTGCGGCGGCGGGTAGGCCTCAGGGGTGGCGTAGTAGTCGGACCCCTGCTGACCGCCGTAGCCGGGCTGCTGGGCGTACGGGTCGGGCTGGCCCGCGCCGTACGGCATGGCCGGCTGCTGGCCCGTGTCCCAGCCGCCGTTGTACTGCTGCTGCGGGTTGTACTGCTGCCGGCCCTGCGGCTGCTGGGGGTACTGCTGCCGGTTCTGCGGCTGCTGCGGGTACTGCTGCGGGTTCTGCGGCTGCTGGGGGTACTGCTGGTACGGGTCCTGAGGACCGCCGTACTGCTGCGGCTGCGGCTGCGGCTGCTGCGGATACTGCTGCTGCTGGGGGTACTGCTGCTGCGGCTGGCCGCCGTAGGGCGCCTGGCCGGGCGCGGCCTGCTCTCCTCGCCATCCCTGATCGCCAAACAAAGGATCATCAGGATGCCACGGTTCGGAGCCGGGGCCCCGGCCATAATCAGTCATCGATCCCCTAGAGCCGCGAGGCGGGCGTAGGACGTTCCCGCCTCTTTTAAGTACGGCAGCTGTTCGAACACCGCCGCATCGCGCGGAACGTTACCGTATCGCGATCAGACAACCACTTCGACGCCCTCGCCCGGAGCAGCTCCAGACGCCCGTTCGGACTCCAGAGCGTTCTGAAGGATCACCACAGCGGCAGCTTGGTCGATGACGGATCGGCCCTTTTTGGACTTCACGCCCGAAGCGCGCAGCCCCTGACTGGCCGTCACTGTGGTCATCCTCTCGTCGACCAGTCGGACCGGAATCGGTGCGATGCCATTGGCGAGCACCTGTGCGAAGGCACGGATCTTGGCCGCGGCCGGGCCCTCACCGCCGCTGAGCGAGCGGGGCAGGCCGACGACCACCTCGATCGGCTCGTACTCCTCCACGAGCTGGCGCAGCCGCCGGTGGGCGGCCGGGACATCGCGTCCCGGCACGGTCTCCACCGGCGTGGCAAGGACCCCGTCGGGGTCGCACGAGGCGACCCCGATCCTGGCGTCCCCGACGTCGATCGCGAGACGACGGCCCCTGCGCATGGCTGCGGTCACGCCGTCTCGGCGACGAGGCGCTCGACGGCGGCCACGGCGTCGCCGATGGCGTCCGGGTTCTGGCCGCCGCCCTGGGCGACGTCCGGCTTGCCGCCACCGCCGCCGCCGAGGGTCTTGGCGGCGGTACGGACCAGGTCACCGGCCTTGAGTCCGCGCTCGCGGGCGGCCTCGTTGGTGGCGATGACGGTCAGCGGACGGTCATTGGCCGTGGTGAACAGGGCCACGACCGCAGGACGGTCGCCGGGAACACGGCCGCGGACGTCGAGCACCAGCCGGCGCAGGTCGTCGGCGGAGGTGCCGTCCGGCACCTGGCCGGTGACGAGCGCGACGCCGTGGACGTCCTTGGCGCCGGCGGCGAGCCCGGCGGCGGCCTGGAGCACCTTCTCGGCGCGGAACTTCTCGATCTCCTTCTCGGCGTCCTTCAGCTTGCCGAGCATGGCGGAGACCTTCTCGGGAAGCTCCTCGGGACGGCCCTTGACCAGCTCCTGGAGCTGGGCGACGACCGTGTGCTCCTTGGCCAGGAAGTTGTAGGCGTCGACGCCGACGAGGGCTTCGATACGGCGCACGCCGGAGCCGATCGAGGACTCGCCGAGCAGCTTCACCAGACCCAGCTGGGCGGTGTTGTGCACATGCGTGCCGCCGCACAGCTCCTTGGAGAAGTCGCCGATGGTCACGACGCGCACGCGCTCGCCGTACTTCTCGCCGAACTCAGCGATGGCGCCCTGCCGCTTGGCGTCGTCGATGCTCATGACCTCGGCGTGCACATCGAGCTCACGGGCCAGCACTTCGTTGATCTTCTGCTCGACATCGGTGAGGACCGTGCCGGGAACGGCCGCGGGCGAGCCGAAGTCGAAGCGGAAGCGGCCCGGCGAGTTCTCCGAACCGGCCTGGGCGGCCGTCGGGCCGAGGGCGTCGCGCAGCGCCTGGTGGGTGAGGTGGGTGGCGCTGTGGGCGCGGGCGATGGCGCGGCGGCGGCGGATGTCGATGGTGGCGTAGGCAGTGGCGCCGACCGTCACCTCGCCGACCTGGACCGCGCCCTTGTGCACGGAGACGCCGGGCACCGGCTGCTGCACATCGCGGACCTCGACGACGGCTCCGCTGTGCAGCTTGATACGGCCCTGGTCGGCGAGCTGGCCGCCGCCCTCGGCGTAGAACGGCGTGCGGTCGAGAACGACCTCGACCTCTTCGCCCTCCGAAGCCGCCGGCGAGGGGACGCCGTTGACGAGCAGACCGACGATCGTGGTCTCGCCCTCGGTGTTGGTGTAGCCGGTGAACTCGGTGGCGCCGGAGCCGTCGGCGATCTCGCGGTAGGCAGTGACATCGGCGTGGCCGGTCTTCTTGGCCTTGGCGTCGGCCTTGGCGCGGTCCCGCTGCTCCTGCATGAGGCGGCGGAAGCCGTCCTCGTCGACCGACAGGCCCTGCTCGGCGGCCATTTCGAGCGTCAGGTCGATCGGGAAGCCCCAGGTGTCGTGGAGCAGGAAGGCCTTGTCGCCGGGAAGGACCGTGGAGCCGACGGACTTGGTCTCGCTGACGGCGGCGTCGAGGATGTTGGTGCCGCCGTTGAGGGCCTTCAGGAAGGCGGCCTCCTCGGCGAGGGCCACGGTCTCGATGCGCTTGCGGTCGGTCTCCAGCTCCGGGTACTGCTCGCCCATCGTTGTGATGACCGTGTCGACGAGCTCGCCGACGACGGGTCGGGTGGCGCCGAGCAGCCGCATGTTGCGGACGGCGCGGCGCATGATGCGGCGCAGCACATAGCCGCGGCCCTCGTTGCCGGGCGTGACGCCGTCGCCGATCAGCATCACGGACGTACGCATGTGGTCGGAGACCACACGCAGCGAGACGTCCGAACCGTGCTCGGCGCCGTAGCGCACGCCGGTGAGCTCGGTGGCCTTGTCGATGACGACCTTCAGGGTGTCGGTCTCGTACATGTTCTGTACGCCCTGGAGGATCATCGCCAGGCGCTCGAGGCCGAGACCGGTGTCGATGTTCTTCGACGGCAGGTCGCCGAGGATCTCGAAGTCCTCCTTGCCGGTGCCCTCGCCGCGCTCGTACTGCATGAAGACCAGGTTCCAGATCTCCACATAGCGCTCGTCGTTGACGGCCGGGCCACCCTCTTCGCCGAACTCGGGGCCGCGGTCGTAGTTGATCTCGGAGCACGGTCCGCAGGGTCCGGGGACGCCCATCGACCAGTAGTTGTCCTTCTTGCCCAGGCGCTGGATGCGCTCGGCGGGGACGCCGACGACATCGCGCCAGATGCGCTCGGCCTCGTCGTCCTCCTTGTACACGGTGATCCAGAGCTTCTCCGGCTCGAGCCCGTAGCCGCCGTGCGCCACCGAGGTGGTCAGCAGCTCCCAGGCGAGCTTGATGGCGCCTTCCTTGAAGTAGTCGCCGAAGGAGAAGTTGCCGCACATCTGGAAGAAGGTGCCGTGCCGGGTGGTCTTGCCGACCTCTTCGATGTCCGGCGTACGCACGCACTTCTGCACGCTGGAGGCGCGCGCGAACGGCGGCTTGACCTCACCGAGGAAGTACGGCTTGAAGGGCACCATGCCCGCGTTGACCAGCAGCAGAGTCGGGTCGTCCGCGATGAGCGACGCCGAAGGGACGACGGTGTGCCCGCGCTCCTCGAAGAAGCTCAGCCAGCGGCGGCGGATTTCAGCCGACTCCATCAGTGGTCCTCATTCCGGTTGTACGAGTTGTGGTTGGACGAGTTGGACGAGTTGTAGGACTGCTTGTTGTACGGGTGCTTGGGCTGGTCGATGGCGGCGAAGCGCCGCTGCGCGGGGAGTTCGGGGTCGGGCTGCGCCTGCAGGCCGAGCCGTTCGCCCAGTTCGGCCTCGCGCTGGACCATTCCGGCCCGGACGTCGAGCGCGAACTCCTTGAGCCCTCGTCCCGCTTCGATCGCCTTGTTCGCCGCCTGCGCGGCCAGGCTCTCGGGGGTCAGCTGCTTGAGCTTGCGGTTGACCTTGGTGGTGGCCCAGACGCCGGCTGCGGCGCCGGCGGTGAACCAGAACGTACGGCGGAACATCTGGTTCAGCCTCTCCGCTTCTTGCGCCGGGGTGCCGGGACGGTGCGGCCGACGATCACCGTGCGGCGGGACTCGGCCGGCGCCACGGTGTCGGGGGCGTCGGTCTTGCGGCTCATCGCCTTGCGTACGCCGTAGCCGAAGGCCGCGACCTTCACCAGCGGGCCGCCGAAGGTCGAAGCGACCGTCGTGGAGAGCGCCGATGCGTTGGAGGTGACGTCCTGGACGTCGGTCGCGATGGCGTCGACCCGGTCGAGCTGGGTCTGTGCGGAGCGCACGGTCGCGGAGGCGTCGGCCAGCAGCGGCACCGCCTGCTCGGTCACGTCCGCGACGAGTCTGGTGGTGGCCCTCAGCGTCTGGGCCAGCCTCACCAGCACCACGGCGAGGAAGGAGACCAGGATCGCCCAGAACACGGCCACCAGGATCCCGGCAACCTCTCCACCGGTCACGCTGCACCGCTCTCTGCTCGTCCGGAAAACCTCGGAAATCGTCCTCCGACCCTATCGCGCCCCGGGTGGGACCCCATACCGCATTAGTGCCGGGCAGGACGGGAGTTGCGGAAGCTGATTGTACGGAGCGCACACGTGTATGTACGCTGCGTGTCTCATGCGGCGCTCCCCTCGGAACGGCTCCTCACCCGACGACCAGCCTCACGAGCAGTCCCCGGCACAGGGCAGTCTCCCGGCAGAACTCAACGCGTTCGTGGGCCGGGCCGAAGAACTGGCCGAACTCGGCCAACTGCTGGAGGGCTCCCGGCTGGTCACCGTCGTCGGGGCCGGCGGCGTCGGAAAGACACGGCTGGCGGTCCATGGCGCGGCCGCACTGCAGAATCGGTACGGCGACGGCGTCAGGCTCGCCGAACTCGCCGCGCTCCGCGACCCCGGGCTGGCCGCCCATGCCCTGATCGAGGCGCTCGGCATCACCGACCACACCAGCCGGCCTCCCCGCGACGTCCTGGTGGACCATCTCGCCGAACGCCAACTCCTGCTCGTCCTGGACGGTTTCGAGCAGCTCGTCGACGAGTGCGCGGCGCTGGTGCACGATCTGCTGCGGCAGGCGCCCGGTCTCCAGGTGCTGGCGGTGGGCCGCCGGCCGCTGCGGCTGGACGGCGAGCTGGTCCTCGCGCTCGCTCCGATGACGGAGTCGGACGCGGTACGGCTCTTCGCCGACCGCGCGTCCCGGGTGCAGCCGCGCTTGTGGCTGACCGACTCCAGCCACGCCCTCGTACGGGAGCTCTGCCGCCGCCTGGACGGGATCCCGCTCGCGCTGGAGCTGGCCGCGGGCCGGCTTCCGCTGCTCTCGCTCGACCAGCTGCTGCAACGGCTCGACGACCGGTTCAAGCTGCTCACCGGCGGCAGCCGGGGCGCGCTGCCGCGCCACCAGACGCTGCGTACCGCGGTGGGCTGGAGCCATGAGCTGTGCACGCCGCAGGAGCGGCTGCTGTGGGCGCGGCTGACGGTCTTCGTCGGCCCGTTCGAGCTGGAGGCCGTCGAGTACGTCTGCAGCGGGACCGATCTGGCCGCGGACGACGTGCTGGACGTGCTCGGCGAGCTGCTGGCCCAGTCCGTGATCTCCCGCGAGGAGACGCCCGCCGGCGTGCGCTACCGCATGCTGGACACGCTCCGGGCGTACGGCGGCCAGTGGCTCGATGAGCTCGGCGACACCGAACGGATGCGCAAGCGGCACCGTGACTGGTACATGGGCCTGGCCACCTGGTGCGAGCTGGACTGGTTCAGTCCGCGTCAGGTGGAGGTCGCGGCCGTCACCGACAGCGCGCTGCCCAACCTGCGGGCCGCTCTGGAGGTCTGCCTGGAGACCGCCGAGGACACGCATCTGGGCCAGTACCTGGCGGGCACGCTGTGGTTCTACTGGGCCGGCTGCGGCCGGCTCGCCGAGGGCAGGCACTGGCTGGACCGCGCGCTGGGCCAGAGCGGCGAGAACGAGGAGTCACGGCTGAAGGCGCTGTGGGTGCTCGGCTATGTGGCGATCCTGCAGGGCGACAACGCCGCGGCCGCGGGCGCGCTGCACGAGTGCCGCGAGGAGGCGGACCGTACGGACAACGCGGTGGCCGCCGCGTACGCCGTCCATCGCATGGGCTGTCTGGCCCTGCTCTCCGACGACATGCCGCGCGCCGAGCAGTTGCTGCGCTCGGCCCTGCGCTCGTACCGGGACCTCGGCGAGCTCAACAGCAATGTGCTGATGGGCCAGGTCGAGCTGGGCATGGCGCTGGTCTTCCAGAACCGGCTGGAGGCGGCGGTCGCGCAGTGCGAGGAGGTCCGGGAGATCTGCGAGGAGCGCGGCGAGCTGTGGACCCGGGCCTATGCGCTGTACGTACTGGCCTACGCGGCGTGGACGGACGGCGAGCACGCCCGGGCGCGTGCGCTGCTGGAGGAGACCATCACCATCGACCACCGGTTCAACGACCTGGTGGGCCTGGTGCTCGCGATCGAGCTGCTGGCGCTGGTGACGGCGAGCCAGGGCGACCCGGCGGAGGCCGCGGTGCTGCAAGGGGCGGCGGCTCCGGTGTGGGACTCGGTCGGCATGCCGCTGTTCGGCTCGGGCTACTTCAGTGCGCCGCGCGCGCTGTGCCAACAGCAGGCGGGCGAGGTGCTGGGGGCCGAGCGGTATGCGTCCTGCGCTCGGGAGGGGCGCGAGCTGTCGCTCGACGCGGCGGTGGAACGGGCGCTCGCCACGCCGGAGCGGCGCATTCCGAAGCCGGGACGGCCGGTGTCGGTGCGCACGGAGGGCACGGGAGTCGTGGAAACGCGAGAGCCCGCCGGCCCCCCCACCGGAAAGGGCGGGGAAGCGGCGGGCTGAAGCGTGAGCTGCGCCGTGATCAGCGGGCGTAGTACTCGACGACCAGCTGCTCGTCGCAGATGACCGGAACTTCCTTGCGCTGCGGGTCGCGGTCCAGGCGGAACGCCAGGGCCTTCAGGTTGACCTGCAGGTAGCGCGGGGTCTCACCGTCGGCGGCGAAGCCACCCTCGCGAGCGACCTGGAACAGGCTCTTCTCGCGGCTGCGCTCGCGGACCATCACGACGTCGTCGGGACGGACGCGGAAGGACGGCTTGTCGACCTTGCCGCCGTTGACCTCGATGTGGCCGTGGACGACCATCTGACGGGCCTGGTAGATGGTGCGGGCGATGCCCGAACGCAGGACCAGGGCGTCGAGGCGGCGCTCGAGCTCGATGACCAGCGCCTCGCCGGTCTTGCCCTCGGCCTTCTTGGCGCGGTCGTACGCGCGGGCCATCTGGCGCTCACTGATGTCGTACTGGGCGCGCAGGCGCTGCTTCTCGAGCAGACGGACCTTGTAGTCCGAGTTCTGCTTGCGGCCACGGCCGTGCTCGCCCGGCGGGTAGGGGCGGGCTTCGAAGTACTTGACAGCCTTCGGCGTCAGCGCGATACCGAGCGCGCGAGACTTCTTGACCTTGGGACGCGACTGGTTAGGCACGTTCTCCAGACCTCCGTTGTAGGTTAGGTTAGGCTCACCTTACTCAAGGAGATCGCATGTCTCGCCCTGGGAACACCAAGCGCATCACGGACAGCACAAAGAACGTCGACGCTTCTCAGAGCGTCGAGGCGACGGAGGTCCGATCAGCTCATGGTCAGCCGCGTCCCAGCGGGCTTGAAATCACTCGGATGCCGTCAGCAGCCGAGCGCACACGAACTCTCGTACAGAGTACATGCTCCGCGGTGCTGCTCATTCCAGGGGTGGAGACCACCCGCCCGGAACAGCTGAGCCCGCAGGCCCGTGTCGTCGGCCCCGACGGCGAGGTGTTCCTGCTCTACCCCGCCGACTCACCGGCCGTACGGGCCGCCACACACGCCCAGGACGACGAGCTGTCCGCCGTGCTGGAGATCACCGATGTCGCGCCGGTCTCGGTGCCCCATCGTATTCGCGGCCGCGCCTGGATCTCCGGCTGGCTGACCTGCGTACCGGGGCTGGCCGAGCCCGGCTTCATGATGCTGCGCCTCGAAGTGGGCGAGCTGTCCGTGGACGACCTGTGGGGCGCGGCGGAGGTCGAGCCCGAGGAGTTCGCGGGGGCCTCGGTGGATCCGGTCGTCGCCCACGAGGCGGAGCTGCTGCAGCATCTGCACTCCGCGCACGGCGAGCAGGTGCAGGGGCTGTCCGCACTGCTCGGCGACCAGCGAGGCGAGGGAGCCGGCGGCGGGCAGCAGGCGGTGCCGCTGGCGCTGGACCGGTTCGGGCTGCGGGTGCGGTTCGTCGGCGAGCGCTGCTTCGACGCGCGCTTCGACTTTCCCGCGCCCGTGCGGGACATCACCGAGCTGCGCCGTGCGATGCACACGCTCTTCGAGGCTGCGGGCCACTGAGCGCCGACAGGCAGACGCTCAGCCGCCGTCGCCACGCAGGCGTTCGCGGACCTTCTCGACCACGTCCGCGTACCGCGCCTCCGCGCCGTACCGCGTCGGTTCGTAGTAGCGCTTGCCGTGCACCGCGTCCGGCGCGTACTGCTGGGGCGCGATGGCGCCCGGCACATCGTGCGGATAGACATAGCCCTGCGCGTGGCCGAGCTTGGCCGCGCCCTTGTAGTGGCCGTCGCGCAGATGCGGCGGGACCGGTCCCGCGTGGCCGGCCCGGACATCGGCGAGCGCCGCGCCTATCGCGGTGGTGGCCGCGTTCGACTTCGGGGCGAGAGCGAGCGCGATGGTCGCGTGGCTGAGTGTGAGCGCGGCCTCCGGGAAGCCGATCATGGCGACGGCCTGGGCCGCGGCGACCGCGGTCGGCAGCGCCGTCGGATCCGCGAGACCGATGTCCTCGCTGGCCGAGATCATCAGCCTTCGGGCGATGAAGCGCGGGTCCTCGCCCGCCTCGATCATGCGGGCCAGATAGTGCAGCGCCGCGTCCACGTCGGAGCCACGGATGGACTTGATGAGCGCGCTCGCCACGTCGTAGTGCTGATCACCGTCGCGGTCGTACTTCACCGCCGCGCGGTCGACGGTCTCCTCCACCGTCTGGAGGCTGATCTGCGCCTCGCTCTTGTCGAGGGCCGCGCCGGCGGCTGCCTCCAGAGCGGTCAGCGCCCGGCGGGCGTCGCCGCCCGCGATCCGCAGCAGATGCGCCTCGGCGTCCGTCGGAAGCGTGACGGCGCTGCCCAGGCCCCGTTCCTCGGTGAGCGCCCGCTGCACCAGTCCGCGCAGGTCCTCGTCGGTGAGCGGCTCCAGCGTGAGCAGCAGTGAGCGGGACAGCAGCGGCGAGATCACCGAGAAGTACGGATTCTCGGTGGTGGCGGCGATCAGGGTCACCCAGCGGTTCTCCACGGCCGGCAGCAGCGAGTCCTGCTGGGCCTTGGAGAAGCGGTGGATCTCGTCCAGGAAGAGGACGGTCTCCTTGCCGAAGCCGCCCGCGGCCCGGCGCGCGCCGTCGATGACGGCCCGTACTTCCTTGACGCCTGCGGTGATCGCGGAGAGCTCGACAAAGCGTTTGTTCGTGGCCTTGGAGACGACATACGCGAGGGTCGTCTTGCCGGTGCCGGGCGGGCCCCACAGGATCACGGACGAGGGTCCGGCCTTGCTGGTGCCGCCCGAGGCGCCCTCGTCGACGAGCCGGCGCATCGGGGATCCCGGCTTCAGCAGATGTGCCTGGCCGACAACCTCGTCCAGGGTGCGCGGGCGCATCCGGACGGCCAGCGGGCTGCTGGACGGATCCTTCTCCTGGCGTGCTTCGGCGGCTGCGGTAAAGAGGTCGGGCTCCACGCTGTGAAGCCTATGTCAGAGGTCTGACAGTCCCGTCCGGTCCGTCAGCTGGTCCAGAAGTCCCACCAGCGGGTCAGGATCAGCATGCCGATGATCCCGATCCACAGCACCGGCGGCAGCCAGTGGAACTCCAGCAGCACCTTGCGCAGCCCTTCAGGCACCTTGATGATCCGGTGCTTGATGTTGTGCAGCGTGACGTAGCAGAACATCACGATCGTGGCGACCCAGGCCAGCGAGCACCACAGGCACAGCGCGTTGATCTCGTACAGCGACTGGTACTGCAGCCACGTACAGAACCCGACCCCGAACAGGCACCCGGCGTTCAGGCCCAGCCAGTACCAGCGCCGGTAACGCGCACCGGCCAGCAGCGCCACACCGATCGCGATCACCATCGAGTACGCCACCAGACCCAGCATCGGATTCGGGAACCCGAACGCCTCCGCCTGCTCGCTCTTCATGATGTTGCCGCAGGAGACCACCGGGTTGAGACTGCACCCCGGCGTGAACGACGGATCCTCCAGCAGCTTGAACTTGTCGATCGTGATGATCCACGAAGCCAGCAGCCCCGCCGCACCCGTGATGATCAGCAGCCAGGACAGCTGACGGCTGCCCCCGATCGTGCCCTTGGAACCGTCCGCTTGCTCCCCGGAGGACACGTCGCCAACCGCTGCAGTCGTCATATCGCCGTTCCATCGCTCAGTAGCCTGCTCGGGCACGGTCATTCTGCCGCACCGCCTCCACTGTCCACCGTTCGATGGACATAAGCATGTACGCACGGTCGTCCCGCGGAATCCGGCCCGCGAGGACGCTGAGTTGCATGACAGAACTCGCGGTGAACGTACGCGGACTTCGTAAGCGCTACGGCGATGTGACGGCGGTCGACGATCTGGACCTGGGCATCCGCCGGGGAGAGGTCTTCGGGATCCTCGGCCCCAATGGAGCGGGCAAGACCACGACGGTGGAGATCCTGCAGGGGCACCGCAGCAGGGACGCGGGCGAGGTGACCGTTCTCGGCGCCGATCCGGCGACCGGAAACCGCCGGTGGCGGGCTCGAATCGGCATCGTCTGGCAGGACGAATCCGCACCCGCCGAGTTGACGGTCAGGGAGACGGTGTCCCACTTTGCCCGTTACTACCCGAAGCCCCGGGATCCCGAGGAGATCATCTCGCTGGTGGGCCTCGAGAAGAAGGCGTCGAGCCGGGTCAAGGGGCTCTCCGGCGGCCAGCGGCGCAGGCTCGATGTGGCGCTGGGCGTGATCGGCGGGCCCGAGCTGCTGCTGCTCGACGAGCCGACGACGGGCTTCGACCCGGCCGCCCGGCGGCAGTTCTGGGACCTGATCCGCCGGCTCTCGGACGAGGGCACGACCATCGTTTTGACCACGCACTATCTGGAGGAGGCCGAGGCGCTGGCCGACCGTCTCGCGGTGATCGCGGCGGGCACGGTGGTGGCGCAGGGCACTCCGGCCGCACTGCGCGAGGAACACGGCACGGGGGCGACGGTCACATGGACGGAACCGGACGGCTCACCGCGCACCGAGCGGACGGCGACCCCGACCCGTACCGTCGCGGAGCTGATCCGGCGCTTCGACGGCGAGATCCCGGGCCTGACGGTCACCAGACCGACGCTCGAGGACGTCTATCTGCGGCTGACCGGACAGGAGACCTCCCGATGACCACCACGACGGATTCCACGGTCGCCGCCACCGACACCCAGCGGCTGCCGAACGCCTGGAAGCTCGGGCTGCTGCGCGGCGGGCTCGAAGTGAAGGCGTTCTTCCGCCAGCGCGAACAGGCCGTCTTCACCTTCGCCTTCCCGATCGTCTTCCTCTTCCTCTTCGCGTCGATCTTCAGCGACGACGTGGAGGGCGCGGGCATCACGGCATCCCAGCTCTATGTGCCGGCGATGATCGCCGCGGGCCTGATGTCGACGAGCTTCCAGTCGCTCGGCATCTCGATCGCGATCGAGCGGGACCAGAAGCAGCTGCGGCGGCTGCGCGGCACACCGATGCCGCCCGCCGCGTATTTCCTCGGCAAGGTGTGGCTCGTACTGGTCACCGGACTGCTGGAAACCGTGGCCCTGCTGGTCGTTGGAACCGTGTTCTACGATGTGGATCTGCCGGACGGGGTCGGCGAATGGCTCACTCTCGGATGGATATTCGTCCTCGGGCTGACCGGATGCGCTCTGCTGGGTATCGCGATCAGCAGTGTGCCGAAGACCGGTCAGAGCGCGACGTCCGTGGTGGTACTGCCGTTCCTGGTGCTGCAGTTCATCTCGGGTGTGTTCATCGCCATCGACACCATCCCGGACTGGATGCTGAACATCGGCGCGCTGTTCCCGCTGAAGTGGATGTGCCAGGGCCTGCGCGGAGTGTTCCTGCCGGAGTCGGCCGCCGTGCTGGAGCAGGCGGGCAGCTGGGAGTACGGCCGTATCGCGCTGGTACTGGGCGCCTGGTGCATCGGAGGACTGGTGCTGTGTCTGCTGACCTTCCGCTGGAAGAGCCGGCGCGACGGCTGAGCGATCCGAGCGTGGCGCGCTACGGAGACGTGACGGGCGACCGGGACGCGGTGGACCCGGTCGACCGGGACGCGGTGGACCCGGACGTGTGGAACCGCAGTTTCCTGGCGTGGGACCTGTACTTCGCCGTTGTCTTCACGGCGACGCTGGTCTTCACGCTGCTCGCGCCGAGCTCCACCGAGCCCGTCCGGATCGCCGCCGCGGCACTCCTCGTACTGCTGGTGCCCTGGTACGTGGGGGTCGGGCGGCGCGAGCTGAAGGCGCAGGGCGCCGACGAGCGGCGCTCGGTGCAGTACGTCGCCGGTCTGGTGGTGCTGTTCCTGTTGCCGGCGATCCTGGTGGGCGAGACGCGGCTCGCGACGTTCGCGCTCGCCCCTCAGTGCTTCATGCTGCTGCGGCTGCGGCCGGCGATGGTGGCCGTTGCGGTCATCAACGTCGGCCCCATGGCCGGGTGGGCGGCACTGTGGCGGCCCGACGGCCAGGCCGTCTTCTTCCAGTCGCTGTTCGCCGTCGTGACGCTGGGCTTCTCGGCGGTCTTCGGCAGCTGGATCATCCGGATCATCGAACAGAGCAAGGAACGCGCCGCGCTGATCGCCGAGTTGGAGGCCAGCCGCGAGGAGATCGCGCGGCTCTCCGCGGAGCGTGGCGCGCTCGCCGAGCGGGAGCGGATGTCGCGCGAGATCCACGACACGCTCGCGCAGGGCTTCACCAGCCTGCTGATGCTGGTCCAGGCGGTGGATTCGGAGCTGGAGCGTGATCTGCCGCAGGCGCGCCGTCATCTGGATCTGATGGCGGACACGGCCCGGCAGAACCTCGCGGAGGCGCGGGCCCTGGTCGCCGGCGGCGCGCCTGCCGATCTGAACGGCAGCTCGCTGCCGGCCGCCTCCGTCGAGGTGACGGGCAAGGCCCGCCCGCTGGCGCCGGCGCTGGAGGTGGTGGCGCTGCGGACCTGCCAGGAGGCCCTCGCCAACGCGGCGAAGCACGCGGGTCCCGGGGCATCGGTCTCCATCGCCGTCGAGTACACCGACGCGGTGCTGCGTCTCGCGGTACGGGACACGGGCCGCGGCTTCGACGGCGTCGTACCGCTGCGCGGCTACGGGCTGAGCGGGCTGCGGTCCCGCGCGGCGGAAGTGGGCGGCAGCGCGGAGGTGCGCAGCGCGCCGGGCCGGGGTACGGCCATCGAGGTAGTGCTGCCGTTGCCCCTGCCGTCGCCCGAAACCGCTTCTGTGCCCCCTGCTGAGCCCGCTGCTGAGCCCGCGTCCGAGGAGATCCGAACGTGATCCGCATACTGCTCGCCGACGACCATCCCGTCGTACGGGAGGGCCTGCGCGGCATGCTCGGCGCGGAGCCCGATCTGACGGTGGTCGGCGAGGCGTCCAGCGGCCCGCAGGCCGAGGCGCTCAGCGCCGAACTGCGCCCGGACATCGTCCTGATGGACCTGCGGATGCCGGGCGGCGGAGGCGTCGAGTCGATCAACCGGATGCGGGTGGCTGGTCTGCCGTGCCGGGTGATCGTGCTGACGACGTACGAGACGGACACCGACATCCTGCGGGCGGTGGAGGCGGGGGCCGCGGGCTATCTGCTGAAGGACCTGGCCCGAGGTGAACTGGCCGACGCGGTACGGGCGGCGGCCCGCGGCGAGACGGTCCTCGCCCCGTCGGTCGCCGCCCGCCTGGTCGACCAGCTCCGCAGCCGCCCGGAGCTTCCCCGCCTCTCGGACCGCGAGACCGCGGTGCTGCGGCTGGTCGCGGAAGGGTGCACCAACGCGGAGATCGGCCGGCGGCTGTACATCGGCGAGTCGACGGTGAAGACCCATCTGCTGCGGGTCTCGGCAAGTTGGACGTCGACGACCGCACGGCGGCGGTGACGCGCGCGATGCGGCTGGGGCTGCTGTGAGGGGCCGGGGCCAGTGGGGTGTCTCTCCCCTTGGCCCCGGCCTCTCGTCAGGACAGGCGCGTGCGGAGCGTCTCGACGACCTGGGACACCGGCACCGGGGCCTGCTCCCCCGACTCCATGTCCTTGAGCTGGACCACCCCGTCCGCGAGATCCCGCTCCCCCGCCACGAGCGCATACCGCGCCCCCGACCGGTTCGCGCTCTTCATCGCGCCCTTCAGGCCCCGCCCGCCGTACGCGAAGTCCGTCGCCACGCCCGCCTTGCGCAGCTCCGTGACGACGCCGAACAGCACGCGCCGCGCCTCCTCGCCGAGCGGTACCGCGAACACGCTGGTCGTGGAGGGGAGTTCGAGTTCGATGCCCTCCGCCTCCAGCGCCAGGACCGTACGGTCGACGCCCAGCGCCCAGCCCACCGACGGCAGCGCGGGGCCGCCGATCATCTCGGAGAGGCCGTCGTAGCGGCCGCCGCCGCCGACCGCGGACTGCGAGCCGAGACCGTCGTGGACGAACTCGAAGGTCGTGCGCGTGTAGTAGTCCAGGCCGCGCACCAGCTTCTCGTCGTCCTCGAAGGCAACGCCCGCAGCGCCGAGCAGCTCGCGCACCTCTTCGTGGTACGCCTTGCACGCGTCGCACAGGTAGTCGCGCAGCAGTGGCGCGCCCACGAGCTGCTTCTGGACCGAGTCCCGCTTGTCGTCGAGGACGCGCAGCGGGTTGATGTCGACCCGGCGGCGGGTGTCCTCGTCGAGGTCGAGCGCGCGCAGGAAGCCCTGGAGCGCGTCGCGGTAGACGGGACGGCACTCCTTGTCGCCGAGCGAGTTCAGCAGGATGCGGAAGTTACTGAGGCCCAGCGAGCGGTACGCCTGGTCGGCCAGGATGATCAGCTCGGCGTCCAGCGCGGGGTCCTCCGCGCCGATCGCCTCGGCGCCGACCTGCGAGAAGTGCCGGTAGCGGCCCGCCTGCGGCTGTTCGTAGCGGTAGTACGAGCCCGAGTACCAGAGTTTGACGGGCAGGTTGCCGACCCTGTGGAGGTTGGCCTCGAGCGCCGCGCGCAGCACGGACGCGGTGCCCTCGGGACGAAGTGCCAGCTTGTCGCCGCCCTTGGTCTCGAAGGCGTACATCTCCTTGGAGACGATGTCGGTGGACTCACCGACACCGCGGGCGAACAGCTCGACGTTCTCGAAGGCCGGCGTCTCGACATAGCCGTAGCCGGAGTTCTTCAGCGGGACGGAGATCGCCTCCCGGACCGCGAGGAAGATCGCGGATCGCGGCGGGATCAGGTCGTACGTGCCCTTGGGGGCCTGGAAAGTACTCACTTGAGAAGTCTCTCGTCACATTCCTCGTCGGGGAGCGTCAAGGCCCCCGAGGCCGGCGGCCACATCCCTGAGGTACGGGTTGCTGGCGCGCTCGCGGCCGATGGTCGTCTGAGGACCGTGGCCGGACAGCACCACGGTCGAGTCGTCGAGCGGCAGGCACACACGCGCCAGCGAGTCGAGCATCTCGGCGTGGTCGCCGCCGGGCAGGTCCGTGCGTCCGATGGAGCCGGCGAAGAGCAGATCTCCCGAGAAGAAGACCGACGGGATGTCATCGGCCTCGGGCATCTGGAAGGTCACCGACCCCTTGGTATGACCGGGCGCATGCGCGACCGAGAAGTCGAGGCCGGCGAGGCGCAGCTCCGCGCCGTCGGTCAGCTCCTTGACGTCGTCCGGCTCTCCCACGGTCAGGTCGCCCATCAGCGGCATCCCGAACGACCGGCCCAGCGCCTTCTCCGGGTCGCTCATCATGTAGCGGTCCGCGGGGTGGATCCACGCGGGCACGTCATGGGCGCCGCACACGGGCACGACGGAGGCGACATGGTCGATGTGGCCATGGGTGAGGACGACGGCGACGGGCTTGAGCCGATGCTTCTTGACCGCTTCGGCGACGCCCTCGGTGGCCTGGTGGCCCGGGTCGATGATCACGCACTCCTCGCCTGCGGCCGGGGCGACCAGGTAACAGTTGGTCCCCCAGGCTCCTGCGGGGAACCCGGCAATAAGCACGATCGTCCTCGGTGTGTGGGTGGAGAGCAGCAGATCAGAGACTACCGGCGCTGCCTCTCCCACAGCCAACCCGTATACGGTACGGGGCACACTCGACCGGTCGGCATCACGCGACGTACAAGGAGAAGACCCGGTGGTCAGCAGCGATCAGCGGCGGCGGCAGCTCGCCAGGGAAAAGTTCGAGCGCCAGCAGCAGCGTCGGACGCAGTCCCGCAAGAAGAAACAGCGGTACACGATCATCGCGGCGGCGCTCGCGGTGGTGCTCGCAGCGGGCGCCGCGGCCTATGCCTCCATCGGCCTGTCCGACGGCGACACCAAGAACGACGCCCAGACCGCGGACGAGAGCCAGTCGCCGAGCCCCACGGCCTCGGAGACCAAGAGCCCCGAGCCGGCGATGGCGATCGACAAGAAGGCGAAGTACTCGTTCGACCTCACGACCAACGAGGGCACGATCAAGATCGCGATGGATGCGGCGAAGACCCCGCACACCGTGAACTCGTTCAAGTCCCTGGCGGACAAGGGCTACTTCAACGGCACGAAGTGTCACCGGCTGACCACGCAGGGCATTTTTGTGCTCCAGTGCGGCGACCCGAAGGGCGACGGCACCGGCGGTCCCGGCTACACGATTCCGGACGAGAATCTGACCGCGCTGGGCAAGGCGGGCGCGGACGGCACCGTGACGTTTCCGGCGGGCACGGTGGCGATGGCCAATACCGGCCAGCCCGGAACCGGAGGCAGCCAGTTCTTCCTCGTCTACAAGGACACCAAGCTCCCGCCGAGCTACACCCCGTTCGGGAAAATGGACGCCGCGGGCCTGAAGGCCGTGCAGGAAGTGGCGAAGGCCGGAGTCACGGGCGGCGCCCAGGACGGTGCCCCGAAGAAGGCCGTCACCATTGAGAAGGCGGCTGTCCCGAAGGTGTGAGCCGGGGAATTTCGGCCGCGCTGAGTGCGGACAGCCGGGCGGCCGGTCGCCTAGATTGGCGTTGTGCAACGCGGACCGGACTGGCGTTGTGGAGGGCGGGCGCGGCCCGTCCAGGAAACTGTGGACGATGCCCGGGGGTCGAAACCCCTCGCAGGCATCAGGTGGAGGAGGCGCTGTGAGCAGCGACCCGTGGGGCCGTGTCGATGAGACGGGCACCGTGTACGTGCGTACAGCCGATGGCGAGCAGGTCGTCGGATCGTGGCAGGCGGGCACTCCTGAGGAGGCCCTGGCCTATTTCGAGCGCAAGTACGAGGGCTTGGTGGTCGAGATCGGCCTCCTCGAGCGGCGGGTGAAGACCACCGATCTCTCGGCCAAGGACGCCCAGACCGCCATCGACCACCTTCGCCAGCAGGTGGACGAGCATCATGCAGTGGGCGACCTCGCCGCGCTGTCGAAGCGCCTCGACGCTCTGGTCGAGACGGTCGAGAAGCGCCGCGAGGAGCGCAAGGTTCAGCGGGCGAAGCAGAACGACGAGGCCCGTCACGCCAAGGAGGCCCTGGTCACCGAGGCCGAGGAGCTGGCGCAGAGCGAGCAGTGGCGCTCGGCCGGCGAGCGGCTGCGGGCACTGGTGGACACCTGGAAGGGCCTGCCCCGGCTCGACCGAAAGTCGGACGACGAGCTGTGGCACCGCTTCTCGCACGCCCGCTCGGCCTTCTCCAAGCGCCGCAAGGCGCACTTCGCCTCGCTGGACGCGCAGCGCGAGGAGGCCCGTAAGGCGAAGGAGAAGCTGGTCGCGGAGGCCGAGTCGCTCTCGGGCTCCACCGACTGGGGCGCGACGGCCGCCCGCTACCGCGAGCTGATGGCGGAGTGGAAGGCCGCGGGCCGCGCGCAGCGCGAGTCCGAGGACGACCTGTGGAATCGTTTCCGCGGTGCGCAGGACGTCTTCTTCGCGGCCCGCAGCGGCGTCTTCGCCGAGCGGGACGCCGAGCAGGCCGAGAACCTCAAGCTCAAGGAGGAGCTCGCCGCCGAGGCAGAGAAGCTGGTGCCGGTGACGGATCTGAAGGCCTCGCGTGCCGCCTTCCGGTCCATCAACGAGCGCTGGGAGGCCATCGGCCATGTGCCGCGGGACGCCCGCCCCAAGGTCGAGGGCCGGATGCACGCCGTGGAGCGTGCCCTGCAGGAGACCGAGGACAACGAGTGGCGCCGGACGAACCCCGAGGCGCGTGCGCGCGCCGCGGGTCTGACGGGCCAGCTGCAGGCGGCCGTGGACAAGCTGCGCGGCCAGATCGACGCGGCGCGTGCTGCGGGCAACAACGCCAAGGCCGACAAGCTCGCGAAGGAGCTCGAGGGCCGGCAGGCGCTGCTCGACCAGGCGCTGAAGGGCCTGGAGGAGTTCGGCGGCTGACAGTCGTACGGAAGGGCCCCCTGTACCTCGTGTGCAGGGGGCCCTTCCGTATGCGCGGTTACGGCCTGCGCGCCGAGGTCACCCGGTACACGTCGTAGACGCCCTCCACGCCCCGTACCGCCTTCAGCACGTGTCCGAGGTGCTTCGGGTCGCCCATCTCGAAGGTGAAGCGTGAGGTGGCCACCCGGTCGCGGGAGGTCTGGACGGCCGCCGAGAGGATGTTGACGTGCTGGTCGGACAGGACGCGCGTGACGTCCGAGAGCAGCCTCGACCGGTCCAGCGCCTCGACCTGGATGGCGACCAGGAAGACGGAGGACTGGGTGGGCGCCCACTCGACCTCGAGGATGCGCTCCGGCTGCTGCGACAAGGAGTCGACGTTGACGCAGTCCGCGCGGTGTACCGATACGCCGCTGCCGCGGGTGACGAAGCCGATGATGGGGTCACCGGGCACCGGCGTGCAGCAGCGGGCCAGCTTGACCCAGACGTCCTCGACGCCCTTGACGACCACGCCCGGGTCCGCGTTGGAGCGGCGCTTGGTGCGGCTGCGGGACGGCGGGGTGCTCTCGGCGATGTCCTCGTTGGCCGCCTCCTCGCCGCCGAGGGCCTGCACCAGCTTCTGCACGACGCCCTGCGCGGCCACATGGCCCTCGCCGATCGCCGCGTACAGCGACGAGATGTCGGGGTAGCGCATCTCGTGCGCGAGCGTGACGAGCGAGTCGCCGGTGAGGATGCGCTGGATCGGCAGGTTCTGCTTGCGCATGGCCCGCGCGATGGCGTCCTTGCCCTGCTCGATGGCCTCGTCGCGGCGCTCCTTGGAGAACCAGGCGCGGATCTTGTTGCGTGCGCGGGGCGACTTGACGAAGCCGAGCCAGTCGCGGGAGGGGCCCGCGCCCTCGGCCTTGGAGGTGAAGACCTCCACCAAGTCGCCGTTGTCCAGGGTCGATTCGAGCGGTACGAGCCGTCCGTTGACCCGCGCCCCTATGGTGCGATGGCCCACTTCCGTATGGACGGCGTACGCGAAGTCGACCGGAGTCGCGCCCGCCGGAAGCGCTATGACATCGCCCTTCGGCGTGAAGACGAAGACCTCGTTGCGGGAGAGGTCGAAGCGCAGCGACTCCAGGAACTCCGAGGGATCCTCGGTCTCCTTCTGCCAGTCCAGCAGCTGGCGCAGCCACGCCATGTCGTTGACGGCATCGTCCTTGCCGGCCCGCTTCGGGACGTCCGTACGCACCTTGGAGGCGCCGGCGGAGGGCTCCTGCTTGTACTTCCAGTGCGCGGCGATGCCGTACTCGGCGCGGCGGTGCATGTCGAAGGTGCGGATCTGCAGCTCGACAGGCTTGCCGTTGGGCCCGATCACCGTGGTGTGCAGCGACTGGTACATGTTGAACTTCGGCATCGCGATGTAGTCCTTGAACCGGCCGGGGACCGGGTTCCATCGCGCGTGCACCGTGCCGAGTGCGGCGTAGCAGTCGCGGACCGTGTCGACGAGGACGCGGATGCCGACCAGGTCGTAGATCTCCGCGAAGTCACGGCCGCGGACGATCATCTTCTGGTAGACGCTGTAGTAGTGCTTCGGCCGTCCGGTGACGGTGGCCTTGATACGGGCGGCGCGCAGATCGGACTGGACCTCGTCGGTCACTATGGCCAGATACTCGTCGCGCTTGGGCGCGCGCTCGGCGACCAGCCGCACGATCTCGTCGTACATCTTGGGGTAGAGGATCGCGAAGGCGAGGTCCTCCAGCTCCCACTTGATGGTGTTCATGCCCAGCCGGTGGGCCAGCGGCGCATAGATCTCGAGCGTCTCGCGGGCCTTCTTCTCCTGCTTCTCCCGCTTGAGATAGCGCATGGTGCGCATGTTGTGCAGCCGGTCGGCGAGCTTGATGACCAGGACGCGAGGGTCCTTGGCCATGGCGACGACCATCTTGCGCACGGTCTCGGCCTGCGCGGCCTCGCCGAACTTGACCTTGTCCAGCTTGGTGACGCCGTCGACGAGGAGAGCGACCTGGTCGCCGAAGTCGCGGCGCAGTGTGTCCAGGCCGTACTCGGTGTCCTCGACGGTGTCGTGCAGCAGTCCGGCCATCAGCGTCGCCGGGTCCATGCCGAGCTCGGCGAGGATGGTGGTGACGGCGAGCGGATGCGTGATGTACGGGTCGCCGCTCTTGCGCTTCTGCCCGCGGTGCCAGCGCTCGGCGACCTGGTAGGCCTTCTCGACCTGGCGGAGCGTGGAGCTCTCGATCTTCGGGTCGTTGCTGCGCACTATCCGCAGCAGCGGCTCCAGGACCGGGTTGTACGGCGACGAACGCTGGACGCCCAGACGCGCGAGGCGGGCGCGCACCCGGTTCGACGATCCGGCGGCCCGCGGCACGGCGGCGGGCGTGGGCCTGGGCGCGGGTGCCGGAGCGGAAGCAGCGGGGTTCGGGGCGGAGGCCGGTGCCGCGCCATTGGCTCGCTCGGGCGCCGCCGGCTCGGTCTTCTCGGCCGGCTGCTGCTTCTCGGGCGTGACAGGGGCTGCCGCGGCCCTATCGGCCTTCTGGTCGGGCTGCGCGGCGGCGGGCTGGGCCTCGTCTGGCAAGAGCACTCCTCGTGCGGTTCCGGGTCCCCCGGTCAGGCCCGGAGAAGCCATGGTATCGACCTCGCAGTCCGGGTGCTTACGAGGCCGTAACACACCCATGGGCACCACGGGGATTCCCGTGGTGCCCATGGCCTTGTCCGTACCGGCGTCGACGCCGTGCCGGACGGTGCTCAGATGGTGATCAGAGCCTCCAGCGGAGCCCCTCGCAGAGCAGGCTCCAGGCGGGCCCGGCCGCCGAGGAAACTCAGCTCCATCAGGACCGCGATGCCGGCGACGTCCGCGCCGCTGCGGCGGATCAGCTCCAGTGCGGCCCCGGCGGTGCCGCCGGTGGCGAGCACATCGTCGATGACCATCACGCGGTCGCCCTGCTGCAGGTCCTCGGCGTGCACCTCGATCTCGGCAGTGCCGTACTCCAGCTCGTACGCCTGCGAGAGCGTCGCTCCGGGGAGCTTGCCCGCCTTCCGCACCGGGATGAAGCCGAGACCGGCACGGACCGCGACGGGGGCGCCCAGGATGAAGCCGCGCGCCTCCAGACCGACGATCTTCGTGGCCTCGTACCGCGCACACAGCTCGGCGAGCGCGTCGGTGAGCACCGTGAACGCCTTCGGGTCCGCGAGCAGCGGCGTGATGTCCTTGAACATCACACCCGGCTTCGGATAGTCCGGGACGTCACGGATGCGGCTGAGCAGCAGCTCCTGCGCGCTCTCGGTCACCGGCGCCTGCCCGAAGGACGGCCACCACGGCCGCGGCCGCGCTGACCGACGACGGCGCCGGCGGGCGCGGTGTCGGAGTGCTCCTCGTCCTGCGGCTCACCGGAGTCGTCCGCCAAGTCCGGCGACTCGCCCTTGGCGGCGGCCTGCGCGCGCTTGGCGAGCACCCGCTTCTTCAGGGCCTTCATCTGCGGCTCGCGCTCCTTGAGGTCGGCGACGAGCGGCGTGGCGATGAAGATCGAGGAGTACGCACCGGCCGCGAGGCCGACGAACAGCGACAGCGAGATGTCGTTGAGCATGCCGGCACCGAGGAAGCCGCCGCCGATGAACAGCAGACCGGCGACCGGCAGCAGCGCGACGACGGTGGTGTTGATGGAACGCACCAGGGTGCCGTTCAGGCTGCGGTTGGCGACCTCGCTGTAGGTGTAGCGGGTCTGCTTGGTGATGTCCTTCGCGCCCTCCTTGAGACCGTCGAAGACGACGACGGTGTCATAGAGGGAGTAACCGAGGATGGTGAGCAGACCGATCACCGTGCCGGGCGTGACCTCGAAGCCGACGAGCGCGTACACGCCGACGGTGATGGTGAGGTCGTGGATCAGCGCGATGAGCGCGGCGACGGCCATCCGCCATTCGAAGGCGACCGCGAGATAGAGCACCACGAGGAGCATGAAGACCCCGAGGCCGGTCCATGCCTTGTTGGCGATCTGCTCGCCCCAGCTCGGGCCGACCAGCTCGCCGGTGATGAGGTCCGGGTCGACCTTCAGGTCCTCGGCCAGCTGAGCGCTGACCTTGTCGGCCTGGGCGGTGTCCAGTTCGCTGACCTGGATACGGAGTGTGTCGTTGCCGAGCTTCTGGACGATGGCGTCGTGGCCGGAGGCCTCTTCCGCGTAGGTCTCGGCCTGGGCGACCGACACGCTCGTCTTCGGGGTGTTGAAGACGGCACCGCCCTTGAACTCGATGCCCATGTTCAGGCCCTGCACCGCCAGGCCGACGATGGCCGTGATGGTGATCAGGATCGAGAGGCCGTACCAGATCTTCCGCTTGGCGACGAAGTCATAGCCGACCTCGCCTCGGTAGAGCCTGGCGCCGATGCTGCCGAATCGCGACATCTCACGCCTCCTTCGGGTGGTCGGTGGGGGCGGAGACGCCGCGCGAGCGGCGCAGCGGCGGCTTGGCGCCCAGACGCTTCGGGTCGAGTCCGGACCACGGGTGACCGCTCGCGAAGAACTTCTTGCGCGCGAGGATCGTCATGATCGGCTTGGTGAAGAAGAACACCACGACGACGTCGAGCAGGGTGGTCAGGCCGAGCGTGAACGCGAAGCCCTGCACCTTGCCGACGGTCACGATGAACAGCACCGCGGCGGCGAGGAACGACACGAAGTCGGACACCAGGATGGTGCGCCGGGCGCGCGGCCAGGCCCGCTCGACGGCCGGACGGAGCGTACGGCCCTCGCGGATCTCGTCCCGGATGCGTTCGAAGTACACGATGAACGAGTCCGCGGTGATACCGATCGCGACGATGGCACCGCAGACCGCCGGAAGGTTCAGCGCAAAGCCGATGGCCGGGCCCATGAGCGTCATCAGCGTGTACGTGAGGGCCGCCGAGACGAGCAGGCTCAGCAGCGCCACGACGGACAGGCCGCGGTAGTAGGCCAGCAGGTAGATGACGACCAGCGCGAGGCCGATGGCACCCGCAATGAGACCCGCCTTCAGCTGCTCCTCGCCGAGCGCCGGGGAGACGGTGGTGACGCTCTGCTCCTCGAAGGTCAGCGGCAGGGCACCGTAGGACAGGATGTTGCCCAGGTCCTGGGCGGACTGCTGGGTGAAGCTGCCGGAGATCTCGGCGCTGGCGCTCAGCGTCTGGCTGACCGACGGGGCCGAGACGACCTCGCCGTCGAGCACGATCGCGAACTGGTTCTGCGGCTGCTGCTGCTGCGACAGCTTGCTGGTGATCGCCGAGAACTTCTTGGAGCCCGCGTTGGTGAAGTCCATCTGGACGATCCACATGCCGCGCTGCTGGTCGAGCACGCCCTTGGCGTCGTCGACGTCCTTGCCCTCGACCTCGGCGGGACCGAGGACGTACTTCTCCCAGGTTCCGGCGCCGTTCTTGCCACAGGCGACGGTCGGGTCCTCGGGCCTGACGCCCTTGCCCACGTTCGAGCGCTGCTTCGAATCCAGGCAGTTCAGCTCGGTGAACTTCTTCTCCAGCGCGGCGGAGGCAGGGTCGGCGCTCGGCGCCGGCGTCGGGGCCGCGGACGGCTTGCCCGATGCGGAACCGCTGGGCGTGGGCGTCGGGGCCTTCAGCCCCTCGGTGACGGCACGGCCCTGAGTGGTGGCGCTACTGCTCGGCGAGGTGGACGGCGGGGTGGCCTTGTCCTTGTCGTCCGTGGCCTTGTCCCCGGCCTTGTCGGACGCCGCGGCGCTGGGGCTGGGAGTGGGCTGCGGGGTCGTCGGACCGCCCGCGGCGACGGTCAGCACAGGCCGGAAGTAGAGCTGGGCGGTGGTGCCGACCTGCTCACGGGCCTGAGCGGAGTTCGTGCCCTTGGGGATGTTGACGATGATGTTCTCGCCACCCTGGGTCTGGACCTCCGCCTCGGAGACGCCGAGACCATTGACACGGCGCTCGATGATGCCGACCGCGGTCTTCATGTTGGTCTCGTTGACCGACTCTTCCTTGCCCGGCTCCGGCACGGCCTTCAGCGTGATCGTCGTGCCGCCGGCCAGGTCGATGCCCAGACGCGGCGTGGTGTGCCCGGACCAGAACATCCCGCCGGTGAGAGCGACGAGAGCGATCAGGATCAGTACCAGGGCACGCCCCGGCTTGCCCTGACCCCCCGCCGCTGCTCTGCGGCCCTTCTTGGGTGCTGCCACCTTCTCGTTTCTCCCTGTCCAACCGCCCCCGCGCCGGGTGTGCGCCGGGGCGGCCACGAAGTGTTGTGGGGACCTGCCCCCGCAGAAGTCAACACGACCGCAGGACCGCAGGGCACCTGTCGGCGCCCCTGCGGTCCCCGGTCCCGGTTACTTCGCTTCGGTGTCGCCGTTGGACTTGCCGTCCTTGGGCGCGTCCTCGACGTCGGCGTCCTTGGTCTCGGCGTCATCGGACGCGTCGTCGGCGTCGGCGGCCGGGGCGTCGTCCGCCTCGGGCTTCTTGCCGAGGTCGATCTTCGCGTCGTCGGCGGTCAGCGACGAGGCGTCGTCCGGGACGATCGGGCTGTCGCCCTTGAGGTCGCCGTCGCCGTGCACGATGCGGTTGTACTCCTCGTCGGCGAGAACCGCGCCGATGGAGTTCTTCGCGAAGATGAGGTGGACGCCGGGCGCGGCCTCAAGGAGGACCGTGTCGTCGTTGACCTCCTTGACGGTGGCGTACAGACCCCCGATCGTCCGGACGCCGGTGCCGGGCTGCATCTGGTCACGCATGTGTGCGGCCTGCTGCTGCTTCTTCTTGGCGGACCGGGTCATCAGGAACATGGCCCCGATGAGCACAATGAAGGGGAGGAGGGTCACGAGACTCACGGGAAGAAACTTCCTTCACACGACCGCACCGATGAGGCGGCCTTATCTACGGGGGTGGGCACGCCGACCTGTAAGGGCGGCATCGGCGGAGTCTAAGCGAGTCCGCATCAAAGGAACAACGCCCAGCATCGCACCGAGGTTCCTGACCCGGCGAGTACCCGCGCCGTCACGCCCCGAACAGGCCCTGTTGTCCGCCTGCGCCGGGCGCCTGCTGAGGCGGTACGAGGCCCAGGTGGGCCCAGGCGGCAGGGGTGGCGACCCGGCCTCGCGGCGTTCTGGCCAGCAGCCCCTCCCGTACCAGGAAGGGCTCCGCCACCTCCTCGACCGTCTCGCGCTCCTCCCCCACGGCCACCGCCAGCGTCGACAGGCCCACCGGGCCGCCGCCGAAGAGCTTGAGCAGCGCCTGAAGCACGGCACGGTCCAGCCGGTCGAGGCCGCGGACATCGACCTCGTAGACCTTCAGGGCCGCGGCCGCCACCTCGCGGGTGATCAGTCCGTCCGCCTTGACCTGCGCATAGTCCCGGACGCGGCGCAGCAGCCGGTTGGCGATACGGGGTGTGCCGCGGGAGCGGCCGGCGATCTCGGCGGCGCCGTCCGCCTCGATGTCCAGATCGAGGAGGAGCGCGGAGCGGTGGATGACGCGCTCCAGTTCGGTGGGGTCGTAGAACTCCATGTGAGCGGTGAAGCCGAAGCGGTCGCGCAGCGGAGGCGGCAGCAGTCCGGCCCGGGTGGTGGCGCCGACCAGCGTGAACGGCGGCAGCTCGAGCGGGATGGCGGTGGCTCCCGGGCCCTTCCCGACGATCACGTCGACCCGGAAGTCCTCCATGGCCATGTAGAGCATTTCCTCGGCGGGCCTCGACATCCGGTGGATCTCGTCGAGGAAGAGGACCTCGCCCTCCTGGAGCGAGGACAGGATGGCGGCCAGGTCGCCGGCGTGCTGGATGGCGGGGCCCGAGGTGATGCGGATCGGGGCCTTCATCTCGGCCGCGATGATCATGGAGAGGGTGGTCTTGCCGAGTCCGGGCGCGCCGGAGAGCAGGACATGGTCGGCGGTCGCGCCGCGGGCGAGGGCCGCCTTCAGCACGAGGTCCAGCTGCTCGCGGACCCGCTCCTGGCCCACGAACTCGTCCAGCGACTTCGGCCGCAGCGCCGCCTCTACCGCCTGGTCCTCACCGTCGGCGGACGCGCCGACGATCCGGCCGTCCACGGTGTCCTCGGCCGTCGGTGCGGCCTCGTCCCAGTTCACTGAAGGATCACCTCGTGCGGTTCAGGGTCTGGAGTGCGGCCTTCAGCAGCGGGCCCACGGCGGGCGGGCCGTCTGCGGCCTCGGCCTGCGGGGCGACCGCGGTGACCGCCTCGTCCGCCTCGCGGGTGGCGTAGCCGAGGCCGATCAGCGCCGTGTGCAGCTGGTCGCGCCAGGAAGCGGAGACGGCGGTGCCGATGCCCTGTCTGCCGATGTGTGCGCCGACCGGTTCGCCCAGCCGGTCCTTCAGCTCGAGCAGCAGCTTCTGCGCACCCTTCTTTCCGATGCCGGGCACGGCGGTCAGCGTCTTCTCGTCGCCGGTGGCGACCGCAACCCGCAGCGCGTCGGGCGTGTGCACGGCGAGCATCGCCTGGGCCAGCCGCGGTCCGACGCCGCTGGCGGTCTGCAGCAGCTCGAAGACCTGCCGTTCGTCGTCGTCCGTGAAGCCGTAGAGCGTGAGCGAGTCCTCCCGCACGACCAGGGAGGTGGCGAGCTTCGCCTCCTGGCCGATGCGCAGCGTTGACAGCGTGTTCGGGGTGCACTGGACGGCCATGCCGACGCCGCCGACCTCGATGACCGCTGTGGTGGGCGCGAGGGCGGCGACCGGGCCGCTCACAAAGGCGATCATGCGGTACGGCCTTTCGGTGCGTGCGCCGCCCGGTGTGCGGCGACGGCTTGCTGGAGGCGATTTTGCGCCGGGGCGCGCCAGATGTGGCAGATGGCGAGCGCGAGGGCGTCCGCCGCGTCGGCGGGCTTCGGCGGAGCGTCCAGCCGCAGCAGCCGAGTCACCATCGCGCCGACCTGCGCCTTGTCGGCGCGGCCGTTGCCGGTGACGGCGGCCTTCACTTCGCTCGGGGTGTGCAGTACGACGGGGATGCCGCGGCGGGACGCGCAGAGCATGGCGACGGCGCTGGCCTGTGCGGTGCCCATGACCGTGGCCACGTTGTGCTGGCTGAACACCCGCTCCACCGCGACGAATTCGGGCCGGTGCTCGTCGAGCCACTGCTCGATGCCCTGCTCGATGGCGACCAGCCGGTGGCCCAACTCGGCGTCCGCCGGGGTCCGTACGACACCGACGCCGAGCATCGTCAGGGGACGGCCGGCGACGCCCTCGACCACGCCGACACCGCATCGGGTCAACCCGGGGTCCACGCCCAGTACTCGCACCCCCACCCCTCCTTCGATCGCCTGTTTGTGCAGGCTATCCGGTGTCACTGACAATCCGCTGTCACTGACCAACCGGTGTCAGTGACCAACCGGTGTCAGTGACCAACCGGTGTCACTGACAAAGCAGACCGACAAAGCGGCGGGCCGACGGGGTGTGTCCCGTCGGCCCGCCGTATGACTGCCTGTCAGGCGTCGACCTTCTCCATGACCTCGTCGGAGACGTCGAAGTTGGCGAAGACGTTCTGCACGTCGTCGCTGTCCTCCAGCGCGTCGATCAGCTTGAAGATCTTGCGCGCGCCCTCCTCCTCCAGCTCGACCTGCATGGTCGGGACGAAGTTGGCCTCGGCCGAGTCGTAGTCGATGCCGGCCTCCTGGAGCGCGGTACGCACCGCGACCAGGTCGGTGGCCTCGCTGATGACCTCGTAGGACTCACCGAGGTCGTTGACCTCCTCCGCGCCGGCGTCCAGGACCGCGCCCAGCACGTCGTCCTCGGTCAGCTCGCCCTTGGCGACGATGACGACGCCCTTGCGGTTGAAGAGGTACGAGACGGAGCCCGGGTCGGCCATCGAGCCGCCGTTGCGCGTCATGGCGACACGGACGTCCGAGGCGGCGCGGTTGCGGTTGTCGGTGAGGCACTCGATGAGCACGGCGACGCCGTTCGGGCCGTAGCCCTCGTACATGATCGTCTCGTAGTCGGCGCCACCGGCCTCGAGGCCCGCGCCGCGCTTGACCGCGGAGTCGATGTTCTTGTTCGGGACCGAGCTCTTCTTCGCCTTCTGGATGGCGTCGAAAAGGGTCGGGTTTCCTTCGACGTCAGCACCGCCGGTGCGGGCAGCAACCTCGATGTTCTTGATCAGCTTCGCGAAGAGCTTGCCGCGCTTGGCATCGATCACGGCCTTCTTGTGCTTCGTCGTAGCCCATTTAGAGTGGCCGGACATCTGCCTGTCTCCTTCGCGTAACCCATTGCTGCTGCGTTCGGCAGAGATCCTACCGGGACGCCGTCACCAGGCAGCGCGCACCATGTCCACAAACAGGCCGTGCACTCGGTGGTCGCCGGTGAGTTCGGGGTGGAAGGAAGTGGCCAGCGCGTTGCCCTGCCGTACGGCGACGATGTGGCCGTCGTACTGGGCCAGCACCTCGACCTCCGCGCCGACCGACTCCACCCACGGCGCCCGGATGAAGACGCCGTCGACCGCGCCGTCCTCCACGCCCGTGACCTCGACGGCCGCCTCGAAGGACTCGTTCTGCCGGCCGAAGGCGTTGCGGCGGACGATCATGTCGATGCCGCCGAGCGTCTCCTGGCCGGAGCGCGGGTCGAGGATCTTGTCGGCGAGCATGATCAGGCCCGCGCAGGTGCCGTAGACGGGCATCCCCGCGGCGATGCGCTCGCGCAGCGGCTCCAGCATGCCGAAAAGAACGGCCAGCTTGGACATGGTGGTCGACTCGCCGCCGGGGATGACGAGGCCGTCGACCTCGGCGAGCTCCTCGGGCCGCCGGACCGGCCTGGCCACGGCATCGGCCGCGGCCAGGGCGATCTGGTGCTCCCGTACGTCGCCCTGGAGTGCCAGGACACCAATCACGGGAGTGGTCATTACCAGCCTCGGTTGGCGTAGCGCTCGGTCTCCGGCAGGGTGTCGCAGTTGATGCCGACCATGGCCTCGCCGAGGTTGCGGGAGGCGTCCGCGATGATCTTGGGGTCGTCGTAGAAGGTGGTGGCCTTCACGATGGCGGCGGCGCGCTTGGCCGGGTCGCCGGACTTGAAGATGCCGGAGCCGACGAAGACGCCCTCGGCGCCGAGCTGACGCATCAGAGCGGCGTCGGCCGGGGTGGCCACACCGCCGGCGGAGAAGAGGACGACCGGCAGCTTGCCCAGCTCGGCGACCTCCTTGACGATCTCGTACGGGGCGCGGAGCTCCTTGGCGGCGGCGTACAGCTCGTTGTTGTCGAAGCCGCGCAGCTTGGCGATCTCGTTCTTGATCTGGCGCAGGTGGCGGACGGCCTCGACGACGTTGCCGGTGCCGGCCTCGCCCTTCGAGCGGATCATGGCCGCGCCCTCGGCGATCCGGCGCAGCGCCTCACCGAGGTTGGTGGCACCGCAGACGAACGGGGTCGTGAAGGCCCACTTGTCGGAGTGGTTGACCTCGTCGGCCGGGGTCAGCACCTCGGACTCGTCGATGTAGTCGACGCCGAGGGACTGGAGCACCTGGGCCTCGACGAAGTGGCCGATGCGGGACTTGGCCATGACCGGGATCGAGACCGCGTCGATGATCTCCTCGATCATGTTCGGGTCGGACATCCGGGCCACGCCGCCGTCCTTGCGGATGTCGGCCGGGACCCGCTCCAGCGCCATGACGGCCACCGCGCCCGCGTCCTCGGCGATCTTCGCCTGCTCGGCGTCGACCACGTCCATGATGACGCCGCCCTTGAGCTGCTCGGCCATGCCGCGCTTGACGCGCGCGGTGCCGGTCGCTGCATGGTCGTTGGGCTGAGGGGTGTTGGGGAGCGTGCTGGACACGGAAGGACCTCACTCGATGACGACGTTGTGATGCGTCACCGATGGAACATCCGCCGACCAGTCCACAGCAAGGGCCAATGAACAGCCGGTGGATCGTTTTGACCGCTCAGGTGTCCGAGGAGGATGAGGAAGGCCGATGAGGAAGGCGACGGGGAAGGCGGGTGCGGAAGGCCGGTGCGGAAGATCGAACGGTCAGCTGACCGGGCGGTCCGCCAGCGCGGCCGGCGGCTCGTCGTCCATCTCGAAGGCCAGCGGGAACGGAGCGTGGCCGGCCAGCCGGAACCAGCGGACCTTTCGGTGCCGGCGCAGCGCGCGGGCAGCGCGTACGGAGTCGTTGTGGAACCGGCGTGCCATCGGCACCCGCCGTACGGCCTGCGCCAGTTCACGGGCTGCCTCCTCGCCGCCCGGAACCTCGCGTACCGCCTCGACCTGCGCCGTCTCCGCGAACACGGCCCGCAGCGCCGCACTGAGTTCGCTCTCGGCGACCTCTCGGTGGTCCTCCTCCGCCTGCCGGGCGGCGTGAGCCGCCTCGTAGAGCAGGATCGACGCGGCAGGATCGAGCACCTTGGAGGTCGCCAGCTCCTGGGTGACCGAGGCGCGGCGCAGGAGTTGGGCGTCGAGGGCGGCGCGCGCGGCGTCCATCCGCGCGTGCAGCCGGTCGAGCCGTCCGGCGGTCCAGCTCAGATACATGCCGATCGCGACGAGGGCGACGACGATCCAGATCAGGGTTGCGGTCACGGGCGGAAAGGCTACCGGTGTCCTTGACCTGGGCTCCGCGCCGCCTCAGGTACCAGCGGCCGCCCTCAGTCGCGCGCCAGGCCGAACCGCGCCCGGAAGCCCGGGCGTTCGTCCGCCGCCACCGATGCCGCGCCGTCCGTCACCGTTTCGTAGACCGCCAGAATGTCCGCACCGACGGTCGACCAGTCGAAGCGCCGCACATGCGCGCTGCCCCGCTTGCGCAGCTCGGCCCGCCGCGCCGGGTCCCCCAGCAGCCGCACCGCCGCCGAGGCCAGCGCGTCCGCGTCCTCGTTCGTGAAGAGCTCGCCCGCCGCGCCCTGGTCGAGGACCTGCGCGAAGGCGTCCAGGTCCGAGGCCAGCACCGGCGCGCCCGCCGACATCGCCTCGACGAGGATGATGCCGAAGCTCTCGCCGCCGGTGTTCGGCGCCACGTACACGTCCACGCTGCGCAGCAGCCGCGCCTTGTCCTCGTCGCTGACCATGCCGAGGAACTCGACCTGCTTGTGCATCGCCTTCGGCAGCGCGGCGACCGCCTCCTTCTCGTCGCCGCGGCCGGCCACCAGCAGCCGGGTGTCGGGCCGCTCGGCGAGGATCTTGGGCAGGGCCTTCATGAGCACCGGCAACCCCTTGCGGGGCTCGTCGATGCGCCCTATGAAGCCCATCGTGTTGCCCTGCCACTCCGCCTTCGGCTCGGCCCGGTCGAAGAAGCCGACGTCGACGCCGTTCGGGATGACGACCGCGTCGCCGCCGAGGTGCTCGACGAGCGTGCGGCGGGCGTACTCGCTGACCGCGATCCGCGCGCTGATCTTCTCCAGCGCGGGCTGCAGGATCGGATACGCGGCGATCATCGCGCGCGAGCGCGGGTTCGAGGTGTGGAAGGTGGCGACGATCGGGCCCTGCGCCGCCCAGCAGCTCAGCAGGCCCAGCGACGGCGAGGTCGGCTCATGGATGTGGATCACGTCGAAGGTGCCGTCGTGCAGCCAGCGCCGCACCCGCGCGGCCGACAGGAAGCCGAAGTTCAGCCGCGCGACCGAGCCGTTGTACGGGACGGGTACGGCCCGGCCCGCCGAGACCACGTACGGCGGCAGCGGTGTCTCGTCGTCCGCCGGCGCCAGCACCGACACCTCGTGACCCAGCCGGATCAGATGCTCCGCCAGGTCCCTGATATGGAATTGGACGCCGCCCGGCACGTCCCAGGAGTACGGGCAGACGATGCCGATCCTCACGTCGAGTCCTCCCGGGGCTCGAGGTCGGCGAGCCAGAGCCGCTGGAGCATGTGCCAGTCCTCCGGGTGATCGGCGATTCCCGTGGCGAAGGCATCGGCCAGCGCCTGTGTCATCACAGACGTCTTTTCCTCGCGGGTACCTGTCTCGGGCACGTCGAGCGGCGGATGGATCCGGCCCTTCATGACAGGGGTGTCGTCGTACCAGAGCGTGACCGGGAGCAGCAGGGCTCCGGTCTGCTGGGCGAGCATCGCCGGTCCGGCCGGCATCCGGGCGGCGTCGCCGAAGAACTTCACGTCGACGCCGGACGCCGACAGATCGCGGTCGGAGACCAGGCAGACAAGACCGCCGGCGCGCAGCCGCCGGGCCAGGGTGCCGAACGCGGCGCCGCCGGTGTGCGGCAGCACCTCCATGCCCAGGCTCTCGCGGTACGCGACGAACCGGTCGTACAGCGTCTCCGGCTTGAGCCGCTCCGCGACCGTGGTGAACGGCACGCCCAGCGCGCGCGTGACCCAGACCCCGGCGAGATCCCAGTTGGCCAGGTGCGGCAGCGCGAGTATGACGCCCTTGCCCGCTTCCAGTCCGTCGGTCAGATAGTGGGCGCCCTTGAGGTCGAAGGAGTCGGTGGCGCGTTCCTGGCTCCAGGTCGGCAGCCGGAACGACTCCATCCAGTAGCGCATGTACGAGCGCATGCCGGCCTTCGACAGCTCGGCGAGGCGCTCGGGACTCGCGTCCGGCACGACCCGGGCGAGGTTGGACTCCAGACGCAACACGCTCTTGCCGCGCCGCTTCCACGCGACGTCGGCGATGGTCCTGCCGAGCGCGGCGGCCGCGGGCTCCGGCAGCTTCTTGACAGTGCTCCAGCCCAGTCCGTACAGCGCGTCGGTCACCCGGTCCCGCATCACGTCGCCTCAGCCTCGCTCCCCTGTGCCGCGGCGGCGTCGGCCTCCGCGGACTCCCGGCGTACCGTCACGACCCGCTGTCCCAGCGTCACCAGGCTGCCGACGGCGACGATCCACAGCGCGATCGGCAGCAGCACGTCGATGCCGGGCACGCCGAATCCGTGCAGTCCGGCAAGTCCGGCGGCGACCAGCGAGATCACCAGCCGCTCGGCCCGCTCGATCAGGCCATTGACCGCGACCGGCAGGCCAATCGATTCGCCGCGTGCCTTGGTGTACGAGACGACCTGCCCGCTCGCCAGGCAGAAGATGGCGACGGCACACAACACATTGTCGTCCCCGCTGCCCGCGTACCACAGGGCGAAGCCCGCGAAGATCGCACTGTCGGCGACCCGGTCGAGCGTCGAGTCCAGGAACGCGCCCCACCGGCTCGAGACCCCCGCCTGCCGCGCCATGTTGCCGTCGACGAGGTCGGAGAAGACGAACAACGTGATGACGATCGTGCCCCAGAAAAACTCTCCCCGGGGGAAGAAGACCAGCGCACCCGCCATCACTCCGGCCGTACCGATGAGGGTGACCGCATCGGGGCTCACCCCACGTCGGAGCAGAAATGCGGCGAACGGTGTGAGGACACGCGTGAAAAATGCACGCGCGTACTTGTTCAGCATGGCCTTCCCGAGGGTCGGTGGCCCGCGGCCCCAATGGCCACCGGCTGGCCCATCGTAGCCAGGCCCGACGGGCTCCAGCGTCGCGCCTCCTTCTCGCGCGGTGGCGTACGACGTATGGACGCACCGTGACCGGAGTGGAAAGCTCGAAAGACGACTGCGGGCATCGCCGGAGCTGCCCCCGGACGCGTCCGGTGGGCCCCTTCACGGCTCGCCTCGCCCGCGGCCCCTCTCCTCACCGTGCAATCGATCGGGAGGCAAGAATCATGGGCGACAAAGCGAGTGCACACACCGGAGCCGCCGGCAGGGCGGCTACGGCCGACCGGCCCTCATCCGTACGGAATGTGGTGCTGGTCGGCCACAGCGGATCCGGAAAGACCACCTTGATCGAGGCCCTGGCGCTCACCGCGGGAGCGGTGAACCGGGCGGGGCGGGTCGAGGACGGTGGGACGGTCTCCGACTACGACGAGATCGAGCACCGGCAGCAACGTTCCGTACAGCTGTCCCTGGTCCCGGTCGAATGGGGCGGGTACAAAATCAATCTCCTGGACACTCCCGGATATGCCGACTTCGTCGGGGAGCTCAGGGCCGGTCTGCGAGCCGCGGACGCGGCCCTTTTCGTTGTGTCCGCAGCTCAGGAGCCCGATGCGATCGCGGGCTCGACCCGCGCGGTGTGGGAGGAGTGCGCCGCGGTCGGTATGCCGCGCGCGATCGTCGTCACGCATCTGGAGACCGCGCGCACCGGCTACGAGGAGCTGACGCGGGTCTGCGGCGGCATCTTCGGCCCCGAGGACCCCGATGCCGTGCTGCCGCTGTATCTGCCGCAGTACGGGGCTCAGGGCCCGGACGGCCATGCCCCGGTCACCGGACTGGTCGGGCTGCTGTCGCAGAAGATCTTCGACTACTCCTCCGGCGAGCGTAAGGAGACCCCGCCGGACCCGGCGCAGGCGCCACTGATCGAGGAGGCCCGCAACCGGCTGATCGAAGGGATCATCGCCGAGAGCGAGGACGAGACCCTCATGGACCGCTATCTCAGCGGTGCCGCGATCGACATCAAAACGCTGATCGAGGATCTGGAGAAGGCCGTCGCGCGCGGCATCTTCTATCCGGTCCTGGCGGCCGCTCCCGCGCTCGACGGCGCCAAGCAGGGACTCGGCACGGTCGAACTCCTGGAGCTGATCACCGGCGGCTTCCCGACCCCGCTGGAGCCCGAGGCCCCGGCCGTCACGACTCCGCAGGGCGCGCCGCGCCCGCAGATCAGCTGCGATCCGGAAGGACCGCTGGTCGCCGAGGTCGTCAAGACCGCATCCGACCCGTATGTCGGCCGGATCTCGCTGGTACGCGTCTTCTCCGGCACCCTGCGCCCCGACGAGACGGTGCACGTGTCGGGCCACGGACTCGCCGACCGCGGGCACGAGGACCACGACGTCGACGAGCGCATCGGCGCGCTCACCGCGCCCTTCGGCAAACAGCAGCGCCCGCTGGGCCAGGTCATCGCCGGAGATCTCGCGTGCGTCGCGAAGCTGGCCCGCGCCGAGACCGGCGACACGCTCTCCTCCAAGGACGATCCACTGCTGATGGAAGCGTGGACGATGCCCGATCCACTGCTGCCGCTCGCCATCCAGGCGCACAGCAAGGCGGACGAGGACAAGCTCTCGCAGGGGCTCTCCCGGCTGGTCGCCGAGGACCCGACGATGCGCCTGGAGCAGAACCAGTCGACCCACCAGGTGGTGCTGTGGTGTCTGGGCGAGGCGCATGCGGATGTGGCGCTGGAGCGGCTGCGCAGCCGGTACGGCGTCCAGGTCGATGTCGTCCCGCACAAGGTGCAGCTGCGCGAGACCTTCGGCAGCAGGTCGGCGGGCCGCGGACGGCATGTGAAGCAGTCCGGCGGACACGGGCAGTACGCGATCTGCGAGATCGAGGTGGAGCCGCTGCCCGCGGGGTCCGGCATCGAGTTCGTCGACAAGGTCGTCGGCGGCGCGGTGCCCCGCCAGTTCATCCCGTCCGTGGAGAAGGGAGTGCGCGCCCAGGCGGCGCGCGGCGTCGCGGCCGGCTATCCACTCGTCGACGTACGGATCACCCTGATCGACGGCAAGGCGCACTCGGTGGACTCCTCCGACGCCGCCTTCCAGACGGCGGGCGCGCTGGCGCTGCGCGAGGCGGCCGCGGACACCCGGATCCATCTGCTGGAGCCGGTGGCCGAAGTGCGGGTACTGGTTTCGGACGAATATGTCGGCCCGGTGATGAGCGATCTGTCGGGCCGCCGCGGCCGCGTCGTCGGCACCGAGCAGGCCCGCGGCTCGCGCACTCTCGTACGGGCCGAGGTTCCGGAGATCGAGATCGGGCGGTACGCGGTCGATCTGCGGTCGATCTCGCACGGGTCGGGCCAGTTCAGCCGCTCGTACGCCCGTCATGAGGCGATGCCGCCGCAGGTGGCGGAGAGGGTGCGCGAACAGGCGGACAACGGCTCGTAGTTGATGTGCCGTTGATGTGCCGCTCGCCCAAGGAGGGTGCGGCGGGCGGTACTTCGCCGCCTGGCCGGCTCCGGAGGTCCGGGGTGGCCGGGTCAAATGCAGCGGTCTCACCTGACGCGCGGTGTGCGCCCCCTATACGCTGAGGTGCCCAGCTCAGCAGGTGTGCGGGGCACGGTAGTTGGGAACAGGCCGCAGTGCGGATGCTTGCGGCGATGGGGGGCGGTAGTGGCGAACGGCGGTTTCGACTTCACTCCAGGGGCTCAGGTCCCTCTCCTCGGCTCGGCAGGGCAGACCGCGGCGACGCATGCCCTCGCGTCGGCCGCGTACCGCGACAGCCCCGTCGACGAGATCCTCAAGGCGAACAACGAGTGGCACAAGTCCGAGGTGAAGAAGGGCAAGATCTCGCTCTTCGAGCCGAATCTGGGCGAGGCCTTCTCGCGGGCCGTCCAGATGCGGACGCTCGGTGGCGCCCGAAAGGCGCTGATCCAGTCCTTCGGCACCGAGCCGCAGGCGGTCGTCGAGCACTGCCTTGCGGCGAACCGCATCCGTAAGGAGCGCGACGCCCGGCTGACCGGTGTGATGGCCGTCTTCGGGCTGCTCTTCCTGCCGGGACTGCTGCTGTGGATGGGCGTCTTCCAGCTCCGCCGGACGATCGCCGGAGCCCAGAACAGGAGCGCCGGCGCCCTGGGCACCCTGCTGCTGGTCGGCATCGGCGGTCTCGCCCTGATCCTCGTGATCCGGCTGCCGCTCAGCAGTTTCTGGGCGTACTACCTGCGCGGCATGATCGTCGCCCCGGTCGTCGGCTGGGTGCTGGCCAAGCGGATCTGCGAGGCCACGGCGAAGGACATGCGGGCCCACTGGGACTCGCTGCTCTCGGGCGGCGGCATCGGGGCCAAGGTGCCGGAAGCCGTGCCCGGGCATCCCAATGAGACCGCGCGTGAGGAACTGCGCCAAGGCTTGGAGAAGCTCACCGCCGAGCAGCAGTCCAACTCGGTCTTCTACGCCGGGCCCAAGGGGATACTCGGCATGGGCACGCGGTGGGGCAGCTGGCAGATGGCCGAGGAGCTGGTCTCCAAGGAGGCTGGCAAGGACATCAACCAGTTCCGCAGCTGGGACGTCATACGGGCGATCCACGACAAGATGAAGATGCTGGAGCGCGGCCCGCTGAATTCCGGCGGCTTTCCGACGCCGTCGGTCAAGCACTGGATCGTGTCGCCGGTCGGTGAGAAGGCCGCGGAGGTGGCCCGGCCGGAGGGCCAGGACGTCGAAGCCTTCCAGGTCAAGGGCCACGAGATACAGCGCATCTGCAACCACCAGCAGTTCAGCGGCGGCAACCGGCACTATCTGGGTGTCCAGTTCACGCTCTGGGACGGCCAGTTGGTGATCACCATGATGATCACCGTGACCGTGCTCCACGAGACGCTGCGCATCGAGGTGACCGGGCATGCGCTCGGCCCGGTGCACTCCCTGTTCACCACCAAGCCCGCGCCCAAGACCGTCACGGTCGCCAAGACGGTCCGTTTCTGGGAGACCGTCGACCGGGTGCTGCCGCTGGTCGAGACGCGCGAGGTGGTACGGCTGGCGGTGCGCGCGCCCTTCACGTGGTATCCGCCGCTGCTGGACTACTTCGGCGGCAAGCTGGTGCTTCCCGAACCCTTCGGGCTGCGTCACGCGTGGGCGGAGCAGCCGTGGCGGCACCGGTTCATGGCGGACGACGCGATGCGCGCGGCCACGCCCGTGCTGCGCGTGGCGCACACCGCGGCGCTGCGGGTGCTCGAGGAGAACGGCGTGGACACCGAGCGCTTCGGCAACCGCTCCATGATCGTCAGCGGCTTTGTCCAGGATCCGATGCCGCGGAAGGCCGATCTGTACGACGCGTAGGGCCTGTCTGCCGGGATCAGGGTCCCGGGCCTCGGCCCCGGGACCCTACGAAGGCCAGGCCTCCGCGAGCATGGTGCGGGTGTCGGCGAGGAGCTGCGGCAGCACCTTGGTGTGCCCGACGACCGGCATGAAGTTGGTGTCGCCGCCCCATCTCGGCACGACGTGCTGATGCAGATGGGCGGCGATGCCGGCGCCGGCGACCGTGCCCTGGTTCATGCCGATGTTGAAGCCGTGCGCACCCGACGCCTTGCGCAGCGCCGTCATCGCGTGCTTGGTGAACGCCGCGAGCTCCGCCGTCTCCGCCTCGTCCAGCTCGGTGTAGTCGGCGACATGGCGGAACGGCACCACCATCAGATGGCCGCCGTTGTACGGATAGAGATTGAGCACCGCGTACACGTGCGAGCCGCGGGCGATGACGAGCCCGTCCTCGTCGGACTTGGACGGGATGGAGCAGAAGGGACAGCCGTCGTCGGCGCCGGGTCCGGTCGGCTTGTTCTCGCCCTGGATGTACGCCATCCGATGAGGCGTCCACAGGCGCTGGAACGCGTCCTGCGTCCCCACTCCGATCTGCTGCTCCGGCTCACTCGTCATGCTGTGCAGCATATTGCTTCACCCATACGGAGCGTGTGGGGGTCCCCGGGGAACGGACGCTCCCCGGGGACCTCTGACAGCCGGGCGCCTGTTGCCGTACGGCCAGGGCCTTTCGCCTGATCCGGACGACAGGCCCTAGACCTGCGTACGGTCCGCGACGACCTTCGCGATCTTCGCAATCGCCTCGTCGACCGGAATGCCGTTCTCCTGCGAGCCGTCGCGGTAGCGGAAGGACACCGCGCCGTGCTCCATGTCCTCGTCGCCCGCGATGACCATGAAGGGCACCTTCTGCTTCTGGGCGTTGCGGATCTTCTTCTGCATACGGTCCGACGAGGAGTCGACCTCGACGCGCAGGCCCTGCTTCTTGGCCTTGGCGGCGAACTCCTGCAGGTACGGGACGTGAGCGTCGCCGATCGGGATGCCGACCGCCTGCACCGGAGCCAGCCACGCCGGGAACGCGCCCGCGTAGTGCTCCAGCAGCACCGCGAAGAACCGCTCGATCGAGCCGAACAGCGCGCGGTGGATCATCACCGGACGCTGCTTGGAGCCGTCCGGACCCGTGTACTCCAGGTCGAAGCGCTCCGGCAGGTTGAAGTCGAGCTGCACGGTCGACATCTGCCAGGTCCGGCCGATCGCGTCCTTCGCCTGGACGGAGATCTTCGGGCCGTAGAACGCCGCACCGCCCGGGTCCGGGACCAGCGGCAGGCCCTGCTTCTCCGCCACCTTGCGCAGCGTCTCGGTGGCTTCCTCCCAGACCTCGTCGGCGCCGACGAACTTCTCCGGGTCCTTGGTGGACAGCTCCAGATAGAAGTCGGTGAGGCCGTAGTCGCGCAGCAGGTTCAGCACGAAGGTGAGCGTCGAGTCGAGCTCGTCCGCCATCTGCTCCTTGGTGCAGTAGATGTGCGCGTCGTCCTGGGTGAAGCCGCGGGCCCGGGTCAGGCCGTGCACGACGCCCGACTTCTCGTACCGGTACACGGTGCCGAACTCGAAGAGGCGCAGCGGCAGTTCACGGTACGAACGCCCGCGCGCGTCGAAGATCAGGTTGTGCATCGGGCAGTTCATGGGCTTGAGGTAGTAGTCCGTGCCCTCGTCGAGCTGCATGGGCGGGTACATGCCTTCGGCGTACCAGTCCAGGTGGCCCGAGGTCTCGAAGAGCTTCCCCTTCGTGGCGTGCGGGGTGTAGACGAACTCGTACCCCTCCTCCTCGTGCCGCTTGCGCGAGTAGTCCTCCATGACCCGGCGTACGACGCCGCCCTTGGGATGGAAGACGGCGAGGCCGGAGCCGATCTGGTCCGGGATGGAGAACAGGTCGAGCTCATTGCCCAGCTTGCGGTGGTCGCGCTTCTCGGCCTCGGCGAGGAAGTCCAGGTGCGCCTTGAGCTCGTCCTTCGAGGGCCAGGCGGTGCCGTAGATGCGCTGCAGCATCGGGTTCTTCTCGCTGCCGCGCCAGTACGCGGCGGCGTTGCGCATCAGCTTGAACGCCGGGATGTTGCGGGTGGTGGGCAGGTGGGGACCGCGGCAGAGGTCCTTCCAGCACAGCTCGCCGGACTTGGCGTCGAGGTTGTCGTAGATGGTCAGCTCTCCGCCGCCCACCTCGACGTCCGCGCCGTCGTCGCTGGACGCGGAGCCCTTGATGCCGATGAGCTCCAGCTTGTACGGCTCGTCCGCGAGCTCCTCACGGGCGGCCTCGTCGGTCACCACGCGACGCGAGAAGCGCTGGCCGCGCTTCTGGATCTCCTGCATCTTCTTCTCGATGGCCTTGAGATCCTCGGGAGTGAACGGCTTCTCGACGTCGAAGTCGTAGTAGAAACCGTCCTTGACCGGCGGGCCGATGCCGAGCTTGGCCTCCGGGAAGAGCTCCTGCACGGCCTGCGCCATCACATGCGCGGTGGAGTGGCGCAGGATGTTCAGCCCGTCCTCGGAGGAGATCTCGACGGGCTCGACCTCCTCGCCGTCCTGGACCGCGTACGCGAGGTCCTTCAGCTCACCGGCGACCCGCGCCGCGACGATGGTCCGCTCGCCCGCGAAGAGCTCGGCTGCCGTAGTGCCCGTCGTCACCACGCGCTCTTCCCGCTCGGAATCGCGTTGGATGATCACACGGACGTCTGACACCGGTCTCTCCTGACTGAAGGGGATACGCGCTCATCGTGCGCACGCGCTAGGAATCGTACCGAGGTGAGGGCACCACCCGCGAAACGGTTACTCAGGACATGCCCCAGCGGTCCTGGCGCAGCCCCGGCACACCGCCTCGGCCGGTCCGGGAGCAGGACCTCCGGTTCACTCGCCCTGGCACGCCTCCTCGAAGAAGTCCAGATTCTCCTGGAGCGACTTCATCAGCCGGTCCCGCTCCGCCTCGTCCACCTGCACCGGAACGACGTTCGACGCATCGGTCAGCCGCCGGAAGCCGCCGCGGCTCTCCAGCCGGCCCACCACCCGGATCGGCAGCCCGACCAGGTGCGCATGGCCCGCCGTACGGTACGAGTCCTCGTCCAGCGCCACCCGTACGTGCGGCACCTCCGCGCCCGCCAGAACCCGCAGCCGTACCGTTCCCTCTCCGCGCGGCCCCGAGCGGCGCATCCGTACCACCGTGCCCGTGATCCGCACCGGCACCGACGGCTCGTCCTGGAGATAGCGCGCGCCCGCCTCGCGCAGCGCGGGCAGGTCTCCGGGCGTGAACTCGACCGGTTCGTTCCGCGGTGCGCAGCCGGCCGGCACACCGGCCGCCGGTGACCACTCCAGGCCGATCCGGGCCCCCTCCGACCCCCGGACCAGCGCTATCACCGACTCGGTCAGCTCCTTGCTGACGCCCGCCTCCACGGCGGCGTCGAAGGCTTCCATCCCGCCGGTGGCCCGCTGATAGTCGACGGCCTCCCGGGCCGCCTGAAGCGCGTGGTACAGCCGGACCATGACCGGCCGGCCGCTCTCCACCGGCACAAAGGCGGTGAGACTGCGCCCGCCGGGCGCCGGTCCCACCAGGACGCCTTCCAGCGAGGCCTGCGCCTGCCGCCGGTGCCGCGCGCCGTAGTAGCCCGCCCGGCCGCGCGCCGCGAGCGCGCCCGCCATCAGCATCTGCCGTGCCGCGGCCCGCAGTTGCTCCTGCACCGTCCACATGGCCGCGCCCGACGGCCCGTGCGGCACATCGCGCCACCAGCGGATCTCGTCGCTGGGCACGGTCAGCCCGACCAGCACCTCACGGGCCGACGGAGCCGCGCTGCGCGACAGCGCGGTCAGCGCCTCGCCCAGCAAGTCCTCGCAGTCCGGAAACGACCTGCTCTCGGGCACGAGCAGACTGGTGCCGCCCGCGGCGTTCCCGGGCGGCGTCCAGCGCGCATAGCGGCCCGCCGCCCCGCCGCGCCGCCGCCAGCCGTGCCGGTCGAGCAGCGCGCCCAGGACGACGGGGTCGACCTGGGCGGGGTCCGGTTCGCCGCCGTACCAGGGTCCTGGCATCTCGGCGGTCGGATGTGGTCGCACGGACTCGTCGAATGGCCGCTGCATCAGGGTCTCCCTCCCGCCCCGACCCGCGTCATGATCTCGCAGAGCGCCCGGTCGTCGAAGATCCGTGAGGTCGGGATCCGCACAGTGGTCCTGCGCCTGCCCGTCACCGGGTGGCCGGCCAGGTTGGTCCAGTAGCAGCAGTGCCGCAGATCGAGCCGGTCGTGACTGGCGCGCAGCCACTCGTCCTGTGTCCGGGGGACGAGCATCACGACAAGGATCTTGTGCACGGACACCGGGGTGCGGGCCAGTTTCACCAGGTGGTCGTTGTCGAGCGTGAAGGAGAAGGCGGGGCCCGGGGGGTGCGGAGGGATCTGGTACGTGCACTTGAGCTGGACCTTTATGGTCACCTCGTCGTCGACGGTGTGACCGGCCGAGCTGTGGCTCACGTGCCAGTCGATGCCGTTGTCCGGAAAGGGCTGCGAGAGCGAGCAGCCGGACGCGGCCGCTACCGCGTGCAGATAGCCCACCTGCAGGGTCTCCATGCAGGCCGTGGTGGCGAGTGCGCCACGCAGCGGTGCTGTCCGCTGGGGCAGCAGCCCTCCCCTCTGGCCCCCTGATTCGGGCTGCGCGAGCGCCATGGCTCTTCTGTGCCTTCCGGGCTGTACCACTGGATGTCCATACGACAGGGTGTCAACTTTCATACCCTTCATCTGTGTTGTCACCGTCCTGCGTACAGCGCAAACAGCCCGGGTATCACCGATTCGGGCAGGGGATTTCGCCATCTGCCCGCCATGTGCGAGGAGTTCGGGGATGACGCGCTGGTATGACGGCCCCCTGGCCGCATTTGACACGGAGACAACCGGAGTCGACGTCGAAGAGGACCGCATCGTGTCGGCGGCGGTCGTCGTGCAGGACATGCTGGGCGGGCGGCCTCGTGTCACCCGCTGGCTGGTCAATCCCGGAGTGCCGGTGCCGCCGGGCGCCACGGAGGTGCACGGGCTCACCGACGACCATCTGCAGCGCAACGGCCGCTGGCCGGCGCCGGTGATGGAGGAGATAGCGCGCTCGCTCGCCGAGCAGTGCGCCGCGGCCCGTCCGCTCGTGGTGATGAACGCACCGTTCGATCTGACCATCCTCGACCGTGAACTGCGGCGTCACCGGGCCTCGTCGCTCGGCCGCTACCTGGAGAACGCGCCACTGTGCGTGCTGGACCCGCGGGTGCTGGACAAGCATCTGGACCGCTACCGCAAGGGCCGTCGCACGCTGACCGATCTGTGCGAGCAGTACGAGGTGGTGCTCGACGGCGCCCACGACGCGGCCGCGGACGCGATGGCGGCACTGGACGTGACCCGGGCGGTGGGCCGCCGGTTCGCCTCCCGGATGGAGCGGCTGTCGCCGGCCGAGCTGCACACGCTGCAGGCGGTGTGGCACGCGGCCCAGGCGCGCGGCCTGCAGGCGTGGTTCGCCCGCAGCGGCACACCCGAGCTGGTCGACCCGGCGTGGCCGCTGCGGCCCGAACTGCCCGCGGCTGCCTGATCCGTACGGCGGTTCCAGACGCAGAAGGCCGGTCCGTCAGCTGACGGACCGGCCTTTCCCGGTGGGCGATACTGGGTTCGAACCAGTGACCTCTTCGGTGTGAACGAAGCGCTCTCCCACTGAGCTAATCGCCCGGGAACGCACTGAACCATACAGGTCTCCGCGGCTTTCCTTCAAACCGCCCGGAGGTACGCGGCCAGACCCCTGCGGCCGCCGCGCATCATCGCCGCGTGATTGGCCCGGAACACCGGGCGGCACAGCACTGACAGCCGTCTCATCAGCGGTTTGCGCACCTCCACCTCCTGGTCGTACACGGCCCGCGTGCCGGTGCCGTGCGCCGCCAGCGTCCAGCGCGCCCAGCCCTCCAGATCGCCCTCCATCCCGACCTCGAGCACCCCGGCCTCCGGGTCCCGGCGCAGGGCGCGGGCGGTGACCTGCAGTTCGTACGGGAGGAAGGAGCGGAACCGGGCGGTGCCGCTGAACTCGTCGAGCGGGATCACCTCGCGGACCTGCGGCCACCAGCGCGGGTACTCCTCGGCCCGCTCCAACACGGCGTACACGTCGTCCCGTCCGGCGGTCAGGTCCCAGACGCTGCGGAAGCGGTAACAACTCCAGTCCATGGTGCAAGTGTCGCGCGCGACGGCCGTACTCACCCGTGATCTGAGTATCCGCGCGCATGTCCCGGCGTGTGGCGGGCGCCACACTCCGACCATGGAGAACGTTCCGCCACCCACCGAGGAACTGGCGATCCTCGACCGCGAGCTCGTCCAACTGGACGCTCGCAGGGCCCAGTTGCTGGCCCGCCGTGCCTGGCTGCTCACGGTGATCAACCCGCCGGTCGCGCCCGCGCCCCTCGCGCGGCCGTTCGCAGCGAAGCGGCCGGCCGAGACATCGCCGCCGAATGTGCAGAATCTGCTCCTCACCCTCGGCGGAATCCTGCTGACGATCGCGGCGATCGCGTTCACCCTGGTCAGCTGGGGCCACCTGGGCATCGGCGGCCGCTCTGCCGTACTCGGCGCGGTCACGGTCGCGGCACTCGCGACGCCGGTCGCACTGCTCCGCCGGGGGCTTGCCTCCACGGCCGAGGCGGTGGCCGGTCTCGGTCTGGTGCTGATGGTGCTGGACGCGTACGCACTGCACCGGGTCGCTCTGTCCGACACCGGCGCGCTGGCGTACTCGGCCGTCGCCTCGGCGGCGCTCGCCGCGCTGTGGACGGCGTACGGCCTCTCGCTGAGCAGCCTGCGGACCCCGCTGCCGGTGGCCGCGCTGACGGCCCAACTCCCGCTTGTCCTCTGGTCGCTGGCGGCTTCGCCCGGCGCGCCTCCGCTGGAGTGGGCGCTGCTGGTGACGGCCGCGGCCGATGTGGCGGTGGCAGTGCGGGCGAAGGCCGGGAGCATACGGGGCATCGCCGCGACCGCCGCGGCGACGGCGGGCGGCTGGGCGCTGCTGATCGGCGGCTGGCAGTCGGTGACGGCGGACTCTCCGTCGGCCGCGGTCGCTCCGGCGGTCCTGCTCGTGTCGGCGGCGGCCGTCGCACTCTTCGCGGCCTGGCACGCGCCGCAGGCCACGACGGCCGCGTCCGTGGTGGCCGGTCTCGCCGTGATCGCCGCGGCCGGTGGTGTGGCCCGCGCGGCGGTCCCGGAGGGCTGGGCGGTCCTGGCGTATCTGCTGTGCGCGGTCGCCCTGTTGGCGGCGGCCCGCACGGCGATCCCGGCCCGTCCGGCCGCCGGCCTGACGGCCGCATCCCTCGCCGTCCACGCGGCCGCGGCCCTCTCGGCGTTGCCCCTGGTGGCCCTCACCCTGGCGGGCCCGCTGACGGGCCTGGAGGACATCTGGTCCGGCCCGCTCGCAGACGCACGGTCCGCCCTGGGCACGGACTACCCGGAGACGGGTCTGACGGCGTCCCCGGTGGTGCTGCTGGTTGTGGCGGCGGGCCTGGCGGCAGCCGCGTACTGGTGGCCGGGAACCGAGCCGGCGGCAGGCAGCGGGGCCACCGGCGACGCCGAAGCGGCGACGGGCGCGGCCGCTTCGGCCGGGCGGCCCAGCGGCGACGCGGCTCCGGGCATGCCGGGTCCGGGCGGCGCCTGGGGCCCGTGGGTACCGCGCTCCGCGACGGGTCCGGAAGGGCCGCGGACCGACCCTCGACGCATTGCCCGCAGCGCGAGCTTCGGGCTCGGATGGGCCGGGTTGTTCGTCGTGCCCGTCGCCCTGGATCTCTCGTACACGGCCGCCGTCGTGATCCACCTCCTCCTCGTCCTGACCGCCCTCGCGCTCACCGCACGGCCCTCACCCGCGGTCGACGCCGTCGCACTCGGCTGCGCCCTGGCGGGAGGCATGAGCGTCGCGCTCCTCGCGCTCGCCACCCGCCCGGCGACGTTCACCGTGCTCGGTGTCCTCGCCGCCGCGTACGCCGTCGCCGCGGTCGCCTCCCGCACCGGGCACGCCGTACGGGCCGTACTCGCCTGCGCCGCCGCCGTCCTCACGACGGCCCTCCTGGGCGCGGTGGCCAGGGCTGCCGAACTACCGCCCCACCAGGCCGCGTTGGTCATCCTCCTCGTGCCCGCCGCGACCGCGCTCGTCGCCGCCCGGCTCGGACGTCACCCCGTCGCGCTCCCGCTGGAGTTCACCGGCGCGGCCACCGGGCTCCTCGCCGTCGCGCTCGCCGCCGAGGACCGGCCGACCCTCGCACTCGTGCTCGCGCTGTGCGGTGTGATCGCCGCGGGCACGGCAGTGCGGGCCGAGCGCCGGCCCGCGGCCGGCTATCTCGCCGCGGTGCTGTTCGTGCTCGCCACCTGGGTGCGGCTGGCCGCGTCGGACGTCGACGCACCCGAGGCGTACACCCTGCCCGTCACCGTCCCCGCGCTCGTCGTCGGTGCGCTGCGCCGCCGACGCGACCCGGAGGCGTCGTCCTGGACGGCGTACGGCCCCGGCCTGGCCGCGACCCTGGTGCCGAGCCTCTTCGCGGCCTGGGGCGACGAGCAGTGGCTCCGTTCGCTGCTGCTCGGCCTCGCGGCGCTGGCCATCACTCTCGCCGGGGCACGGCTGCGGCTGCAGGCACTGCTGGTGCTCGGCGGCACGGTGCTCGCCCTGGACGCACTGCACGAGCTCGCGCCGTACGTCGTGCAGGCCGTGGGCGCGCTCCCCCGCTGGCTGCCGCCCGCCCTGGCGGGCCTGCTGCTGCTGGCCGTGGGCGCGACGTACGAGCAGCGACTGAGGGACGCCCGCAGGCTGCGGGACACCCTGGGCCGGATGCGCTGAGCCGCGGCACAGACCGCGGAAACGCCGAAGGCCCGGAGACTTCAAGTCTCCGGGCCTTCGGTCCGGGTGGGCGATACTGGGTTCGAACCAGTGACCTCTTCGGTGTGAACGAAGCGCTCTCCCACTGAGCTAATCGCCCCGGCGCAACGCACACATTACCCGATGTCAGCGGCTCCCCCGGACCAATTGACGGGTCACTCGTCGATCTTCCACGGCATCACGATGCCGAACTTCCAGACGTAGATTCCGACCAGCACCGCGATGATCACGAGACCGATCGTGGTGAGGATGATGTTCCGCCGGCGCACCCTCGGATCGAGCGCGCGCTGCGCCGCCTCGGTCACCTTGCGCTTGGTCCAGCGCAGCACCAGCTGCGCCCAGACGAACTCCGTCGCCCAGATCGCCATGCCGCCGAAGATCACCAGCCAGCCGGGTCCCGGCAGCGGCAGCATCACGACGCCCGCCGCGACCACCGCGAGGCCGACGATGAAGACCGCGACCTGCCAGCTCAGATGCAGCGTTCTGGACCGCTTGATGAAGTGGGGCGCTTTCGAGCCGAGCTCCGGCTCCTGCGCCGCCGTCACGTCCCCCGTGGCGGGAACTGAGGCCGTCGCTGCGACGCCCTCCTCCCGCTCGTCACTCTCCGCATTCATGGAGCCAAACCTACCGGATCGGACCACGTCACCGGAATGGCCCTATAACACAAAGTGATGCGCCGCCGTACGAGCGACATGAAGGATCACAAAACGGTCAGAGGGGTTTACAACGGCACCGTAGGTGGCATGTCGATTTCGCCGACGTGCGAACCCCCGAGCGCACACTGAGCGAAAGGCCCTGGCGCTTATGAACACCACGGTCAGCTGCGAGCTGCACCTGCGCCTCGTTGTATCGAGCGAGTCTTCACTGCCTGTACCCGCGGGCCTGCGGTATGACACGGCCGATCCCTATGCCGTGCACGCCACCTTCCACACCGGAGCCGAAGAGACGGTCGAGTGGGTGTTCGCCCGCGATCTTCTCGCCGAAGGGCTGCACCGGCCCACCGGCACGGGCGACGTACGAGTCTGGCCGTCCCGCAGTCATGGCCAGGGCGTCGTCTGCATCGCGCTGAGCTCCCCGGAGGGCGAAGCCCTGCTCGAGGCCCCGGCGCGGGCCCTGGAGTCGTTTCTGAAGCGTACCGACGCGGCGGTGCCGCCCGGCACCGAGCATCGCCACTTCGATCTCGACACGGAGCTCTCGCACATCCTGGCCGAAAGCTGAGCCAGGCAGAGAGCTGCACGGCGCCGTCCTACTCGGGGAGACGGCGCCGCGCGGACAACCGCATACGAGGTACATCGACGCCGTCACCGCGCATACCACCGCGGTGACGGCGTCGGTGCACTCTCGAGACGAACCGCTAGAGTCAGCGCAATTCGGCGGGCACCGGCCCCCGCAGCAGGCCAGGGAGCGAATCGTGCTGATTCCCCACGACACCCGGATCGCCCTCGACACCGTCGTCGATCTGGTGAACAGCGCACCGGAGAACCGGCAGAACGACGGACTCGAGGACGTCTCCGCACTGTACGGATTTGTACGCAGCCACAACATAAGCGGCGTGGGCGAGCTGAACCAGCGGGACCTGAAGGCGGTACAGGACGTACGGGCGCAGTTCGCGGAGATCTTCGCGGCGTCCGACAGCGGCGCCGCCGCCGAGCTGATCAACGAGCTGGTGGCGGACGCGGGCACGACTCCGCAGCTGACCGACCACGACGGCTACGACTGGCATGTGCACTACTTCGCGCCGGGCGCCTCGGTCGCCGACCATCTCGCGGCCGACTGCGGGATGGCGCTGGCGTTCATCGTGGTCGCGGGCGAGCAGGAGCGACTGCGCCGCTGCGAGGCGCCGGACTGCGGGCGCGCCTTCGTCGACCTCTCGCGCAACCGCTCGCGGCGCTACTGCGACAGCCGCACCTGCGGCAATCGCCTGCATGTCGCCGCGTACCGCGCACGCCGCAAGGAAGCCGCGGCCGGCTGAGGCCCACAGCTGCGACAGCTGCCACAGAGATCGCAGCGGTCACAGCAGAAACAGATCGTGCAGCGCTGCCATGAGCAGCAGTACGCCGATCACCGCGAGAAAGATCATCAGGGGCGGCTGGGAGAGCGCGAAGAGGCAGCCACGCGGCTCTTCGGTCGGTGCGGGGGCCTGGCCCCGTGAGGTATCGAGCATCTCGGGGTGATGATGACGCAGCGCGGGCCGTCATGATCGACCAACACGCCTCGCGGATGCGGGAGTTCATCACATCACGTACTGGATTTCGCGCTGGGCCGCCTGCTGGATCAGGCCCTAGATGCCGTGCTTCTTGAGGATCGCCTCGATATCGCTGAAGTCCTCGCCGCTGCCCGAGGACTTGGGCTTCGCCGTGGGCTGAGCGACCGGTCGGCTCGCCGGGCCGATTGAGGGCGCCGAGGCCGCGGGCGCGACCGCGTCCTGCTGCGCCGCCTTGGCGGCGGCCTTGCGGTCCTTGCGCGTCCCGCCGCTGCGCCGCTCCACGGCGCGGGTCGTCATGAAGAGCAGCCACGCGCCGCCGAGCAGGCCGAAGCCGACCCATGCGGACGGGCTGAACGCGGTGTCGACGGCCCATTCGACGGCGCCGGTCAGCACCAGGCCGATCGGGACCAGGGAGTAGGCGGCAATCCGCGCGGCGGACAGGTAACGCTTGCGGTACGCCGTGATCGCGGCGATGCCCAGGCCCGCCGCGGACACCGCGGAGAAAATGGTCTCGGCAATCATCCGGGCCTCCAGGCTTCGGCGGGCATGAGCGAATACGTCCCTTCCATCCTGCACCGCCCGGCCGCATACGGGCCACGGTCCGGTACGACCTCAGGGAGATCTCGGGGACGGACTCCTCCCCAGGTCGCGGTTGGGGCATGCGCGGACGGCTGGGAGACTGGGCGCATGAGCGACTCCACCAACGCCCGCCCCGCCGTCCTCGACGTCTGGTGCGAGCTCCAGTGCCCCGACTGCCGCCATGCCCTCGAAGATCTGCGGGCGCTGCGTGAGCGGTACGGCGACCGGCTGGAGCTGCGGCTGCGCCACTTCCCGCTGGAGAAGCACAAGCACGCCTTCGCCGCCGCCCAGGCCGCGGAGGAGGCCACCGAGCAGGGTCAGGGCTGGCCCTTTGTGGAGGCGGTGCTGGGCCGGGTCGAGGAACTGGACCGCAAGGGCGAGCCGTTCCTGCTGGATGTCGCGCGTGAACTGGGCCTGGACGCCGAGGAGTTCGACACCGCGCTGATCGACGGACGGCACATTCTGATCGTCGACGCCGACCAGGCCGAGGGCAAGGCGATCGGCGTGACCGGCACGCCGACGTATGTCATCGACGGCGAGCGCCTGGACGGCGGCAAGAGCCAGGAGGGGCTGCGGGCGCGCATCGAGGAGATCGCGGACCGGATCCTGGCCGGCTCCGGGGACTAGAGGGCCTGGCGGAGGCTAGAGCAGCGGCTTGTAGGAGTGGACGGTCGTCGTCTCGTAGCCGAGTGACTGGTACAGCCTGAGCGCCGGCGTGTTGCCCGCGAAGACATGCAGTCCGAGCAGCCGTATTCCGGACGCCAGCGCGCCGCGCTCGGCGAGCAGCATCAACGAGCGGCCGTGGCCGTGGCCGCGCTGCCCCTCGACGACCTCGACGTCGTACACGTACGCAGCCTGCTCGCCGGGACGCACCTCGTTCCGGCCGACGAAGAGCGTGCCGACGACCTCGCCGCGATGAACCAGCACGCTGATCTCGGTGTCCGGGCTCGCCAGGCCATCGGGCAGGATCTTGGCGTGGCCTGCCTTCGACAGGGTCCGCGCCTGGTCGGCCGCGACGCCTCGTTCGATCCAGTCCTGTGCGTAGGCCTCCACGCCCGCCGCCAGCCACGGCCGGAACTCGAGCTCGGTCATCGGCCGGGCTTCGACGTCCGCGGGCAGCTCGGGCGGCTCGCCCAGCGACTTGAGCATGGAGCGGCCGCGCTCGGTGTACCCGAGGACGGCCGCGAGTGCGGTGGCCGCGGTCGCTTCCCGCGGCACCGACACCTGCACCTGGTCGCAGCCCCAGCCCCGCAGCACCTCCTCGGCGGCGAGCGCCGCGACCGTGCCGCGGCCGCGCCGACGGTCCGCCTCGTCGATGCGCAGCGAGCGGATGGCTCCGGCCCTGGAGCCGAACCGCGGAACGGTGGCGAGCTCGATCGCGCCGACGGGCCTGCTGTTGACGCAGACCTCGTACGAGCGGGCCCGCGCGCCGTCCGTCTCGTGCTGAATCGGCCCGGTCGGCCGCAGGGTGGTGGTCATCAGGGGTGTTCTACCGGCCCGGGAGCCGCCCGTCACGCAGTTTTGCCTGTCTCGCCCGGGGTCCGTGGATTGTCCGCCGGGAAATCGCGGTTCCCGGAGGACTACTTGGGATCCTGGTCCGCCGCCGCTCGCTCCTCGAAGACCCGCATGGCCTTGGCGGTCACCGGTCCCGGCGCGTCCGCGAGATCGCGACCGTCGACCCGGAGCACGGCCTGGACGTCGCGCAGCGTGGAGGTCAGGAAGATCTCCTCTGCCCGGTCCAGTACGTCCAGCGGCAGATCGGTCTCCTTCGCACCGGCCCAGTCGACGGCGAGGGCGCGCGTGATGCCCGCGAGACAGCCGGAGGAGACGGGCGGAGTGTGCAGTTCGCCGTCGAGCACGACGAAGACATTGGAGCCGGTGCCCTCGCAGAGCTGTCCGACGGTGTTCGCGAACAGCGCCTCGGACGCGCCCTGTTCGGCGGCCCTGGCGAGGGCGACGACATTCTCGGCGTACGACGTCGTCTTCAGCCCGGCCAGCGCGCCACGCTCGTTGCGCACCCACGGAACGGTGATCACGGCCGTGGTGTCCGGGCGGCGCGCGGTTTCGCCGAGCGCGACGACGAGGGTGGGACCGTCGGTTCCGCGGTCGGAACCCAGCGGCGAGAGGCCGCCGGTGTATGTGATGCGCAACCGGCCGAGCTCCATGGGATTGGCCTCGAGCACGGCGGCGCAAGCGCGGCGCACCTCGTCGTGGTCCGGCTCGGGCAGCCCGAGTCCACGCGCCGAGCGGGTCAGCCGGTCCAGGTGCCGGGTCAGCGCGAACGGCCGGCCGTGGACGGCCTTGACCGTCTCGAAGATGCCGTCGCCGACGGTCAGACCGTGGTCGAAGACCGACACCCGGGCGTCCTCGGCGTTCATGAGTCCGCCATTGACCCAAAGCTTCATCCCGCTGTCCTTCCGCTTGCCTCGTACGCCCCCGACGCTACCGCGAGCAGTCGTGCGGCCTTCAGCTCGGTCTCGTCCCACTCGCGCTCCGGGTCCGAGCCCCAGGTGATCCCGGCGCCGGTGCCGAAGCGCAGCAGCGGCCCGGCGGGCGCGGTGCGGTCGATCCAGAAGGTGCGTATGCCGACCGCGAGCCGGCCGGTGCCACGGTCCGCGTCGACCCAGCCGATGCCTCCGCAGTACGGCCCGCGGGGCGCGGTCTCCAGCGCCTCGATGATCTTCAGCGCACTGGACTTGGGCGCTCCGGTGACCGAACCGGGCGGGAACGTGGCCTCGATGAGCTCTGTCCAGCCCGCCTTGGGCCCGAGTTCGCCGCGCACGCGGGAGACGAGATGGACGAGGCCGGGGTGGCTCTCGACGGCGCACAGCGCGGGGACGGTCACGCTGCCCGTGGCGCAGACCCGGCCGAGGTCGTTGCGGACCAGATCCACGATCATCACGTTCTCGGCGTGGTCCTTCTCCAGCAGTTCGTCGGCCGTGCGGGCAGTGCCCTTGATCGGACCCGACTCGACGCTCTGCCCGTCGCGCCGCAGATACAGCTCCGGCGAGGCGGTGGCGATCTCCACGCCGTGGCCGGGCAGCCTGATCGTTCCTGCGTACGGCGCCGGGTTGCCGCGTGCCAGCAGCGCCGTCAGCGCGTCGACGTCGGCGGCGTCCGGGTCGGGCAGCGGCGCGGAGAGAATTCGGCAGAGGTTCGCCTGGTAGACCTCGCCGGCGGCTATGTGTTCGCGGATACGGCGGACGCCGGCCGTGTAGGCGCGGTGGTCCAGCGACGAGGTCCAGTCGTCGGCGGACGGGCCGCGCCACCGTCCCGGCTCCGGCTCGGGCACCGGTTCCGTACGCACCCGGCCGAAGCGGGCGCAGGTCAGACCGCCCTCGAAGTCGGCGGCGACGGCCCAGAAGCCGGCAGAGCCGAGTGCTTCGGGGTCGCTGGTGACATCCCGGAGGTCGGTGGCGAGAAGTGGCCCGAAGCGGGCCAAAGGAGCGAGGTCGTGCACGTCTGTGAGTCTATGACCGGCGCGGATGTGCCGCTGCGGCCCGAACACACCTCAGCACGCTGCACAAACGCGTTTTTGTGCTGGCTCAGGAATCCGCTAGAGTTCAACACGTCGCCGGGACGCGTGAGCCGACCGGAAACGACAAGCGGACGTAGCTCAGTTGGTAGAGCGCAACCTTGCCAAGGTTGAGGTCGCCAGTTCGAACCTGGTCGTCCGCTCGCAGGAAGTGGGGGATCTTCCCGAACCCCCGCACTCCTGGTGGAGTGGCCGAGAGGCGAGGCAACGGCCTGCAAAGCCGTCTACACGGGTTCAAATCCCGTCTCCACCTCCAAGGACGATTAGCTCAGCGGGAGAGCGCTTCCCTGACACGGAAGAGGTCACTGGTTCAATCCCAGTATCGTCCACTGGATCCGTGAGGATTCTGCGCGCGATTAGCTCAGCGGGAGAGCGCTTCCCTGACACGGAAGAGGTCACTGGTTCAATCCCAGTATCGCGCACGCACACGCACAAAACGCAGGTTGACCTGCGCGATTAGCTCAGCGGGAGAGCGCTTCCCTGACACGGAAGAGGTCACTGGTTCAATCCCAGTATCGCGCACCAGCAGGACCAAGCCCCCGGCCACAGCGGCCGGGGGCTTCGTCGTGATCGGCGCCCCTCCAGGGCAGGTGCGCTCAGCCCGTGAAGAGCTGGGTGGCCTTGCGGATCAGCTCGTAGAGGCCGTAGGCGAAGGGCACAGCGACCCAGAGCCAGACCGCGACGCCGAGCGCCTTATGACTCCTGATGTTGGTGCTCATGGGTCCTCCCCTCCGCCCGCAGCGGCTCGTGGAAGCGGGCGTTCACGGGACGTACGAGCTCATTGGCGACGAAGCCCACGGCCAGCAGTCCGATCATGATGTACAGCGATGTGGTGTAGAGGCTGGGACCGGTGCGGCCGGCCGACTCCTGGGCGTCGGCGACCCAGTTGACGATCAGCGGGCCGAGGACGCCGGCGGTCGACCACGCGGTGAGCAGCCGGCCGTGGATGGCGCCCACCTGGTAGGTGCCGAAGAGGTCCTTGAGATAGGCGGGGATCGTGGCGAAGCCGCCGCCGTAGAAGGACAGGATCACCAGCGCGCAGCAGACGAAGAGCGGCTTGGAGTCATTGCCCAGCTGGACGATCGCCAGATACATCAGTGCGCCGACGCCGAGGTAGACGCGGTAGATGTTCTTGCGGCCGATCAGGTCCGAGGTGGAGGACCACAGGATGCGGCCGGTCATGTTGGCGAGCGAGAGCATGGCGACGAAGCCCGCGGCGGCGGATGCGGTCACGGCCACGGAGGTCTCGGCGAAGAAGTCCGTGATCATCGGCGCGGCCTTCTCCAGGATGCCGATGCCGGCGGTGACGTTCATGCAGAGCACCACCCACAGGCACCAGAACTGCGGGGTGCGCAGGGCGTTCGCGGCCGAGACATGGGCGGTGGTGATCAGTGCGCGGGTCTGCTCCTTCGGCTGCCGGCCGGCGGGCTTCCAGCCGTCGTCCGGTACGCGGACGAGGAGTACGCCGAGGGACATGAAGGCGGCGTACGTCAGACCGTGCACGAGGAAGGCGGAGGCGATCCCGGACGAGTCCGTGCCGAAGGACTCCAGCATCTGCGTGGACCAGGGCGAGGCGATGAGCGCGCCTCCGCCGAAGCCCATGATCGCGATGCCGGTGGCCATGCCGGGGCGGTCCGGGAACCACTTGATGAGCGTGGACACCGGCGAGATGTAGCCGATGCCGAGGCCGATGCCGCCGATGAATCCGTAGCCGAGGACGACCAGCCAGTACTGGCGGGTGGCGGCGCCGAGGGCGGCGATCAGGAAGCCGGAGGAGAAGCAGACGAGCGAGACGAACATGGCCCAGCGCGGGCCGTTGCGTTCGACGAGCGTGCCGCCGAAGGCCGCGGACAGGCCGAGCATCACGATGCCCAGCTGGAACGGGAGGGCACTGGCGGTGCCGGAGAGGTCGAGCGAGGACTCGAGCGGCGGCTTGAAGACGCTCCAGGCGTAGGCCTGCCCGATGGAGAGGTGGACGGAGAGCGCGGCGGGCGGGACGAGCCAGCGGCTCCAGCCCGGCGGTGCGACGGTGCGGGACCTGTCGAGGAAGGTCATGGCCGCACCTTAAGGAATCGACATGCCCATGACTAGATGCAGGACACAGTCTTTGTCGACCGTATGCAATGCCTGGGTGCAAGCGGGACCGGCCCGTGGGCCCGGAGACAGCTCCGGGCCCACTGCGTCCTGCCCGGCCAACTCGGGCCGGTTCAGGGGCGGATCAGTGCTGGATCAGGAGGAGAAGAGCATCCGGCCGAAGCTCTTCTGGCGGTAGTGACCGCCGTGTCCGCCATGGTGACCGCCGTGCTGCGGGGCGCCCCAGGCGGGCTGGGGCGCGGCCGGGTAGGCCTGCGGGGCCGGCGCCGGGGGCGGGGCCTGCTGGGTCCACTGGGACTCGAGACGAGTCAGGGACTCCAGCTCGCCGTAGTCGAGGAATATCCCCCGGCAGCCGCTGCACTGCTCGATCTGGACGCCATTGCGGTTGTACGTGTGCATCGCTGCGTGGCACTTGGGACACTGCATGATCTGCTCAGCTCCTCGCCGGTTGGTCGACGCCGCCGGGATTCATGCCCGGTGACGAGGAGTTCAGACTACGACGGAGGCTCGAACTCCAACTCGGGCGGGAGGGCGGCGATTCGCGCACAGGCGTCGATCACCAGGTGATCGACCTCGTCCGGTTCGCGTCCTTCCTCGGCCGCTTTCGCCAGGGCGAGGGCGGCGGTCTGGACGGTCAGGGCGCGGGCGGGGACGTCGAGTTGGGGCCATGGATCGCGGCCGGGGCCGGCGGGTACGGCTGGGCCCTTGGCGTTGGTGTACGCGCCGATGAACCGTCCCCAGATCTCCGGGGGCAGCAGCCCGGCGGCGTACCAGGCGGCGGGCCGGGCCAGATCCCAGGCCGGGTCGCCGAGGCCGAGATCGTCAACGTCGATCAGCAACCAGGGGCCGGCGGGGGCGGGGTGGCGTACGAGCTGGCCGAGATGGAGATCGCCGTGGCAGAGCGTACGGGCGCGGGGCGACGGGGCCTCGTCGCGGGCCCAGGCGGGCAGCCGGTGCCAGGCGCGCCGCACGGTGGCGATGGCTGTGTGCTGTCCCGCGCTCTGTGCCGCGCTCTGTCCCGCGTGCTGTGCTGCGGCGGCGTCCATACGCGCGACGGCGCGGGCGACTTTGGCGGGGCCGCGCATGGGCGGGAGCGGGCCGGGCAGCGCGGCGGGCTCGACGGAGTGCAGCCGCGCGAGCAGGTTCGCGGCGTCCTCCCAGGGGGCGGCGTCGGGATCGGCCGGGTCCACGGGTACGCCGTACGGCCAGGCAGTGACGGGTCGGCCACGGACATCCCGTACGCGAACCGGCAGCGGCGGCAACAGGATCCCGGCGAGCGCGGGATGAGCGGCGACGGCGAGCCGCGCGCGGTGGGCGTCCGGGTCGGTGCCGGGTGCGTGGGCCTTGGCGACGGCCACACCGTGCCGTACGACGGCCCCGTCGTCGCGGTCGGCGAGGACGGCCTCGTCGCGCCCGCAGCCGCGGCAGGCTTGCCGGGGCCCGGGCAGATGCGCGACGTCCCGGGCGACATTGGCGAGCGCGGCGACGACAGCGGTCACGATCCCCCCAGATGGCTGTGCGATGCGCCGCCGAGCCTACGCGCGGTTGTGTCCTCCCACCCGCCCCGCCCCGCCCCGGCAGATGGGGCGGGCACCCGCGCCGCACCCCGAGCGCCGACTGCGCGGCAGGCGGGGCGTCGGGATCCGCCGGGTCCACGGGTATGCCGTACGGCCAGGCAGTGACGGGCCGGCCGCGGACATCCCGTACGCGAACCGGCAGCGGCGGCAACAGGATCCCGGCGAGCGCGGGATGAGCGGCGACGGCGAGCCGGACGCGGTGGGCCTTGGCGACGGCCTCGCCGTGCCGCACGACGGCCCCGTCGTCGCGGTCCGCGAGAACGGCCTCGTCGCGCCCGCCGCCGCGGCAGGCGGGCCCTCGGCCCAAGTCCCCGCTGCTCGGGCACCCGGGGCAGGGATCACTCCAGACAGAGCGCGGACAGCTTGATGGCCGGTCAGCTCCCCAGCTGACCGGCCATCTTTTGCCGTCCGCCGCACCCCCGTCCCCACGGGGTTTTGGCCGGATGTCCCCGACCCGGACCGCTCTTCCGGGTCCGGAGCGCCGCTCAGCGCCCCAGCATCACGCCCACGGACGACGCCTGTGTGACCACTGCATCCCATCCGCCGAAGGCGAATACGAGCAGTGCTGCCAGGGGAAGTACCATCGCCGTCGCCACCAGCGGGTGACGCTGACCACCGGACGAGCGGCCGCCGAACGCGGCGTATGCCTTGCGTCCCTGCGTGCGGATCATGGTCCGCGATGCCGTGTCCGCCATGGTTCCTCTCCTGTCGTATGTGACAGCGGCGGGTGTCTGACCTCGGGGGACGAGTGCTGCACCCGCCGCTTGACTTCAAGATTAGGGATCCGGCAAGGCCCGGGCGTCATGCCCTCGTACCGATTGCCGGGCCTCCCGGAGGATGAGCCGCCGCCCCTCCGCGTACTCCCCAGGGTGGAGACCCCCTTCTAGGCCTTGGGGTCTTCCCGGAGGGGGCGCTCCGAGGAGTCCTCCCGCGGGACCGGCTGCTCGACCAGTGCCAGCACCCTGGTGGCCATGAAACGGGCCGTCCGAACCACTGATCCGTTGCGGGTGACTTCGCTCACTTCGACCACTCCCCTGCGCACCGCCGTCTCGACCCGGCGACCCGCCCGGCTTGCCACGACTTCGTAGGTCCGGGTCGTGTCTCCCGCGTCCACCACTATCTCCACGCGGTCACCCTTCATAGATCCAATCCCCCTTCTGCGACGGACCGTTGAGATCTCGCACGGGTCAAGGGACGCGGATCCGGTGTCCCCTGACCACTCTTCAAGTTTCCCATCCGGCACTGACAATCGATCGGTGCGCGAGGGCGCGGCCTATGAGCGCGCCGGGGCGGGGGTACGTAAGCTGTGCCACGTCAAACGCACGACCGGGCAGAGGGGTGGGGTCTCCCCCACCGTAGGTAGGGGACGGACATGGCGATGATGCGGCTCCGGCGCGAGGACCCGCGTGTCGTCGGCTCGTTCCGGCTCCACCGGCGACTGGGCGCGGGCGGCATGGGCGTCGTCTATCTGGGGTCCGACCGCCGTGGCCAGCGCGTCGCGCTGAAGGTGATCCGGCCGGATCTGGCGGAGGATCAGGAGTTCAGATCGCGCTTCGCGCGCGAGGTGTCGGCCGCCCGGCGGATCCGCGGCGGGTGCACGGCACGGCTGGTGGCCGCCGATCTGGAGGCGGAGCGCCCGTGGTTCGCCACGCAGTACGTCCCGGGGCCCTCACTGCACGACAAGGTCGTCGAGGAAGGCGTCCTCAGGGCCGCCGACGTCGCCGCGATCGGTGCGGCGCTCTCCGAGGGCCTGGTCGCCGTGCACGAGGCCGGCGTCGTCCACCGTGACCTGAAGCCGTCGAACATCCTCCTCTCGCCCAAGGGCCCGCGCATCATCGACTTCGGCATCGCCTGGGCGACCGGCGCGAGCACGCTCACGCATGTCGGCACGGCGGTCGGCTCGCCGGGTTTCCTCGCGCCCGAGCAGGTGCGCGGCGCCGCGGTCACTCCGGCCACCGACGTCTTCGCGCTGGGCGCGACACTGGCGTACGCGGCGACCGCCGACTCGCCGTTCGGGCACGGCAGTTCAGAGGTCATGCTGTACCGCGTGGTGCACGAGGAGCCGCAGCTGTACGGCGTTCCGGACGCACTGGCTCCGCTGCTGCGGGCCTGCCTGGCGAAGGATCCAGAGGAGCGCCCCAGCACTCTGCAGCTCTCGATGCGGCTCAAGGAGATCGCGGCGCGGGAGGCCCAGGGTCTTCCGGAGGCCCGGCCGCCGGCCCAGCGGGAGCGGATCGAGCAGGACCGGCCGACCTCGCGCTATCCGGAGCGCATGGACCGTACGCAGCGCATGGAGCGTTCGGAGCGTGGCGCGGACCGGCCGGAGCAGCGGGTGGAGCGGCCCGAGCGGCGTACGTCCGGCGGCACGGCGTCGCGGCCGCAGCAGCCGGTACGCACCAACGGCACCCGCCCGCAGCAGCCGCGCAACACCGCCCGTACGAACAACGGCCGTCCGGGCACCCGCCCCGGCGTGCGCACGACGTCGACGGGACGACGGCCCGCCAATCCGCGGCTTTTGCGGCAGCGGATCATCGTCTTCGTCGTGGTGACGCTGATCGTCGCGCTGGGCATCGCCGCGGCGCAGCAGCTGTAGCACCCGGATCGCGGGTTCGGCTTCGGTTTTTCGGACTCAGGCCCTGGTCACAGCACCGATGCGTCCTTTTTGTCGCCATCTTTACTCGCCCTTCCCCAGTATGCCGTTTAGGCTCTTTGCAAACCGCAACGATCCCGGCGGGAGAGGCAGCGTCAGTAATGTGGGACATCGATACTTGCCGATCCACGGTGGCAAGGGTGGTGACCAGTGAGCGAGAGGACGGCACCGAAGTACGTCACCTCATCTACGGATACCCCTGCGGCAGGCCGGTCGCCCCGAAAGCGCGCAATTGCGGTGAGCACGGCCCCGACTCGTCGATCAGCCGAGGCGAACACCTCGCCCTCATCGACTACATAACCGGTCGGCCGTCCCCGACCTCGTCAGACTGACGGAGACCGGCCGCACGATCGGCTCTCGGTTCGCCGATCAGGCCCGCCTCGGCCGGGTCGCGTAAAACGCCACGGCGGAAGCCGCCGCCACGTTGAGCGAGTCGATGCCGGCGGCCATGGGAATGCGCACCCACTCATCCGCAGCTCGAAGGGCGTACGTGGAGAGTCCGTGCCCTTCCGACCCGAGCATGATGGCGCTCCGCTCGAAGCGGTCGGGGTCCAGCTCGTCGAGTGGGGTCGCCTTCTCGTCCGGGGTCATGGCGAGGATGTTGTACCCGGCCTCGCGGACGGTATCGAGTCCGGCAGGCCAGTCCTCCAGTCGCGCGTACGGGACGGTGAAGGTGGCACCCATCGACACCTTGATCGCGCGCCGGTACAGCGGATCTGCGCAGTCCGGCGACAGCAGGATCGCCTTGATCCCGAGGGCGGCGGCGCTGCGGAAGGCGGCCCCGAGATTGGCGTGGTCGACGAAGCCCTCGAAGACTGCGATGCGCTGACCTGCGGAATCTCGTGGACCCGGAGCGAATGTGTGGTCGTTGTCCGACTCCGCGACAACGACAGGACGTGCCGCCAGAAGGAGTTCGTCGGCGGTCGGCAGCGGCTTGCGCTGCATGGAGGCGAGTGCGCCGCGGTGCACGTGGTAGCCGGTGACGCGCTCGGCGAGGTCCGGGCTCACCGCGTACACGGGCGCGGGCAGCTCGTCGATGACGTCCCGCATCACGTCGACCCACTTCGCGGAGAGCAGCATCGACCGCATCTCGTAACCGGCGTCCTTGGCCCGTCTGATGACCTTCTCGCCCTCGGCGATGAACAGGCCCTCGGCCGGCTCCCGCTTGCGCCGCAGCTCGACGTCGGTCAGGCCCGTGTAGTCGCGCAGACGCGGGTCGTCGGGGTCCTCGACAGTGATGAGATCAGCCACAGGGTGATACTGCCTTCTCCGGGGTGTGGTGCCAACGCCTGCGCAGAGGTTGGTTACTGGCGGTTACGGCGGCCGAGTGCGACCACCTCGCCGATGACGATGACGGCCGGCGGCCGTACGTCCTCGGCGGTCACCGTCTCGGCGACGGTCGCCAGGGTCGCGTCGACCCTGCGCTGCGCCGCCGTGGTGCCCTCCTGTACCAGGGCGACCGGAGTGTGCGGGCTCCTGCCGTTGGCGACGAGGGTCTGCGCGATCGCGCCGATCTTGTCCACGCCCATCAGGACGACCAGCGTGCCGCGGAGCCTGGCGAGGGCCGGCCAGTCGACCAGGGACCGGTCGTCGTCGGGCGCGACATGGCCGCTGACCACCGTGAACTCATGGGCCACACCGCGGTGGGTGACCGGGATGCCGGCGGCGCCCGGGACGCTGATCGAGCTGGAGATGCCCGGAACGACCGTGCACGCGATGCCCGCCTCGGCGAGCGCCTCCGCCTCCTCCATGCCGCGGCCGAAGACGAAGGGGTCGCCGCCCTTGAGCCGCACGACGGCCTTGCCTTGCTTCGCGTGCTCGATGAGCGCGTTGTTGATGGCCTCCTGGGCCATGAACCGGCCGTACGGGATCTTCGCGGCGTCGATCACCTCGACGTGCGGCGGCAGTTCGTCGAGCAGATCGCGCGGGCCGAGGCGGTCGGCGATGACGACATCCGCCTCGGCGAGCAGCCGGCGGCCGCGCACGGTGATCAGGTCCGGGTCGCCGGGACCGCCGCCGACGAGCGCGACGCCGGGGGTCCTGGTGCGGTGGTGGGGCGCGGCGACGGTGCCGTCGCGCAGTCCCTCGACGATTGCGTCGCGAATCGCGGCGGTACGGCGCGGGTCGGGGCCACCACTGGTGAGTACGGCGACGGTGACGCCCTCGGAGCGGCCGGTGGCCGGGGTCCAGGCCGTGGCGGCGGTCGCGTCGTCGGAGCGGACGCACCAGACGCGGTTGCGTTCCGCTTCGGCGGAGGCGCGGGAGTTGGCCTCGTCGTCGGAGGTGGCGATGAGGACGTACCAGGCCTCGGCGAGGTCTCCGTCGGCGTACGGCCGCTGCTCCCAGCGGATCTCGCCGGCCGCGGCCATGGCCTCGACGGACGGCGTCGCGGCCGGCGACACGAGCACGATGTCGGCACCGGCGCCGATGAGCGCGGGCAGCCGGCGCTGGGCGACCTGCCCGCCGCCGATGACGACGACGCGGCGTCCGGTGAGACGGAGGCCTACGGGGTAGGCGGGGTGCGCGTGCTCAGCCATTGTTGGGCGGGCTCCTCGGGTGAAGCGGCAGGTGGGCGTCCTGCTGGACACGATACGGGCCCTCGTACGGCGGCTTCGCGCCGCGGGCGGACCGGCTCCGGCGGGCAGCCGCCGACGGGGGCGGGCCGCCCACCGGAGGCGCCGTCTCGCGGGTGCCTGACCGGGTGGGCCGGTGAACGGGTGGAACGATGCCGACCGCGGGCTACTTCTCCGTTACGCCCGCCGAGTCGAACGTCGCCACCTCGTGCATGGCCCTCGCCGCGCTCTGCACCACCGGCAGCGCCAGCAGTGCGCCCGTGCCTTCGCCCAGGCGGAGGTCGAGGTCCACCAGGGGGCGCAGGCCCAGTTTGTTGAGCGCCGCCACATGGCCCGGTTCCGCGCTGCGGTGGCCCGCGATGCAGGCTGCCAGCGCCTCCGGGGCGATCGCACGTGCGACCAGCGCGGCCGCGCCCGCCGAGACGCCGTCCAGGACCACCGGCGTACGCAGGGACGCGCCGCCCAGGATGAAGCCGACCAGCGCCGCGTGCTCCAGGCCGCCGACGGCCGAGAGGACGCCGACCGGGTCGGCCGGGTCCGGCGCGTGGAGTTCCAGGGCGCGGCGTACGACGTCGACCTTGCGGGCGTGCATCTCGTCGTTGATGCCCGTGCCGCGGCCTGTGACCTCGGCCGGGTCCATGCCCGTGTACACGGAGATGAGCGCCGCCGAGACCGTCGTGTTGGCGATGCCCATCTCACCGGTGAGCAGCGCCTTGTTGCCCGCGGCCACCAGATCGCGCGCCGTCTCGATGCCGACGTCGATCGCCGAGAGGACGTCCTCTCGGCTCAGCGCGGGCCCGGTGGTGAAGTCCGCCGTGCCGGGGCGGATCTTCCGGGGCAGCAGGCCGGGCGTCGCGGGCAGGTCCGAGGCCACTCCGACGTCGATGACGCAGACTTCCGCGCCGACCTGGTTGGCGAAGGCGTTGCAGACCGCTCCGCCGCCGAGGAAGTTGGCGACCATCTGGCCGGTCACCTCCTGGGGCCAGGAGGTGACGCCCTGCGCATGCACCCCGTGGTCACCCGCGAAGATCGCGACCGCCGCGGGTTCCGGGATCGGCGGCGGGCACATCCGGGAGAGCCCGGAGAGCTGTGCGGAGATGATCTCCAGCATGCCGAGCGCGCCCGCGGGCTTGGTCATCCGCTTCTGCCGCTCCCACGCCTCGCCGAGCGCCTTCGCGTCCAGCGGACGGATGTTGGAGACGGTGTCCTGGAGCAGATCGTGCGGCTCCTCGCCCGGCAGGGCCCGGCGGCCGTACGTCTCCTCGTGGACGACCCAGGACAGCGGCCGGCGCTTGGACCAGCCCGCCTGCATCAGCTCGGGCTCCTCGGGGAACTCGTCGACGTAACCGACGCAGAGATACGCGACGACCTCGAGGTGCTCCGGCAGCCCCAGCGTGCGCACCATCTCGCGCTCGTCGAAGAAGCTGACCCAGCCGACGCCGAGGCCCTCGGCGCGGGCGGCGAGCCAGAGGTTCTCGACGGCGAGCGCCGAAGAGTACGGCGCCATCTGGGGCTGCGTGTGGCGGCCCAGGGTGTGGCGGCCGCCGCGCGTCGGGTCGGCGGTGACGACGATATTGACCGGAGTGTCGAGGATCGCCTCGATCTTCAGTTCCTTGAACTGCTTGGCCCGGCCCTTGGGCAGCGACTTGGCGTACGCCTCACGCTGTCGCTGCGCGAGTTCGTGCATCGTGCGCCGGGTCTCGGCGGAGCGGATGACCACAAAGTCCCAGGGCTGCGAGTGGCCGACGCTGGGCGCGGTGTGTGCGGCCTCCAGGACGCGGAGCAGCACCTCGTGCGGGATGGGGTCGGAGCGGAAGCCGTTGCGGATGTCGCGGCGCTCGCGCATCACGCGGAGTACGGCCTCGCGCTCGGCGTCGTCGTAGCCGGGTGCCGGCGTGCCCCTGTGGTCGTTCTCGTTCTCGTTCTCGTTGCCCTGATGCGCGATCGGCTCCTGCTCCGGCTCGGGTGCGGGCACGGACTCAGGCTCGGGTGCGGGCTCCTCTTCGGGTGCCGTCGCCGCTTCGGCCGGAACCGCGAGTTCGGGCTCCGGGAGAGCTTCCGGCTCGGGCTCGGTGGCCTCGACCGCCCCGGCGGCCACCTGCGAGTCACCGTCGCGCGGCGCCGGCACGATCACCTCGGCAGGCTGCACCGGCTCGGCCACCTGGACCGGCTCGGGCTCGGGCTCTGCCTCAGGCTCGGGCTCCGGCTCGACCGCCGCCGGAACCTCGACCACCGCCGGAACCTCGACCACCGGTTCGGGCTCCGGCTCAGGCTCGGGCTCCGGGATCACCATGACGGCGACCGGCGTCGGGGCCAGATGCGGCGTGGTGGGCAGCGAACCCTCGACCGGCACGAACTGGCCCTCGGTCGACGGCTCCGGCTGCGGCTCGACCTCCGGAACGGCCGCCTCGGACACCTCGGACACCTCGGACACCTCCGGCGTGACCGGAGCAACCGGCACGGGCTCCGGGACGACCGTTTCTGCTGGGACGGGAGTCGGGCTCTGGACCTGCGGAGGCCGCGGGTCCCACGGTCCTCCGGCCTGTGGCGGGATCTCGCCCAGCTGCGGCCCGGGGAGCACCGGGGCGGGCTCGTCGCGCGGGATGTCGAGGTACTCGGGGCCGATGGTCGGCGGCCCGGCATGGTTCACGATCATCGGGTGCGGCGGTGTGCCCGCGGGTCCGCGGTCGGCGAGCGAACGCACCACGCCACCCGAGTTTTCGGGCATCGGCGGGCCCATGTGCAACGGGCGACGGGACGGCGGAGGCGTCGGCATGCCGGAAGTGGCGGCGGCCGGAATGCGTACGCCACTGAGGTCGACCGAACCGGAGTTACGTCCTCCGGCCTCGTGCGCCCCTGCCAGATGCGCGCCGGTCTCCTGCGTGTCGTACGCGGGCAGCATCGGCTCGGCGACCGGCGTCATGGAGAGGTGCTCGGCCGCCTGCGCCATCGGCACCTGCTCGGCGGCGGACGCCGTCTGGACCATGGGAGCAGCCGCCACCGGCGATGCGGAGTCGGCCACAAACTGCTCTGCCACAAACTGCTCTGCCACAAACTGCCCGGCCACAAACTGCCCGGCCGGGTCGACGGCCTCGGAGACCGGCGCCGGACCCTGCATGCCGGGATCGGCGACGGGCTGTATCACCGGCGCGGGCACAGTGAACTCGGGAACCCCGTGGTCAACCGGAACCGCGAACTCCGGCACCTGCATCTGAACGGATGCGGCGGCCTCGGCGTACTGGTCGGGAGAGACCGGCGCGGCGTACTGCTCCTGCGGTGCGGCGTATGGCTCCGGCACCGCCTGCGGGTCGCTCCACGCGCCCTGCGCGCCGGGCATCAGCAGCAGGTCGTCCTCTTCGGGTCCGTGCTCGGAGGGGTCCAGGAAGGTGTAGGCACCGGGCCCGGAGATGCCCGGCTGCTCCACCACGCCTGCATTCTCCGGCAGCCCCTCGCCCGGGATCTGGCCGGTGTCAGTCATGCGTACCCCTCGCCCATCGCTTGTGATCCTTAAGCCCATCGCCCGGGACGCCCGACTGCGGCACGCCTGACGCCCGTCAACAAGAACGAGCGGGCGCGCCGCGCGGCACGATCCCCCCGCGGACTCCAAGCATTCTCGCGGCCGTTCGCGGCCGTGGCACGGTGATCCGCCACGGGTCCGCTGTGGGCTGCGCCACGTTGCGCTTCCCCCGGTTCCGACGTACCACATATGGGAGCCAAAGCGGCCCCCTTTTCCGGACATTGACGAACGAAGCGACGAACGTCCGGGTGCGGTACAACGGTCGGCCAGCCTACCCCGCGCCGCCTCGCGGCAAGGTCACGGGTTGCGATCCGGCTGCCGTCCGGAGAGCAGAAAGACGACGGAACGCTCCCGCTCCGCCCACCGCTCGGCGTCCGTTCCGGTGTCCATTTCGACCGACTGAAGCAACGCGCATTCGACGGCGTACCCGCCTGCGGCGAGCGCCGCTCCGATCGCCTCGGCCTCGTCGCGTGTGGCGGCGTGGGTGACGATGCGCTCGGGCCGCCGGTCGGCGCAGGCGGTGACCACCGCGACTCCCCCGCCCCCGATCCGTACGACATCGGGCTCGGGCAGCCGCTCCAGCACATGCGGCGCGCGGCCCTGCACGACCTGCACCTGGACGCCCGCGCGACGGGCCGCGGCCTCGGTGTGCGCGCAGGCCGACTGGGCCGCGTCGACGGCGATGACCGCCGCGCCGAAACGTGCCGCCTCGGCGGCGAGCGCACCGCAGCCGGAGCCGATGTCCCACACCAGGTCGCCGACGCGGGGGCCGAGCCGGGCCAGCTGGGCGGCGCGCAGCTGTTCCGACTCGCCTTCGCCGAGCCGCAGGCCCTCTCCGTACGTGTCCGAGGGCAGCGCCCAGCCCCGTACGGCGGGCGGATAGCCGGGATCGCGGCCGGCGATCCAGCCTCCGCCGGGAACCGCGGGAGTGCCGGCGCCGCCGATGACGATGACGACATTGGGGTCGCGCCAGACGTGGTCGGCGGCCTTGTCGGAGGTGAGGACGGTGACCTGTTCGCGGTCGGTGCCCAGTTCCTCGCAGATGACGAAGGTGCGGTGGATGCCTTCGAGCAGCAGGGCCAGCTCGGCCGGGCCCGCGCCGGGCGAGGTGAGGACGGCGACCTTGGAGTGCGCCCGGCAGACATTGACGGCGCGGCGGAGCGTGCGGCGGTGCGCGACGACGATCTGCGCGTCGTCCCACGGCATTCCCGCGCGGGCGAAGGCGGCGGCGACGGCGGAGACGGCGGGCACGACCTCGACCTCCAGACCGTGCTCCGGCGCGCGCAGTGTGCGGACGACGCCGAAGAAGCCCGGGTCGCCGTCGGCGAGGACGACGGCGCTGCCGCGGTGGCCCGCGATCCGCCGGGCCGCGAGGTCGACGCTGCCGAGCCGGATGCGCTCGGCGCCCGGCGGCACTTCCGGGAGCGCCAGGTGGTGGGGCGCGCCGGCCACCAGCGTGGCGGCGGAGAGTGCGGACCTGCCCGCCGCGGTGAGGGGCGAGCCGTCCCAGCCGATCACCGTGACGCGGTCGGCCATCGTCGTCAGTCTCCCTGGAGGTTGTCGCAGGTCGGGGCAGCCCACACGGTCGCGGGCACGGTGAGATTACCTGGGGTGGACACCCACTGAATCAGTCCGGGCCGCACAGTTCCAGTCGACGGCCGTTTCCGGCGGGCTCGGGAGCGGCTCAGTTCCAGTCGGTGAAGGAGGCGTAGCCGGGCTCAGCCGACTGGTCCGAGACGCCCTCGAGGTCCTCGGGCAGCAGACTCCAGACGATCAGGTCGGTGCGGATGTCGGCCCAGCGGCCGTCGTTCATCTGGGTCCGCGCTATCCAGGCGTTGCGCAGTACGCCCTCGCTGATGCAGCCGATCTTCTGGGCGACCTGCTGGGACGCGGTGTTGTCGGCTGCCGTGCGCAGCTCCAGGCGCTCGAACTTCTGGTCGCGGAAGAGCCACTGGGCGACCGCGAGCACCGATTCGGTGGCGTATCCCTCGCCGCGCGCCCACGGCGCGGTGACATAGGCGGCCTCGGTGGCGAGTGTGCGCCAGTTGGTGTTCTGGAGATGAACGGTGCCGACGAGCCGCTGGGTGAGGAACTCGGTGACGGCGAGCGCTATGCCGCGGCCCTCGGTGCGCTTTGCAGGAGCGATCCTGCGGACCCACTCTTTGGCGTCCGCCGTCGTGAACGGGTGCGGGACCGGCGTCCAGGCGGTGACCATCTCGTCGTTCATCATCTCGGTGTACGCCGGGATGTCGGCCTCTTCGAAGGGGCGCAGCACCAACCGCTCCGTGCTGATGGACACGTCCGGGAAGGTGGTAGTCATGCGACGCTCCGTAACCAGGGGCCTGCTGAAGAGCCCAGCATGCAGCATGGGCCCTCATAACTGCACCACAGGGTCCCGCACTTGACGCCGAAGCAGAAAGCCGCGGGTCCCGCACGCGCTCCGGAAAGCGTGCGGGACCCGGGCCGGACAAAGGGGTGGTCTATGGCCTTTCGTCTGGATCAGGCCCTAGTGGGCCGCCACCGGCAGGACCGAGCCCTGGTACTTGTCCTGGATGAACTGCCTCACCTCGGGCGAGTGCAGCAGTTTCACCAGCTTCTCGACCCGCGGGTCGTCCTCGTCGCCCTTCTTCACGGCGAGGACGTTGGTGTACTCGTTGCCGTCGACGGACTCCAGCAGTACGGCGTCCTTCTTCGGGCTCAGGCCCGCGTCGAGCGCGTAGTTGCTGTTGATGACCGCCGCGTCCACATCGTCGAGCACCCGCGGAAGCTGCGCCGGCTCGAGTTCCTTGAACCGGATCCGCTTCGGGTTGGACGTGATGTCCGCCGGGCTCGCGGTGACTCCCGCGCCCTCCTTGAGCTCGATGAGCCCCTTGGAGGCGAGCAGGTGCAGCGCCCGGCCCTCGTTGGTGGTCTCGTTCGGCACGGCGACGGTCGCGCCGGCCTGAAGCGCCGCGAGGTCGTCGAGCTTCTTCGAGTACACCCCCATCGGAGGCAGATATGCCTCGGCGACGGAGACGAGGTCGGTGCCCTTCGTCTTGTTGAAGTTCTCCAGGAACGGGACGTTCTGGTACAGGTTCGCGTCCAGTTGCCCTTCCTGGAGCGCGGTGTTGGGCAGGACGTAGTCGGTGAACTCCTTGACCTCGAGGTCGAGGCCTTCCTTCCCGGCCAGGTCCTTCTTGATGAAGTCGAGGACCTCGCCGGCCGGAACCGCGGTGGCCCCGACGACCAGAGCGCCGGAGTCACCGCCGTCCGCACCGGATCCCGAACCCGAGCCGGAGCCGCAGGCCGTAAGACCGAGACCGAGCCCGAGGGCCAGTGCCGCGGCGGCGAGTGATGTCGCGTGCCTGCGCATCAGAACGCCGGGACGACGGAGCCGTCGTAGGTGTCCTCGATGAACTTCTTCACCTCGGGCGAGTGCAGCAGCTTCGCCAGCTTCACCACGCGCGGGTCCCTCTCGTTGCCTTCCTTCACGGCGAGGAAGTTGCCGTACGGGTTGTCCTTGGCGGACTCGAGGACCAGCGAGTCCTTCGCGGGGCTGAGCTTGGCCTCGACGGCGTAGTTGCCGTTGACCACCGCGGCGTCGACGTCCTCCAGCGCGCGCGGCACCTGGGCCGCCTCGAGCTCCTTGAACTGGATCTTCTTGGGGTTCTCGGCGATGTCCTTCGGCGTGGCGTCGTTGCCCGCGCCGGCCTTCAACTTGATGACGCCGTGGGCTTCGAGGAGCTTGAGCGCACGCGCCTCGTTGGTGGTGTCGTTGGGCAGCGCGACGGTCGCACCAGTCTTCAGGTCCCCGACCTTCTTGACCGACTTCGAGTACAGGCCGAGCGGCTCCAGGTGCACCGTGGTCACCGGCACGATGTGGGTGTTGTTCTTCTTGTTGAAGTCGTCGAGGTACGGCTTGTGCTGGAAGTAGTTGGCACCCACCTCGCCGCTCTCGGTCGCCGTGTTCGGCGTCACGTAGTCGGTGAACTCCTTGACCTCGAGCTTGAGGCCTTCCTTGTCGGCCAGGTTCGCCTTGACGTAGTCGAGGATCGCGGCGTGCGGGACGGAGCTCGCCGCGACGACGAGCGGAGCGTCGGCGTCGGCCGTGGAGCCGGAGCCCGAGTCGGAGCCGCATGCGGAGAGCCCGAGGGTGAGGGCTCCGGCGGCCAGGACGGCGGTGGTGATCTTGGCGGTGTTACGCACGAAAAGTGCCTTTCTCCATGGGTGGTGCGACCCGGGTGGGGTCATGGGGGGTCAGGAAGCCTTGGTGGGTTCCGCGGCCGGTGCGGTGGCAGGTGCGGTGGCCGGTTGGCCGGCCTTGAGGAGCCGCAGCCGCGGCGCGGCGCTGCCGCGTCCGCGCTGGTGCAGTCCGCGCGCGGCATAGTCGCCGGCGAACTGGATGAGCGAGATGACGACGGCGAGGATGGCCACCGTGATCCACATCATTTCGGTCTCGAAGCGCTGGTAGCCGTAGCGGATGGCGATGTCGCCGAGCCCGCCGGCGCCGACCGTGCCGGCCATGGCCGAGTAGCCGATGAGCGCGACGACCGTCGTGGTCGCGCTGGAGATCAGCGACGGCAGCGACTCGGGCACCAACACCTTGCGCACGACGGTCCAGGTGCTGCCGCCCATCGACTGCACGGCCTCGACGAGCCCGCCGTCGACCTCGCGTACGGCGGTCTCGACGAGCCGGGCGAAGAAGGGGATCGCGCCGATCGCGAGCGGCACGATCGCGCCTTCGCGGCCGATGGTGGTGCCGGTGAGCGCCTTGGTGAACGGCATCAGCGCGACCATGAGGATGATGAACGGCATCGACCGGGTGACATTGACGATCTGGCCGATCACCTTGTTCAGCAGCGCGTTGCCGAGCAGACCGCCGCGGTCGGTGAGCACCAGGACGACGCCCAGCGGGAGTCCGCCCACGATCGCGATGACCGTGGACCAGCCCACCATGTAGAGGGTGTCCCAACAGGCCTGTTCGAGCAGGGGCTGCATCTCGGACCAGGTCACTTGGCACCGTCCTTCACAAGCTCGGCCGCGTCGGCTTCCTCGGCGGCCACGTCGACCTGGAGTCCCTGCTCGCGCAGGAAGCCGATCGGCACCACGTTCTCCTCGAACCGGCCGGGCAGTTCGATGCGCATCCGGCCGACCTGCTTGCCGGCGACGGTGTCCATCGCGGCGCCGAGGATCGAGATGTCGATGTTGTACGTGCGCGACAGCTGCGAGATCACCGGCTGCGTCGCCGCCTCGCCGTGGAAGGTGACGTCGACGACCGTGCGGTCGATGCCGGAGGCCTCGCCGCTGACCGGGAAGAGCGCCTCGGCCAGCTCGGAGCCCGGCGTCGCGAGCAGCTCGCTGACCGTGCCGGACTCGACGATCTTTCCGTTCTCCATCAGGGCGGCGGAGTCGCAGATCGTCTTGACGACGTCCATCTCGTGCGTGATGAGCAGAACGGTCAGGCCGAGCTGACGGTTGAGGTCGCGCAGCAGATGGAGGATGGAGCGGGTGGTCTCGGGGTCGAGCGCGCTGGTCGCCTCGTCGGAGAGCAGCACCTTCGGGTCGCCGGCGAGCGCGCGGGCGATGCCGACGCGCTGCTTCTGGCCGCCGGAGAGCTGGCTCGGGTAGACCTTGGCCTTGTCGGCGAGGCCCACCAGGTCGAGGAGTTCGAGCGCCTTGCGGGAGCGTTCCTTGCCGGAGACGCCGAGGATCTCCAGCGGCAGTTCGACGTTGTCCTGCACCGAACGCGAGGACAGCAGGTTGAAGTGCTGGAAGACCATGCCGATGTGGCTGCGGGCCTCGCGCAGCTCCTTGCCCGCGCGCGGGCCGCGGCCGGCGAGCGCGGTGAGGTCCTGGCCCGCCACGGTCACGGTGCCGGAGGTGGGGCGTTCGAGAAGGTTGATGCAGCGGATGAGCGAGGACTTTCCGGCGCCGCTCTGGCCTATGACGCCGTACACCTCGCCTTCGCGGACATGCAGATCGACGCCGTCCAGGGCAGTTACTTCACGACCGCGCGAGCGGTAGACCTTGGTCAGGCCGGAAGTGGTGATCACAGGGGTTTCCGTCACTGTCGAGTGCGCGGCGCGGGGTGCTCGCCGGGCACGGGGCATTCATCTTCGGAGCGCGGCACGGTGCTGCTCCGGGTCAGCGGAGCGGGACGTCAACACGTGCGCGGGGCAGCGGACATCGGTACGTCAGGTACTCAATGGCTGCGGTTCTCACTTCGGGGCGCGAGGCTCAGGCAGGGGCCCTCAGAAGGAGCACATTCGACACATACAACGAGCACCGGGCGTCGTGATCGCCTCGGTCGCAAGGGTGCGGCTGCTCGTCGTGGTCATGTCGGCAAGTAAAGCAGACGTGCGGATGTAGCGATCACGGATGTCCGAATAGCGGACAGTCGTGATACGGAATACGGACGCGGTCATTCCGCGATGGTGATCTCCAGCCCGTCGTCCTTGACCTGCACGGATACGGCGGAGAGATCGCCGACAACCACATCGGCGAGCAACTCGGACGGGTCGTGAGTTGTGGCCAAGGCCACGGTTCGCATGCCGGCGGCCCGCCCCGCGGCAAGCCCCGCCGGGGCGTCCTCGAAGACCACGCAGCGGGCCGGATCGACGCCGAGCCGGCGCGCACCGAGCAGGAAAGGCTCCGGGTCCGGCTTGCCGCGCGTGATGTCGTCCGCCGCGACCAGGTTCTTGGGCCGGATGCCGACGTCCTCGAGCCGCGCCTCGGCAAGCCGGCGGGTGGCCGAGGTGACGACGGCCCAGCGGTCCGCCGGCAGCCGGTCGAGGAGTTCGGCGGTGCCCGGCAGCAGGACGACACCGCCGGCCACGTCCTCGACCTCGAGCTGCTCGATGCGGGCCACGGCCTCGGGCACCACGTGCGCGGGCAGCAGATCGGCGGCTATCTCCGCGGCGGGACGGCCGTGCAGTTCGACCCGGGCGAAGTCCTCCGCCGTGATCGAGTACTCGTGCGCCCACCGCGTCCAGCAGCGGTGCACGGACTCGATGGAGGAGACGAGCGTTCCGTCGTTGTCGAAAAGCAGTGCTTCGGCGTGGAGCTTCATGGTCGTCGACCCTACGGGGCGGTGCGGGGCCGCCCGCACCGGGCCTTTTGGGCCGTAATAGTCTCGGGGCCATGCTTGACGCCCTGACGGTCGCGGTCGCCGTGACCGCGCTCGCCCTCGCCGCCTGGTGCGGTTTCGCCGCCTTCCGCGACCAGCCGACCAAGGACTGGCACTTCATCGGCATGGCCGTGGTGACGGTGCTGGCGCTGGCCCAGCTGGTCGTCGGAATCGTGCAGTTGGCGCGCGGCGAGAAGGCGCACGAGGGCACGACGATCTTCGTCGCCTATCTGATCGGCGCGTTCGCCGCGGTCCCGGCGGCCGGATTCCTGTCGCTGGCCGAACGGACCCGCTGGGGCTCGGCGACCGTCGCCGCCGGTGCGGTGGTCCTCGCGGTCCTCGAAGTACGGCTCTACGACATCTGGGGAGGCTGACGATGGCCGAGCCGGTCGCGGGAGAGAAGCAGGCGCGGACCAAGCTGGTCCAGGGTCCGGGAGTGCTGCTGGTCTGGCTGTACGGGGTGATGTCGGTCGGCGCGGTGTCGCGGTCGGTCTACCAGATCCTCACCGACTTCGGCAGCGCCCCGCTGGCGCATGTGCTGTCGGCGGTCGCGGCGGTGGTGTACGCGTTCATCACGTACACCCTGGTACGCGGCGGCGAGAGGGCGCGCAGGGCGGCGCTGGTGTGCTGCGCCGCCGAGCTCGCGGGCGTGCTGATCGTCGGAACGTGGACCGTGCTGGACCCGTCCGCCTTCCCCGACTCCACGGTGTGGTCGGAGTACGGCATGGGCTATCTCTTCATCCCGGTGCTGCTGCCGATCACCGGAATGCTCTGGCTGCGCCGCTCGCGCCGCGCCTAACCAGCCGCCTTCACCGCGCGCAGCCGGATGTGCGTGGCCTCGGGCGCGTCGACGACCTCCGTCTTCTGCCACTCGATGGGCTCGCTGCCCAGGTGATCGAAGAGCCTGGTCCCGGCGCCCATCAGCACGGGTACGACATGTACTTCGAGCTCGTCGAGCAGCCCGGCCCGGATGAACTGCTGGATGACGTCGGCGCCGCCGGCCAGCGAGACGTCCTTGTCGCCGGCGGCCGCCCGGGCCTGCGCCAGAGCGCTCTCGATCCCGTCCGTGACGAAGACGAAGCTCGTCCCGCCCTCGCGCACAAGGGTCTCGCGGTCGCGGCTGGTGACCACGAACACCGGCGCACGGAAAGGCGGGTTGGGCCCCCACGGCACCTCGCCGGAGTCGAACATCCGCCGCCCCATGACGACGGCGCCGGTGCGCGCCCAGAGCTCGTCCAGGGCACGGGAGTCCCGGTTGTCCTCCCCGCCCTTAATGCCCTGCCGCTGCCGCCAGCTGCGCAGCCCGAACGCCCACTGGTGCAGCCGTTCGCCGCCGATTCCGAGGGGGTGCTCGACGCCCGCGTCGGGTCCGGCGAGAAAACCGTCCAGCGACACCGAGATCTGCGCGAAAACCTGTCCGGTCATGATCCACTCCCTGGCTCCGAGTGAGGCGCCCGTGCGGCGCCTCCCATCAAAGCGTCGAATGGGACCCCCACGGTTTCGACACCCCGCGGGAACCGGATGCACAGGATCGGGCAGTCGTGGACCGGACTATGCGCTCGCCACGTACGCGCCCGCCGCGGCCTCCTTCTCCAGCGTCACGATCGTGAGCCGCGGGCCGACCTGCTCGCGGGAGACCGGTGCGTAGCCGCGGCTTCGGTAGAGCCGGAGGTTGGACTCGCTGCGGTGACCGGTGAAGAGCTGGAACCGCTTGGCCGCCGGCTCCGCCGCGAAGCGCTCCTCTATGGCGTCGAGCAGCCGGCCGCCGAGGCCGTGGCGCTGCATCCGCGGGTGCACGATCAGCTTGGCGATCCGCGCCGTGCCGTCCTCGTCGATCTTGCCGCGTACGGACGCCACCACCTCGTCGCCGAGCCTGGCCACCAGTGCGTGGCCCTGGGCGAGTTCGGCGCGCAGATCGTCCAGTGACTGGGTGAGTGGCTCGATGCCGTAGTCGCCGTAGAGCTCGGCCTCGGTCTGGTAGCACAGATACTGCAGCTTGAGGATCTGCTCCGCGTCCTGTGCTCTTGCCGCTGAGATGGTCACGCTCATGCCCATGTGCGCATGCCTCCCGCTCACCTGTCCGCCGGTTGTCTACCGCTCCTTTCCCCCATGTTCAGGAGCCGCAACCTCTGCCGCCAGCATTCTGCGCAGACATCCCAGGCAACGGGAACGCATCGGTCCCAGACTTCCTTGTGAGATACCCAACTCTCCTGCGATTTCCCGGTAGGTGGGGTCTTCCGGCGACAACATCGCAGTCAGGAGTTTGGGGCAGTTGCCCGGTGTGCGGGCCACCGCGGCACGCAGCGCGCGACGCCGTTCGGACCGGAGCGCGGTCCGTTCGGGGCTGCCGGCCGGGTCGGCCGAGGGCTCCGGGCCGTACGGGCGTTCACGCGCCGCTCGCCGCCGGGCGCGGCGGGCTTCGGCACGCACCGCGGACTTGACCCAGCGCGCCGCGTCGGGCGGTGGTCCTGATCCGTCGAGCTGTTCCAGCAGCCGAACCCAGACGGCCTGTTCCAGATCGCCCGCGTCCATGGCCGCTCCGGGCGCCTCGGCCGTCGCCTCGGCACTCACCAACGGGCGCAGCGCGCTGACCAGATGTGCGGGGCTCGGTTCGAGAAGCGTCATGCCCGGCGGGACGTGCCGTGGCGCGGCGGCGGTTGCCGCGCCACGGCACAGTCACCCGTACGGGCGGGCGCGTACCGGGGCGCCCATCAGGTCAGCGGCGGAAGTCGGCGGCCGCGAGCAGCCCGGTGTCCGCGTTGTCCGTGAAGATCCCGTCGATGCCGGTCTCGAAGTAGACCTTGAAGGCCCCGAACACGTCTCCGTACGCGTTCGGGTCGGTGCCGCGCCGGAAGTCGGCGGGCAGGAAGACGTTCTCGTTCCGCATCGTGTACGGGTGCAGGATCAGGCCCTTGGCGTGCGCGTCCCGCACCAGCGTGGTCGGCGTGGTCAGCTTGCCGCTCGCGTCCTTCGGGATGATCAGGTCGAGCGTGGGGCCGATGCCCTGTGCGTACGAGGCGATCCACTTCAGGCCCTCGGGCTTGACGAGATCAGCGACCGTGCGCGGGTCGCCCGACACGACGAAGTCCCAGGGGCGCGTGCTCGCGCCGGACAGCAGCACGACGCCCGGTGAGGAGACGAGCTTCGCCAGCCGCTGGATGCTGCTCGGCTCGAACGACTGCAGGAAGACCGGGGAGTTGCGGCGGTCGCGACCGTAGCGGCGCAGCAGCTTCGCGAGCGGCTCTTCGAGCCCGAGGCCGAGCCCGCGGAAGTACGTGGGGTGCTTGGTCTCGACATGGAGCCAGACGGGACGGCCGCGCCGCCGGCCCTCCTTGTCGGCCCAGCGCAGCACCTCCTCGAAGGAAGGGATGGCCCAGCGGCCGTCGTACAGGGTGTTCTCCTGGCGGATGGCCGGGATCCGCTCCTTGGTGCGGAGCGTCTTCAGCTCGGCGAGCGTGAAGTCCTCGGTGAACCAGCCGGTGAGGCTGACGCCGTCGATGGACTTGGTGGCCTTGCGCGAGGCGAACTCGGGGTGGTCGGCGACGTCGGTCGTACCCGTGATGTCGTTCTCGTGACGGCATACGAGGTGGCCGTCCTTGGTCGGCACCAGGTCCTGCTCGATGACATGCGCGCCCATGTCGAGCGCCAGCTGGTACGAGCCGATGGTGTGCTCGGGCCGGTAGCCGCTGGCACCGCGGTGGGCGATGACCGTCGGGTACGGAAGGTCCTTGTACGAGGTGCCCTGGCCGCCGTGGCCGCTGTGGCGGTCGTCGGCCGCGGCCGACGCCGCGGAACCGCCCACGCCGAGCGCGGCCGTGCCGAGCACCGCCGCTCCCAGTACGGTCCGGCGTCCCGGGTTTCTGTCCGCGTCCTGTGTCATCGACGTTCCTCCGTGTGGTGTACGGCGAGCGGTGTCCGGCGTGTGATGTCGGGCACCCGCCAAGTGCCGCTCGATGCTAGGCAACTACGCCCTACATACGGCAGCCCCTGCACGAACGCCGTGAAAACACACGTCAACACTGCGTATCCACTCCGTGAACCCGATGTGCGATCAGGCATGACCCGCGAGTATCGTCCTCACCTGCACAGACTTCGCCGCAGCACCGTTTGGCCGCCGCCTGCCGTCCGCCCCCACGCCTCGTCCCTGACACCGGAGGACCTGTTGTCCCGCTTGTCGCTCATCAAGGCCGTACTAGGACCGATCCTGCGCCTGATGTTCCGTCCTCGCGTGGAGGGCGCGGAGAACATTCCGGGCACCGGTCCCGTCATCCTGGCGGGCAACCACCTCACGTTCATCGACTCGATGATCCTTCCGCTGGTGTGCGCGCGGCCGGTCTACTTCATCGGCAAGGACGAGTACGTCACGGGCAAGGGCATCAAGGGCCGCATGATGGCCTGGTTCTTCACGGGCTGCGGCATGATCCCGGTCGACCGCGACGGCGCCAACGGCGGAGTGGCCGCGCTGATGACCGGACGCCGTGTGCTGGAGGAGGGCAAGATCTTCGGCATCTACCCGGAGGGCACCCGCTCCCCCGACGGACGCCTGTACCGGGGCCGTACGGGAATCGCCCGGCTGACGCTGATGACCGGCGCGCCGGTGGTGCCGTTCGCGGTGATCGGCACGGACAAGCTCCAGCCGGGCGGCGCGGGTCTGCCGCGGCCGGGCCGGGTGACGCTGCGCTTCGGCGAGCCGATGGAGTTCTCGCGCTACGACGGCATGGACCGCGACCGCTATGTGCTGCGGGCCGTGACGGACTCGGTGATGACGGAGGTCATGGAGCTGTCGGGCCAGGAGTACGTGGACATGTACGCCACGAAGGCGAAGGCGGCGGCCTGACCGTCCGGACGTGAGAAGGGCCGGACCCCGGGACGGGGTCCGGCCCTTCGCGCAGCGGTCACGGGTGCTCCACTCCGTCCGCGAGCCGCTGGCCGCGCAGCATGAACCAGGCGGCGACCGCCGTCGCCAGGAGCACCGCCGAGCCCACCGCGCCGGCGACATGGAACCCGTCGGCGAAGGCGTTCTGCGCCGAGGAGAGCAGCGCCGCGCCCTGGTCCTGCGGCAGTCCGTGCGCCGCTTCCACCGCGCCGCCGAGCGAGTCGCGGGCGGCCTCCGCGGTCTCGGCCGGTACGCCGGCCGGGACGGTGAAGTCCCGGTAGACGCCGGTCACGACCGACCCCAGCAGTGCGATGCCGAGCGCGGCGCCCAGTTCGTATGCCGTCTCGGAGACGGCGGACGCTGCGCCCGCCTGCTCCTTCGGGACGCTGGAGAGGATGACGTCCGCGGTCACGGTGAAGGCGAGGCCCGCGCCGACTCCGCCGACGAACAGCGCGAGGCCCAGAGCCACGACGCCGGTGTCGGCGGTCAGCAGGGTGCAGGCCGCCAGCGCGAGGCCGACCGCCGTCAGGCCGCCGGAGACCGCGCTGCGTACGGAGGCCCGTCGGGCTAGATAGCCGGCCAGCAGTCCGGCGCCGACCGCGCCTATCGCGGCGGGCAGTTCGATCAGGCCCGCCTCCAGGGGTGAACGTTCCTGCACGATTTGCAGGAACTGCGAGAGGAAGAAGACCAGGCCGGAGAGCCCGAGGATGGTCAGCAGATCGGCCAGCACCGCGCCGGAGAAGCCCTTGTTGTGGAAGAGGCGTACGTCCAGCAGCGGCGAGGGCAGCGTCAACTGCCGCCGTACGAACCAGAACAGCGCGGCGATACCGATGGCCGCGGCCGCGGTGGTGTCCCAGCGCAGGCCGTGGACCGCCGCCTCCTTCACGGCGTACACGACGGCGACCATGCCGATCAGCGAGAGGCAGACGCTGATGAGGTCCCACGGGCCCGGGTCGGGATTGCGCGACTCGGGAAGCAGCTTGATGCCGACGACGACGAGCAGCGCCATCACCGGCAGGTTGATCAGGAAGACCGAGCCCCACCAGAAGTGCTCCAGCAGAAAGCCTCCGACGACGGGTCCGACCGCGGCGCCGGCCGAGGCGGCGGCGCCCCAGATACCGACGGCGAGGCTGCGCTCCTTGGGGTCGTGGAAGATGTTGCGGATCAGCGCGAGCGTGGACGGCATCAGGGTCGCGCCGGCGACGCCGAGCAGGGCCCGCGCGAGGATCATCATCTCCGGGCTGGAGGCGTACGCGTTGAGCACGGAGACCGCGCCGAACGCGACCGCGCCGGTCAGCAGCAGCTTCTTGCGGCCTATGCGGTCGCCGAGGCTGCCCATGGAGACGAGCAGGCCGGCGATGACGAACGAGTAGACGTCGCCGATCCAGAGCAGCTGGGTGCCGGACGGCTTGAGGTCCTCGCTGAGATACGGGGTCGCGAGGCCGAGCACGGTGGCGTCGACCGCGACGAGCAGCACGGCCAGTACGAGTACGGCCAGGGCGAGCCACCGGCCCGGTGCGCGTACGGTCTCCTGCGCCGTCGCCCGTAGGTCGGTACTGGTCATTTCTCCACGCTCCGTCGTGCGCCGCCGAGCAGCAGCTCGGTGATCATGAATTGGAAGTCCTTGGCCGCGACACGGCCGTCCTGCACGGCCCAGGCGCAGGTGCCGATGAGCCCGTACAGGGCCTCGGTGAGCCAGACCGGGGTGAGGTCGATGCGGAACTCGCCCTCTTCCTGGCCGCGCCGGAAGAGAGCGGCGACGCGGGCGTCGAGGCGGGCCCAGCCCTCGTTGACCTGCTCGCCCTCGAAGAGCTGGTTCTCGGTGACGAGAAAGGCGAGCAGCCCGGCGCTCGGCTCGGTCTCCGCGACAAGCCGCCTGAGCGCGTCCCCGGCGGCCCCTTCGCCGAGCCGCGCCGCCTCGATGGCGGCGTCGAACTCCCTGATCCCGAGCTCTTCGAGAGCCCGCACGAGAGCGTCCCGCCCGGCGAAGTGCCGATGCAGAGTGGCCCGCCCGATACCGGCGGCCTTGGCGACCTCGTCCATGGTCGCGGTCGACTTCCGAGAGAGCAGGGCGGCGGCGGTGCGCAGCACCTGGTCGCGATCGACTGTCATGAGACGACCATAGCCCATGTGAGACATGAATGTCTCATTCGATATTGCGTCGACTCGCTCGACGCGGAGACGAGATCCTTTGCGCATGAAGCCGCTGCTGCTGATCGACGTCGACGGCCCGCTCAATCCGTACGCGGCAAAGCCCCAGCGCCGACCGGAGGGCTACAGCACCCACCGGATGCGGCCGTCCGGCTGGACGGAGGGCAAGCCGCTGCGGGTGTGGCTCAATCCCGCGCACGGAGTCGAGCTGCTGGCGCTGGCCGAGGCGTACGAACTCGTCTGGGCGACCACCTGGAAGGGCGAGGCGAACGAGTGGATAGGCCCTCATCTCGGCCTGCCGGAGCTGCCGTTCATCGACTGGCCCCAGATGCACGGCAGCGCCCCTCGCGGGACCTTCTGGAAGACGCAGTACATCCTCGAGTACGCGGCCGGGCGGCCGTTCGCCTGGATCGACGACGACATCAGCGTCCGCGACCGCGAGTGGGTGGAGCGGCACCATCTCGACGCCGCGCTGCTGATGCACATCGACGAGCGGATCGGGCTGCTCCGGCCCGACTTCGAGGCGCTCGGCGACTGGGCCGCGGCCCTGTGAGGACCGGAACCGGCGTCGTGGCCGGAGTTCCGCGGGGGCAGGGCCCTGTCGAGAGGGGGGCGGGTACGGGATATCTTGATGTCGAGCAATGTTGCAGACGTGGAGCGGAGCACCCGGTGACTGACTCGACCATCATCTATACGCACACCGACGAGGCGCCGGCCCTGGCGACCTATTCGTTCTTGCCCGTGGTCGAGGCGTACGCCTCGACCGCCGGGGTCACTGTGGAGAGCCGTGACATCTCGCTGGCCGGGCGGATCATCGCCCTCTTCCCCGAGTTCCTGGAGGAGGGGCAGCGGATCGAGGACGCGCTCGCCGAGCTCGGCGCGCTCGCCAAGACCCCCGGCGCGAACATCATCAAGCTGCCGAACATCTCGGCCTCGATCCCGCAGCTGAAGGCCGCGATCGCCGAGCTGCAGGAGCAGGGCTACGCGCTGCCGGCCTACCCGGACGACCCGAAGACCGACGAGGAGCGCGACATCCGCGCCCGTTACGACAAGGTCAAGGGCAGCGCCGTCAACCCCGTGCTGCGCGAGGGCAACTCCGACCGCCGCGCCCCCGCCTCGGTCAAGAACTACGCCAAGAAGCACCCGCACCGCATGGGCGCCTGGACCTCCGAGTCGAAGACGAACGTCGCGACCATGGGCGTCGACGACTTCCGCTCCACCGAGAAGTCCACCGTGATCTCCGAGGCCGGCTCGCTGCGCATCGAGCTCGCGGGTGACGACGGCTCGACCACCGTGCTGCGTGAGTCCGTACCCGTCCTCGCGGGCGAGGTCGTGGACGCGTCCGTCATGCGCGTCGCCCCGCTGCGCGAGTTCCTCACCGAGCAGATCGCCCGCGCCAAGGCCGACGGCGTGCTGTTCTCCGTGCACCTGAAGGCCACGATGATGAAGGTCTCCGACCCGATCGTCTTCGGTCACGTGGTGCGCGCCTTCTTCCCGAAGACGTTCGCGAAGTACGGCGAGACGCTCGCCGCGGCCGGCCTGTCCCCGAACGACGGGCTCGGCGGGATCCTCAAGGGACTCGAGGGTCTGCCCGACGGCGCCGAGATCAAGGCGTCGATCGACGCCGAGCTCGCCGAGGGCCCGGAGCTGGCGATGGTCGACTCCGACAAGGGCATCACCAACCTGCACGTGCCGAGCGATGTCATCGTCGACGCCTCCATGCCGGCCATGATCCGCACCTCCGGCCACATGTGGGGCCCGGACGGCCAGGAGGCCGACACGCTGGCCGTCCTCCCGGACAGCAGCTACTCCGGCGTCTACCAGGTCGTCATCGACGACTGCCGCGCCAACGGCGCCTTCGACCCCTCGACCATGGGCTCGGTCCCGAACGTCGGTCTGATGGCGCAGAAGGCCGAGGAGTACGGCAGCCACGACAAGACCTTCGAGATCGCGACCACGGGTACCGTGCGGCTCGTCGACGCGAGCGGCAACGTCGTCCTGGAGCAGACCGTCTCCGCCGGTGACATCTTCCGTGCCTGCCAGTCCAAGGACGCCCCGATCCGCGACTGGGTCAAGCTCGCCGTCACCCGCGCCCGCGCGACCGGCGACCCGGCCGTGTTCTGGCTGGACGAGACCCGCGCGCACGACGCGCAGCTCATCGAGAAGGTCAAGGCGTACCTGGCGGAGCACGACACCGCGGGCCTGGAGATCAAGATCCTCTCCCCGGTCGAGGCGACGAAGTTCTCGCTGGAGCGCATCCGCAAGGGCCTGAACACGATCTCGGTCACCGGCAACGTACTGCGTGACTACCTGACCGACCTGTTCCCGATCCTGGAGCTGGGCACCAGCGCCAAGATGCTGTCCGTCGTGCCGCTGATGGCGGGCGGCGGCCTGTTCGAGACGGGCGCCGGCGGCTCCGCGCCCAAGCACGTGCAGCAGCTGGTCAAGGAGAACTACCTGCGCTGGGACAGCCTGGGCGAGTTCTTCGCGCTCGCGGCCAGCTTCGAGCACCTCGCGCAGACCACGGGCAACGCCCGCGCCCAGGTCCTCGCCGACACGCTCGACCGCGCGACCGCCTCGTTCCTGGAGAACGACAAGTCGCCGACCCGTCGCGTCGGCGGCATCGACAACCGAGGCAGCCACTTCTACCTGGCGTTCTACTGGGCCCAGGAGCTGGCCAAGCAGACCGACGACGCGGACCTGGCCAAGGCGTTCGGCCCGCTCGCCGAGACGCTCACCGCCAAGGAGCAGACCATCGTCGACGAGCTGCTCGCGGTGCAGGGTTCGCCGGCGGACATCGGCGGCTACTACCAGCCCGACCCGGCCAAGGCCGCGGCCGTGATGCGTCCTTCGACGACGTTCAACCAGGCGCTCGCGATCCTCGGCTGACGCCGGGGCCTCTGCGCAAACGGGATCGCCCCGGCCGGTGTCACCGGCCGGGGCGATCCCGTGTACTGCCTCGTTGTACTGCCTAGTTCTTGGCCGTCGCCCAGGCGTGCTGGACTGCCAAGTCCGCCTTGACCTCGGCCAGTTGGACCGCCACCGCCGACGGCGCCGTACCTCCGCGTCCGTTCCGCGAGGCCAGCGCGCCCGGCACATTCAGCACCGTGCGGACCTCGGGCGTCAGATGCGGCGAGATCTTCGCGAACTGGTCGTCCGTCAGCCCGTCCAGCTCGATCCCGCGCTGCTCGCACTCCTTGACGCACTCCCCCGCGACCTCGTGCGCCACCCGGAACGGCACGCCCTGCTTGACCAGCCACTCCGCGATGTCCGTCGCGAGCGAGAAACCCGCGGGCGCCAGCTCCTCCATCCGCTCGCGGTTCACCGTGAGCGTGGCCATCATGCCGGTGAAGGCGGGCAGCAGGACCTCCAGCTGGTCGCAGGAGTCGAAGACCGGCTCCTTGTCCTCCTGGAGGTCGCGGTTGTACGCGAGCGGCAGGGCCTTCAGTGTGGCGAGCAGGCCGGTGAGATTGCCGATCAGCCGGCCCGACTTGCCGCGCGCCAGCTCGGCGATGTCCGGGTTCTTCTTCTGCGGCATGATCGACGAGCCGGTGGAGAACGCGTCGTGCAGGGTCACGAAGGAGAACTCCTTCGTGTTCCAGATGATGATCTCTTCCGCGATCCGCGACAGGTTGACGCCGATCATCGCGGTGATGAAGGCGAACTCCGCGACGAAGTCCCGCGACGCCGTGCCGTCGATCGAGTTCCCCGCGCTGCCGTGCTCGAAGCCAAGGTCCTTCGCGACCGCCTCCGGGTCAAGACCGAGCGACGATCCGGCGAGCGCACCGGAGCCGTACGGAGAGACCGCGGTCCGCTCGTCCCACTGCCGGAGCCGTTCGGCGTCCCGGGACAGCGACTGCACATGCGCCAGGACATGATGCGCGAACAGGACCGGCTGGGCGTGCTGAAGATGCGTACGGCCCGGCATCGCGACGTCCGCGTGCGCCTCGGCCAGCCCCACCAGCGCGTCCTGGAGCTCGGCGATCAGGCCGCCGATGATCCGTGCGCGGTCGCGCAGATACATCCGGAAGAGCGTGGCGACCTGGTCGTTCCGCGACCGTCCCGCGCGCAGCTTGCCACCGAGGTCGGGGCCCAGGCGCTCCAGCAGACCGCGCTCCAGGGCGGTGTGGACGTCCTCGTCGGCGATCGTGCCGACGAACGAGCCGTCGGCGACATCCGCTTCGAGCCGGTCGAGCCCGGCCAGCATCCGTGTCAGCTCGTCCTCGGTCAGCAGCCCCGCCTTGTGGAGCACGCGCGCGTGGGCTCGTGAACCGGCGATGTCGTACGGCGCAAGACGCCAGTCGAAGTGGACCGACGCGGACAGCTTGGCCAGCGCCTCGGCGGGACCGTCGGCGAAACGGCCGCCCCAGAGCCGTACGTCACCGTTGTTGCTGCTCACAGCTGAAGCTCCTCAGAAGGGGTGGATGTGCGACTGCCTCCCCGCCGCGGAGGAACGGGGAGGCAGCTGTCTTACGAGTCCTATCAGCCGAGGTCACGCTTCGCGGCGATCTTCGACGACAGGCCGAAGAGTTCGATGAAGCCCTGCGCCTTCGACTGGTCGAACGTGTCGCCGGAGTCGTAGGTCGCGAGGTTGAAGTCGTAGAGGGACTCGTCCGACTTCCGGCCGGTGACGACGGCGCGGCCGCCGTGCAGCGTCATCCGGATGTCGCCGGAGACATGCTGGTTGGCCTCGTTGATGAAGCCGTCCAGCGCGCGCTTGAGCGGCGAGAACCACAGGCCGTCGTAGACCAGCTCGCCCCAGCGCTGCTCGACCTGCCGCTTGTACCGCGCCAGTTCGCGCTCGACCGTGACGTTCTCCAGCTCCTGGTGCGCGGTGATCAGCGCGATCGCGCCCGGAGCCTCGTACACCTCACGGGACTTGATGCCCACGAGCCGGTCCTCGACCATGTCGATCCGGCCGATGCCCTGCCCGCCGGCCCGCTCGTTGAGCTGCTGGATGGCCTGGAGGACGCTGACGGGCTTGCCGTCGATGGCGACCGGGACGCCCTCCTTGAAGGAGATGACGACCTCGTCGGCCTCGCGCTGCTCCGCCGGGTTCGAGGTGTACTCGTAGATGTCCTCGATCGGCCCGTTCCAGATGTCCTCCAGGAAGCCGGTCTCGACGGCCCGCCCGAAGACGTTCTGGTCGATGGAGTACGGCGACTTCTTGGTGGTGGCGATCGGGAGCTGCTTCTCCTCGCAGAAGGCGATCGCCTTGTCCCGGGTCATGGCGTAGTCACGGACCGGGGCGATGCACTTCAGCTCGGGCGCGAGGGCGACGATGCCCGCCTCGAACCGCACCTGGTCGTTGCCCTTGCCGGTGCAGCCGTGGGCCACGATCGACGCGTTGTGCTTGGTGGCGGCGGCGACGAGGTGCTTGACGATCGTGGGCCGGGAGAGCGCGGAGACCAGCGGGTAGCGGTCCATGTAGAGCGCGTTGGCCTTGATCGCCGGGAGGCAGTACTCCTCGGCGAACTCGTCCTTCGCGTCGGCGACCTCGGCCTCCACGGCACCGCAGGCGAGCGCGCGCTTGCGGATGACGTCCAGGTCCTCGCCACCCTGGCCGACGTCCACGGCAACGGCGATGACCTCGGCGCCCGTCTCCTCGGCGATCCAGCCGATGGCGACGGAGGTGTCCAGACCGCCCGAGTAGGCGAGTACGACGCGCTCGGTCACGGGTTTCTCCTTACGGTGCATTCGGTGATGGAATAAGTATGCACTCCTCCGTATGTTTCGTCAATGCGGTCACTCGAGCTTCGAAAGAGCCGGTTCCGCCACGCGCCCGCGCCGGATCCGGCCGGGCAGGAGCAGGGCCACCAGCAGGGCCGCCGCCGAGAAGGCGATCGACGCGGCGAAGTCGGTACGGAAGCCCTGTGTCAGCACATCGAGCGACGGCAGCGCCCCGGTGCCCGGCATGCCGACCGTGGACAGGATCGCCACCCCGAACGCGCCGCCGATCTGGAACGACGCGGTGTTCAGCCCCGATGCCAGCCCGGCCTCCCGCTCGGCGACCCCGGCGAGCGAGGCGACCGACGCCGCGACAAAGGCGGCACCGAGACCGGGACCGAAGACCAGCAGTCCGAGGAACAGGTCCTCGAAGTAGCTGCCGCCGGCCGAGACCTGGGCGAGCAGCAGACAGCCGATCCCGGTCAGCGCCATGCCGGCCATCGCGACCGGCCGGGGCCCGGTCCTGGTGACGACCGCCTGTCCGGCGACCGAGCCGACGGCCGCCATCACCGGCATCACGGCGGAGCTGAGGCCGAACATCAGGGCGGAGTAGCCGAGCACCTGCTGGGCGTACTCGGACACGGTGAGGGACATGCCCCAGGCGGCCATGCCGAGCAGCAGGAGCACCAGATTGCCGCCGACGAGAGCGCGCGAGCGGAAGATCCGCAGGGGCGCGAGCGGTGCCCGGGAGCGCGACTCGACCAGCGCGAACACCGCGATCAGCAGGGCGGACAGGCCGAGCAGAAGCAGCGTGCGGGGCCGGCTCCAGCCGATGTCCGGCGCCTCGACGACGGCGTACACGAGCAGCGCGAGCGCGGCGGTGATCGTCACGGCGCCCGCCAGGTCGAAGCTCCGTCCGCGCTCCGCGCCGCGGCTCTCCTTCAGGAGCACGGGGCTCAGCCCGAACAGGACGAGCGCCACCGGAACATTGATGAAGAAGATCCACTCCCAGCCGAGCCAGGACGTCAGCGGTCCGCCGACCAGCAGCGCGGCCGTGGCCCCCACTCCGCCGACGGCCGACCAGATGCCGAGCGCCTTGTTGCGCTCGGTTCCCTCGTCGAAGGTCGTCATCAGGATGGAGAGCGCGGTCGGCGCCATGATCGCCGCCGAGACGCCCTGGAGCACCCGGGCCACGATCAGCGTGCCGCCGGTCCACGCGAAGCCGCAGAGCAGCGAGGAGAAGAGGAAGAGCGCGGTGCCGATCATGAACATACGGCGGCGTCCCAGCAGGTCGGCCGAGCGGCCGCCGAGCAGCAGCAGTCCGCCGAAGGTCAGCAGATAGGCGCTCATGACCCACTGCTCGCCGCCTCCTGAGAAGCCGAGTTCGCGCTGGATGGACGGCAGCGCCAGGATGACGATCTGTGCGTCGAGGATGACCATGAAGTCCGCGGCGCAGAGCAGCGCCAGCGCCTTCCAGCGGCGGGGATCGGGGTGCGGTGAAGGGTTCATGCCGTACGGACACACGGGCTCCCGGAAAGTCGTCGGGCATTGGGGTATGCGTGAGCGATGAGTTTCGGACGGCTTCGCGGTCTGTTCAGATGGGCGGCGTCCGAGCGGACCCGAGTACCGAAGGAGTAGCTCCCATGGCGAACAGCGCACAGGCAGTGAAGCCCGCCGACGCGGACTTCGAGCGGCTCACCGCGCCGTTCCGGCGCGAGCTGCTGGCCCACTGCTACCGGATGGTCGGCTCGGTGCACGACGCCGAGGACCTGGTCCAGGAGACGTATCTGCGCGCCTGGCGCTCGTACGACAGTTTCGAAGGCCGGTCGTCGCTGCGCACCTGGCTCTACCGCATCGCGACCAATGCGTGTCTGACCGCGCTGGAACACCGGGGCCGCCGCCCGCTGCCGTCCGGCCTGGGCGCGCCCGGCGACGACGCGGCGGGGCCGCTGGCTCCGGCCCGGCCCGAGGTGCCCTGGCTGCAGCCGCTGCCCGACCCGCTGTTCGCCGACGACCCCGCGGACCCGGCCACGGTCGTCACCGCACGCGAGAACGTGCGGCTGGCATTCGTCGCGGCCCTTCAGCTCCTTCCGCCGCGGCAGCGGGCGATTCTGATCCTGCGCGATGTGCTGCGCTGGCACGCGGCCGAGGTCGCCGATCTGACCGAGAGCACGGAGGCCGCGGTGAACAGCATGCTGCAGCGTGCCCGCGGCCGGATCTCCCGGGCGGCGCCCGTGGCGGAGACGCTCACAGGACCGGCCGAGCCCGAGCAGCGCGAGCTGGTGGAGCGGTATGCGACGGCCTTCGAGAACGCGGACATCTCGGCCCTGATGCGGCTGCTCACCGATGACATCGTCTTCGAGATGCCGCCGATCCCGACATGGTTCACCGGCCGGGAGGCCGCCGGCCGCCTGATCGCGGCGAAGTGCCCGGTCTTCCGCGAGGGCGGCCGGCTCATCCGTACGTCGGCGAACGGCCAGCCGGCGATCGCCATGTACCAGCACGGCGACGACGGCCTGCTGCACGCCTTCACCGTCGAGGTGCACACCGTCACGGCGGCGGGCATCGCACGGGTCGTGTCCTTCCAGGACCCGTCGCTCTTCCCGGCATTCGGACTGCCGCTCTCCGCACACCCGGCGGATTTCGGCAGTTGAGGCTGCGCTTCGCCGGTCGATCGGACAGCCGATAATCGACGGCATGGGACAACGCTACGAACGCATAGAAGGCAGGATCCGCACGTTCATCGAGGAACAGCCGGTCTTCTTCACCGCCACCGCTCCGCTGAACGGGGACGGACATGTCAATCTCTCGCCCAAGGGCCGTAAGGGCACCCTCGTCGTCATCGACGAACTGACCCTCGCCTACCTCGACTTCGGCGGCAGCGGCGCCGAGACCGTCGCCCACCTCCGCGAGGAGGGCAACGGCCGGATCACGCTCATGTGGTGCGCCTTCAGCGGCCCGCCCAAGGTGCTGCGCGTGCACGGCAAGGGCGAGGCGGTCTTCCGCGACGACCCGCGCTGGGCGGAGTTCATCCCGTACTTCAAGGACGTCGACGGGCCGGGCGCGCGCGCCATCGTGGTGATCCACGCGCAGCGGGTGAGCGACGCGTGCGGGTTCGCGGTGCCGTTCATGGCGTACGAGGAGGAACGCACGCAGCACGCCGAGCACTTCGGCCGTAAGTCGGAGGAGGAGTTCGCGGCGTACTGCGAGAAGAAGGAGCACGTCGGAGTGAGCCTGGACGGCCTGCCTGCGCTGCCGCTGCCGCTGCCCGCGCGCGCCGACTGACCCCGGTCATGCCCTGCCGCCCGGGCCGACGGCCGAGTCCCGGATTGCACAAGCGCCCCTCGAGTTGAACTCCACGGGCCTCGTCTGCGTATCCCCGTACGCGAAGAGGTTCAGCCGAGGAGCAGGCGTGGCGATGTTGCAGAGCGGTCGGGCCGCGAGACGCCAGACCATGAAGGCGATCCGTCCCCGGCGCGACCCGGCGGTGGTCATGCTGGCCGTCGCCTGGGCAGGGGCGGTGGCGGTGCTGTCCCTGTGGTGGCAGAACACCGCGGTGGTGCACATGACCACCGCCGAGTGGCTGATCGGCGCCGGCCGGATCACCGGTCTGCTGGGCGGATACACGATCGCGCTGGTGGTGCTGCTGATGGCACGCGTCCCGGCTCTGGAACGGCGGGTGGGTTCCGACCGGGTGACCCGCTGGCACGCGATGAGCGGCCGCTACGCGATCAGTCTGATCGTCGCGCACGTCGTACTGATCGTCTGGGGGTACGCCGTCCAGGCCCGGACCGGGCTCGTGGAGCAGACCGTCACCGTCGTCGTCGACTTCCCGGAAATGATCAAGGCGGCGATCGGCACCGGGCTCCTGCTGCTCGTCGGCTTCGTCTCGGCCGGGGCACTGCGCCGGCGGATGGCGTACGAGACGTGGTACTACCTGCACCTCGTCACCTATGTCGCGGTGTATCTGACCTTCTGGCACCAGCTGGCGACAGGTGCCGAGTTCGTGGCGAACCCGTCGGCGCGCACCGTCTGGTACGTGCTGTACGGAGCGGTCGGCGCGCTGTTGCTCTGGTACCGCGTCCTGTCGCCCCTCCGGCTCAATCTCTGGCACCGGATGCGGGTCGAGTCGACCGTGGAGGAGGCACCCGGTGTGGTCTCCGTGCTGATCACCGGGCGGCGGCTGCACCGGCTCGGCGCCGAGGCGGGTCAGTTCTTCCGCTGGCGGTTCCTCACCAAGGGGCTGCGCTGGAGCGCCAATCCGTACTCGCTCTCCGCCGCACCCCGCCCCACTTTGATGCGTATCACCGTCAAGGCGGTCGGCAGCCACAGCACGGCCCTCTCCCGGCTGGAGCCGGGGACGCGGGTCTGGGCCGAGGGCCCGTACGGAGCCATGACCGCCGGCCGTCGCAGCCGCAACAAGGTGCTGCTGATCGCGGGCGGTGCCGGGATCACGCCGCTGCGGGCGCTGTTCGAGACACTGCCCGGCGGCCCGGGCGACCTGACTCTGCTCTACCGGGCCAGCAAGACGCGGGACCTGGCCCTGTGGAGCGAGCTGAAGCAGATCGCCGAGCGCCGGGACGCACGGCTGATGTACGCGGTGAACGGACCCGACGGGGCCCGGCCCGAGATCACCGCCAAGCGGCTGACGGAAGTGCTGCCCGACATCGACGAGCACGACGTCTATCTCTGCGGGCCGCCCGGTCTCGCCGAGGAGTCGTACCAGGCACTGCGCGAAGCAGGAGTGCCTACCCGCCGGATCCACCACGAGTCCTTCGAGATGTGAGGCCGTCCTTGAAGAGGAAGCATCCACTTCGCCGGATCATGATCGGCGTTGCCGCCACCACATCGAGTGTCGTGCTGCTGCTCGCACTGAAGCAGCCGGGCAACACCGTGGTCGAGGCGTCGTCGCAGCCCGGCTCTCAAGTGCCGCCCGCCGGCTCCGCGTCCACCGGTAACGGTGCCGGGACCGCGGGAGGACTGACAGTGCTCGGAGACGTCGCCAAGACGCAGTACGGCGACGTCCAGGTCCAGCTCACCCTCAGCGGCGGCAGAATCGTCCGGGCGCAGGCCGTGAAGGCGCCCAGCGCCGACGCCAACAGCCGGCAGATCGCCGACAACGCGATCCCCAAGCTCAACCAGGCAGCCGTCACGGCACAGAGCGCACAGATCGACGCCGTCTCCGGCGCCAGCTACACCAGCGAGGGCTACATCAAGTCCCTGCAGAGCGCACTCGACAAGGCGGAGGCCGCGGGGGCGGCGGGCTCCGGCGCCGGGGATTCGGGCAGCGACGAATCCGGCGCGGAGGCCGGGGCACAACCCGGCGCAGGGACGCAGCCGGGAGGGAGCTCGGGTTCCGGTGCGGACTCCGACGCCGGCGCGGACTCCGGTTCCGGCTCGGGTTCGGGCTCCGGCTCCGACCCCGGTTCCGGCTCCGGCACCCCGGTGGCGAAGACCGTCCTCGGCGATGTGGCCGACACGCAGTACGGCCCGGTGCAGGTCCGGATCACAGTCAGCGGAGGCAAGGTCACCGCGGCCGACGCCGTCAAGTCACCCAGTTCCGACGCCAACAGCCGGCAGATCGCCGCCAACGCGATCCCCAAGCTCAACCAGGCAGCGGTCACGGCACAGAGCGCGCAGATCGACGCCGTCTCCGGCGCCAGCTACACCAGCGAGGGCTACATCAAGTCCCTGCAGAGCGCGCTCGACAAGGCGGGGTTGTGATGCCCGGCGACCGGGAGCGTCTGCGTCATGTCGAGCACACCATGGGGACGGTCTTCTCGTTCGACATCCGTATCGCCGAGCGCAGCGCCTCCCCCAGGGTGCACGCCGGACTGGCCGCCGCCGTCGCAGGTCTGCGCCGCGTGGACGAGATCTTTTCGACGTACCGTCCGGGCAGCCAGCTGAGCCGGCTCGCCCGCGGCGAACTCTCGCTCGGAGACTGTGTCACCGAGGTCGCCGAAGTGCTCGATCTGTGCGCCGACGCGGAGCGGGAGAGCGAGGGCTGGTTCACCGCCCACTACGCCGGCCAACTGGATCCGACCGGGCTGGTCAAGGGCTGGGCGGTGGAGTGCGCCGTGCGCATGCTCGCCTCGTCCGGTGCGGATTCGGTCTGCCTCAACGGAGGCGGAGACATCCAGCTCTACGGCGGCCCCTGGCGGGTGGGCGTCAGCGACCCGCTGCACCCGGGCGGGCTCGTCACGGTGATCGAGGCCGACGACCGTCTCGCGATCGCAACATCGGGCCCGGCCGAGCGCGGCTGCCACATTCTCGACCCGCACACCGGCCTGCCACCCGCGAATGACCTGGCGTCGATGACCGTCGTCTGTCCCGGGCTGACGCACGCGGACGCCCGGGCGACCGCCGCGTACGCCATGGGCGGGCGGGCCCGGGACTGGCTGGAGGAGCTGCCCGACACCGAGGGCTTTGCGGTCCACGCCGACGGCAGCACCTGGAGCACCAGCGGATTCGCCCGCCACACGGCGAAGTTGACCGCCTGAGGACCGGACGGCCCGGCGGCTGTCAGCGGTCGTTCTGGGCCAGGCGCAGCAGATGGTCCGCCAGCGCCTGGCCGCCCAGCGGGTCCCGGCTGATCAGCAGCAGCGTGTCGTCGCCCGCGATGGTGCCGAGGATGTCGTGCAGTTCGGCCTGGTCGATCGCCGAGGCGAGGAACTGTGCCGCGCCCGGCGGCGTACGCAGCACCACGAGATTGGCCGAGGCCTCCGCGGAGATCAGCAGTTCACCGGAGAGGCGGCGCATCCGCTCCTCCTTGGCCGACTCGCCGAGCGGGACGTGCGGAGTGCGGTAGCCGCCTTCGCTGGGCACCGCGTAGATCAGCTCGCCGCCGGTGTTGCGGATCTTCACCGCGCCGAGCTCGTCGAGGTCGCGGGAGAGCGTCGCCTGCGTGACGCTCAGTCCGTTGTCCGCGAGGAGCTTGGCCAACTGGCTCTGCGAGCGCACCGGCTGCCGGTTGAGGATGTCCACGATCCGGCGGTGGCGGGCCGTACGGGTCTGCGGTACGGCGGGCCCGCCGTGCTCGGTGTCCTGCGCCTCGGTCATCGTCGTCTCATTCTCCGGATCGTCCGTCCCCGTCGACTGCGTCGAGAACGCCGGGCAGGGCCCGGAGAAACGCGTCCACGTCGGCCTCGGCGATGATCAGCGGCGGCATGAGCCGTACGACATCGGGGGCGGGGGCGTTCACCAGGAAGCCGGCGCTCTGAGCCGCCTGCTGCACCTGTGGCGCAAAGGGCTCGGTGAGCACGATACCCAGCAACAGGCCCGCGCCACGGACATGGGAGACCAGCGGGTGGCGGAGCGACTCGACTCCCTCGCGGATCTTCTCGCCGAGCCGCTTGACCTCGTCGAGCGTCCCGTCGGCCGCGAGCGTGTCCAGGACGGCGAGTCCGGCGGCGCACGCGACGGGGTTCCCGCCGAAGGTGGTGCCGTGCTGGCCGGGCTTCAGCAGCTCGGCCGCCTCGCCGAACGCCACGGTCGCGCCGAGCGGGAGCCCGCCCCCGAGACCCTTGGCGAGCGTGACCACATCCGGCTCGACCCCGGTGTGCGCCTGGTACTCGAACCAGTGGCCGGTGCGTCCGACGCCGGTCTGGACCTCGTCGAGCACCAGCAGCGTGCCGGTCGCACTGGTGATCTCCCGGGCGGCCCGGAGGTAGTCGGTCGGCGGCACGACCACGCCGTTCTCGCCCTGGATCGGCTCGATGACCACCAGCGCGGTCTCCTCGGTAACAACGGACCGCAGCGCTTCGGCATCGCCGTACGGCACGTGCGTGACCTCGCCCGGCAGCGGCAGGAACGGCTCCTGCTTGCCCGGCTGGCCGGTGAGCGCGAGCGCTCCCATGGTGCGGCCGTGGAAGCCGCCGCGGGTGGCGACCATGTGCCGGCGGCCGGTCAGCCGGCCGATTTTGAAGGCCGCTTCGTTGGCCTCCGCGCCGGAGTTGCAGAAGAAGACGCGACCGGGACGGCCGAAGTGCTGGATGAGCCGCTCGGCGAGTGCGACGGGCGGCTCGGCGACATAGAGGTTGGAGACATGGCCGAGCCAGGCGATCTGCCGGGTGACGGCCTCGACGACGGCGGGGTGGGCGTGGCCGAGCGCGTTCACCGCGATGCCGCCGACGAAGTCGGTGTACTCGACGCCGTCCGCGTCCCAGACGTGTGCGCCCTCGCCGCGGACGAGCGACAGCTTCGGCGTGCCGTAGTTGTCGGTCATCACTCCCTGCCAGCGCTGCGTGAGTTCCTGGTTGCTCATGATTCCCCCTGTCCGTCGGGCAGCACCATCGTGCCGATGCCCGAGTCGGTGAAGATCTCCAGCAGGATCGAGTGCGGCACGCGGCCGTCGAGCACGCGGGCGGTGTTGACCCCGTTGCGTACGGCGAAGAGACAGCCCTCCATCTTCGGGACCATGCCGGTGGAGAGGTCGGGCAGCAGCTTCTCCAGCTGCGTGGCGGTGAGCCGGCTGATCACGTCGTCGCTGTTGGGCCAGTCCTCGTACAGGCCCTCGACGTCGGTCAGCACCACCAGCGTCTCGGCGCCGAGCGCGGCGGCCAGCGCGGCCGCCGCGGTGTCGGCGTTGACGTTGTAGACGTGATGGTCGTCGGCGGAGCGGGCGATCGAGGAGATGACCGGGATACGGCCGTCGTCGAGCAGCGCCTCGATCGCGCCGGTCTCGATCTTGGTGATCTCGCCGACGCGGCCGATGTCGACCAGTTCGCCGTCGATCGTCGGCAGGTGCTTGGTGGCCGTGATGGTGTGCGCGTCCTCGCCGGTGAGGCCGACGGCGAGCGGGCCGTGCTGGTTGAGCAGCCCGACGAGCTCGCGCTGGACCTGTCCGGCGAGCACCATCCGTACGACGTCCATCGCCTCGGGCGTGGTGACCCGCAGGCCCGCCTTGAACTCGCTGACCAGGCCGTGCCGGTCGAGCTGGGCGTTGATCTGCGGGCCGCCGCCGTGCACGACGACCGGCTTCAGGCCCGCGTGCCGCAGAAAGACGACGTCCTGGGCGAAGGCGGCCTTGAGCTCCTCGTCGATCATGGCGTTGCCGCCGAACTTGATGACGACGGTCTTGCCGTTGTGCCGGGTCAGCCAGGGCAGCGCCTCGATGAGGATCTCGGCCTTCGGCAGTGCGGTGTGCTTGCGAGCGGTCATGAGGAGTACGCGCTGTTCTCGTGGACGTAGTCGGCGGTGAGGTCGTTGGCCCAGATGACGGCGGACTCGGAGCCGGCGGCGAGGTCGGCGGTGATCTTCACCTCGCGGTAACGCATGTCGACCAGGTCGCGGTCCTCGCCGACGCAGCCGTTCTTGCAGACCCAGACGTCGTTGATGGCGACATTCAGCCGGTCGGGCTCGAAGACGGCCCGGGTGGTGCCGATGGCGGACAGCACCCGGCCCCAGTTGGGGTCCTCGCCGTGGATGGCGCACTTGAGGAGGTTGTTACGGGCGATGGAGCGGCCGACCTCGACGGCGTCGTCCTCGCTCGCGGCGTTGATCACCTCGATGCGGATGTCCTTGGACGCGCCTTCGGCATCACCGATGAGCTGGCGTGCGAGGTCGTCGCAGACGGCGCGGACGCCTTCGGCGAAGTCGTCGTACGCGGGGCTCGTGCCACAAGCGCCGGAGGCGAGCAGCAGCACGGTGTCGTTGGTGGACATGCAGCCGTCGGAGTCGATCCGGTCGAAGGTCTGCCGGGTGGCGTCGCGCAAAGCCTTGTCGAGCGTCCCGCTCTCCAGGTCGGCGTCGGTGGTCAGCACGACCAGCATGGTGGCGAGTCCGGGAGCGAGCATGCCCGCGCCTTTTGCCATGCCGCCGACCGTCCAGCCGTCGCCCTCGTGGACCGACGTCTTGTGAACGGTGTCGGTGGTCTTGATGGCGATGGCGGCCTTTTCGCCGCCGTGCTCGCTGAGTTGGGCGGCTGCCTGCTCCATGCCGGGCAGCAGCTTGTCCATCGGGAGCAGGATGCCGATGAGTCCGGTGGACGCGACGGCGATCTCGCCCGCGCCGGTGTCCAGGCCCTGCGCCTTCAGGACATCGGCCGCCTTCTCGGCGGTGGCATGGGTGTCCTGGAAGCCCTGCGGGCCCGTACAGGCGTTGGCGCCGCCGGAGTTGAGGACGACGGCGGTCACCTCGCCGCCCTTGAGTACCTGCTCGGACCAGAGGACCGGTGCGGCCTTGACGCGGTTGGAGGTGAAGACGCCTGCGGCGGCGCGGCGCGGACCGGTGTTGACCACGAGGGCCAGGTCCGGGTTGCCGTTCGCCTTGATCCCGGCGGCGATGCCCGCCGCCGTGAATCCCTGTGCTGCCGTGACGCTCACTGCATCTCCTTCTTCGCTTCTCCGCCCGCGCTGGGGGCACCGCCCGCCGAAGGCAGGGGGAGCAAAGGCGCGGCTTTCGTGGTCGTCCGCAGCCAGGTGGCTGCGCGCGCGCCGCTCAAGGAGCGACTCCGATCGTGGACAGGCCGAGGGACTCGTCGAATCCGAGGGCGAGGTTCATGCTCTGCACCGCGCCGCCGGCGGTGCCCTTGGTGAGGTTGTCGATCACGCTGATCGCGATGATCCGGCCGGCGGCCTCGTCGTACGCGACCTGGATCTGGACGGCGTTCGATCCGTAGACGGACGCGGTCGCCGGCCACTGGCCCTCCGGCAGCAGGTGGACGAACACCTCGTCGGCGAGCGCCTTTTCGTAGGCGGTCCGCACGTCCTGCGCCGTCGTGCCCGGCTTCGCCTTCGCGGAGCAGGTGGCGAGGATGCCGCGGGCCATCGGCGCGAGCGTCGGCGTGAAGGAGACGGTGACCGGCTCTCCTGCCGCCGCGCTCAGGTTCTGGATCATCTCCGGCGTATGGCGGTGGCCGCCGCCGACGCCGTACGGGCTCATGGAGCCCATCACCTCGGAACCGAGCAGATGCGGCTTCGGCGACTTGCCGGCGCCGGAGGTGCCGGAGGCGGCGGTGATCACGGCCTCGGGTTCGGCGATGCCTGCCGCGTATGCCGGGAAGAGCGCGAGCGAGACGGCGGTCGGATAGCAGCCGGGCACCGCGATGCGCTTGGACCCCTCCAGCGCGGCACGGGCGCCCGGCAGTTCGGGGAGGCCGTAGGGCCAGGTGCCGGCGTGCGGTGAGGCGTAGAACTTCTCCCAGTCGGCGGCGTCCTTCAGCCGGAAGTCGGCGCCCATGTCGACGACGAGTACGTCGTCGCCGAGCTGCTCGGCGACCGCCGCGGACTGCCCGTGCGGCAGTGCGAGAAAGACGACGTCGTGTCCGGCGAGCACCTCGGCGGTGGTCGGCTGGAGCACGCGGTCGGCGAGGGGCAGCAGGTGGGGCTGGAGGCCGCCGAGTTTCTGGCCCGCGTTGGAGTTGCCCGTGAGCTCGCCGATCTCGACTCCGGGGTGGGCGAGGAGCAGTCGGAGCAGTTCCCCGCCCGCGTATCCGCTCGCTCCTGCCACTGCTGCTCGTACCGCCATCGAACCCTCCTCGCCGATGGCATGACTATACGCAGCACCGCAGGGTTATGCAATCGCTCATGCAATTCGCCCGCCTGGCTGTGCACGGGCTCATGCCTGCGACTAATACGCCGGAAATTTATGTGCGCCGAACGGCCACACTCTCGGGCCGGGATCCGTCAGTGAGGTGACAGCAGCGGACGAAGGAGAAGAACGGCGCAGGCACGAATGAAGAACCCGGCCGAACCCGGCCCTGGTCATCCCGCAGGTCGGGCCCGCGCACCGCGGCTCTCCGCCGTGGCCGGCGGGCCCGACCGGGTGAACAGGAGCGCGCAGGACAGGGCCGCAAGGACCTGGACCGCCGCCGCGGTGAGCAGCGCGGCCGGGAGCGAGGTGACGGCGAGCGGTCCGGCGGCGGCCGCGCCGATCGCGAAGCCGCTGAGTTTGAGGCTCGCGCCGGTGGTGAATATCTGGCCGCGCAGCCGGTCCGGCGCCTCGCGATGGCGTACCGCGAACAAGGCGGTGAGCTGCGGGCCCTGGCCGATGCCGGCGAGGACGACCGCTGCGACGAGCGGTACCGGGCGGCCGGTCGCGGCGAGCAGGCACGCGGCCGCGAGGACGACACAGCTGCCCAGGATGACGGTGTCGGGGCTCGGCTGCCGGGCGGACCGGGCGAGCAGCGCGTTGGCCGCCACCGCCGAGACCGCGATGCCGGAGAGCAGCATCGCTCCCTGGCCCGCGCCGCCGAGGACCCGTTCTCCGAGCAGCGGCGCGCAGGCGACCAGCATGCCTTCGCCCGCACAGGAGATCACCGACGCGGTGGTGGCGCTGGCCAGCGGCCGGATGCGGACGATGGCGCGGAATCCGGCTGCGAGGTCGGCGACGACCGATGTGGCCGGCGTACGGTGCGGGCCGCGGGCGGCGGGGAGCGCTCGGGCCGCCGGCAGCGCTCGGGCCGCGGGGAGCGCGAGGCAGATCAGCACGGCGGCGACGACCACGCCGGTGTGCGCACCCGCGACATGGGCGACCGCGCCGGCCAGCGCGGGTCCGGCCAGGCCCGCGAGATTGAAGGTCGTCGCGTCGAGCGCGTTCGCGCGCGGCAGGTCTTGCGGTGCGACGACCCGGGGCAGTTGCGCGGTCCAGCCGCCGGACAGCGCCGGGCCCAGGAGCCCGGCGCACACCGCGATCAGCACGGTGACGGCGATCGGGACGCGACCGAGGCTCAGGAGGATGACGACGAGGGCCACGGCGTAGCCGGCCAGTGCCGCCGCGAGCATCCGTCCGGGCCGGACGGATCTGTCGAGCAGCACACCGAGGAGCGGACCGCCGACGGCTGCCGCGATCATGGTGCCCGCCAGCAGCGACGAGGCGGCGGCGGCCGAGCCCGTGACCGCGAGGCCCGCGAGCAACAGGGCAGGACCCGACATCTCGTCGCCGGTGCGGGCCACCGCCGCTCCGGCCGTATAGCTTCCCAGTCCGTAACGCTTTCGCATCCGAGTTACGTTACTGAGGTAACTCAAACCTGCGCCAGTTGCGTTACATTGATGCCGTGCTGCCTCTGAACGCTGAATGGTCCGCCCGGCATTCGGTGCAGGCGGTCGCCCTGCGAACTGCCGCGCTCGTCAACGCGCTTGCCGACGAGAGCCTGTCGGCGAGCCATCTCGCCGAGGTGCTGCGCGAGCACGGCGAGACCGGTGAGGTCGAGGTGTCCGGCCACGACATCGCCGAGATGCGCGCCGCCGCGCTCCAGCTCCGTGCGGTCTTCGCCGCGGCCGACGTCGACGAGGCCGCGGCCCTCCTGAACCGTCTGCTCCCGCAGAACGCCGGGGTCCTTCGCCTCACCTCGCACCAGGGCCGCTCGCCGTGGCACCCGCACCTCGACAGCCATGACGAAGCACCGTGGGGCGAGTGGCTGCTCGCCTCCTCCTGTCTGGCGCTGACCGTGCTCGTCTGGGACCGCCAGCGCCCGCCCGGCGGTGTCTGCGCCTCGTCCGCCTGCGGCACTGTCTTCCTCTCGCAAGGCAGCGGACCAACCCGTCGCTACTGCTCACGGCGGTGCGCGACACGCGAACGGGTGGCGGCACACCGCCGCGCGAAAACTTCTTCCGGGAAATCCGCCGGACCGGCCGCATGATGTGTCGATCCGGGCGGGAGCCGTTCGTATAGAGGGTGAAGGCCGGTCGAGGGTGAAAGAACCGGCAGCATCGCTCGTCCAGGAGGAACCGTCATGAAGCAGTACCTGCTCAGCATCTACCAGCCCGACGGCCCCATTCCGCCGCCCGAGTTCCTGGAGCCGGTCATGCGGAACCTCGAGGCCGTGAACGCCGAACTCAGGGCCGCCGGCGCCTGGGTGTTCGCCGGGGGTCTGCACCCGCCGAGCACGGCCACTGTGCTCCAGTTGAAGGGTGACGAGGTGCTCACCACCGACGGCCCATTCGTCGAGGGCAAGGAGCACATCGGCGGCTTCACCGTCTTCCAGGCGCCCGATCTCGACGCCGCGCTCGAGTGGGGCCGCAAGTACGCCCGGGTGCTGGCCCCTCTGTCGATCGAGGTCAGGCCCATGGAGCACGGAACCTGCTAGTGCAGTCCCCCGTGCCGGAGGTGACCGCGTCGGCGATCGAGCGCGTGTTCCGCGAGGAGTACGGACGCGCGGTCGCCGTCCTGGTCCGTGTCTTCGGTGACATCGACGTCGCGGAAGAGGCGGTCCAGGACGCCTTCACCACGGCGGTGCAGCGCTGGCCGTCCGCCGGGCTGCCGCCCAGCCCGGCCGGCTGGATCATCACCACCGCCCGCAACCGGGCGATCGACCGGCTCCGCCGCGAGGCTTCCCGCGCGGACCGGCATGCCCAGGCCGCGCTGCTGCACGCCGCCGACGAACCTGCAGAGGAGGGTCCCGTGCGCGACGACCGGCTGCGCCTGATCTTCACCTGCTGCCACCCGGCGCTCGCCACCGGCGCGCAGGTCGCGCTGACGCTCCGGCTGCTGGGCGGCCTCACGACCACGGAGATCGCGCGCGCCTTCCTGGTCGCCGAGCCGGCGATGGCGCAGCGGCTGGTGCGCGCCAAGGGCAAGATCCGTGACGCGGGCATTCCGTACCGCGTGCCGCGCGAGGCCGATCTGCCGGACCGGCTCAAGGCCGTGCTCGCCGTCGTCTACCTGATCTTCAACGAGGGATACACCGCCACCGCGGGAGAACGTCTGGTCCGCGAGGACCTGTGCACGGAGGCGATCCGACTGGGCCGGCTGCTGGAGCAGCTGATGCCCGACGAACCGGAGGCCAAGGGGCTGCTCGCGCTGATGCTGCTCGTCGAGTCCCGCCGGACCGCCCGCACGACGGCGGACGGCGAACTGGTGCTGCTGGCCGACCAGGACCGGGACCGCTGGGACCGGGCACTCGTCGCCGAGGGCCAGGCTCTCGTACGGCAGTGTCTGCGGCGCAATCAGCCCGGCCCGTACCAGATCCAGGCGGCGATCAACGCGGTCCACAGCGCCGCTCCGGTGGCGGCGGCCACGGACTGGCGGCAGATCCTTCAGCTCTACGACCAGCTGCTCGCGCTCGCGCCGACCCCGGTCGTCGCGCTCAACCGCGCGGTGGCTGTGGCCGAGTGGGAGGGCCCGGCCACGGCCCTGGCACTGGTCGACGGCCTGGACCTCACCAGCCACCGGCTGTTCCACGCGATCCGCGCGGATCTGCTGCGCCGGCTCGGCCGGGACGGCGAGGCGGCTCAGGCGTACGACGCTGCGCTCGCGCTCACCGAGAACGCGCCGGAGCGGGCCTTTCTGCGCCGTCGGCGGGACGGGCTCAGCGACGGCCGGTGAGGGGCGATCACGCCGCCATCTGGAGGCGCAGGCTCCAGCGGCCCGCCGTGCCGAGCAGAGTGACCGTCGACAGCGGCCGGACGTCCACGTTCCAGTACGAGGACGGCGGGGCCTTGAGCGCGTACACCAGAGCCGCCCGTACCACCGCGGGTTCCGCGACGGCCACGATCGTTCCGCCGTCCTCGGCGGGCCTGGTGTCCAGCCAGCCCCCTATCCGGGAGATGAACGCGAGCAGCGATTCGCCGCCGTGCGGAGTGGACCGCGGGTCGGCGAGCCAGGCGTCCACGGCGGCCGGTTCCACGGCCGCCACCTCGGAGAGGGTGAAGCCGCGCCAGCGGCCCATGTCGCAGTCGCGGAGCGCGGGCTGGGCGATCGGCGCGAAGCCGAGGGCGTCCGCGGTCGCGCGGCTGCGGGCGGTCGGCGAGCAGTACCGCAGGTCGGCGACGTTGAGCGGCACGAGGGCATGCGCGGCGAACTGCACCTCGTGCCAGCCGGTCTGGTCGAGGGGCCGGTCGTCGTCGAAGCGCTCGGCGAGTTTGGGCGAGCTGCGGGCGGCAGCCACCAAGGTGATCCGGACACTCATGGCGAGATGGTGGTTCCACGGAGCCCGCAGGTCAAGGGGACAAAATGGCGGCCTGGCGGCGTCATGCCGCCGGTTCGGCCACGAGTGTTTCGTCGCAGGCGGCGCGCAGTCTGCGTACCCCTTCGGCGATCTCGGATCCGCCCGCGACACCCGCGAAGCTCAACCGCACATGTCCGGCCGGTGGTTCGGCACAGAAGTAGGGACGGCCGGGGGCGAGCGCGACGCCCGCGCGCAGGGCCGCGGAGAGCAGCACCGCCTCTTCGGCCCCGTCCGGGAGGCGCAGCCAGAGGTGATTTCCGCCGGACGGAATATACGGAAGGGACAATTCCGGCAGTACGGAGCGCAGCGCGGCGGTCATGGTGTCGCGACGGACCTTCAACTCGACTGCCACGGCACGGAGATGACGACTCCAGGCCGGGGCGCCGACCAGCTCCAGGGCCGCCTCCTGAAGCGGGCGGGGCACAAAGAAGGTGTCGACGACATGGATGGCGCGCAGCCGTTCCAGCACGGGGCCGCGAGCCGCCAGCATGCCCACGCGCAGGCTGGGCGAGGTGACCTTGGTGAGTGAGCTGACATGGACGACGACGCCGTCCCGGTCGTCGGCGGCGAGCGGCCTCGGCAGCGGCCCGGCGTCCTCGTGGACCAGCCGGCGCGCGAAGTCGTCCTCGACGACGAAGGCCCCGGCCTCGCGAGCGATGCGCAGCACCTCGGGCCGGCGGCCGGGCGACAGGACCGCGCCGGTCGGGTTCTGGAACAGCGGCTGGCAGACGAAGACGCGGGCGCCGGTGGCCTTGAAGGCGGCGGCGAGCAGTTCCGTACGGACACCCTCGGCGTCGACGGGCACCGGCACGGGCCGCAGCCCGGCGGCGCGCGCGATGGCCAGCATGCCCGGATAGGTGGGCGACTCGACAAGAACGGGCGCGCCGGGCGGGGCGAGCGCACGGAGCGCAGTGGTCAGCGCGGACTGACCGCCCGCGGTGATCAGTACGTCCGCAGCGCCGGTCGTGTCGCCGAGACCGCGCGCGAACCACTCGCGCAGTTCGGGCAGCCCGTCGACAGGCGGCCGCGACCAGGCACCGGGCCGGCGTCCGGCCCGGGCGAGCGCTGCGGCCATGGCCCGCTCGGGCTGGAGCGAGGAGTGCAGATAGCCGCCGTTGAACTCGACGACGCCGGGCGGCGGCGCGGCGAGCGTGGCCAGGACCCCGGACGCGTCGACGGCCCGCGGAACGACCTCGGCGGCGGCGTCGGCACTGAGGGTGACCTCCTGCCAGGAGGTGTCGCCCGGGGCCGAGACCGCGGTACGGGGCTGTGCGCGGAACGCACCGGCCCCGGGACGGGTGACGACGAGTCCTTCGGCAACGAGCTGAGCGAGCGCCCGGGAGACGGTCACCGGGGAGACCCGAAAGCGCTCGACGAGGGCTCGACTGGACGGCAGCTTTCCACCGGGCGAGTAGCGGTCAAGTTCCTGTTTCAGCGAGTTTGCCAGCTCACCGACACTGCTACGCTCATGCATGAGACCACAGGATAGCGCTACTGCTTCACCTTCGATAGCGGTCGCCACCACGCCCGAGCCCGTCGGCCCGCCCCAGGCCCGCACCGGGACCCTTCTCGCCGCGCTCGGCGTCCTCGCCTTCTCGACCACCTTTCCGTCCACCGTGTGGGGCCTGGAATCCTTCGGCCCCTGGTCCCTCGTCGCCCTCCGCACCGTCCTCGCCGCGCTCGTCGCCGGCGGGTTTCTGCTTGTGGGCCGCGCGCCGCTGCCGGAGCGCCGGCACTGGGGCCCGCTCGTCGTCGTCGTCGGCGGCGTGGTCGTCGGGTTTCCGATGCTGACGACGCTGGCGTTGCAGACGTCGAGCACCTCGCACGCGGCCGTCGTGGTGGGCATGCTGCCGCTGACCACCGCCGCCTTCGCGGCACTGCGCACTGGCCGGCGTCCCTCGCGCGGCTCTGGCTCGCCGCCCTCGCGGGCGCCGGCGTGGTGATCGCCTTCACCGTGCAGGAGAGCGGCGGAGCGCTCGAGACCGGCGATCTGTATCTGTTCTGCGCGCTGCTGGTGTGCGCGGCCGGATACACCGAGGGCGGCAGGCTGGCCCGGCACATGCCCGGCTGGCACGTGGTCGGCTGGGCGCTGCTGATGTGTCTGCCGTTCGCGCTCGCCGGCGGGGCCGTGGCGCTGGCCCACGAGCCGGTACGGCTTACGGGCCACGGTGTGGCCGGGCTGCTCTGGGTCGCCGTCGGCTCCACGTTCTTCGGCCTGTACGTCTGGTACCGCGGCATGGCCTCGATCGGCATCGCCCGGGCCAGTCAGCTCCAGCTCGCCCAGCCGCTGCTCACGCTCGTCTGGTCGGTGTCCCTCCTGGACGAACGGCTCTCGCCGGCCGCGCCGGCCGCGGCCGTCGCCGTACTCGTGTGCATCGCCGTCACGCAGCGCGCCCGCAGCTAGCGGGCGCGGCGGCCGGTGGGGCAGGAGACGGTGGGGCAGGAGATGTCTTCAGTGGGGCGCGAGAAGCCGTCGGCGCGATGCCGCCCCGCCAATGACCGAGCCCCTTGGGGTGCAACTCCCCGACCCGGCCGTAGACTCGGAAACACGGACCACTGCCTTCGAGGAGGTCACTCCCGATGCATGCGAACGTGGGCGACAAGCTCCTGGTGCACGGCAGGATCGTGGGCCAGCACGACAGGATCGCCGAGGTCGTCGAAGTACTCGGAGCGGAGGGCACTCCGCCGTTCCGCGTCCGCTTCGAGGACGGGCACGAGACGCTGATGTCCCCGGGCCCCGACACCGTCGTCAAGCCGCACGAAACCGCCTGACCCACCAACACCGCTCCACCAGTCATGCCGTCAGCCCGGCGGCAGCACCTTGGTCGGATAGTGGTCGGCCACCACCCTGGCCATCGCCCCGATCGGATCCGTCATGACTTCCTTGGCCGAGAAGAAGCAGTGGCCCTGGACATTCGCGTACGAGCGGGCCAGCGTCAGATGGCGGGACAGTTCGGCCGGGTCCTGCCACGGCGCGGGCTGGGCGGGGTCGCCGGCCTTGTAGAGAGCCTCCCCGATGAAGAGATCGACGTCCGTGCCGCCCACGACGTCGTGCCACCACGGCAGGAGTTTCGCGTAGTCCGCGGCGGCGAAGCCGATGTTCCAGTAGATCTGCGGGACCACATAGTCGATCCAGCCCTGCTTGACCCACTTGCGGGTGTCCGCGTGCAGGTTGTCGTAGGTCTGCACGCCCGCGCTGGTGTCGGAGCCCAGTGGATCGGTGACGGCGTTGCGCCACACTCCGAACGGGCTGATGCCGAACCGGACGTCGCTCTTGACCTCCTTGATCCGCGCGGCCATCTCGCTGATCAGCCGGTCGATGTTGTCGCGGCGCCAGGCAGCCTTGTTCGGGAAGCCGGCGCCGTAGCGGGCGTACGTCGCGTCGTCGTCGAAGACCTGTCCGGCGACCGGATACGGATAGAAGTAGTCGTCGAAGTGGACGGCGTCGAGGTCGTAGCGGCGTACGGCGTCCACCATCGCGTCCTGGACGAAGGCGCGGACCGCCGGGATGCCGGGGTTGTAGTACAGCTTCCCGCCGTACGGCAGCACCCAGTCCGGATGCACCCGGGCCGGGTGCCCGGCGACCAGCCGGGACGGATCGGTGTGGACGGCGACGCGGTACGGGTTGAACCAGGCATGCAGTTCCAGACCGCGCAGGTGCGCCTCGCTCACGGCGCAGCCGAGCGGGTCCCAGCCGGGGTCCTGGCCCTGTGCGCCGGTGAGGTACTCCGACCACGGCTCGTGGGGCGAGGGCCAGAACGCGTCCGCCGTGGGCCTGACCTGGAGGACGACGGCGTTCAGCCGGCGGGCTGCCGCGGTGTCGAGGTGGCCGAGCAGTTCCGCGCGCTGCTTGGCGGCGGTCAGTCCGGGCTTCGACGGCCAGTCGCGGTTGGTGACCGTGGCGACCCACATGCCGCGGAACTCCGGCCGCGGGACATGCCCCCTGCCCTTCCTGCCGGCGGCCGGCAACGCGGCCGCATCACCGGCCGTCGTCAGCCCGGCCAGCACTCCGGCCGCCGCCGCCATGAACCCTCGCCTACCCATACGCCCCATATGTCGCTCCTGGTGGTCTGGTCGCCCTCGTCGCCGGTAGCCGCACCCGCTCAGCATGCCCGCCCCTGGGGGGCATCTCTCGGATCTTGCCGGGCTCGCGTGCCCTGGCACGGCACCTCGCCGCGTTGTCGTCAGTCGCCGACGCTCCGCGTCGTCTCCTTCCTCCGCCTTGCGATGCACCGCACCAGACCCCGCTCACTGATCCGACCTGATCCGAGAGATGCCCCCTGTGCGCGGTCCACGCACACATCCGGAGTAACGTCGGGGGGTCGGAGCGGGCACCGGAACCATACGGCGGGCTCGCCACACACGATCAGCGAAAGGCACGAGGTGACGGACTCAATGGCCGACATTGCACGCGTCGGAGTGGTGGGCTGTGGCCAGATGGGCGCAGGCATCGCGGAGGTGTGCGCCCGCAGCGGCCTCGAGGTGAAGGTCGCTGAGACCACCGGCGAGGCCCTGGAGATCGGCCGCACCCGGCTGCACAACTCCCTCTCGAAGGCCGCCGAACGCGGCAAGATCACCGAGGCGGAGCGCGACGAGACGTTCGAGCGCCTGAGCTTCACCACCGACCTCGGGGAGTTCGCCGACCGCGATCTCGTCATCGAGGCCGTCGTGGAGAACGAGCAGGTCAAGACCGAGATCTTCCAGGTGCTCGACCAGGTGGTGACCCGTCGGGACGCGATCCTCGCCTCCAACACCTCCTCCATCCCGCTGGTGAAGCTGGCCGTCGCGACCTCGCGGCCCGACCAGGTGATCGGGATCCACTTCTTCAACCCGGCCCCCGTGCAGAAGCTCGTCGAGCTGATCCCGGCGCTGACCACCTCCGAGGAGACGATCAAGCGCTCCGAGGCCGTGGTCCAGATGGTGCTGGACAAGCACGCCATCCGCGCCCAGGACCGCTCGGGCTTCGTGGTGAACGCGCTGCTGATTCCGTATCTGCTCTCCGCGATCCGGATGTTCGAGTCGGGCATCGCCAGCCGCGAGGACATCGACAACGGGATGGAGCTCGGCTGCGCCCACCCGATGGGCCCGCTGAAGCTCTCCGACCTGATCGGTCTCGACACCGTCGCCTCGGTCGCGGACTCGATGTACGCCGAGTTCAAGGAGCCGCTGTACGCCGCTCCCCCGCTGCTGCAGCGGATGGTGGACGCGGGACGCCTCGGCCGTAAGTCGGGCTCCGGGTTCTATCCGTACTCCTGATTCACACGGAGTGTGCGGGGCGCGCCCGCATATGCCCTGCGCACACGCTCCCGCCCGTCGACCACGGAGAGTTGACTCGGTTCCGCTCAGTAAGGAAATTCGTACATCCTTCCGAAGGAGAGCCGATCCGTGTCCACCGACCCAGATCACTTAGTGGTCGTCGAGGAATTCGCCGAGTTACGCCGCAGCCTCGATGTCGGCCTCGCCCGGATCGACGGGCATCTCGCGCTGCTCGCGCAGCGCAACGACCAGATCGACCGGGATGTCAGCGATCTGGCCGCGCGCGTCGTCGCACTCGAGCACGCCAGGTGGCCGCTGCCCGCGGTGGCGGCGCTCACGGCACTGGGAGCGCTGGCGATCGCGGTCTGGCAGGCGCTGGGCCGCTAGGAACCGTCCGGCAGTTCGTGCCGGGCGGCCGCCGGCCCGCGGCGACGGGGCGTCAGCCCAGCCGCAGGTGATGGAGCATCAGCAGCCCGGCCGCCATGTTGGCGGCCGGGACCTCGCCGCGGGCGATCATGTCGGGCACCAGCTTCAGCGGTATCCACTCGCGGCGCGAGGACTCGAAGTCGTCCTCGGGATGCCCGATGTACGTGGCGTCCTCGGCCCAGTAGAGATGGTGCCGGGCGTCGGTGAGGCCGTTGGACGGCTCGACGGTCAGCAGATGGTGGAGGGGTCCGGGACGCCAGCCGGTCTCCTCCTCCATCTCGCGCGCCGCCGCGGCCTCGATGTCCTCGCCGTCCTCGACGACGCCCGCGGCGAGCTCCCAGCCCCAGGTGTCGGTGATGAAGCGATGGCGCCACAGCAGCAGCACCTCGTTGGCCTCGTTGACCACCGTGGCGACGGCGACCGGGCGCAGCCGTATCAGGAAGTGGTCCAGATGCCGTCCGTCGGGCAGCACGACGTCTGCCAGGTTGACCCTGAACCAGCGGTTCTCATACACAGTTTGTTCGCTTAAGTTCGTCCACTGCACTTTTCTGCCACCTTCCGACAAGTAGATGGCAATATCGCAGCAGGAGAGCGGTCAGAGGGGAACGCGCAGTGCCCCGTCGATCAGTTCGGCCGCCTCGTCGGCATTGGAGCACCCGCTTGCCACCAAGTGCTCGCGCACCGCACGAAGCCGGTCCCGGAGCCGCTGCGACTCCATGCCTCTGGCCCGCTCCACCATCTCCGCGGCCGTCCGCGCCGCCCGGTCCGCCTCGCCCTGGCGCAGCTCGATCTGACTGAGCATGCCCAGCCGGTGGACCCGGCCGCGGTCGTGCGCCGGCGAGTCCACGGCGGCCGCGGCATGCTCGCGGGCCGCCGGCAGATCACCGAGGCTGAGCAGCGCCTCCGCGACCTGGACGTTGACCAGGCCCGGCTGGACATAGCCGGTCTCGTCCGGCTCGTGTCCCGGACTGATCCGCTCCGCCTCCAGCTCCGCGCGTCTGATGCAGCGCAGTGCGCTGGCGCCGTCGCCGAGATGGGCGTACGCCTTGGCCTGCATCGCGTACAGATCGGCGGCGAGCGCCGGAGTGATCTGGCTGCCCGCGGCCCGCAGCGCGGCCTCCGCGAAGGCGACCGCCTGCCGGTGCTCGGCCATGAACAGCGACTGGTTGACCAGCAGCGCGATCACATACGCCCCAAGTCCCCGGTCACCGCTGGCCTTTGCCAGCCGCAGCGCCTGGTGGAAGTAGCGCTGGGCGAGTCCGTGCGCGTCGGAGTCGTACGCACAGATCCCGGCGACCGCCACCAGACCGCCCGTCGCCCGGTGCAGTTGGCGGCCGAGCGCATCGCTGTAGGCGCCGCGCAGCAGCGGAGCCGTCTCGCTGTTCAGGAAGCCGACGATGCGCGCGCGGGTCGCTATGCCGCCCGCTCTGCGGTACATCAGCTCGTAGTGCGCCCGGGCCGACCGCAGCATCTTGATGTCGGCCATGCTGACGCGGGTCTGGCCGGTGCGCGAGACGTCCGAGTCCTCCGGCGGGTTCTCCCACTCCCACACGGGCATCACCGCGGGCGTACCGGTGACGGCGGGCGCCCCTATGATGTGCGGCCGTTGCTGCTCGTCGGAGCGCCACAGCGCGGTGGCGCGCTCGACGAAGCCGGAGAGCGGAGAGCCGGGCGGCATGGCCGAATCCCCGTGCACCCCGAGACCGATGTCGCCGAGCGTTATGGCCCGGTGGAGCCGGCCGGCGAGCACCTCGCAGATCAGGTCGGGCACCTGGCCGCGCGGCCGCTGGCCCTTCAACCACCGTGCCACGGCCGTGTGTTCGTACCGCAGCGACAGGCCTCTGGCCCGGCCGGCCTGGTTGACCCGGGCGGCGAGGCCCGCGTTGGAGATGCCCGCCTCGTCGAGGAGTGCGTCGAGCAGGGTGTTGGGCTGCATACGGCCCCTCCGTTGGCTCGGTGGCCTCAGCGTAGTAGAGGGGGATTCGCACGGGGTGTGAATGGAGTGCCCCGATCTGTGCCGCGCGCGCTCTGTTTCCGTGCGGTTCACGCCGGTTGACTGAAATGCCTCTCATGGAGGCGGCCGGGCCGCCGGCTCCCCCTCGTACAGTGCGGCGGCCCTTGTTCGCGTCGTCTGCCCTGCTGATCTGCCCGACACTCCGCGGCAGGGCGGGCGGCGCCGGCCGCACGGCAATCCCTTGGTTGCCTCTCGCTGCACATGGGCTGCGGAAAGACACGCCTAGCGATTGGAGGGCTGCGGCCGGGTACGGCGCAGCGCGGAATCAGAGCACTGCGCCGGGACCCGGGAACGGTCGTTGCGCAGGACGAGCAGCGCCACATCGTCGGCGAGCCGCCCGCCGGTGTGCCGCAGCAACTCCGTGTGCACGACCGAGATCACGGCGGCGGGCGAGACCGGCGAGCCAAGCGCCGCCTCGGCGAGCACGGCTTCCAGGCCGAAGAACTTCCCCGACGCGTCCCGGGCGTCCGCCGCTCCGTCCGTGTGCAGAAACAGCGCCTCGCCGGACAGCAGCCGGGCACACGGGCGCACCGGCAGCTCGGCGGGCAGCGGAAACAGGCCGAGCGGCGGCAGCGGCTCGGCGCAGGACAGCGGCTCGACACCGCGGAGGCCGAGCCGGTACGGCCACGGATGACCGCAGTTGAGCGCCAGCACGCCGCCGTCCTGGCCGATCTCCAGCAGCAGTACGGTGACGAACTCCTCCGCCGACGGACTGTCCGGCTCTCCCCCACAGGACGCCGGATGCTCCTCGCGTGCCCGTTCCCGCAGATGCCGCTGGATCGCCCGGTCCAGCCGCCGCAGTACGCCGCCCAGTTCGGCCTCGTCGTACGCGGCCTCCCGGAAACTGCCGAGCACCGCGGCGACCGCCCCGATCGCGCCGAGACCGTGGCCGCGGACATCGCCGATGACGATGCGGACGCCGTACGGCGTGGCCACCGCCTCGTACAGATCGCCGCCGACCGTGGCCGACCGGCTCACCGTGAGCTGGCTCGCGGCGAGCGCGAGACCGTCGAGGCGCGGCGGCAGCGGACGCAGCAGGACCCGCTGGGCGGCGTGGGCGACGGCCCGGACCCGGGCCAGCTCGCGGCTCAACTCCCGCCGCACACCGAACACCAGGAGCGCGCCGACCACGAAGAAGACGCTGCCGGTGACGATCCGCTGGACCAGGCTCTGTGGGTGCTCGGGCGGCCAGGCGATCTTCCACACGAGAGCCAGGGCGCCCCAGGCGGCGGGCAGCAGCAACGGAAGCAGCCGGCGGGCCCGCGACCCGTCGGCGCAACCGGCCCTGGCGAGGCGTCGCAAAGGGGGAAAGGGACTGCCAGACCTCGTACGGATCATGCCGATGGTCCCCTCATAGGCCCTGTCCGGCACGCAGGACCGCCCCTACGGCCGCGTCGATTCTGTCGACCGGCCGGGGGCAAAGGGAACATCGGCCATGGTTCTCACCCAAATGAGTGAGGGGCGCACCCAGTTGTCCGGGTGCGCCCCTCAGCTGCAACGTCGCTCCGTCGCAAGAGCCGGTCAGGCGCCGCGCAGCACCGCGCCCGTGCGCTCGGCGGCGAGCGCGACGGCGGCGTCACGCGCGGCCGTGGCCTCCTCCACCGTCAGCGTCCGGTCCGCGGCACGGAACCGCAGCGCGTACGCCAGCGACTTCTTGCCCTCGCCGATCTGCGACCCGACAAATACGTCGAACAGCCGGACGGACTCCAGCAGTTCGCCCGCGCCCTCGCGCAGCACCTGCTCGACGTCCGCGGAAGGCACGTCCGACGAGACGACCAGCGCGACGTCCTGTGTGGCCACCGGGAACGTGGAGATCCGCGGCGCCACGAGCGCTCCGGCCGACGCCTGCTCCACCAGGTCCAGGTTCAGCTCCATCGCACAGCTGCGGGCGGGCAGATGCAGGGCCTTGACCACGCGCGGGTGCAACTCGCCCGCGTAACCGACGGTCCGCTCGGTGCCGTCGATCACCACGGCGAGTTCGGCGCAGCGGCCGGGGTGCCACGGCCCGAACTGGCCCTGGCGGACGATCAGTTCGGCCCCGGCCTCGCGGGCGACCGTACGGGCGGTCTCGACCGCGTCGGCCCATTCCGCGGGCCGGCCCTTGCCCCACCATCCGGCCTGCTCACGAGCACCGGAAAGCACGGCGGCGACATGGCGCGGCTGTACGGGCAGCACTCCGCTCAGACCGGCGATCTCCTCGTCGGTCGGACGGCGGTGGACCGGCAGCCGTACGGCAATGCCTTCCTTCTCCGGAGCCCGGAAGACCAGTCCGGTCTCGAAGAGCGCCAGATCGTGGCTGCCGCGCCCGTCGTTGCGGCGCAGCGCGCCGAGCAGACCCGGCAGCAGCGTGGTGCGCAGCGCCGGCTCCTCGTCGGAGAGCGGGTTGACCAGCCTGACCAGCCGGCGGCTCTCGTCGTCCGCCGGGATGTCGAGCTTGTCGAGGACCTGCTCACCGATGAACGGGTAGTTCAGCGCCTCGACATAACCGGCGCCGGCCAGCGCGCGGCCGACGCGGCGATACAGCCGCTGCCGTTCGGTGAGCCCTCGCCCCGGAGGCGGAGTGGGCAGCGTCGACGGCAGGTTCTCGTACCCCTCCAGCCGGATGACCTCTTCGGCGAGGTCGTTCGGCTCGGCGAGGTCGGGACGCCAGGACGGCACGGTGACGACCAGCTCGTCCTGTCCGTAGACGTCGCAGCCGACCTCCTGGAGGCGGCGTACGACGGTCTCGCGGCCGTAGTCCACACCCGCGACACGGTCGGGGTGGTTCGCCGGCATGGCGATGGTGCGCGGCGCGGACGGGGCGACGACCTCGGTGACCCCGGCCTCGGCGGTGCCGCCCGCGAGCAGCACCAGCAGGTCGACGGTCCGCTGCGCTGCGGCGGCCGCGGCCTGCGGGTCGACTCCGCGCTCGAAGCGCTTGGACGCTTCGGAAGCCAGCTTGTGGCGGCGCGCGGTCCGGGCGATGGAGATCGCGTCGAAGTGCGCGGCCTCGATGACGACAGCGGTGGTGGCACCGGCCTCGTCGTGGTCCGCGATCTCCGTGTTGGCGCCGCCCATGACGCCCGCCAGGCCGATCGGCCCGCGGTTGTCGGTGATCACCAGGTCCTCGGCGTCCAGCACCCGCTGGACACCGTCGAGGGTGATGAGCTTCTCGCCGGGCTCGGCGCGGCGCACTCCGACCGGCCCGTCGAGGCGGGTGCGGTCGTACGCGTGCAGCGGCTGACCGAGCTCCAGCATCACGTAGTTGGTGATGTCGACGGCGAGCGAGATCGGACGCATCCCGGCCTTCTGCAACCTGCGCTTCAGCCAGATCGGGGAGCGCGCCTCGGGCTCCAGGCCGACGACGGTGCGCGCGGTGAAGCGGTCGCAGCCGATCGGGTCGGCGACCTTCACCACGTAGCCGTACGAGTTCGGGGCCGGGACGTCGAGCAGCGCCGGGTCGCGCAGCGGCAGGCGGTACGCGGTGGCGGTCTCGCGGGCGACGCCACGCATCGAGAGGCAGTAGCCGCGGTCGGGCGTGACCGCGATGTCGAGGACCTCGTCGACGAGTTCGAGCAGTTCGATGGCGTCGGTGCCGACCTCGTGCTCCGGCGGCAGCACGATGATGCCGCCGCTGCCGTCGTCACCCATGCCGAGCTCGTCGCCGGAGCAGATCATGCCGTGCGAGGTCTTGCCGTACGTCTTGCGCGCGGCGATCGCGAAGTCGCCGGGCAGCACGGCGCCGGGCAGGACCACGACGACCTTGTCGCCGACGGCGAAGTTGCGCGCGCCGCAGACGATCTCCTGCGGCTCGCCGGTTCCGTTCGCCATACCGACGTCGACGGTGCAGAAACGGATCGGCTTCTTGAACTCGGACAGCTCCTCGATGGTGAGGACCTTGCCGACGACGAGGGGGCCCTTGAGCCCTCCGCCGAGCTGCTCGACCGTCTCGACCTCGAGGCCGGCGGTAACGAGCCTGGCCTGGACGTCACGGCCGGTCTCCGTCGCCGGCAGGTCGACGTACTCCCGCAGCCAGGAAAGCGGGACGCGCATCAGATCTCCATCCCGAACGGCCGGGTGAACCGGACGTCACCCTCGACCATGTCTCGCATGTCTTCGACGTTGTGGCGGAACATCAGCATCCGCTCGATGCCGAACCCGAAGGCGAATCCGCTGTACTTCTGGGGGTCGACGCCGCAGGCGATGAGCACCTTCGGGTTGACCATGCCGCAGCCGCCGAGCTCGATCCAGCCCTCGCTGCCGCAGGTGCGGCAGGGCCGGTCCGGGTTGCCGACGGACTCGCCGCGGCACACGTAGCAGACCATGTCCATCTCGGCGGACGGCTCGGTGAAGGGGAAGAAGTTCGGCCGCAGCCGCGTCTTCATGTCCCGGCCGAAGAGTGCCTGGACCATGTGGTCCAGAGTGCCCTTGAGGTCGGCCATGGTCAGGCCCTCGTCGACGGCGAGCAGCTCGATCTGGTGGAAGACCGGGGTGTGCGTCGCGTCCAGCTCGTCGGTGCGGTACACGCGCCCGGGCACGACGACATAGACCGGCGGCTCGCGGTCGAGCAGCGTGCGGGCCTGCACCGGGGAGGTGTGCGTACGCAGCACGACGCCGGACTCGTCGTCCACGGTGCCCTTGGGGCCCTGGACGAAGAAGGTGTCCTGCATCTGCCGGGCCGGGTGGTCGGGCACGAAGTTCAGCGCGTCGAAGTTGAACCACTCCGCCTCGACCTCGGGCCCCTCGGCGACCTCGTAGCCCATGGACACGAAGATGTCCTCGAGCCGCTCCATGAGCGTGGTCAGCGGATGGCGGGCGCCGGCCGGCACACGGTCGTACGGCAGCGTGACGTCCACCGCCTCCTCGACCAGCACCCGGGCGTCTCGGTCGGCCTCCAGCTCTGCCTGGCGTGCGGCGAGCGCCTTGCTGACAACGCCGCGGGCCTGACCCACGCGCTTGCCGGCCTCGGCCTTCGCCTGCGGCGGCAGCGCGCCGATCTCACGGTTGGCGAGCGCGAGCGGCGAGGCTCCGCCGGTGTGCGCGACCTTCGCGTGGGCGAGCTCGTCGAGGTCACCCGCGGCGGCGAAGGCGGCGAGCGCCTCGTCCCGCATGCGCTCGATCTCTTCCGGTTTCAGTGCCTCGACCTCGACAGGGTCGTACGACTTGTTCGGTGCGGACATCTCTTCCCGTACTTCCGATGGGGTGGCTGCCCCCGCTCGTCGACCGAGGACGCAAAGGTGCCAAAAGCCGAGTCTAACGGGGTGTGGAGAGGCGAATGAGCCCGCGGGCGCCTCAGGCCAGGTAGGCCGGGGCGCCGACGGGCAGAATAAATCGGAACTCGGCGCCGCCGCCGGGTCCGCGGCCGACGGTGATCGTCCCGCCGTGCGCCTCGACGATGCCCTTGACGATGTAGAGGCCCAGGCCGGTGCCGCCGCGCTTGCTTCCCCGCCAGAAGCGGGTGAAGACACGGCCCATCGACTCCTCGGGGATGCCGGGGCCTTCGTCGCTCACGGTGACTGCCGTGCCTTTCTCGTCGCCCTTCGCCGCTGCCGGCGCCACCTCGATGGTGACGGTTCCGGCGCCGTGGCGCACCGCGTTTTCCAGCAGGTTGCCGAGCACCTGGTCGATCTTGTCGGGATCGGCCCACAGATCGGGCAGCTCGCGCCGGATGCGCACGAAGAACCGGTCGGGGCTCTGGCCACTGGCTATGTGGGACTGGATGTGCCGACCGACGGCCGCGGCGATGTCGATGGGCTGGCGGCGCACCTCGAGCCGTCCGGAGTCGATCCGCGAGATGTCGAGCAGCTCGGCGATGAGCCGGGTGACGCGGTTGGCGTCGGCGTCGACGGTCTCCAGCATCAGCCGCTTCTGGTCGTCGGTGAACCGCTCCCACTTGGCCAGCAGCGTGGCCGTGAAGCCCTTCACGGAGGTCAGCGGCGAGCGCAGCTCGTGGGCGACGGTGGCGATCAGCTCGGCGTGGCTGCGTTCGGTCCGGCGGCGGGCCTCGGTGCCGCGCAGGCTGACGACGAGCCGGCGGATCGGTCCGGTGGGCGCTTCACGTACGTAGCGGGCGGAGACGAGGACTTCGCGGCCGCCGGGCAGCAGCAGATTGCGCTCGGGCTGGCCGACCCGGGTGGCGAGTCCGCCGTACGGATCGGTCAGGGTCCACCAGCGGCGTCCCTTGAGGTCCTCCAGCGGCAGCGCGCGCTCCAGCGGACGGCCGAGGGCGTCGGCCTTGGACACGGCGGTGATCCTGGCGGCCGCGTCGTTGAAGCAGATCACGCGGCCCGTCTCATCGGCGACGACGAGTCCGTCGGGAAGGTCGTCCGGGTCGATTCCGAACACCTCGGGGCCGTCGGCACTCCACAGCAACGCCCCGTGTGTCTCCGCGGGCCTGCTCGTCCCGACCGCCATCCCCGTACCCCACCTCTCCGCCGGCGCAGTGGGCCCCCCGAGCCCGTCACCCTACTAGCTGGAAGTGACGGAGCGGAGCCCCTGAGCGAGTACTCCCCTTCGGTGAGCTGTGCCCGTCAGCGAGCACGCCCCGCGCGCTGTGCACGCGCGGAGGCATAGAGACATACGGCTGCGGCGGTCGCGAGGTTCAGACTCTCCGCTTTTCCGTGAATCGGAACCCGTACGACGGCGTCCGCGAGCTCCCGGGTCTCCTCCGGAAGGCCCCATGCCTCATTGCCGAAGATCCAGGCGGTGGGCCCGCCCATGGTGCCCGCGTCGAGCTCGTCGTCGAGGTCGTCGTCGCCCGCTCCGTCGGCCGCGAGCACCCGCACTCCGGCGTCCTTCAGACCCTGCACGGCCCGCTCGACGGGAACGCCGACGGCGACCGGCAGGTGGAAGTGTGAACCGACCGACGCGCGTACGGACTTGGGGTTGTAGAGGTCGACGGACGCGTCGGTGAACACGACGGCGTCGGCGCCCGCGGCGTCCGCGCAGCGCAGCACCGTGCCCGCGTTCCCGGGGTCGCGTACGTTCGCGAGGACGGCGACCAGTTCCGGCCCGGCCTTGAGGATCTCCTCGAACGGCGAGTCCAGGAACCGGCAGACACCGACCAGGCCCTGCGGTGTGACCGTGGTCGAGATGTCCGCGATCACGGTCTCGTCCGCCAGGTGCACACGGGCCCCGGCGTCGCGGGCCGCGCCGATGATCTCGGCATACCGTTCCGCCGCCTCGACGGTGGTGAACAGCTCGACCAGCGTGGGCTCGCCGTCGACGCGGTGCACGGCCGCCTCACGCACGGCCTGCGGGCCCTCGGCGAGGAACAGCCGCTCCTTGCCTCGGAAGTTCCGCCTGGCCAGCCGCCGGGCGGCGGCGACGCGCGTCGAACGCGGAGAGATCAGCTCGGGGCCGGTGGGGCCGGTCATGAAGTCACCTTCGGATTCACGAGGTCGAACGGGCGGCGACACGAGGGCGGGTTGTGCGACGGGCGGCCCGGACGCACTCGGACCCGCAGACCACAGGGCCTGCGGGTCCGAATCGCATCCGGCTGGGGCCACCGGTCAGGCGGCGGCCTTCGGCGCGTTGACGTCGCTCGGAAGCGCCTTCTGGGCAACCTCGACGAGCGCGGCGAACGCACCGGCGTCGTTGACCGCGAGCTCGGCCAGGATCTTGCGGTCCACCTCGATGTTGGCGGCCTTCAGACCCTGGATGAGGCGGTTGTACGTCATGCCGTTCTGGCGGGCAGCGGCGTTGATGCGCTGGATCCACAGCTGACGGAAGTCGCCCTTGCGCTTCTTGCGGTCGTTGTAGTTGTAGACCAGGGAGTGGGTGACCTGCTCCTTGGCCTTGCGGTACAGGCGCGAACGCTGACCGCGGTAACCGCTGGCCTGCTCGAGGATTGCCCGGCGCTTCTTGTGGGCGTTGACTGCCCGCTTGACGCGTGCCACTTGTTGACTCCTTGTAGCGGGGCCGTGGTTGGACTCACACGGCCCGGAAACGAATTCGGTCTCGGTCTCGGCATCGTGCCCCCGTCACCGGGGACATCGACGTCACTTGCCGAGAAGCTTCTTGATGGTCTTGCTGTCCGGCTTCGACATCTCGGCGTTGCCGCTCAGGCGACGCGTCAGCGTGGACGACTTGTGCTCGAGCAGGTGGCGCTTGCCGGCGCGCTCACGGAGCACCTTGCCGGAGCCGGTGATCTTGAAGCGCTTCTTGGCACCGCTGTGCGTCTTGTTCTTCGGCATAGCGCCGTTATCTCCTCATCAGTGGCGCTCCCACCGGTGCGGGCACCGGTATGCGGGAGCGTCAGACTTTTTGGTTTGTGTTTCCGGGCGGACCCGGGGCGGCCGGAAGGCTGCCCCTCGGGTCACGCCTCGGAGGGCGTCTCGGTGGGTGCGTCGGCCTCGGACTTGGCCCGGTCGGCCTCCACCCGGTCTGCCTTGCGTGCGGCCTGGGCCTCACGAGCTTCGGCCATGGCCTCGGTCTTCTTCTTGTGCGGGCCGAGAACCATGATCATGTTCCGGCCGTCCTGCTTAGGGTTCGACTCGATGAATCCGAGGTCCTCGACATCGGAAGCGAGACGCTGCAGCAGACGGAAGCCAAGCTCGGGGCGGGACTGCTCACGACCACGGAACATGATCGTGATCTTGACCTTGTCCCCTTGCTTGAGGAACCGGACGACGTGACCCTTCTTGGTGTCGTAGTCGTGCGGGTCGATCTTCGGCCGGAGCTTCATCTCCTTGATGACCGTGTGCGCCTGGTTCTTGCGCGCCTCACGGGCCTTCATGGCCGACTCGTACTTGAACTTCCCGTAGTCCATGAGCTTGCATACGGGCGGGCGGGCGTTCGCCGCCACCTCGACGAGGTCGAGGTCGTACTCCTGAGCAAGCTCAAGGGCCTTGGCAAGCGGAACAATCCCGACCTGCTCGCCGCTGGGACCGACAAGTCGCACTTCGGGAACGCGAATCCGGTCGTTGATGCGGGGCTCGGCGCTGATGGATCCTCCTCGGTAGCACCACACGGCTGGCTGGCAGTCAGCCGCGTAACGTCTGTTTCCTGAGACCAACCGCGCCGGAACGTGAAAAATGCCCCGGACGGGACACAGGCGGGAGCTCCTGGAATACCGGAACACCGCCGCGTGCTACCGCGGGGCTTATCGGGTGGCTCCATCGTCCGTACGGAACGATGGTCGCCGCCTGACCGGTGACCCGCCGTCCCGGAGGACAGCCAGGTGGGAGATCGGAGCCTCCACTTGTGGGCCGGGCACACGCGTGTCCGGCCGGTCGTCACTCAAGGTTAGCAGCTTCGGCCGGAAGCGGCTAACCGGTGGCCGTGGCCGGCTCCAGGAGGGGTGGGCATATCGTGTCCGTCATGAGTGACGCCACCTCCCCCAACGAGTCCCCCGACTTCGACGCCATGACCCGCGACATCGCGGAGGTACCGGCCGTCGAGGTGATCGTCACGGTCGCGGTGAACCTGATGAGCGCGGCCGCCGTGAAGCTCGGTCTGACCGAGGACGGCGCGGCGCACAAGGACCTGGACGAGGCGCGCAAGCTGGTGCACGCGCTGGCGGGTCTGATGGACGCGAGCGCCACGGAGATCAGCTCCTTCCACGCGGCGCCGCTGCGGGACGGGCTGAAGTCGCTGCAGCTGGCGTTCCGCGAGGCATCGCTGGTGCCGGACGAGCCGGGCCAGGGTCCGGGCGAGAAGTACACCGGTCCCGTCTACGGCTGACCCTTCGGCTCAATCCGCGTACGGCTCTACTCGCCTGCGGCTCTATTCGCGCACGAACAAGGGCTCGCCCGGAAGCGTCGCCTCGGCCGGCACCAGTGCCAGGTCCAGGCCCCGCACCAGGCGGGCCCTCAGTACGTCGTGGGCCGCCAGCGCCTCGGCGACGCGGCGGGCCGCCGGGACCGGTTCCTCGTCCGCGGCGAGAACCAGGGCCAGGGTGCCGTCACCGGCGCCGGGCCCGAGATGGGCGCGGAGCACGGCCGGCTCGCCGGAGACCACCTCGCGCACCGCGCCGGAAACCGCCGGGTCGTCGAGCGGATCGGCGCTCGTGCGCCCCTCGGCGAGCGCCAGCAGCGCGCGGCCGGTGAGCTGATACGTCACGGGCCCGGCCAGGTCGAGGACCAGAGTGTCGGCCTTCTCGTGGGCGGCGGCCTGGAGCGCCTGGTGCAGCGGTACGGCGACGGGCCGGGCCTCGGGGTCCCAGCGGGCCAGCGAGGCGGTCGAGGTGAAGGCGGGCAGGGCCCGGCGGTCGCCCGCGGTGAGGGTCGGCACGGCCATGTCGCTGGTCTTCTCGCGACGCAGGCCGTTCTCGTCCTCCTCGACCTCGCCGAGGACGGCGACCACGGGGACCAGCAGCCGGGCGCCCCGCAGAGCCTCAAGGACCGGCCGCTCCGCCGTACGGTCCGCAGACCAGGCGGCGAGGGCCGCCGTCAGCCGTGGATCGGCGGTGCCGTCGTCGTCGGAGAAACCGGGGTCGGGGATGTTCTTGAGCGCCACGCGACGAGCCTAACCTCCCAGGTATGACGCCCAGTCCCGCGGTCTCGGTCGCCGTGTCCGGCCGTTCGTACGGCGACGAGCGGTGCTACCCGGCGGCCAGCATCGTGAAGGTCTCGATCCTGGCGGCCCTGCTACAGGAAGGCCGGCCGCTGACCGGGCGGGAGCGGGAGCTGGCGCGGGCCATGATCGTACGGAGCGACAACGACGCGGCGACGGCGCTGTGGCGGACGATCGGCGGCGCGCCGGGCCTGGACGCGGCGCATGCGCGGCTCGGTCTCGCGCAGACGACGGCGGAGCCGGCGTGGGGGCTGACGCGGACGACGGCCCGGGATCAACTGGCCTTGCTGCGGGCGGTGTTCGACGGGAGTGGCCCGTACGGGTATCTGGCGTCGCTGATGGGCCGGGTGGCACAGGGGCAGGACTGGGGGGTCTCGGCGGCGGGCGGCGAGTGGGCGCTCAAGAACGGGTGGATGCCGATGCGGGAGACCGGGCTGTGGGTCGTGCACTCGGTGGGGATGGTGGACGGGCGCGCGATCGCGGTGCTGTCGGAGGGGCATCCGACGCTGGAGACGGGGATCGCTGTTGTGGAGTCGGCGGCGCGGGAGGCGGTGGGATGCCGGTGAACCCGGCATCGGGTGCGCCGCGCTCGGGTAGGGCCCGGTGACCCGCCCTCGGGTCAGCTGCCGCTGACCCGGCCGCCGCGCCAGAGGACGACCGCGCCCGCGAGGACCAGCGCTCCGATGCCGCCGGCCAGTGGGGCCAGCCAGCCGGCCGGTTCCGCGCTCTCCTTCGCCGGGTCCGGTCCCGAGCCGAAGTACTGCTTGTCGTAGCCCGCCGACGCCGCCTTCAGATCCGCGGGACGCAGCTTCGACGCGGCCTCGATCGCGGCGGCCGGGTCGACCGTGCCGTAGCCCTTGGCGTCGTCGCGGCCGCCCTTCGGCTCGTTGCGGGCGGTGTCCGCGAGGAGCTTCTTGATCTGGGCCGGACTCAGACCGGGATGCGCCGAGCGGACCAGCGCGACCGCTCCCGAGACGAAGGCGGAGGCCGCGCTGGTGCCCCAGCCCTGGTAGTACTTCCGGTCCGGGTCGGCCATGACGATGTCGACGCCGGGCGCGCTGACCGTGGCGTACCAGCGGCGCGTGGAGAACGCGGCGTGCGTGCCGAAGCGGTCGACGGCCGTCACGGCGATGACACCCGGGTAGGCGGCCGGGTACGAGATGTGGTCGCCCTTCTCGCCGCCGTTGCCGGCCGATGCGACGACCACGGCGCCCTTGGCGAGCGCGTACTGGACGGCCGCGTCCTCGCCGGCCTCGGGGTGGGCGGACTCGCTGTCGTCGCCGAGCGAGAGGTTGATGACGTCGGCGCCCTGGTCGGCGGCCCAGCGGATGCCCTGCGCGAGCGCGCTGCCGCGGGAGTTGCGGGCCTTTTCGCGCCCCTTGTCGGTGCCTTCGAGGATGACCCGCACGGGCAGGATCTTCGCTTCGGGCGCGATGCCGATGACGCCGGACTCCCGGCCGTAGCCGTGGCCGTGGGCGGCGACGATGCCGGCCATGGCCGTGCCGTGGCGCGCCCAGGCGCGGTCGCCGCGCGTCGCGCCGAAGCCGATGAAGTCCTTGCCGGGCAGGACCGATCCGACGAGGTCGGGATGCTGGTCGTCGACGCCGGTGTCGAGCACGGCGACGGTGATTCCCTCGCCCTTGGTGGTACGCCAGGCCTCGTCGGTGTGCATGGCGTTGAGGCCCCACTGCTGGGCCCTGATGCCGTCCGCGTGCGCGGGGGTGGCGGGCAGGAGGGCGAACGCGGCGGCCGCGAGCGCGGCGGCGATCTTGTTGGTCCTCGGGCGGGTGCTCATCATTCCGGCTGCTCCGTGGCCGTGGTGAGGGTCTTGCGGAGCTGGGTCTCGATGCCGTCGGCGATGCCCTCGGCCTCGTGGCCGAGGCCCGACTGCGCGGGTGCGGACGTCGCGCCCTTGGCCTTGGCCTCGTCGGCGGGCTGCGGATCGGTGACGGTGCGCCCGTCGGCGAAGCCGGAGACGGCGTAGACGACGACGGGGGCCGAGGTGAGGACGTGCACCGTCCAGCTCGCTCGCTGACGGTCGCCGAACCCGGCGGCGACGGTGCCCTTGGCCGGGTAGGTGCGGGGCATCAGGTCGGGCCGCTCGGCGAGGCCGTCGGCCGTGAAGCGGGAGTGCAGGGCCTTCATCGCGTCCTGCTCCGCCTCGGTGAAGATCATTCCGACGGTGGTCACATGGCTGGCGGTGGCGTCGGTGTACGTCGCCCGCAGCACTCTGGCGCAGCCGACCGGCTGCAACGCCTTGAGCAGCAGCGGGTCGAGCGCGGTCACGCAGGCGCCGTCGGGTGCGACGGCGATCCGGGTCCAGGCCCGGTCCGCGCCGCCGGGGCCGGCGGCCGTGCCGTTGAGCGTGCGCGGGAAGAGCGTGTCCACGGGGACGCTGTGCCAGAGGGTGCGGGTGGTGGCGGTGTAAGCGGTGCGGTCGGCGGTGTCCGCGCTCGAATCGCCGGTCAGCCAGCTGCCGGTGGCCGCGCCGCCGATCAGCCCGAGACCGAGGACGACACAGGCGACGGCGCCGACGGTCCGTATGGGACGGCGGTTGCGTACGGGTCGCAGCCGGGTGGTCATCTCGGCGGGCGTCTCCGGCGGCACCCACGAAATCCCACCGGTGGCGACGGGCCGCGCGCCGGGCCGCGGGGTGAGATCGACGGCCCCGACCTCTCGTCGCCGCGGCCCGCCGACGGGCCTCGGCGGAGCTTCGGGCGGCAACGGCAGGGAGGGCCGCGGGGTCTCGGACCGGGGCGCGGTGATCGGCCGCAGCCGGGTGGTGGTCTCGACGGGGGTCACGGGCGGCGGCCCCTCGGGCCGCGGCGGAAGGGTCCCGCGATCCGTGGACGCGGGGCGGCGGCCGCTCCGCGACGGTTCACCGTGATCGCCGGGCTGCGCGGTCGGGCGCGGCGGCGCAGGCCGGGACCCGTTCTGCGACGGCTCGGCGGAGTCGCCGGAGCCGCCTGGCGGCACTGGCGGGAGGCCGCCATCCGACTGAGGCTCGTGGGCGCGTCGCGGGCCGGGCGGGGACGCCGGGGACTGGGGTGCCGCCGGGGGCTGGGGTGCCGCCGGGGGCTGGGGTGCCGCGGGAGCGCCGTCGCCGGAGCGGCGAGGGTGCTGAACGGGGAGCGGCCGGGACTCGGCCGTTTCCGGTGGCAGACCGCCTCGCGGCGGGGACGGCGCGAAGCCGGAGCCAGAGCCGGAGCCGCCCGTGTCCGACTCAGCACGTGAGGGCGCAGGCACATCGTCGCGCTCGTCTGCGGCGAGACCGCGGGGCGGGACAGCGGGGCGCGGCGGGACGCCGTACGCCGACTGCGGCTCGGCAGCCTGCCGCGGTGCCGGAGGCACGCCGTCGTCCGGGCGGCGGGGCGAAAGGCCCGAGCCCTGCGGCGTGCCGTGCGGCGGGGCCGGCTCCGGGCTCGGACGGTCCGGGTGCAGGAGGTTCGTGATGCCCGAGGTACGCAGGGGGCGAGGGGGCTCCGGGCGGATCAAGGCGTCGGTGATGCGGGACGGCTCAGGGTCCTCCGGCGAGGCGTCGCCGGGAGGGCGCCGTGCCTCCGTGCTCATCGCCGCCCCCCGTTTCTCGTCCACGTGTACCAACGGATCGCCTTTCGGGGCAGGCCCGTTCGTCACCGCGTGTGCGTCACTCTACGGGCTGAACAGCACCCCGCGGCAACCGGACAGGACCTCGACCCGGCCTCCTGGGGGATCTGCCCAAAACGTCCCCCTACCCTGCGGTAATCCGGTCTGGCAAGCTCGGGCCATGACACCCCGCGCCGCTGACCGGGCCCGCTACGACAGGGCCACCGCCCATCTCGATGCGCCGCTCGCCGTCGTCGATCTCGAAGCGTTCGACGCCAACGCGGACGATCTGGTGCGCAGAGCGGGCGGCAAACCCATCCGTGTCGCGAGCAAGTCCGTGCGCTGCCGGGCGCTGCTGGAACGGGTGCTGGCCCGGGACGGGTTCGCCGGGATCATGTCGTTCACGCTGGACGAGTCTTTGTGGCTGGCGCGGGCCGGGTTCGACGACGTACTGCTGGCCTATCCGTCGGCGGACCGGTCTGGGTACGCGGAGCTGGCGGGCGACCCGAAGCTGGCCGCCGCCGTGACCGTGATGGTCGACGACCTGGCTCACCTGGAACTGATCGACCGCGCGCGGGCCGGCGGCAAGGAAGAGATCCGAGTCTGTCTGGAACTCGACACCGCGCTGCGGCTGCTCGGCGGCCGGGTACGGATCGGCGCGCTCCGTTCGCCGCTGCGCGAGCCCGCCCAGCTGGCCGAGCTGGCCAGGTCGATCGCCCGCCGGCCGGGTTTCCGGCTGGTGGGGCTGATGGCGTACGAGGGGCATATCGCGGGCGTGGGCGACGCGATCAGCGGGCGGCCGGTGCGGTCGCGGGCGATCAGGCTGATGCAGGGTGCCGCCCGCAGGGAACTGGTCGAGCGCCGGGCCGCGGTGGTGCGTGCGGTGCGTGCGGTGTCGCCGGACCTGGAGTTCGTCAACGGCGGCGGCACCGGCAGCGTCCAGCACACGGCTGCCGAGGACGCGGTGACCGAGATCGCGGCCGGTTCCGGGCTGTACGTGCCGCGGCTGTTCGACAACTACACGTCATTCACGGGCCGTCCGGCCGCGCTGTTCGCCCAGCCGGTCGTGCGCCGGCCCGGCGTCGGCGTCGTGACGGTGCTCGGCGGCGGCTATCCCGCGTCCGGCGCCGCCGGACCGGACCGGCTGCCGGTGCCGTACCTCCCGGAGGGGCTGCGCTACGACCCGCAAGAGGGCCCCGGCGAGGTGCAGACCCCACTGCTCGGCTCACCCGCCGACGATCTGCTGATCGGTGACAAGGTGTGGTTCCGGCACGCCAAGGCCGGAGAGATGTGCGAGCGCTTCGACACGCTGCATTTCATCGAGGGCGAGCGCGTGACGGGCACGGCGCCGACGTACCGGGGCGAGGGCCGCACCTTCCTCTGAGGTCCCTGAGAACCCCTGCGGACTCTGCGGACTCTGCGGACCGGGCTCAGTACGCCACGGTGAAGCGGGTACGGCGGCGCCCCGGCAGTTCCGCCTCGTCGATGAGCGCGACGGCGAGGTCCTCCATCGAGATGGCGGAGTTGCCCGCGGAGTCGACGAGCAGTTCGTCGGTGCCGAGGCGGTAGGCGCCCGTGCGTTCGCCCGGTTCCAGCAGGGCCGGCGGGCTCAGATACGTCCAGTCCGCGCGCACGTCGGCCCGGCAGACCTCGAGTTGGGTGGCGCAGGCAATCGCTATGGGCCGCCAGTCGGCAGGGAAGTCCGGGTCGTCGACCACGGTGGTCCCGGCCGTGCCGGGCAATGTGAGGGTCGCGGCGCCGCCGACGACGAGCAGCCGGGCGCCGGCCCGGGCGGTGCCCGCCAGCAGCGCTTCCGTGGTCCGAACGAGCTCCCGTTCCCGGCCGGGCGCCGGCCGGGTGGCGCCGATGACGAGGTCCTGGCCCTTGCTCAACGCGGCGACGGACTCCTGGTCCACTGCGTCGCCGACGCGGGCGTCGGCTGCGCGAGGCAGTTCGCTGAAGCGCGCCGGGTCGCGGACGACGGCGGTGACGTCATGGCCTCGGGACAGGGCTTCGGTCACCGTCCTGCGTCCGACGTTGCCCGCTGCTCCGAACACGGTGATGCGCATGGTCCGACTCCTTCTTCTGCTGGTGAGAGGCGGTCTGGGCGGTGACCAGGGCGCCGAGGACGACGAGTCCGCCGATGACCTGGAGGGTGTTGAGTTCCTGGCCGAGGACGACCAGGCCGAGCACCGTCGCGACCACAGGGCTGAGCAGCCCGAGGAACGAGACTCCGGTCGGCGGCAGCGCCCGTATGCCGCGGAACCAGAGCGCGTAAGCGAAGGCGGCGCCGATGATCGAGAGGTAGGCGTAACCGGCGACGTTCGCGCCGGTGAGCGCGGCGGGTGGGGGGCCTTCCACCAGCAGTGCGACCGGGAGCAGCAGCAGTCCGCCGGCGACGAGCTGCCAGCCGGTGGTCGCGAGCAGCGGCGCGGGCGAGGTCCATCGCTTGGCGAGGACGACCCCGGTCGCCATCACGAACGCTCCGCCGAGCGCGGCGGCTACGCCGATGCCGTCCAGGGCGGCGTCCGCGCGCAGGACGAGCAGGCTGACTCCGGCTATGCCCGCGAGCCCGGCGAGCAGGGTGCGCAGGGTCAGCCGGTCGCCGAGGAGGCCGGCGGAGAGGCCGGCCGCGAGCAGCGGCTGTACGGCTCCGACGGTGGCGGCGACGCCGCCCGGGAGCCGGTAGGCGGCGACGAAGAGCAGCGCGAGGAACACCCCGATGTTGAGAGTCCCGAGCACCAGGGCCCGCCACCACCAGACGCCGGTCGGCAGGCGCCGGGTGACGGCGAGGAGGAGGAGCCCGGCGGGCAGGGCGCGTACCACCGCGGCGAGCAGCGGGCGGCCGGGCGGCAGCAGCTCGGTGGTGACGAGGTAGGTGGTGCCCCAGATGGCAGGCGCCAGCGCGGTCACGAGGACGATTCCCACTCGATTGTTTAGCACTAAGGCAATGTATCTCATCGCTAAGTGATTCGCTAGGCTGAGCCCATGGCAGACCACGTGGATCTCGTACTGAGGCAGTGGGGCGCGCAACGCCCCGATCTGGATGTGTCACCGATGGCCGTGATCGGCCGCATCTCCCGGAGCGAGCGGCTGATCAGCGCGGAACTGGGCCGTACGTTTGCCGTCCACGAGCTGGACCGAGCCTCGTTCGACGTACTGGCCACGCTGCGGCGCAGCGGTCCTGACCACCGGCTGACGCCGGCCGGACTCACGCGGTCCGCCATGGTCACGTCGGGCGCCATCACCCAGCGCCTGGACCGGCTGGAGGCGCGCGGGCTTGTCGCCCGCACGCCCAGCGCGTCGGACGGGCGGGTGGTGCACGTGGAGCTGACCGAGGCGGGCCGGGCGCTGATCGACCGGGCGCTGCCCGATCATCTCGCCACCGAGAACCGGGTGTTGGCGGCGCTGACCGGTGCCGAGCGCCGCACCCTGGCCGGCACCTTGCGAGGGCTGCTGGAATCGCTCGGGGACATGATCCCGGAGGACTCCCTCCCTTCTGAGAATGAGTTTTGCGAAACTCCTTCGCGGGAGGCGGAGGCCGGGAGCCGTCCGGTCCGTATCGAGTACGGGGGCGGGAGCGACGCCGCCGCCTCCCGGTCCGAGCTGGAGAAGGCGCTGGCGATCGCCCGCGACGTCCGGCGGACGGCGCCCGACCGGCCGGTGCTCCTGACCGTCGCGGAACTCGGGCTGCTGGCGCGGACGTCCGCCGAGCTCGCGGAGCTCGGCGGACGGCTGCGGGAGCACGGCATCGGGCTCGAGATCCTCACCGGCCCGCTGAGCGGAGTGCACGATCCCCACGAGCCGGGCGCCACGCTCTTCGGTGTCCTGGCCGAGGCGGCCGGGCTGGACCGCGAGCCGCACCGCCGCGAGCCGGAGCGCCAGGAACCGGAGCGGGTGCCCCGCGGCGGCGGGCGGCCCAAGGTGATCGACGACGAGATGCTGGCCCGGGCCCGCGCGCTGCGGGACCAGGGCTTGCCGGTGCCCGAGATCGCCGGTCGCCTGACCATCAGGACCGGCAGGAACGCCGGGCAGCACCCCTCCGTCGCCTCGCTCTACCGGGCGCTCGCGCAGGAGTAGTTGGGGGCGGATCCTCAGCCGGGGCCGATGCTGCTGCCGACGCCGCCACTCGTCGCGTCGCCGATCGGCCGGATGCTCGCCGCGATCCTGTCCATCTCGGCGAGCTTCGGCGCGTCCGGGCTCGCGTCGAAGGCGAACCGGACGATCACCATCGCCTCGGTGCCGACGCTCGACGGGAACACCAGCGACTGGACGTATCCGCCGGGCCCGGACCCGGTGGTGACCTTCCAGCGCACCAGATGTCCAGCGCGGCCCGCGACCGCCACGGACTGCGACTTCAGAACGGCATGGGACGTGATGCCGCCGTAGATGCGGGTGCCGAGGTAGTCCTCGTCGTACGCCTTGTCCGCCGCCGTCTTGATGTCCGCCAGGGCGAGCGCGGCGGGCGAGGTCTTGTCGTTCCTGGTGGCGGTGATGGACGAGACACGACCACGGCGGCAGAGCGAGGAGCCGCCGCCGGGGCACTCGTACGTCTCGTCCGTGTACATCGTCGTGCCCTCGTCGAGCGAACTTTCGGACATCACCCAGCCCTTGGGCATCGACATGGTGATGCCGTTGAGCTGGTCCGTCAGCAGTCCGGAGGTGTTTGTCGGAGACGGCGTCGGGGACGGCGTGGGCGTCTGGCTGTTCTTCGCTCCGCCGGAAGTCACGGCGGTCGGCGAGGTGCTCGGCGTGGACTCTGTCCCTGAGTCGTCGTTGCCCAGCAGCACCGCGCCGGCGGCGACCGCGGCGACGAGTACGACACCGGCGGCGGCGAGCGCGATGATCCGGCCGCGACCGCCACCACTGCCCGAGCGGCCGCCGCTGCCCGAGCTGCCGCTGCCCGAGGACGCCTGATGCATCGGCACGGTCGGCGCGCCGAACCCGGCGACCGGCGGCTGCACAGGGACATGCGCCTGGACCTGGCGGGTGTGCGCGGTCCAGGCGTTGCCGTCCCACCAGCGTTCCGTGCCGGGCATGTTCGAGTCCGGGTACCAGCCCGCAGGGGTCGTCATGCTCATCCGGCCACCCTATGGGGGTCGGATGAGCACCTTCCACAGCGGCTACAGCGGTGTGACGTACGCGCCCGCGATTCCGCCGTCGACAAGGAAGTCCGTCGCGTTGATGAAGGACGAGTCGTCGCTGGCGAGGAAGGCCACGGCCGCGGCGATCTCGTCCGCCTCCGCGAACCGGCCCGCCGGGATGTGCACAAGACGGCGCGCGGCCCGCTCCGGGTCCTTGGCGAACAGCTCCTGCAGGAGCGGGGTGTTGACCGGTCCCGGGCAGAGCGCGTTCACCCGGATCCCCTCGCGCGCGAACTGCACGCCGAGCTCGCGCGACATGGCCAGCACACCGCCCTTGGACGCGGTGTACGAGATCTGCGAGGTCGCCGCGCCCATGATCGCCACGAACGAGGCGGTGTTGATGATGGAGCCGCGGCCCTGGCGCTGCATGTAGGGGATGGCAGCCTTGCAGCAGAGGTAGACCGAGGTGAGGTTGACGTCCTGGACCCGCTTCCAGGCCTCCAGTCCCGTGGTGAGGATCGAGTCGTCGTCGGGCGGCGAAATGCCCGCGTTGTTGAAGGCGATGTCGACGCTGCCATAGGTGTCGTACGCCGTCTTGAAGAGGGCGTCGACCTGCTCGGGGTCGGTGACGTCGACACGTACGAACGTGCCGCCGACCTCTTCGGCCGCCGCCTTGCCCGCACTCTCGTCGATGTCGCCGCAGACGACGTTCGCGCCTTCGGAGGCGAGGCGGCGCGCGGTGGCGAGGCCGATGCCGCTGCCGGCGCCCGTGATGACGGCGGTACGGCCGACCAGACGGCGGCATACAGGGGATTCGGTCATGGTGGTTCAGGCCTCCGTGCTGATGAAGACGTTCTTGGTTTCGGTGAAAGCGGCGAGGGCGTCGGGGCCCAGCTCGCGGCCGAGGCCGGACTGCTTGTAGCCGCCGAACGGCGTCCAGTAGCGGACGCTGGAATGGGAGTTGACCGACAGATTGCCTGCGGCGACGGCGCGCGAGACGCGGATGGCGCGGCCGACGTCACCGGTCCAGATGGAGCCGGAGAGTCCGTACTCGGTGGCGTTGGCGAGCCGGATCGCGTCGGCCTCGTCGTCGAACGGCAGGACCGCGGCGACCGGTCCGAAGACCTCCTCGCACGCGGCCGGCGCGTCCGGCGCGATATCGGTGAGGACGGTCGGCGGGAACCAGAAGCCGGGGCCTTCCGGGGCGGTGCCACGGATGCCGGGCAGTTCGTCGGGCACGTACGAACGCACCCGGTCCAGCTGGGACTTGGAGATGAGCGGCCCCATCTGGGTCTTCTCGTCGGCCGGGTCGCCGACCACGATCGACTCGACGGCCGGTGCGAGCAGCTCGAGGAACCGGTCGTACACGCTCCGCTGCACCAGGATCCGGGTGCGCGCGCAGCAGTCCTGTCCGCTGTTGTCCAGGAAGGACATGGGTGTGGCGGCGACCGCGGCTTCGAGGTCGGAGTCGGCGAAGACGATGTTGGGGCTCTTGCCGCCGAGTTCGAGCGTCACACGCTTCACGCTCTCGGCGCACTTCGCCATGATGCTCTTGCCGACCCGCGTGGAGCCGGTGAACACGATCTTCGCCACGCCCGGGTGCTCGACCAGCGCGTTGCCCGCTTCGTCCCCGGCCCCCGGGAGCACCTGGAAGAGATGCTCGGGCAGGCCCGCCTTCAGAGCGAGTTCGGCGAGGCGCAGTGCGGTCAGCGGCGTGGTCTCGGCCGGTTTGAGGAGCACGGCGTTTCCGGCGGCGAGCGCCGGTGCCGTGCCCCAGGCTGCGATCGGCATCGGGAAGTTCCACGGTGCGATCACGCCGATGACGCCGAGCGGTTCGAGGATGGTGATGTCGAGGCCGCCGGCGACCGGGATCTGCCGGCCGCTGAGGCGCTCCACTCCACCGGCCGAGAAGTCGAGGAGATCGCGGACGTTGCCCGCCTCCCAGCGGGCGTTGCCGATGGTGTGTCCGGCCTCCCGTACCTCCAACTGAGCCAGTTCTTCGAGGTGTTCGTCGACGACGGCGGCGAAGCGGCGCAGCAGCCTGGCCCGGTCGGCGGGTGCGGCGGCGGCCCAGCCCTGCTGGGCCTTCGCGGCCCGCGCGACGGCGGCGCCGACCTCGGCGGCCGTCGTGGCGTGGACGGTCGCGACGACTTCCTCGGTCGCCGGGTTCAGTACCTGGAGCACGTGGTTCCTCACAGACGTTCGAAGGAGCGGCGGAGCTCCCAGTCGGTCACCGCGGCGTCGAACGCGTCGAGCTCGACCCGCGCCATGTTGCGGTAGTGCGCCACGACTTCGTCGCCGAACGCGGCCTTGGCGATGGGACTGTTCTCCCAGAGCTCGGCGGCTTCCCGCAGCGTGGTCGGGACCTGGGCGTATCCGGCGGTGTACGCGTTTCCGGCGCACTCCTCGGGCAGCTCCAGTTTCTGCTCGATGCCGTACAGACCGGCCGCGACCAGTCCGGCGACGGCCAGATGCGGATTGACGTCGCCGCCCGGCAGCCGGTTCTCGAAGCGCATCGAGCGGCCGTGGCCGACGACGCGCAGCGCACAGGTGCGGTTGTCGTAGCCCCAGGCGACGGCGGTCGGCGCGAAGGATCCGGGCTGGAAGCGCTTGTACGAGTTGATGTTGGGCGCGTACAGCAGGGAGAAGTCGCGCAGCGCGGCGAGCTGGCCCGCAAGGAAGTGCCGCATGACCGGCGACATGCCGCCCGGCCCGTCGCCGGCCATCACATTGCGGCCGTCGGCGTCGGCGAGCGAGAGATGGATGTGGCAGGAGTTGCCCTCGCGCTCGTTGTACTTGGCCATGAAGGTGAGCGAGACGCCCTCCTGGGCCGCGATCTCCTTGGCGCCGGTCTTGTAGATGGCGTGCTGGTCGCAGGTGACCAGGGCCTCGTCGTACTTGAAGGCGATTTCGTGCTGGCCGGGGTTGCACTCGCCCTTGGCGGACTCCACGATCAGTCCGGCCGCCGCCATCTCGTTGCGGATGCGGCGCAGCAGGGGCTCGATACGGCCGGTGCCGAGAACGGAGTAGTCGATGTTGTACTGGTTGGCAGGTGTGAGATCGCGGTAGTTGCGGTCCCAGGCCTGCTCATAGGTGTCCTTGAAGACGATGAACTCGAGCTCGGTGCCGACCTGCGCGGAGAATCCGTGCTCGGCGAGGCGCTCGAGCTGGCGGCGCAGCACCTGGCGCGGGGCGGCGACGACGGGCCCGCCGTCGTTCCACGCGAGGTCGGCGACGAGCAGCGCGGTGCCCTCGTTCCAGGGGACGCGGCGCAGGGTGGCGAGGTCGGGGTGCATCGCGAAGTCGCCGTAGCCCCGCTCCCAGGAGGACATCTCGTAGCCGTCGACGGTGTTCATCTCGGTGTCGACGGCGAGAAGGTAGTTGCAGCCCTCGGTGCCGTGCTGAAGGACCTCGTCCAGGAAGAAGGGTGCGGCGAACCGCTTGCCCTGGAGCCGTCCCTGCATGTCGGGGAAGGCCAGGACCACTGTGTCGATCTCACCGCTCGCTACGAGGACGCGGAGCTCCTCGACCCCGAGCGGGGGTTTGCGGTCTGCCACGGGATTACGCCTCCTTGGGTCAGCCGGAAGCCATAAGGTATTGCTGAAGACCTTTGCTTGGGAAGAGGAAACGGCGACGTGGTGACGACAAACGATGCGGCCGACCGGCTGACCCCCGTGCTGCGGCCGGTACGCGCGGGCAACGGATTCGAGGAGGCGCTGGAGCAGATTCTCCAGCTGATGCGCCTCGGACTGGTCTCCGGCGGAGAGCGGCTGCCCGCCGAGCGTGAGCTCGCGGAGCGGATGGGGATCAGCCGGGTCACCCTGCGCGAGGTGCTGAAGGTCCTCGCCGACCAGGGCCTGGTTGAGTCCAGGCGCGGCCGGTACGGCGGGACGTTCGTGCTCAGCCGGCCCGACGCGCACGGCGAGGACGAGCTGCGGCGGCGCGTGGCCGAGGTGGACGTCGAGGACACGCTGCGGTTCCGCGAGGTGCTGGAGGTGGGGGCCGCGGGACTGTGCGCCGCGCACGGCCTCACCGACGAGGGCGCCGAACGGCTGCGTACGGCGCTCGCGGCGACCCATGACGCACCGCTCGCCGACTACCGGCGCGCGGACACGCTGCTGCATCTCACGCTCGCCGAGCTGTCCGGGTCGCCGACGCTGACCGCGCGGTACGCGGCGGTCCGGGCGACGCTCAACGATCTGCTGGACTGCATTCCGCTGCTGGTACGGAATCTGGAGCACTCGCAGCACCAGCACACCGCGCTGGTCGAAGCGGTGCTGGAGGGGGACGCGGACGCGGCCCGCGAGGTGATGCGGGAGCACTGCGAGGGCACGGCGGCGCTGCTGCGCGGCTTCTTGTCCTGACGGGACGCGGCCCGGCCCGGGACAGGCCTTGGTTCGGGACGGGCTTGGGTTCGGGACGGGCTTCGGTTTGGGACGGGCTTTGGTCCGGGATGCGGTCCAGGTCGGGGGCGCTTTGGTTCGGGACGCGCTCCTCTGAGGGCGCTGCCCCGACAGGGCGCGTAGGCCGATCCGTAACCTCACCTTTACGCACGGGTCTTGCGCATGGGCGATGGCTGCCGCAAAGGTGTCCGCACAAACCTTTGACTGCCAGGAGCGTCCCATGGCCGAAGGCACCACCACGCGCACATCGTCCCCAGCCGACGACGACTACCTGAAGCGGCGCGCCCTGCGCCGCGGCAGCGCCGGCTGGCTGCTGCTCACCGGGCTCGGCGTCGCCTATGTCGTCTCCGGAGACTTCTCCGGCTGGAACATCGGCCTGGCCGAGGGCGGCTTCGGCGGTCTCGCGATCGCCACCCTGCTGATGGGCGTCATGTACGCCTGTCTCGTCTTCGCGCTCGCCGAACTGTCGGCGATCCTGCCGACGGCGGGCGGCGGCTACGGATTCGCCCGCCGAGCGCTCGGCACCTGGGGCGGCTTCCTCACCGGTACGGCGATCCTCATCGAGTACATCCTCGCGCCCGCCGCGATCTCCATCTTCATCGGCGACTACGTCGAGTCGCTCGGGCTCTTCGGCCTGGAGTCCGGCTGGCCGGTCTATCTCGCCTGCTTCGCGATCTTCATAGGAATCCACCTGTGGGGCGTCGGCGAGGCGCTGCGGTTCAGCCTGGTCGTGACCGCGATCGCCGTCGCCGCGCTGCTGATCTTCGCGCTGGGCGCGTTCACCGACTTCTCGGCGGGCGGGCTCGACGACATCCCGGTCGACAAGGAGGCCTTCGGCGCGAACTCCTGGCTGCCGTTCGGGCTGCTGGGGATCTGGGCCGCCTTCCCGTTCGGCATGTGGTTCTTCCTCGGCGTCGAGGGCGTGCCGCTGGCGGCGGAGGAGGCGAAGGACCCGGTGCGCTCGATGCCACGAGCGCTCGCCATCTCCATGGGCATCCTGGTGCTGCTCGCCGTGCTCACGTTCTTCGCCGCGACGGGCGCCCGCGGCGCCAACGCCATCCAGGAGGCCGGAAACCCGCTGGTGGTCGCCCTCCAGGGGACCGGCGACCCGACGGCACTCAGCCGCTTCGTCAACTACGCGGGCCTGGCCGGCCTCGTCGCGTCGTTCTTCTCGCTGATCTACGCGGGCTCCCGCCAGCTCTTCGCGCTCTCCCGGGCCGGCTATCTCCCGCGCTTCCTGTCGCTGACCAGCCGCCGCAAGTCGCCGTATCTCGGGCTGCTGATCCCGGGCGCGATCGGCTTCGCGCTGGCGGCTGCGACCGGGAACGGCGCTCGGATGCTGAACATCGCGGTCTTCGGCGCGACGATCAGCTACGCCCTGATGGCGCTCTCGCACATCGTGCTGCGCCGCCGGGAGCCGGATCTCCCGCGCCCGTACCGCACGCCGGGCGGCACGCTCACCTCGTCCGTCGCCTTTGTGCTCGCGCTGTCGGCGCTGGTGGCGACGTTCCTGGTGGACAAGGACGCGGCGTTCATCGCGCTGGGCGTCTATGCCGTCGCACTCGCCTACTTCGCGTTCTACAGTCGCCATCATCTGGTGGCACGGGCGCCGGAGGAGGAGTTCGCGGCGCTGGCGGCGGCCGAGGCGGAACTCGAACGGAACTGAACGGATCGCACTCGCGAGAACGGGCTGAAAGGGGCTGAACGGAGTCATGGTGTCCAAGCCGCTCATCGGCGTCACGACGTATCTGGACCCGGCGAAGTGGGGCGTCTGGGAGATGCCCGCGGCGCTGCTGCCCGCGGGCTATCCCCGCCTGGTCCAGGCCGCGGGCGGCCTGGCCGCGATGCTCCCGCCGGACGACCAGTCCGCGGCTGAGGCGGCCGTCTCCCGCCTCGACGGCCTGGTCATCGCGGGCGGCCCGGATGTCGAGCCCGTACGGTACGACGCGGATCCGCACCCTCGTACGGGCCCGCCGGCCCGGGCGCGGGACGCCTGGGAACTCGCGCTGATCCGTGCGGCGTTGGCGGCCGGGACACCGCTGCTCGGGATCTGCCGGGGCATGCAGCTGCTGAACGTCGCGCTGGGCGGGACGCTGGTGCAGCACCTGGACGGTCATGTCGAGGAGGTGGGCGTGTTCGGCACCCACGCGGTGAAGCCCGTGCCGGGCACGCTCTACGCCTCGATCGTCCCGGAGTCGACGCAGGTCCCGACCTACCACCACCAGGCGGTGGACCGCCTGGCCCCGTCCCTCGCGCCGAGCGCCCACGCGGAGGACGGGACGGTGGAGGCGGTCGAGCTGCCGGGGGATGCGGGGTGGGTGCTGGGAGTGCAGTGGCACCCGGAGATGGGCACGGATGTCCGGGTCATGACGGCACTGGTCGAGGCGTCGGGCTCCTGACAGTCCCCCGCGCCGGAGTCTCAAACCGCACCCGACGTCTCAGACCGCACCGGAGTCTCGGACCGCTACCAACGTCTCAGACCGCGCCCCGCGTCAGCGCCAGCAAGTCCCTCGCCGGGCCCGTCGGACGGTGGGACGTCGGCCAGACCGCGCGGAGCGCACGCGCCATGTCCACGCCCTCCACCGGGATCTCCGTCAGACGGCGCGCGCCCAGTTCCTCGGCCAGGGCGAGTTCGCTCAGCACCGCCGGGCCCGCGCCGCTCACCGCCGAGGCCTTGACCGCCGTCGTGGAGGCGAGTTCCAGCAGGGGTTCGGCCAGGCCTCCGTGGGCGGACAGCGCCGAGTCGAGGACCTGGCGGGTGCCGGAGCCGCGTTCGCGCAGGATCAGCGGGGTGGACGCCAGTTCCGAGGGCGGCAGGGGCTTTCGGCGACGGGCCCAGGGGTGGGTCGGCGCCGTGACCACCACCAGTCGGTCCCGGGCGATGACCGTGCCGTCGAGGCCCTCCGGAACCGCCAGGCCCTCCACGAAGCCCAGGTCCGCCTCGCCCGCGAGGAGCCGCCGGGCCACCATCGCCGAGTTGCCGGCCAGCAGCGAGACCGCCGTGCCGGGTCGTTCCGCGCGGAGCGCGATCAGCCAGCCCGGCAGCAGATACTCCGCGATGGTCATCGAGGCGGCCACCCGCAGCCGCGAGTCCCGGCGGCCCCGCAGCGCCTGTGCGCCCGCGTCGAACGCCTCCGCCGCCTCCACCACGCGCCGCGCCCAGTCCGTGACCAGCGCTCCCGCGTCCGTCAGCCGGGACCCGCGCGGTGACCGGTCGACCAGCGCGACGCCGAGTTGCCGCTCCATCGAGCGGATCCGGCTGCTCGCCGCCGGCTGAGTGATGCCGACCTCGCGCGCCGCACGGCCCAGGCTGCCGTGCCGGGCCACGGCGAGCAGTAGCTCCAGCGCGCCCAGGTCGGGCACCCGCCTCGCCAGCGGCACACGCTCATGCTCTCCGTCGCTCATAAAGCCAGCTTATGGGGCCATAGGAGAGACATCCCTGGTGGGACACCGCAGGCGGCATGACAGTGGAGGCATGGCCATCGCCGTACAGCCCCGCAAGCGGACCACCAACTCCGCGTCCGCTCTCACGACCGTACGGCTGCCCGCCCTGCGCCATTTCGGCCCCAACTGGTACGCGACCGTCATGGGCACCGCGATCGTCGCCAACGCCGGTGTCTCCCTCCCCTACGACGTCCCCGGCCTGCGTACCGCCTGCGTCGCCGTCTGGGCCCTGTCCGCCGCGATGCTGGCCGTCGTCCTGACCGCCCGTGGCGCGCACTGGATCCACCACCGCGACCAAGCCCGCGCCCATCTCCTGGACCCGGGGGTCGCACCGTTCTACGGCTGCCTCTCCATGGCGTTGCTGGCCGTCGGCATCGGCACCATCTCGGTCGGCCAGGACGTGATCGGCGAGACCGCGGCCGTGGCGACCGCGTCCGTGCTCTATGCGGCCGGCACGCTCATAGGCCTCGTAGCCGCCGTCGTCGTGCCGTATCTGATGGTCGTACGCCACCGGGTCGCGCCCGGCACCGCGTCCCCGGTCTGGCTCCTCCCGGTGGTCCCGCCGATGGTCTCCGCCGCCCTCGGCCCGCTACTCGTGCCCCATCTGCCGCCCGGCCAGTGGCGCGAGGCGATGCTGCTGGCGAGCTACGCGATGTTCGGGATCAGCCTGATGGCCACGCTCGTGATCCTGCCGATGGTCTTCGCGCGGCTGGTCCATCACGGCCCGCTGCCGCTCGCGCTCACCCCGACGCTCTTCCTTGTGCTCGGCCCGCTCGGCCAGTCGACGACCGCCGTGAACAAGCTGGCGGATGTCGCGCCGGGCGCGATCCAGGCGTCGTACGCCAATGGATTCAGCGCGTTCGCCGTGATCTACGGCGTCCCGGTGATGGGCTTCGCGCTGATGTGGCTGGTGTTCTCCGCGGCGATGGTGGTGCGGGCCGCGCGCCGCGGCATGCCGTTCACGATGAGCTGGTGGGCCTTCACCTTCCCGGTCGGCACCTGTGTGACCGGCGCGGCGGGACTGGCCCAGCACACCGGCCTGCGGGCCCTCGAATGGCTGGCGGTCGCTCTGTTCGTGCTGCTGGTCACCGCGTGGGCGGTGACAGGAGTCCGTACGCTGCGCGGCCTCGCTAGTGGAGCGCTGCTCGCAGCGCCGCCACAGAGACTGAGTTCTCACTGACTCCGGGGGAGCAACGGGCCGAGCGGACCGAGGTCGATGTTCAGGTCGTCCGGTGACAGGCCGAAGTGTTCACGCAGTTCTTCCACCCGGTCCTCAAGGGCCATCAAAGTGAGGCCGAGCGACTCGATCTGCTCGTCGCTCAGGCCACCGTCCTCGATCCGGCGCAGTGCCTGCCGCTCCATCAACTGGCGGAGCAGTTCCACGATGGTCAACACCAGACCGGCGAGGCCACGCTCGACCGACTCGGGATCCACGTCCATGCGTTCGGGGAAGGGACGCGCGTTCCGCGGGGAGCCGCGCCCACGATCTTCCCTGTGTCGATGGGTCATCGCGGCGGCTCCAAAGCCTTTGCCTCGGCCACGCCGGCCCCGGCGACCTCCATGCCGGGGCGTATGGAGGCGATCAGTGCCCGCAGCGAGATGCGGACGAGGTCGATGTCCGCAATACACAGGGTGACCTCCCCCGTGATGACCACACCCCCGGCCAGCACCCGGTCGAGCAGGTCGACCAGCGCTATTTGCCGTCCCTCGAACGCATACGGTGCGCGGGAGCCGTGCTCCCCCGGTGGTGACAGCTGGTTGTAGGACACGGTGGTCAACTCCTCTCCTGCGTGACGTCGTCACCGGAGAAGGTGTACGGAGGCCAGGGTCCGACGAGTTCGATCAGGACGCCGGGGAAGCGCCGACGGAGCGTTTCCACGGCGGCGGCGAACGCCTGTGTACGGATGTCCGGCACGAGATACGAACTGTTCAGGATCATCAGGCCCTCGTAGCGGGCCAGGCGGGGGTCCTGGGGGCGATGGTGTGCCGACTCCACCGCGAACTCTTCGAGGGCCTCGTGGATCTGTACCGCGCGAGCCTCCGCTTCCTGGTGCGCGGTCTCCTCCCCCTGCCGCTGCGCCCGGCGGCGCAGGAGGTAGGCAGTGCCAGGGCGGTCAGTCTCGTCGGACCGTTCCTCCGATGTGTTGCGGTGCTCAGATGTCCGCTCGTCGGCGTACGCCTTGACTCCCCACTCAGTCCGTCCCGCCACCCGGTCGAGCGCCGAAACGAAATCCGTCCGCCGCTCGGTCAGGAGGGCGCGGACCCGGTCGTCGTCGTGGTAGATCGTCGCGAAGCGCAGAGGGACGACGTTCCTGGTGCGCCCCACTGCGCAGATCACGACGTGGTGAGCCCGGACGGCTTCTTCAAGCCAGTCCAGGTCCTGGAGGTGGTCACTCAGCGCCTGTTCCCCGAAGTCCTTTGCCGGCACCGATCCGACGATGCCGATGAGAGCGGCTTCCTCGACGACATGCACCTTCTCGCCGGCCACACCGGTCATCCCGGTGCCGGTGACGGAGTCAGGGTCCTGCCCGGCGCCGAGAGCCACGGCGTAGAGCCAGGTGACAAGGGACTCGGTCACGGCTTCTCCTCGTCCACTTCCTCCTGCTCGGACCGGTCGGTCTCGTCAGCCCTCGCAGTCCTGCCAGTCCTGTGTGTCCTGTCAGTCCTGTCAGTCCCGTCAGTCCGCGAGGCGTCACCGCCCGCCTCCAGTTCGCCGATCCGGCGGCGCAGGCGGCGATTCTCCTCAACGACGTCGCGTTTCCCTGACGAGAGGGTGGGGTCGTGTTCCCACCAGTCGATGCCCATTTCGCGGGCCCGGTCGACGGACGCCACCAGCAGACGGATCTTGATGGTGAGCAGCTCGATGTCCAGGAGGTCGATCCGGATGTCACCGGCGATGACGATCCCCTTGTCGAGGACGCGCTCCAGGATGTCCGCCAGATTGGCCGGCTCTGGGCGTGAAGGCACAAGCGAGGGGTCTCCTCGCCGGCTCACGCCACTCCACCCCGAACTCTGGCTCATGTGTGACTCTCCTCTGCCCTGCCCCGGTAGTGGCGCCGCTCACGGCGGTAGGAGACCAGCTGTCCCTCGTCGTCGACCTCGACGAGATAGATGGCAAGGATGTCGGTGGAGTCGGGTATCCGCTGTGCCTCCAGGACTTCGATGCCGACCCGCCAGCCCTGGTCCGTACTCTCCAGGGAGGTCACGGCCTCCGGCTCCTTGCCGGAAAGATCGCGGACGTGCTCTGCCGCTTTCACAGCGGCCCTACGGCCACTGAGCCCGCCCTCAGATGAGGACTTCGCCCGGGACTTCGGACTACGCTCCGAGGCTGCCGTCCTGCCGCGCTCCGGCGAACGGGTGTCCTGCGACTCGCGGTTCGGCCTGGCACGCCGCCGCGGCTCCGGCGCGTCGTCCTTGGCTCCGGACACTGATCACACCTCCATGCCGCCGTCTGGCGGCCGGGTGGCCATAAGACGGCGGACCAGCAATTCCTGCTGCTCGGCTGCCTCCTCCTCGGTGATCTGCCCGGTGTCACGCGCGATCTCCACCTCCTCGAGGCGCTGGCGGATGACATCCGGGTCACTGAGTTCCCGCTGTGCCACCTCTTCGACCTGCTCGGCGATCCACGTCACTCCGCGGACCGGCGCGAGCGGCAAGGTGAACAGTCCGCTGAACAGTCCCATGGCTAGTGACCTTCCGTGACCTCGCTCATGGCCTCATCCACGAAGTCGTAGGGCGCGAGCGGCCCGAGCAGACGCAACCGGATTCGGCCGTGCCAGTGGCGGGCCAACTCCTCGGCTGCCTGGTCGAACGCGGTCCACTGTTCTCCGCGGACGAGGAATGAGGCATTCACGACGCCCTCGCCGACGGCCGGTTCGGCAGTCGTCGTGAAGACGGCGAGGGGCGAGAGACGGCGCTGGATCTCGGCCGTATCCGTCTGGCGCTTGGCGGCGACGGCTTCGGCGACAGCTCTGCCGAACTCGATGCGCTGGTAGTAGCTCACTTCCTCGCTCAGCGTGGCCAGTTCCTCCCGAAATCGGGCGAGCGCCGGATTCTCGTTCAGCACTTCGCTCAGCACGGCGTCCTGGACGTACCGGGCCCTGAGCGTGAACTGCGCATGGCCGTGCAGCCGGTTGAGGGCTTCGACGAAGTCGTCACGGCCTGCTTCCAGCAGTTCCTCGGTCACCGTTTGTACGTCGGGCAGCACGGTGCCGAAGCGGAAGGGAACGACCGAGGTGGGTTCCGCGGCCAGGGTGTCCAGCACGCGGGCGTGGGCGTGAAGATCTTCCGGTGTGCCCAGTGGCCTGTCGGCGGGAACCTCGCTGACGACGGCCGCGATCCCACGGTGGCGTACGAACGTGGCCCGTGCCGCCGAATCACCGACCCCTGGCACCTCCAAGGCTGTTGCCTCCTCCGCCGACTCAGGCACCACGCCGTACACGTAGCAGGCGCCCTCGAGCCGTGGAGCCTTCGCCGCCGCCCGCGCGGTCACCGCTCCCGCTCCTTCCGGCCCTCCGGCCGAGACCTGCGGCGGGGCCGCTCCTTGGGCTGTCGCTCCTCCTCGTCCTCCTCGTCGCCGCCGATGACATCACTCACCTTGTCCTTGACTCCCTCAAGGGCTCCCCGGGTCTTGTGCTTCGCGCCGCCTTCCTGGATCTCGTCCATGACGCCCGGCAGGCCGTGGGTCTCTGTTCCGCTGCGTGCGAGGTCGAGGCGATTCACGGCCTCCGCGAACCGGAGGTAGGTGTCGACGCTCGCGATGACTATGCGTGCGTCAATGGTGAGCAGTTCGATGCCCACGAGAGAGACACGGACATAGATGTCGATGACCAATCCCTTGTCCAGGATCAGGTCGACCACGTCGACCAGCCCGCTGGAGGAAGGCCGGTCCAGGTAACGGCTGCCGTGACTGGCTACGGTCATCACGTCACCGCGCCCTTGCCCTGGAGCGTCGTCGGGCTGGTTTCGGCTTCTCTTCAGGCGCTTCCTCGGGCTCCTGGTCCTCCTCCTCGTCGCGCTCTACGTCCTCGCCCTCTACGTCCTCGTCCTCGTCTTCGTACTCGCCTTCGTCCTGATCCTCGTACTCGCCCTGGTCTTCGTACTCGTCCTCCTCCGGCTCCTGGGCCTCGCCCTCGCCGGCCTCCTCCTCACGTACCTCCTCGTCGCTGCGGACGACCTCGCCGTCGCGGACCTCGCCCCGCCATCCGTGGACTTCCTCAGGGTTGAGCAGCGTCTGCGTCATGACGTGGCGGCGGAAGTGCTTGAGCTCCAGCCGGGCCCGGCGTCCCTGCGCCCGGAAGAGGTTGCCGGTGCCCTCGAACACGCCCTGCGGGTGGTACTGCAGGACCAGCAGGATCCTGGTGAGGTTCGGCGCGACCTCGTGGAAGGTCACCGCCCCGTCCACATGGCCCTTCTCGCCCTTGGAGTGCCAGACGATCTTCTCGTCGGGAACCTGCTCGACGACCGTCGCAGTCCATTCGCGGTGCGAGAGGAAGATCTGAGCCTTCCACGCGAGTTCGGTCTCGGACTCCTGCTCGACGCTCTCAACCTTCTTCATGAAGCTCGGAAAGTCCTCGAACTGCGTCCACTGGTTGTAGGCGACGGACACAGGGACACCCACATCGATTTCCTCGACGATATTGACGACCTTCGTGTCATGACCCTTCCCGCCGCCGCCCCCGACCCCGGGTATCGCTTCTTTGACCTTGTCCTTCGCCGCGGAGAGTCCGGATTCGGCCATCTTGAGCGGTGAGGCGTGTTTCACCAGGTTCCGGCCTCCCGCGGCTACGGCTTCCTTGACTCCGAGGCCCCCATTGTCCCCACCGACATTCTTCAGGCGGCTGATGCCGCTGCTCGCCTTTCCCGTAAGCGTGGAGATAGCCCGCTCACCCATCGCCGCAATGAGGTTTTCGGCCTCCTGAACCAACCGCTCGGTGGGGAGTTCTTCCATCAAGGTTCCGCGCGCTCCCTGCCGCTTTTCGCCTGATCGCTCAGCCATAGGTCATCGTCCTCCATTCCGCCGCGTGGACCGGCCGGCGGCCTTCTTTTGCGGCTGACGGCTGGAAGTCTTCCTAGCCGGAGCCCGCTTCTTTGCAGTTGCCTGCTTCTTCTCGCTCTTCTCGGACTCTTCGTCGTCAGGTTCTTCGTCGTCGGCTTCTTCGTCGTCGGATTCTTCGTATGCGTCCGGCTCGTCGGCGTCTGCCTCGTCCTCGGGCTCTTCCGGCTCCTCCGCACCAGCCTCGTCCTCCGGCTCTTCCGGCTCCTCGGCGCCAGGCTTGGTGCGCAGTGATTCGGCACGCGACTGCAGTCTGTCGCTCAGCGAGTCGATGCGGTTGCTCGCCGTGGCCACAGCCGCTTTCCTGCCCGCCGTCGCCAACTGGCCGCGCAGGTCCTGTGTCAGCCGCGCCAACTCTGGGGACTTTGCGGCACCCGCAGCGATCCGGCCGGCGCCCAGCCCCTTACCCGCCGCCGTAGCTCCGGCGAGAGCGAGCGCCCATCGCATTTTGTGCGCGCGCCCGAGAATGTAACCGCCGGCCAAGGCGAGAGCCACCTGGCCATTTTTCATGATGATCTCCAACCGCCTCGAATCGTAAGCGTGCCCCCGGTCACCTGCGGACATGGCTTTTCAATTCTCCGGACGGAAGCGTTTGAACCATCCGCTTCTCCGTGCGCAAATGCGCCGTTACGACGGACAGCAGGAGAAATGACGTGCCATTCGCGGGCAACTGCCCTTCAGGCACATGGCCTCACTGCTAGCTACCGCCGAACGCCGAGCGTAACGCCCCCCTAGAGAGAGGAACATACGGGACATTCTCCACAAACATCTCATATAAACCTGCTGCTCGAGAGCCGAAGACCAGCTAGGAGAACGTTCGACCTTCTTGGCCCACGACGCCGACCACACCCGGGGTCGGGTTGCTACATCTGGCGATGTGCACGTCGCAGCGCCGCGCTGAGAACCGCGGGCGCCTCCACCAACGAGGGGCCGTACCAGGTCAGATGGCGGCCGCTGACCAGCGCGGCGGGCAGCCCGGGAAAGGACTCGGGTCCGTCGTCCGCCGAGAAGAGATACGGCTCGTCGGGCAGGACCGCCAGCTGGGCGCCGCAGCCGTTCAGTTCGTCCAGCGGCACGCGCGGATAGCGCTCGGCGTGCCCGGCGTAGACGTTCCGGACGCCGAGCCTGGCCAGCAGATCGCCGGCGAACGTGTCACGGCCGAGGACCATCCAGGGCCGACGCCAGACCGGCACAACGGCCCGCCACTCCCCGGTCGGCGAATCCGGCGTCGCGTTCGGCGGCGGATCCAGCGGCTCGACCGCGGACCAGGCTTCTTCCGCCTCGTCCAGCCAGCGCGGGCGCTTCAGCCCGCATGCGGCGACCAGCACCCGCTCCAGCTCGCGGAAGGCACCTTCCAGCTCGCGAACCTTCGTCACCAGGACCTCGATTCCGGCTGCACGCAGCTCGGCCAGGTCCGGCTCCCGGTTCTCCTCCTCGTTCGCGATCACCAGATCGGGACGCAGCCGCTTCACCCACTCCACGTCCGGGTTCTTGGTGCCGCCGATGCGTACGACGTCGAGTCCCGCGGGATGGCTGCACCAGTCGGTGGCACCGACGAGCAGGCCGGGCGCGCTGACGGCCACCGCCTCGGTCAGCGACGGCACGAGGGAGACCACCCGCACAGCGACCCCCTACGGTTCCGGCGTCTCGATGTGGTCGGCGACGGTGACGACCAGGATCCGGGTCTCGGGGGCGGTGGCCCGCCACCGGTGCCGTACGCCGCCGGACAGGAAGAGCGTGTCGCCGCGGGCCAGCCGGTACGCACGCCCTTCGGCCTCCACCTCGGCGGCGCCGTCGGCGACGTACATCAGCTCGTCGTTGCGGTGCTGGAACTCGCCGTCGGTGTCGTGTTCGCCGCTGAATTCCAGGGCCTCCAGCTGATGCCGTCCGCGCACCAGCCGCCGGCTCCTGGGCCCGGGCGGCAGCTCCGCCTCGTCCTCCGCGCGTACGACGGCGACGGTGCGGGCCGCGTCGGAGGCGGCGAGCAGCCGGGTCGCGGTGGTCTCCAGTGCGTCGGCGACGCGCTGGAGGGAGCGCATGCTCGGCCGTGCGCGTTCGTTCTCGACCTGGCTGAGGAAGGGCACCGACAGGCCACTGCGCTCGGCGACCGCCGCGAGGGTGAGGTCCAGCGCCCGGCGGCGCCTGCGCACAGCGGCGCCCACCCGAAGACGTTCGGTCTCCTTCGGGTCCTTGGCGTCCTTTGCGTCCATCAGCCGGGCTCCCCTTCCCTGGTCCTAACTCACCTTACGCAGCTTCTGGCTCCGGTTTCTCGTCCACGGGTCCACCCCGGGCCTCTCCCGACGGACCCGGGCGTATGCCGGACGGGGTGGTTCTCGCCACTGGCGAGAACCACCCCGCTCCGCTGCGTAACCGCTACTGCGGCGCCATCCGGTCGGCGATGCCCGGGTTCTGCTTCATCCAGGCCTCCACCGCCTCCTCCTCGTGCCCCGTGCCGCGCTTCTGGATCTCGTCCTCGAGACCGACGAGCTGCTGCTCGGTCACCATGACGGCGACGGGCTCCTTCTTGGCGTACGCCCGCTTCAGCTCGCGAGCATGCCCGGGGGGAGCTGTCGACGACCTTGTACTCCTTGTCGATGCCGTAACCCGGCAGCACCTTGTTCTTGAGGATGTTCATGGTCTCGGTGCCGGGTTCGATGCCGACGATGCGGCCCTTGAACTCTCCACCGCGGCCCTTGAGATCCTCGAGCGAGTCAACGCCGCGGACATACGACGGGACGGCTATCTCCAGCGAAGTCGGGCCGTACCAGGATCCGATGTCGTAGCTGCTGTACGCCCCCTCCAGCTTGCTCTGGTACTTCTGCGCCGCGGGTGGCTGTCAGTGGGGTGCGGCATCATCGGGGTTGTGACGCGACGCCTGATGCTCCTCGACACCGCTTCCCTGTACTTCCGCGCCTATTTCGGCGTGCCCGACTCGGTCCGGGCCCCCGACGGCACTCCGGTCAACGCCGTGCGCGGGCTGCTCGACTTCATCACGCGGCTGGTCCAGGACCACCATCCGGACGACCTCGTGGCCTGCTGGGACAACGACTGGCGGCCACACTGGCGCGTCGAGCTGATCCCCTCGTACAAGGCGCATCGTGTCGCCGAGGAGACCGAGTTGGGTCCCGACGAGGAGGAGATCCCGGACACGCTCTCGCCCCAGGTCCCGGTGATCGCCGCGGTGCTGGACGCGCTCGGCATCGCGCGCGTGGGCGCCGACGGGTACGAGGCGGACGATGTCATCGGCACGCTCACCGGGCGCGCCACCGGCCCGGTCGACATCATCACCGGCGACCGTGATCTCTTCCAGTTGGTCGACGACGCACGCGGGCGGCGGGTGCTGTATCCGCTGAAGGGAGTCGGCACGCTCCAGACGACGGACGAGGCCTGGCTCCGCGAGAAGTACGGCGTGGACGGACCGGGCTATGTGGATCTGGCCCTGCTGCGCGGCGACCCGAGCGACGGGCTGCCGGGGGTGCCCGGGATCGGCGAGAAGACCGCGGCCAAGCTGCTGGACGCCTATGGCGATCTGGCCGGGATCATGGCCGCCGTGGACGACCGCACCTCCAAGCTGACGCCGTCGCAGCGCAAGCGTCTTGACGAGGCTCGGGACTACGTCGCGGTCGCACCGAAGGTCGTACGGGTGGCGTCGGACGTGCCGCTGCCCGATTTCGACCCTGCGCTGCCGACCGAACCGCTCGATCCGGACACGCTCAATGAACTGGCCGCCAGATGGGGTCTGGGCGGCGCTCTGCTGCGTCTGCTGTCCACTCTTCACGGCTGAGGTGTTAACTTAGGCAAGCCTAAGCAAGCACGACTCCTGGAGACCGCCGTGGCAGAACGACCGGCCCGCAAGGCACCGAAGGTCCATGAGGCGCAGGTGGTGCACACCGAGCTGCTCACCCCGCACATGGTGCGTCTCGTCCTGGGCGGCGAGGGTCTTGCCGACTTCGGCCTCGACGGCTACACCGACCACTACGTCAAGCTGCTGTTCCCGCCGGCGGGTGTGAGCTATCCGGAGCCGTTCGACATGGACCGGATCCGCGAGGAGTTCCCGCGTGACCAGTGGCCCGCCAACCGCACGTACACGGTGCGGAGTTGGGACGAGGCCCGGCGCGAGGTGACGATCGACTTCGTGGTCCACGGCGACGAGGGACTGGCCGGGCCCTGGGCGGCGCGGGCCCAGGCGGGCGACACTCTGCGGTTCCTCGGTCCCGGTGGCGGCTATGCGCCGGATCCGGCGGCGGACTGGCATCTGCTGGCCGGCGACGAGAGTGCGCTGCCGGCGATCGCCGCGGCCATGGAGCGGATGCCCTCGCTCGCGACCGTCCATGCCTTTGTCGAGGTCGCGGGCCCGGAGGAGGAGCAGAAGGTCGCCGCGCCCGACGGGGTCGAGATCACCTGGCTGCACCGCGGATCGCGCCCGGCGGGCGAGGCGCTGGTCGCGGCGGTGACCTCGCTGGACTTCCCCGACGGCGACGTCTGCGCGTTCGTCCACGGTGAGGCGACGTTCATCAAGGAGCTCCGGCGCCATCTTCGTCTGGACCGGCAGATCCCGCGCGAGCAGCTGTCGATCTCGGGCTACTGGCGGCTCGGCCAGAGCGACGAGGCGTGGCGCGCGGCGAAGCGCGAGTGGAACGAGCAGGTCGAGCGAGAGCAGGAACAGGCCGCCTGACACACATCACCTGAGCCCTCGGCCGCGTGCTGCGACCGGGGGCTCTGTCGTGCCGTCAACTCCCCCGCAGGCACCGGCCGTTCATGCGGGCGTCCTTGCCAACGCCGTTGCCGGTGATGGATAGTTCCGCTATCGGGTAGCGGATAGCGTCGCTATCCCTTCTGGCTTCCGAAGGAGTTCATGGCATGACCGGCTTCCTCTTCCAGCTCTCCTTCCTGCTGGCGAGCCCGATCTGGGCGCTGATGATCTTCGCTCCGAACTGGCGGCCAACCGCCAGGGTCGCCTCGTCGCCGCTGACCGTCGTCCCGATCCTGGTCGTCTACATCACGATGGCAGTGCCCGTCTTCCCGGAGCTCTGGACCGCGGTCAGCAACCCGGACATCGACAAGTTCCGGGATCTGGCGGCGCTGGCAAACGGCGCCGGGGCGATCTGGGCGCAGGTCATCGCCTGGGATCTGCTGCTCGGCCAGTGGATGTTCCTGGAGGCGCGGCGGCTGGGGATCAGCCCGTGGGTGATGAGCCCGCTGCTGGTGTTCACCATCCTGTTCTCGCCGTTCGCCTTCCCGCTCTTCCTCGTCCTGCGCGCGGCGAAGGCCCGGCCGGCGGCCGGAGTCACCGACCGGGCCGCACAGCCGGTCGCGCCCTAGGACCGGGCCGCACAGCCGGTCGCGCCCTAGGGCCGGACCGGAAGACGGTCCCTCGTCCTCAGCATTCCTGGGGTGTGGCGGTGGGTCTGGAGGTGACCCGTGGGACGCCGCGCGCCACACGCGTGCAACCATCTGCGCACCCGGACCAATCCACCGCCCCAGCAGCACCGAATGCCTGGTGGAATCTGTCCGGACGTCATGCCCGCACAGTGGAGGAATGCCGCGTGAACGACGCCGTACACATCGGCGGTCCCGCTTCGGCGAGACCAGATCTGCAAGAGCTGCTCGGCCTGGTGGCCCGCGGGGACCAGGACGCGTTCTCACGGGTGTACGACGCGGCTTGCGGGCCGGTACTCGGACTGGTGCGCGCGGTACTCAGGGACCCGGCCCAGTCGGAGGAGGTGACCCAGGAAGTGCTGATCGAGGTGTGGCGCACGGCGGCCCGCTTCCAGCCGTCCCGCGGATCGGCCATGACCTGGATACTCACGCTCGCCCACCGGCGCGCCGTGGACCGGGTCCGGTCGGCGCAGGCAGCGTCCGACCGTGAACGGCGCGCGGCGCTGCTGGACCGTACACCGGCCTACGACGAGGTCATGGAGCAGGTCGAGGCCCGGCTCGAGCGCGAGCAGGTACGGCGCTGCCTCGGCGGCCTGACCGAACTTCAGCGGCAGTCGGTGACTCTCGCGTACTACCGGGGGCTGGCCTACCGCGAAGTGGCCGAACTTCTCTCCGTGCCCCTCGGCACGGTCAAGACACGATTGCGCGACGGGCTCATCCGGCTGCGCGACTGCCTGGGGGTGAGCGCATGACGACCGCCGATCTGCACACGCTGACCGGCGCCTATGTGCTGCATGCGCTGGCGTCCGACGAGCGCGCCGAGTTCGAACGGCATCTGGACGACTGCCCGGCCTGCTCGCTGGAGGTGCGCGAACTGGCGGCCACGGTCGCCAAGTTGGGCCTCGCGGCCGCCGTGACACCGCCGCCCGCGCTCAAGCAGCAGGTGATGCGCAGGGTCTCGGCCGAGCGCCAGGAGCCGCCGCGGGTGCGGCGGGGGACGCGCGGCACCCGGGGCCGTCGCGGCCGTTCGATGTCGCGCTTCGTCCTGGCGGCCTGTGTCGCCGCGGCCGTGGCCTTCGGCGGAGTGGCCGTCTGGCAGCACCAGGAGGCGGAGGACGCCCGCCAGTCGGCGCAGCGCTCGCAGCAGGAGACCGCCGAGCTGGCCGCGGTGCTCGCAGCGCCGGACGCGCAGGTGACCACGTCGAAGCTGAAGGACGGAGCGCACGGCACGGTCGTGGTCTCGCAGAGCCGGAACAAGGCGGCCTTCCTCGCATCCGGTCTGGCCAAGCCTCCGTCGGGCAAGGTCTACCAGCTCTGGTACGAGGACGGCGGGAAGATGCGCCCCGCCGGACTGATGGACCCCAACGCCACCGACAACGCCGTACTGATGGAAGGAGCGCTGGACAGCGCGTCGGGCATGGGCATCACCGTCGAACCGGCGGGCGGTTCCGCCGAACCGACGACAGATCCCGTGGCCCTGCTGCGATTCCCCGCCTGAGGTTCGCTTCCGTTTTCCGCCTGATCCCGCTCGATCTCGGTCTGAGGAAGGACGGCGTATGAGCGTTGCCGTAATGCTCTTCACCTCCGATCTGCGTGTGCACGACCAGCCGGCGCTGCGCGCCGCGGTGCGTGGATCCGACGCCGTGGTCCCGCTGTTCGTACTGGACCGGGGTGTGCACCGGGTGGGCTTCGACGTGCCCAACCGCCGTGCCTTCCTTGCCGATTCGCTGGCCTCGCTCGATGCCGGACTGCGCGAGCGGGGAGGCAGGCTGGTGGTCCGGGTCGGCGATGTCAGCGAGCAGGTCTGCCGGATCGTCGTGGAGACGGGGGCCCGTGAGGTGCATGTCGCCGCCGGGGTCAGCGCGTACGCCAAGAGCAGAGAGGAGCAGCTGCGGACGGCACTCAAGGCGTACCGGTGCGCCCTGGTCGTGCACGACGGAGTGAACACCGCGCTGCCGCCGGGTCAGATGAAGCCGGCCGAGGGCGATCACTTCGCCGCGTTCACGCCGTACTTCCTCCAGTGGGAGGCCGCCGGGCCGCGCGGCCCCGTCACCGCGCCGCGCGAGATTCGGGTCCCCGAGCTTGCCGGACATCCGCTCCCCCGCCGTACATCGGTCGCCGACGTGTCGCCGGGCGTCGCCAAGGGCGGTGAGCGCGAGGGCCGACAGCGGCTCAGTGCCTGGCTTGGCGATGAAGGCTCGGGCGTCGAGGCGTACGAGATGCGGCGCGACGATCTGTCCGGCGACGCCACCTCAGGGCTCTCGCCGCACCTGCACTTCGGCACGCTCTCGGCGGCCGAAGTGGTGCGGCGGGCACGGCTCAAAGGCGGCCCAGGGGCGGCCGCGTTCGTACGGCAGCTGGCCCTGCGGGACTTCCACCAGCAGGTGCTCGCTGCCCGGCCCGACGCGGCCCGCGCCGACTACCGCGCGCACGGCGACCACTGGCGCAACGACGAGAGCGAGATCGCCGCCTGGAAGGAGGGCCGCACCGGCTGCCCGATCGTGGACGCGGCGATGCGGCAACTGCGGTACGAGGGCTGGATGCCGGGCACGGGACGCCTGCTGGCGGCCGGGTTTCTCACCAGGACGCTGTATGTGGACTGGCGCGTGGGAGCACGTCACTTCCTGGAGCTGCTGGTCGACGGAGACATCGCAAGCAACCAGCTCAACTGGCAGTGGGCGGCGGGCACCGGACCCGACGCCCGTCCGGACGGCGGCCTCGACCCGTTCGCCCAGGCCCGGCGGTTCGACCCGCACGGCGACTATGTACGCCGCTGGGTGCCGGAGCTCGCGGAGCTGGCCGGCCCGGACATCCACGAACCGTGGAAGCTCGGCGATCCGGAGCGGGCCGCGCTCGACTACCCGGATCCGCCGGTGGATCCGGCGGCGGGGCAGTCCCGCTTCGAACTGGGCCGTGGCCTGGACCGGGCCTCCTGCTGAGCCCGCGAGCTGCCCGCCTGGTCGGGCGGCGAGCCCGCGGGACCGCCATGCTCACGGTCAACCGGTGCCGAGGTCCTGGTCCTTGACCAGCAGCAGCTGCTGCACATCGAGAGCGCCGGCGCGGAAGCCCGCCTCCAAGTGGCTGAGGTGGAAGGTCCACATCCGGCGGAACGTCCCGTCGAAGCCGAGTGCCTCGACCTCAGCAGCGCGTGCGGCGAACCGCTCACGCCACAGCCGCAGCGTCTCCGCGTAGTGCGCACCGAAGCCGTCCCGCCCGGCCCGGCGCAGTCCGGTGCAGCCGGTGACGATCTGTTCGATGGCCTCGGTCGACGGCAACAACCCGCACGGGACGATGTACTTCTGGATCCAGGTGAAATTGTTCCGCGAGGCCAGCAGCCGGTCGTGCGGCACGGTGACCGCCTGGAGCGCGACGCGTCCACTGGGCGCGAGCAGCCGGTCCAGCGTCATGAAGTAGTCGGGCCACTGTTCCGCGCCCATGGCCTCGATCATCTCGACGCTGACGATCGCGTCGAAGCGCCCGAGCACCTTGCGGTAGTCGCGCAACAGGACGGTGACCCGGTCCTCCAGACCCGCCGCACGGACCCGCAGCCGCGCCAGCTCCTGCTGTTCGCGCGAGCGCGTGACGGTCAGGACACGTGCGCCGCGCTGGGCGGCGCGGATCGCCAACTCGCCCCAGCCGGTGCCGATTTCCAGCAGCTGCGTACCGGAAGTGACCTCTGCCATGTCCAGCAGCCGGTCGATCTTGCGGAGCTGGGCCGCGGCCAGGAGGTGCTGTTCGCCGGGAAAGCCACGGAAGAGCGCGGAGGAGTACGACAGCGTGTCGTCGAGGAACAGCTCGAAGAGTTCGTTGGGAAGGTCGTCGTGGGGCCTGACGTCGCCGCGCGCGGCCGCTTTCCCCAGCGCCCAGGGTCCGCGCAGCCGCTGAAGCGGTACCGGTACGCGCCTGCCGGACTGCTCGGTGAGAACGGTCAGTACGCCGACGAGGTCCCGGGCATCCCACTCCCCCGCCATGTACGACTCGCCGAAGCCGACGAGACCGTCGGCGGCGATGCGACGGAAGAAGGCCCGTGGATCGCGCACCTCCATCAACGGCCCGCCCAGCCCGATCGGTTGGCCGCCGCCCAGCCGCACATGCAGCGGAAGCCTGCCGAGCGCGCGGCGCACAGTCCGTTCGGTGGCGGCGGTCCGCAGCGCGGAGACCTTGGGCAGTGTGGCGACGTCGGGCCAGCGCCGGGCGTCGACGAAGGCAGTACGCGGGGGCGGTGGGGACACGGACACGATCACTTCACACCCTCCTGGTGCAGCCGACGAGGACGGTGTTGTACGGGCAGGCCGCACCGTCCCTCGGTGGGATTCGGTGCGGGCGTGCTCGCGGATTGGTCGGGATTACTTTCGCGGTCCGGCCTGTCCTGGTCCGGCCGGTCGGGGCCGGTCGGTCCTGGTCCGGCCGGTCCCGGTCCTGGTCCGGTCAGCCGAAGCCAACCCGCTCCAGCCAGAAGTCCAGCAACTCCTCGTCCCCGACCCCACCGTCCACCCCGGGCAGGACGGCACCTCAGTCGAGAGAGCCGGGCGGCGGAACCCTCAGCCCACTGAGCTGTACGCCACCACGCCCCGCAGCAGCGCATCCACCGCACGCCGCGCGTTCTTCCCCACCGTGCTGCCTTCCCGCGGCGCCGCTGCCGCGACCTGCCCGAGCACGTCGATCACCTGCTTCGACCAGCGCACAAAGTCGCCCGCCGGCATCTCCGCCTCGCGCAGCACCTCGTCCAGGCTCCGGTCCGACGCCCACTGGTACGCCGCCCAGGCGAAGCCCAGGTCCGGCTCGCGCTGGCCGACGCCCTCCGCCTGGTTGATCTTGAACTCTTCCTCCAGCGCGTCGAGCCGGCCCCAGATGTGGACCATCTCGCCGAGCGCCTCCTTCGCCTTGCCCGCCGGGACCTTGGGCGCCACCGCGTCGTCCGACTGCCGCGCCTCGTACACCAACGCCGAGACGCACGCCGCCAGTTCGGCAGGGCTGAGGCCCTCCCACACGCCCGCGCGCAGGCATTCGCTGGCCAGCAGGTCCAACTCGCCGTAGAGCCGCGCCAGCCGCCTGCCGTGCTCGGTGACCTCGTCGCCGCGCAGATAGTCCAGCTCGGTCAGCAGCGCCACAATCCGGTCGAAGGTGCGGGCGATGGTGTTCGTCCGGCCCTCGATGCGCCGCTCCAACTGGTGCGTGTCGCGCTGCAGTCGGTGGTACCGCTCGGCCCAGCGCGCGTGGTCCTCGCGCTCGTCACAGCCGTGACAGGGATGCGCCCGCAGCTCGGTACGCAGCCGAGCGATCTCGCGGTCGTCCGCGGCTGCCGCCCTCCCCTTGCGGTGCCGCTCCGGCACTATGTGCCCGGCCTTCGAGCGCAGCGCGGAGGCGAGGTCGCGCCGCGACTGCGGCGAGCGCGCGTTGAACGACTTCGGGATCCGCATCCGCTCCAGCGCCTCGACCGGCACCGGGAAGTCCATCGCGGCCAGTCGCTTCACCTGCCGCTCCGCGGTCAGCACCAACGGCCGCGGTCCGTCGTGCTGCTCGAACCCGCGGTGTCCGTTGGTCCGTCCGGCCGGAATGCCCGGGTCGAGCACCAGCGCCAGACCGGCGAACTTGCCCGTCGGCACATGGATGACATCGCCCGGCTTGAGCTTCTCCAGCGAGGAGGCCGCGGCGGCCCGCCGCTGCGCCGCGCCCTGCTTGGCCAGTTCCGTCTCGCGGTCCTTGAGCTCGCGGCGCAGCCGCGCGTACTCCTCGAAGTCGCCCAAGTGGCAGGTCATGCCCTCGCGGTAGCCCTCGAGACCCTCTTCGTTCCGCTGTACCTGGCGGGAGATGCCGACGACGGACTTGTCCGCCTGGAACTGCGCGAAGGATGTCTCCAGCAGCTCGCGCGAGCGATGCCGCCCGAACTGATGCACAAGATTGACGGCCATGTTGTACGACGGCTTGAAGCTGGAGCGCAGCGGGTACGTACGCGTGCCGGCCAGACCGGCGAGCGCCTCGGGGTCCATGGCGCGCTGCCACAGCACCACCGCATGGCCCTCGACGTCGATGCCGCGGCGTCCGGCCCGGCCGGTCAGCTGGGTGTACTCACCGGGCGTGATGTCGGCGTGCTGCTCGCCGTTCCACTTGACGAGCTTCTCCAACACCACGGAGCGCGCGGGCATGTTGATGCCGAGCGCCAGCGTCTCGGTGGCGAACACCGCCTTCACCAGGCCGCGTACGAAGAGCTCCTCGACGACCTCCTTGAAGGTCGGCAGCATGCCGGCGTGGTGCGCGGCGATGCCCCGCTCCAGCCCTTCCAGCCATTCGTAGTAGCCGAGGACATGCAGGTCCTCGGTGGGGATCGAGGCGGTCCGCTGCTCGACGATCTCGCGCACCTTCTGCCGCGCCTCGTCGTCGTTCAGCCGCAGTCCCGCGTACAGGCACTGCTGGACGGCACCCTCGCAGCCCGCCCGGCTGAAGATGAAGGTGATCGCCGGCAGCAGGCCTTCCGCGTCGAGCCGCTCGATGACCTCGGGCCGTCCCGGCGTCCAGATCCGGCTGCGCTGCCGCCGTTCGCGCTCGCGGTCCGCCTCGCGGACCATCTTTCCGCGGCGCCGGTCGCGCGGGTTGTACGTGCGCTGGTTCTCCATCCGCGCCAGCCGCACGAGATCGGGGTTGACCTCGCGTCGCGCGGTGCCGCGGCCGCCGTGGTCGCTCTCCTCCTCGAAGAGGTCGTACATCCGCCGGCCGGCCATCACGTGCTGCCACAGCGGCACGGGACGGTGCTCGGAGACGATCACCGCGGTGTCGCCGCGGACGGTGTCCAGCCAGTCGCCGAACTCCTCGGCGTTCGAGACCGTCGCCGAGAGTGACACGAGCGTCACCGACTCGGGGAGGTGGATGATCACTTCCTCCCAGACGGCTCCGCGGAACCGGTCGGAGAGGTAGTGGACCTCGTCCATGACCACATGGCCGAGTCCGAGCAGCGACTGCGACCCGGCGTAGAGCATGTTGCGCAGAACCTCGGTGGTCATCACGACCACCGGTGCTTCGGAGTTGACGCTGTTGTCCCCGGTCAGCAGGCCCACCTGGTCCGCGCCGTAACGCTTGGCCAGATCGGCGTACTTCTGGTTGGACAGTGCCTTGATCGGCGTCGTGTAGAAGCACTTGCGGCCCTGCTGGAGGGCGAGATGGACGGCGAACTCGCCGACGATCGTCTTTCCCGAGCCGGTCGGCGCCGCGACGAGCACCCCCCTGCCCGCTTCCAGAGCCTGACAGGCTTCGATCTGGAAGGGGTCCAGGTCGAATTCGTACATCTCGCGGAAGGGGGCCAGCGCGGTGGCCTCCTCGACGGCGCGGATGCGGGCGGCGGCATAGCGCTCAGCGGGTGAGAGGTCCTCGGTCATCTTGTTGATGAGCCTACCCGCCACCTCTGACAGTCAGCGCGATCTTTAATTGTCTGCGGCAAGTATCGGAGCGAGCACCTGCACGGCTCCGGGAACGCACTCCGCGGTCAACGGCAGTGGGCCCATGGGCTCGCCGTCCGCGTACCCGGTGACGTCCGCGGCCTCCAGCGTGATCGACCGGACCCGGTGCACGGTCACCTTGGGATGGCTGAGGTGAGTGCCCCGGTAGACCCGCGGAAACACCCTGAGCAGGGTCGTACGCGTACAGTCGCCGACCACGGTCACATCGAAGAGCCCGTCGTCCATGCGGGCACCGGCGCATATCTGCATTCCGCCGCCGTACGAGGGCCCGTTGCCCACGGCGACGAGCGTGGCCTCGATCTCCCGCACGTCGCCGCCGTCGAGCGTGATCCGGTACGGAATGGGCCTGAGCGCGGCCAGTTCGGCCACCATCGCCACGTCGTACTTGAACCGTCCGCGCGGCCACCGCATGCGGTTGCCGCGGTCGTTGACCCGTGAGTCGAATCCGGACGCGAGGACCGTGCCGAACCACTTCTGTCCCACGCGCCCGAGGTCGACCTCTCTGAGCTGCCCGCCCTTGAGGGCCCCGGCGATCAGCCGCACCGCGGCCGCCGGATTCCGTACGGGCAGTCCGAGCGCGCGGGCGAAGTCGTTGCCGGTCCCGACGCCGATGACGCCGAGCGGTGTCGTAGTTCCGGCGACAGCCTGCAGCGCGAGCGACATCAGGCCATCGCCGCCGACCGCCACCAGCGCTCCGGTCCCGCTGTCGACGGCCTCGCGCGCCCGCCGCAGCGCATCGGCCGAATCCTCGCCGAGGACGGTCCGTACGGAGAATCCGGCGTCGCGCAGGGCACGGGCGGCGGGTTGTGCGGCGTGCGCGCCCCGGCCGCGGCCCGCGGTCGGGTTGACGAACAGAGTGATCTCGCTGGTCATTCGCGCGAGGTTACTGCACCGCCCACGTATCTCGACCCGGTCGTTCGGTGGCGAGATTCATGCGGCGGCGGGAAGGGGCCTCAGGTGATGTCGTCGTAGCCGTTCAGCCGGTTCGACCGTCCGCCGTCCGCCTCGCCGCCGGATGCCTGCTCCGGCAGCGCACGGGCCGCGGAGACCGGCTCGATCTCGCCGATGTCATCCGGCGTGAGGTCCAGCTCGGCGGCCTCGTCGGCACCCGGGCCGCGGGCCTCACGGATGGACCTGCGGCGGTCGTTGAGCAGCGAGATGCCGGTGGCGAGGAAGTACAGGACCGTGATCGGTGCGGCGAGCGCGAGCATGGTCAGCGGGTCGGTGCTGGGCGTGGCCAGCGCGGCGAAGACCGTGATGCCCATGATCATGCCGCGCCACCAGCCGAGCATCCGCCGGCCGGTGATGACGCCGCCGAGGTTCAGCAGGACCAGCAGCAGCGGCAGCTCGAAGGCGAGGCCGAAGACGATCACCATGCGCGTAACGAGGTCGAGCAGATCGTCCAGCGGGAGCAGGTTGTCCACGCCGAACGGGGTGAACTCGATCAGCACCTTCGCCGTGGTCGGCAGCACCTGGTAGGCGAACCAGCCGCCGCCGAGGAAGAGCGGGAAGCCGGCGCCGACGAAGATCAGCGCGTACTTCTTCTCACTCCGGTGCAGTCCGGGCGCGAGGAATGCCCACAGCTGGTAGAGCCAGATCGGCGAGGCGAGGACCACACCGGCCATCAGCGAGACCTTCAGCGCCAGCGTGAACGGCGTCAGCAGACCGTTAATGGTGATCTGCGCGCACGTGGTGTCCTCGGGCTTCTTCGCCAGCTCGGAGAAGGTGCTGGGGCAGCCCACGGACTCCAGCACCGGCTTGGTGAAGATGTTGATGATGTCGTTGTAGAAGAAGGCGGCGACGACGGTGACGGCGACGATCGCCAGAAGCCCCTTCGCGAGCCGGTTCCGAAGCTCACGGAGGTGCTCCACGAGAGGCATCCGCCCCTCGGGATCCTTCTCCTGCTTGCGGGCAGACTTGAGCAACCCACGTCCTCATCTCGTGCGGCAGGCCCTCACCGGTGACGGGGGCCTGTGGGCGGCCCTGTCTAGCGCTGGGTGGTGTCCGTCGGCTCGGTCACAGGACGCGAGCTGGTCACATCTCCTGGAGCGGCCTTGATCGTGCGCGGAGCGGCCGACTGGTCCTGAGGCGTACCGGGCTGCGGCGGGTCGGCCGGCGCGGGCTGCTGGCCCTCCGACTTCATCGCCTTGGCCTCGCTCTTGAGGATGCGGGCGGACTTGCCCAGCGAACGGGCCATGTCCGGAAGCTTCTTGGCGCCGAACAGCAGGATGATGACGACGAGGATCAGGATGATCTCCGGAGCGCCGATCCGTCCGAACATAAGCGTGTACCTTCTCACCGAGGCGGCTGGGGTGGGGCTGGCCTGCTGCTCGGACAGGCGTCCGACCAGCGTGCTTGAGCGATCGTAACCCGGGGGAGTAAACGCAGGGCAATGCCTGTGCATACTCGCCATTGCAGCCCGTGCCTCGCCACCTGGGCCGCTGGGTGAAGCCTACCTCTGTGCCCTGTGGCCCAGGAGCCCCTCCCACAGCACAAGGCCGAATCCCCCACTCTCGAAGGACTCGTTGCGACGGCGCGCGATCAGCGCAGCGTCTCGCCGGTGCGAGCCAGATCCGTCGCCGCCTTCTCCAGGTCCTCTGCCGCGCGGTTGATCCGCTCCGTGGTGCGGGCGACCTCGCGGCCCAGCCGCTGTGCCTCCACGAAGACCCGGATCCCGAGGATGCCGAGTACGGCGATTCCGAGGAAACCGAGCGCGACGGCGAGCATGGGCCAGAACATGCGCAGAGCCTAGACCGTTTCTAGACGGTGGAGTGGAGGCGGAGCGTGCGCACGCCGCCGCCGGTGAGGAGTTCGATGATCCGCTCGCCGGCCGGCTTGCGGACGGACGAGCCGCACTCGGGGCAGGTGAAGGAGTAGAAGGTGGTACGGCGGCTGGCGCCGATCGCCAGCCGCAGCGCACCGGCCGACAGCTCGAAGCGCTCGCGGCAGTCGGGGCAGGCGGCCCTGAAGAGAACCGGGCCCACCTGGGCCGTAATACCGGGCATCAGAGACATGCGGTGCGAATCTCCCTATTCCTGGCCGTCATAGGCCGCGAGCGCCTCACGCGCCGCCAGCCTGGCGCTGTCCGCCAGGTCCTGCGGCGAGACGATCCGTCCGTCCTGTCCGAGCCGGAGCGCCAGCCGTCGCAGCGAGGCGGGGTCGGGCGTACGCAAGGTGATGCGCAGACCACCGTCCGCCAGCTCCTCGGCACTGTCGTGCGGGTAGTACTCGGCCACCCAGCGCCCGCCGGGTCCGACCTCGACAACAACCTCCGGATCGTCGGCGGACGGCTGCACAAGCCCCTCCGACAGATCCCGCAGCTCGATCTCCGGCGGCTCCGCAGGCGCGTCCAGCAGCCGGATCTCCGCCACCCGGTCCAGCCGGAAGGTACGGCGCGCCTCGGTGAGCCGGCACCAGCCCTCCATGTACGTGTGGCCGACGGCGAACAGCCGGATCGGGTCGACCTCACGCTCGGTGAGCTCGTCGCGCGCGGGCGAGTAGTAGCGCAGCCACAGCCGCCGCCGCTCCGAGATCGCCCGGTCCACTTCGGCGAAGACGCCGCCTTCGGACTCGAACGTCACCGAGAGCCGGGAACTCGCCCCGGCCGCCTCGCCCGCCGCCGCCTCCAGCTTGGCCGTGGCCCGCAGCAGCGCGTCCCGGTCGCTCTCGCGCAGGCCGGGCAGGGTCGCCACCGCCCGCGCGGCCACCAGGAGGGCGGTCGCCTCGTCGGCCGCGAGCCGCAGCGGTTCGGCGACATCGTCGGGGTTGTGCCACCAGATCCGGTCGCCGTCGGTGTCGATGTCGAGCAGATCGCCGCCGCGGAAGCTGGTCCCGCACATCGGCAGCACATCGAGGTCGGAGATCAACTCGTCCTCGGTGATGCCGAAGGCGCGGGCGACGTCGCCGACGCGCGCGCCGGGACGCTCGCGCAGATAGGTCACCAGCGAGAGCATCCGCCGGGTCTGGTCAATGGCGTTGGCGGCCATGGTCGTACAACTCCCCCTCAGCCCTTGGCCACGGCGCGCAGCCGGTCGACCACATCGGCCCGCAGGTCCGCGGGCTCAAGTACGACGACGTCCGGGCCGAACTCCACGAGCCAGGCGTCCAGACCGTGTCCGTACGGAATCTCCAACTCGTCCCAGCCCTCCCCCAGTTCCCGTATCGACTGTGCCTTGGAGCGCAGCGGATAGCCGCTGCCGGTGCGCAGCCGGATCAGTGCGGTGCGGGTGGCGGTCTCGCCGGCCCAGCTCTCGACGGTCTCCCGGACGGTGACGACATCGGGCACCGGCGCGGTGAAGGTACCGGTGCGCGAGCGGACGCGGCCGGTGATGCGGGAGAGCCGGAAGACCCGTTCCGCGCCGCGGTCCCGGTCCCAGCCCGCCAGATACCAGTGGCCGCGCCAGCATTCGAGCGTCCAGGGCTCGATATGGCGCGGTTCGGGGCGGGCGGCATTGGCCTTGCGGTAGTCGAAGACGACGGGCCGGCGGTCGCGGCAGGCGAGCATCAGCGGCTCGAAGGAGGCCTCGTGCACCGGGATACGCGGCTCCAGCGCGCTGTGGTGCACTTCGTAGGAGTCCTCGGCCTCCGGCATGCCGGCCGCGCGCAGCTTCTGCAGAGCGCCGCTGGCCGCACCGGCGAGCCGCGCCTGCTGCCAGACCTTGGCGGCGAGTCCGAGAGCGGCGGCCTCTTCGCCGTCGAGCGTGATGGCGGGCAGCCGGTTGCTGTCGCGGCGTGCGAGATAGCCCATTTCGCCGTCGAGGTTCTCCACCGTCTCGATGACCAGGCCGAGTTCGCGCAGATCATCCTTGTCGCGCTCGAACATCCGGTTGAAGGAGTCGTCGGAACCGGCCTCGAGATAGGCCTCGATGGACCCGCGCAACTCCCGCTTGCTGAGCGGGCGCCCGGTTCCGAGCAGGCACAGCGCCAGATTCATCAGCCGCTCGGCCTTGGCAATGGCCATCGACGCCCTGCACCTCTTCTGCTCGAGTCGCTTCCGCGCGACGACCGTACCGCTCCGGGGTGTCGGGGCAAAAGCCGAGGGCCCCTGCCACAGAGGCGGCACGGGCCCTCGGGGGTGACTTCCGGATCTTGCCGGGTGACCGGTCGTGATCAGACGGCGACGAGGTCGCAGACGAAGATCAGCGTCTCGCCGGGCTTGATCGCGCCGCCGGCGCCACGGTCGCCGTACGCGAGGTGCGCGGGAATGGTCAGCTGGCGGCGCCCGCCGACCTTCATGCCCTGCACGCCCTTGTCCCAGCCGGAGATGACCTGGCCGATGCCCAGCTGGAACTTCAGCGGCGCGCCGCGGTTCCAGGACGCGTCGAACTCCTCGCCGGTGGAGAAGGCCACGCCCACATAGTGGACGGAGACGGTGTCGCCGGCCTTGGCCACCGCGCCGTCGCCCTCCCAGATGTCCTTGATCTCCAGGTCGGCCGGCGGCTCGCCACCCGGGAAGTCGATCTCGGGCTTCTCGATGCTCACTGAACTGCTCCTCTAAATGATGAACGGGGCAACCCGGACAGTCTTACACCTTCGCCAGCAGGTCGACGGAGAAGACCAGCGTCGAGTTCTTCGGGATGCCCTGCTGCTCCTTGGCGCCGAATGCCTGGTCGGGCGGGATGACCAGCAGCACCCGGCTGCCCAGCTTCTTGCCGATCAGACCGTCCTTGAGGCCCTTGAGCGTGACCTGGCCGAGCGGGAAGGTCTGGGTCGTGTCCTTGTCGTACGTGGAGTCGAACTTCTTGCCGCCTGCCCAGAGATAGGCCTCGTACTTCACCACAACGCTGTCCTTGTCGGTGAGCACGGGGCCCGTGCCCTCCAGGACGTAGTTCGAGACCAACTTCTTGGGCGGGTCGGACTTGGGGAAGGTCATCGACGGGGCCTTGCCGTCGGCGTTGGTGCCCACCTTCGGCAGGTCGATGTTGTCCTGGGCGACCTCGGTGCCCTTGGCGGACACCGGGACGACGGTGGCCTTGACGATGTCCATGACGAACACCAGCGTGGCGTTGGGCTTGATCTCGCCCTGGCCCTGCGCGCCGTATCCGAGCTCCGGCGGGATCGAGACCTCGAGACGGCTGCCGACCTTCTGGCCGTCGAGCGCCTTCTGCCAGCCCTCGATGACGCCGCCGCCCCCGATGGCCACGTCGAAGGGCTGACCGCGGTCGAAGCTGTTGTCGAAGGGCTTGTCGCTGTCCCAGGCCTGGCCGAGGTAGTTCACCTTGGCCTGGTCGCCCTTCTTGAGCTTCTCGCCCTTGCCCTCGCTGATGACGTTGATCTTGAGGTCCTTGGGCGGTTCGCCCTCACCCTTGGCAAGGGTCGGCTTCTCCCCGAACTTCTCGCCGGCGGTGATGGCGGGGAGCCCGTTTTTCATGGAGGCGGAATCGGAGCTGCCCTTGTCGTCGCTGCCGCACGCTGCTGTCGACAGCAGCAGCAGGGGGACGACAAGTAGGCCGGCAAGTCGGCGCACGTGTTCCTCAGATCTCAGACGGCACAGTAGGTCCCGGACACTCTAGGGCGTGCCTAGGGCCCCGTACGAGAACGTACGGGGCCCGAGTGGCGTTCCACTCAACGGGTCGCTACATGCCTGCGATCAGTTTCTCCACCCGGTCGTCGACCGAGCGGAACGGGTCCTTGCACAGCACGGTCCGCTGCGCCTGGTCGTTGAGCTTGAGGTGCACCCAGTCGACGGTGAAGTCCCGTCGCTGCTCCTGAGCACGGCGGATGAAGTCGCCGCGCAACCGCGCCCTGGTGGTCTGCGGGGGCACGGACTTGCCCTCGAAGATCTTCAGGTCGTTGCAGATCCGGGCGGCCTGGCCCTTGCGCTCCAGGAGGTAGTAGAGCCCGCGTCTGCGGTGGATGTCGTGGTACGCGAGGTCTATCTGAGCGACTCGCGGATGCGACATGGTCATGTTGTTCTTCGCCCGGTACCGCTCGATGAGCTTGTACTTCATGACCCAGTCGATCTCGGTGCCGATCCGGTCGAGGTCCTCCGCTTCGATCGCGTCCAGCGTGCGGCCCCAGAGCTCCAGGACCTGCTCGACGGTGCCGGTGCGGATGCCGCGCCGGTCGACGAAGTCCACGGCCTTCTCGTAGTACTCCCGCTGGACCTCGAGCGCGGACGCCTCGCGGCCGCTGGCCAGGCGCACCTTGCGCTGGCCGGTGATGTCGTGGCTGACCTCGCGGATCGCCCGGATCGGGTTCTCCAGGGTCAGATCGCGCATCACGGTGCCCGCCTCGATCATGCGCAGCACGAGGTCGGTCGCGCCGACCTTGAGCAGCATGGTCGTCTCGGACATGTTCGAGTCGCCGACGATGACGTGCAGGCGGCGGTAGCGCTCGGCGTCCGCGTGCGGCTCGTCCCGGGTGTTGATGATCGGGCGCGAGCGGGTGGTGGCTGAGCTCACACCTTCCCAGATGTGCTCGGCGCGCTGGCTGACGCAGTAGACCGCGCCTCGCGGGGTCTGCAGCACCTTGCCCGCGCCGCACAGCAGCTGACGGGTGACCAGGAACGGGATGAGGATGTCCGCGAGCCGGGAGAACTCTCCGTGGCGGGCGACGAGATAGTTCTCGTGGCAGCCGTAGGAGTTTCCCGCCGAGTCGGTGTTGTTCTTGAAGAGATAGACGTCGCCCGCGATTCCCTCCTCGTGCAGGCGGCGTTCGGCGTCGACGAGCAGGCCTTCGAGAATGCGCTCGCCCGCTTTGTCGTGGGTGACCAGCTCGGTCACGTTGTCGCATTCGGGAGTTGCGTATTCCGGATGCGAACCCACGTCGAGGTAGAGGCGGGCGCCGTTCCGCAGGAAGACATTGCTGCTGCGGCCCCATGAGACAACACGGCGGAAGAGGTAGCGCGCCACTTCGTCAGGTGACAGTCGGCGCTGTCCCCTGAACGTGCACGTGACGCCGTACTCGTTCTCCAGCCCGAAAATGCGGCGGTCCATGTCTGAACATTACGCCTCACGGCCTGAGCTGAAACCGGGTTCGGCAGCACCGTTTCGATCATTTTCCGATGAGCCCGTGATTGAACCGGCAATGTCCTTGGTACGCCCGGGAACTGCGAGGACCCGCTGAGTGGCCGTCAGAACCACTACCGCGGCGATGCCTCCGGCCCCGGCGACGGCAAAGCTCCAGTCGGTGCCGCCGAGCTCGACGGCCGGGCCCGCCACGGCGGTTCCGACCGCCGCGCCGACGCCGAAGGTGGTCACCAGCCAGGAGAACGCCTCGGTGACCGTGCCGCGCGGTGCGTGCCGGTCGACGACGATGAACGCGCAGGCGATGGCGGGCGCGAGGAACAGTCCGGAGACGGCGGCGAGCAGCGTCATCGCGACCACGCCCGGGGTGAGCACCAGCGGCAGATAGCCGACGGCGAGCAGCCCGACGAGGATGCGCAGCCGCCGCTCGGGTGCGCCGGCCCACTGGCGGGCGCCGTACACCGTGCCGCCGATGAGCGCGCCGAGGCCGAGCGCGGCCATCAGCCAGCCGTACACCGCCTCGCGGCCGTGGTCGTCGGCGTAGGCGACGCCTGCGACGGTGATCGAGCCGAGCGCCAGGCCGACGAAGAAGAACGAGCCGAGCAGCGCGAGCAGTCCGGGCGAGCGCAGAGCGCCCAGCCAGTGGGCCTCGCGGGGTGCGGAGCGCCAGGTGCGCGACGGGTGCGACAGCACGACGGAGAGTGCGCCGAGTACACCGATGACATTGATGACGAGCAGCGCGGCGGCGGCCGACCAGAGCGAGACGAGCACGGTGACCAGCAACGGGCCGACGGTGAACATGATTTCCTGGGCGACCGCGTCCATGGCGTAGGCCCGGTGTACCCGCTCCTCGCGGCCCAGGACGCTGGGCCACAGGGCTCGCAGTCCGCCTTCGAGGGGCGGGGTGAATATCCCGGCGACGGCTACCCCGGCGTACGCGAGAGGCAGCGCGCCGATCCCGACGGCGGCGAGCAGCACCATGCCGAGGGCGGAGGCGACGGCGGCCGGCAGCTGGATGCGGGGCTGTCCGTGCAGATCGACGGCCCGGCCGAGGAGCGGCTGCCCGACGGCGGTCGCGATGCCGTACACGGCGGCGAGGCCGCCGGCGAGGCTGTAGCTGCCGCCTTCGGCCCGTACGAAGAGCACGATCGCGACGGGAGCGGTGGCGTTGGGCAGCCGTCCTACGAGCGTGCCGGCGAGCAGCCGCGCGGCGTGCGGAGCCTTGAGGATGGCTCCGTAACCGGTGTCCGAAGCGGCCATGCTCCGCCCTCTCTCTCGGCGCGTCCCTCGGGCGCATCTTTCGGTGCACCCGAGGTTTTACGTATAACGTCGTTCGTCATACGTACCATGTCGACAGTCCGCGGGTCTACCGCGGAGGCGTACGGGAAACACACCGGCTTGCGGCGGCTGAGGACGGCATCCATGTCACACGGGTCTCCTGGAGACGGGCTGCGGGCCGCGGGCACGGGCGGCGCGCGGCCGACCAGTCGTGATGTGGCCCGGGTGGCCGGGGTCTCGCAGGCGACCGTGTCGCTGGTGCTCGGCGACAAATGGCGCGGCCGGGTCTCCCAGCGCACCGCCGGGCTCGTCCGGGACGCCGCCCGCGACCTGGGATACCGGCCCAATCTCGCCGCGCGGAATCTGCGGCTCGGGCGGACCAGGACGGCCCTCCTGATCGTGCCGGCCCTAACCAACGAGTTCTTCGCCCGCGTCTACACCGGCGCGGCGACCGTCGCCGCCGAGCACGGCTTCGGCGTGGTCCTCTACCCCTCCCCCGAAGGCGTCGGCCCCGCCAAGGACCCCTTCGCCTCGGCGCGTGCCGCCCTGGACGGAGTGATCGCGTCCTCCATGGCCGCCCAGGCCCTGACGGCCTTCCACGGGACCGACCTCCCGCTGGTGATGCTCGACAGCGACCCGGCCGACCCGGGCGCGGCCGCCCATGTGAACCTCGACATCGCCGACGGCATGCGCCAGGTGACGGACCATCTGCTCGCCCTCGGCCATCGGCGCCTCCTGCACCTCGCCTCGGCCGTGACCTCCTGGACCTTCGACGTACGTGCCCGGGCCCTGGCCACCGCTCTGCAGGCCGTCCCGGACGCGGCCCTGCGCACCTCCCACGCGCCGCTCGATGTCGACGGCGCGCGCGAGGCCACGGAGGCCGCGCTCACCGGGCCGGTGCCCCGGCCGACCGCGATCATCTGCGACGACGACATCCTGGCCGCCGGGGCCTGCAAGGCCGTACGCCGACTCGGCCTTCGCGTGCCTGAGGACATCTCGGTCACCGGCTTCGACGACCTCGCGCTGGCAACGGCCGTGGAGCCCGAGCTCACCACCGTGCGGCTGCCGGCGGAACAGGTCGGCGAGCGCGGCATGGCCGCACTGCTCGCGGTCCTGGGAGGGCGGGCGCCGGAGGAGGGCGGCATCCCGGTCGAGCTGGTCGCCCGCGGCTCCTCGGCCCCCGCGCCGTCCGCCTGATCGCTGTCATCCTCAAGCGGGCTTGAGACCCCGGGACCCGCCGTGGAACGATCACGATCATGACGAGTACGGCGGAGACACCGATCGACGCGACCCTGATCGGCACGGTCCCCGCGACCGGCTTCGTGACACCGCTCGCCGGCAGACGGCTGGCCGTGAGAACCGACGAAGCGCTGGAGTTCCACGACGCCGAGACCTTCCTTTCCGGCACGCTCGCCCCCTTACGGACGCTGCGCCTGCCGTCGCACGCCGCGGCCGCACCGCTGCACGACGGCGCCGTCGTGGCCGAAGGGTCGCGGATCCGCGCGATCAGCGCCGACGGAGCCACCCGCTGGGAGCTGCCGCACGCCCGCTGGCACGGCGGGTTCCAGGACCCTCGCCCGCCGGGCCCGCCCGCCGTCAGCCCGGACGGCAGCCTCGTCAGCGTGCTGGTGCCGACGCTCGCCACCGGCAAGAGCGACGCGATGCTGATCTCCGACGATCCGCAGCGGCCCAGCTACCAGCGCGACACACTGCTCCTCCTCGACGCCGAGTCCGGCGCGGTGCGGGCACGCCGGCCGATCGGCGGCGTCACCTCGGACCTGACACAGCGCTGGCACCCGGACGGCTCGCTGCTCGCGCTCTCCTGCTGGACGGCCTGGTACAGCTGGTCGACCTGGTGGATCGAGCCGCGCCGCGACGGGCTGCACATCCGCGGCGGCACCACGATGCGCGAGGTGATCGACTTCCTGCCCGGCGCGTCCCGGGTCCTGACGCTGCGCCGCGCCGAACTGATCGCCCACAACGACGACCGCGACGAGCTCGCCTCGCACGATGTGGCCGCGGACGAACCGGCGGCGCTGTACGACCTCGGCAAGCTGGGGATCAACCGCGGCAACGACGAGTTCGACGCCGCGATCCTGCTCGACGACCGTCATCTCCTGGTCACCGGCCGGGTCTATCCGCCGGGCCGGCCGGGCCTGACCCGTCACTGGCTGTGCGACGCGGGCACTCTCCGCCCGCTGGGCCGGGTGCGCTATCCGGCCCCCGTCGGCCGGGTGACCCCGCTCGGCGACGGCAGCTGGCTGACCCAGGGCACCGACGGCCTCCACCACTGGGCCCTGCCCTGAGACCTGCCGACGCACGGCTGCGCCCCGGTCCGCACGGGCGGTCCGGGGCGCAGTCGGGCACTCGGAGCGGGGCGGTGAGGGCTACTCCTCGCCGTCCTCGCCCTCCTCGGTGTCCGAGGGCGCGTCCGTCGGCGTCGAGGCCGCGCCGTCCGCCTCCAGCAGCCGCGCGAGCTGCCGGCCGACGATGCGCTTGAACTTCCGCTGCTGCGGTCGCGTACGGTCCAGGACCGCGACCTCGAGCCGGTCCGCGGGGATCTCCCGGTCATTGCCGTTGGACTGGTTGGACAGGGCCTGTACGGCCAGCTTCAGCGCCTCCGCCAGCGACATCCCGTCGCGGTGCCGCTGGTCGAGATAGGTGCTGATCTGTTCGGCGTTCCCGCCGACCGCGACCGAGCCGTGCTCGTCGACGATCGATCCGTCGTGCGGCAGCCGGTAGATCTGGTCGCCTTCGGGCGTGGCCCCGACCTCCGCGACGACCAGCTCCACCTCGTACGGCTTCTCGGCCGCGCTGGAGAAGATGGTGCCGAGCGTCTGGGCGTAGACATTGGCAAGACCACGGGCCGTCACATCGTCGCGGTCATAGGTGTATCCGCGCAGATCGGCGTAGCGCACTCCGCCGATGCGGAGGTTCTCGTACTCGTTGTACTTGCCGGCCGCGGCGAAGCCGATCCGGTCGTAGATCTCACTGAATTTGTGCAGCGCACGGGACGGGTTCTCACCGACGAAGACAATGCCGTCGGTGTACTGCAGCACAACGAGGCTGCGACCACGGGCAATGCCCTTGCGGGCGTATTCCGCCCGGTCGGCCATGGCCTGCTGGGGTGAGACATAGAACGGCGTCGACACCGGCTATCCGTCCCTTTCTGTCAGTGGCATGTTCACAAGAGAAGGGGTCATCAGAGCAGCGCGGCGCGCGGGCCGTCGGGCTGTTCGAGGCGGCGCTCCAGGATCGCGCGGGCGATCTCGGAGGACTCGTCGTCGCTGAGCCTGCGGAAGCCCTCGTCGGTGATGACCGTGACGATCGGATAGATCCGCCGGGCCACATCGGGTCCGCCGGTCGCCGAGTCGTCGTCCGCCGCGTCGTACAGCGCCTGGACGACCAGCGTGGTGGCCTGCTGCTCGGTCAGGTCGTCGCGGTAGAGCTTCTTCATCGCTCCACGGGCGAAGATCGAACCGGAGCCGGTGGCCGCGAAGCCGTGCTCCTCGGAGCGGCCGCCGGTGACGTCGTAGGAGAAGATCCGGCCCTTCTCGCGGTCCACGTCGTACCCCGCGAAGAGCGGCACCACGGCGAGGCCCTGCATGGCCATCCCGAGGTTGCCGCGGATCATCGTCGACAGGCGGTTCGCCTTGCCCTCCAGGGAGAGTTGGGCGCCCTCGACCTTCTCGAAGTGCTCCAGCTCCAGCTGGAAGAGCTTGACCATCTCCACCGCGAGACCGGCGGTGCCCGCGATCCCCACGGCCGAGTACTCGTCGGCCGGGAAGACCTTCTCGATGTCGCGCTGGGCGATCATGTTGCCCATCGTCGCGCGCCGGTCACCGGCGAGCACGACGCCGCCGGGAAACGTCGTCGCGACGATCGTCGTGCCGTGCGGCGCCTCGATGGCGCCCTGCACGGGCGGCAGGACACGCTTCCCGGGCAGCATCTCCGGTGAGTGCTGCCCCAGGAAGTCCATGAACGAGGACGAGCCGGGCGTCAGGAAGGCTGCCGGCAGACGCCCGGTGCTACGAGGGTTGGCTTCCACGCGAGTCCTTCCGGGTAGGCGGCGGCCCGCCGTGTCGGGCGCGGGCCGATCTTACGAACTGTGCACGGACCTTACCCGCGCCGCCCCCGGTCATCCGTCCCGGTGCCACCGGCTTTCGCCGGCGCCGCCGGGTACGGACAACAGGGGTTACCCCCAACCGAGTTGGAGGGTTACTCTCCGCCCTTTTGGACGAAGGAACGCACGAAGTCCTCGGCGTTCTCCTCGAGGACGTCGTCGATTTCGTCGAGTACGGAGTCGACGTCGTCCGACAGCTTCTCCTGGCGCTCCTTGAGATCCTCCGAGGCCTGCGCGTCCTGCGCCTGCTCCTCGACTTCCTCCGTGGAACGCGTGGCCTTCTGCTGTCCGCCGCCGGTGTCCTTGGTCGCCATGTCCCTCACCCCGCTCGGTTTGCCCTGACGTGAGTTAGTCCGGTCAAGATCAGACCCTACAAGCAGGGTCCGACATCGGCCCCGCACTTCCCTCAACGTCCGGGGACCACCTCGATGATTCCCGGACCTGAACCATTTCAGCCCCCGGACAGCACCCGGACCAGGTCTTCCGCGGTGCGGCACCGGTCGAGCAGCTCTTTCACGTGATTACGCGTTCCGCGTAGCGGCTCCAGGGTTGGCACCCGCTGCAGCGAGTCACGGCCGGGAAGGTCGAAGATGACCGAGTCCCAGGAGGCCGCGGCGACGTCGTCCGCGTACTGCTCCAGGCAGCGGCCGCGGAAGTACGCGCGGGTGTCCTCAGGAGGCTTCGTCCCGGCCCGTACGACGTCCGGCTCGTCCAGCAGCCGCTTCATCTTGCCGCGGGCCGCCAGCCGGTTGTACAGGCCCTTGTCGGCGCGTACGTCGGCGTACTGGAGGTCCACCAGGTGCAGCCGCGCCGCGTCCCAGTCCAGGCTGTCCCGCCTGCGGTAGCCCTCCATGAGCTCCTTCTTGGCGATCCAGTCCAGCTCGCCGGAGAGGCTCATCGGGTCGTTCTCCAGCCGGTTGAGCGTGTCCTCCCAGCGGAGCAGCACGTCCTTGGTCTGCTCGTCGGCGTCCGAGCCGAAGCGCTCCTCGACGTACTTCCTGGCCAGCTCGAAGTACTCCATCTGAAGCTGGACTGCGGTGAGTGTCCGGCCGCTGCGGAGCGTGACCAGACGCTTGAGGGTCGGGTCGTGGGAGACCTGGTGCAGCGTGCGCACCGGCTGCTCGACCGCCAGGTCGACCGCGATGAAGCCGTCCTCGATCATCGACAGAACCAGGGCCGTGGTGCCCAGCTTCAGATACGTCGAGATCTCCGACAGATTCGCGTCGCCGATGATCACATGAAGCCGGCGGTATTTCTCGGCGTCGGAATGCGGCTCGTCGCGGGTGTTGATGATCGGCCGCTTCAGGGTGGTCTCCAGGCCCACCTCGACCTCGAAATAGTCGGCGCGCTGGCTGATCTGGAACCCGTGTTCATGGCCGTCCTGGCCGATTCCGACCCGTCCGGCTCCGGTGACGACCTGGCGCGAGACGAAGAACGGCGTCAGGTGGCGCACGATGTCCGAAAATGCGGTCTCCCGCTTCATCAGATAGTTCTCGTGCGTGCCGTAGGAGGCGCCTTTGTTGTCGGTGTTGTTCTTGTAGAGGTGGATCGGCTGGGCGCCGGGGAGCTGGGCCGCGCGCTCGGCGGCCTCCGCCATGATTCGTTCGCCTGCCTTGTCCCACAGGACGGCGTCACGCGGATTAGTGACTTCGGGCGAGCTGTATTCCGGGTGGGCATGGTCGACGTACAGCCGGGCGCCATTGGTGAGAATGACATTGGCCAGACCGATGTCCTCGTCGGTGAGCTGGCTGGAGTCTGCGGCCTCGCGGGCGAGGTCGAAGCCACGGGCGTCCCGCAGCGGATTCTCCTCCTCGAAGTCCCAGCGGGCGCGCCGCGCCCTGTGCATCGCCGCCGCGTAGGCGTTGACGATCTGGGACGAGGTGAGCATGGCATTGGCGTTCGGGTGCCCCGGGACGGAGATTCCGTACTCCGTCTCGATGCCCATTACTCGCCGTACGGTCATGCGGCCCTCCTTGCCCGGCGGCGCTCCCCTCCGGGAACGGCGCTCAAGTACCGCTGTTGCTCCGGTGCGTGTGCGGTGCCCGTCCCCGCACTGCGCGACTCGGCGGTACCGAAGAGCCTAGAACGCCTCTGCGCTGGTGGGGAGATCAATTTCGTCATTGCTCCGGTGTGGCCGGACCTGTCAGGAAAGCAACCGGCTGCGGATGCCCCGGCCGGGCATCCGCAGCCGGTCTGCGCTCTACAGGTACTGGCCGGTGTTTGCCACCGTGTCGATGGAACGTCCGGTGTCGGCGCCCTGCTTTCCGGTGACAAGGGTGCGGATGAAGACAATCCGCTCGCCCTTCTTTCCGGAGATCCGGGCCCAGTCGTCCGGGTTGGTGGTGTTCGGCAGGTCCTCGTTCTCCTTGAACTCGTCCACGCATGCCTGGAGGAGATGGGAGACCCGAAGACCCTTCTGGTTTTGGTCGAGGAAAGCCTTGATGGCCATCTTCTTGGCCCGGTCGACGATGTTCTGAATCATCGCGCCGGAGTTGAAGTCCTTGAAGTACAGGACTTCCTTGTCGCCGTTCGCGTACGTGACCTCGAGGAAGCGGTTCTCCTCGGATTCCGCGTACATCTGCTCCACGACCGACTGGATCATGGCGTGTGCGGCGGCTTCCTTGGATCCATTGTGCTCGGACAGGTCGTCCGAGTGCAGCGGGAGCGAGGCCGTGAGGTACTTCGCGAAGATGTCCTTCGCCGCTTCCGCGTCCGGACGCTCGATCTTGATCTTCACATCGAGCCGGCCGGGCCGCAGGATCGCGGGGTCGATCATGTCCTCGCGGTTGGAGGCGCCGATGACGATGACGTTCTCCAGGCCCTCCACACCGTCGATCTCGGCGAGCAGCTGCGGGACGATGGTGTTCTCCACGTCCGAGCTGACGCCGGAACCACGGGTGCGGAAGAGGGATTCCATCTCGTCGAAGAAGACGATGACGGGTGTGCCCTCGCTCGCCTTCTCCCGCGCACGCTGGAAGACGAGGCGGATGTGCCGCTCGGTCTCGCCGACGTACTTGTTGAGGAGCTCGGGGCCCTTGATGTTCAGGAAGTAGCTCTTCCCGGCGGGCTGGCCGGTCACCTCGGCGACCTTCTTGGCAAGGGAGTTGGCAACCGCCTTGGCGATCAGCGTCTTGCCGCATCCTGGCGGGCCGTAGAGCAGGATGCCCTTCGGCGGCCGCAGTTCGTGCTCCTTGAAGAGGTCCGGGTGGAGGTAGGGAAGCTCGACCGCGTCGCGGATCATCTCGATCTGGCCACCCAGACCGCCGATCTTGTCGTAGTCGACGTCCGGGACCTCTTCGAGGACCAGCTCCTCGACCTCGCTCTTCGGGATCACTTCATAGACATAGCCGGAGCGGGGTTCGAGCAGCAGGGCGTCGCCGGGACGGATGGTGGTGTCCAGCAGCGTGTCCGCGAGCCTCACCACCCGTTCCTCGTCGGTGTGCCCGATGACCAGGGCCCGCTCGCCGTCCTCGAGGATCTCCTTGAGGGTGACGATGTCCCCGGCCCGCTCGAACTCCATGGCCTCGACCACGTTGAGCGCTTCGTTGAGCATGACTTCCTGGCCGCGCCGGAGCTCTTCGAGCTCGACGCTCGGGCTGACATTCACCCGGAGCTTGCGGCCCCCGGTGAAGATGTCGCAGGTGCCGTCCTCATTGGCCTGCAGGAAGACACCGAAGCCGGCCGGCGGCTGTGCGAGCCGGTCGACCTCCTCCTTGAGAGCCACGATCTGATCGCGGGCCTCACGGAGTGTGTTGGCGAGTCGCTCGTTCTGTGCGGACACGCCGGCCAGGTTCGTCTGCAGCTCGACGATCCGCTCTTCGAGAATCCTCGTATGGCGCGGAGAGTCGGCGAGCTTGCGGCGCAGGACGGCGATTTCCTGCTCGAGATAGGCAACCTGGCCGGCAGGGTCTTCAGACCCCCGCCCCGGCCGGATGCCGCGGTTGATGTCGTCGTCGTGGGCTGCCACGGTCCTCACCTCCTCCAAGGGGAGCTGGACGCTTCCTGACCCTACCTGGGTGGGTGGTGATTGAAACCCCTAGATCACAAAGACGGTAGGGGTGTGTCCGATCTTCACCCTTGCGCTCTCCCTCACGCCAGGGGAATACCCACCCATCAACATCGGAAAGCCGCCAGAGGTATCGTCGAAGCGTTCAACACCCGTCAGGGCTGGCACGACTTGCTTCAGAATGCGGTACCCGGCGAAGGAAACGGCAGGAGATATGACCGTGCAGCACGAGGCCTCTTCCGAAGGCTCCGGAGAGGCTCTGGAGGTCTGGATCGACCAGGACCTCTGCACCGGGGACGGGATCTGTGCGCAGTACGCACCCGAGGTCTTCGAGCTGGACATCGACGGGCTTGCCTATGTGAAGGGCACGGAAGACGAACTGCTCCAGAACCCGGGCGCCACAACGCCCGTGCCCCTGCCGCTGCTCAGGGATGTCGTGGACTCCGCGAAGGAGTGCCCGGGCGACTGCATCCACGTACGACGCGTATCGGACAGGGTCGAGGTCTACGGCCCCGACGCAGAGTGACGAATCACATACTGCGCGCTTCGTCACCGGGTGACTGGACGAACTTCCCGCCCTGCCACTGCCACTTGACCTTCTCCTGCTCGTCCGGGCAGCAGCTCGGCACCTCCGGCGACGAGTAGCCGAGCAGTGTCGCGGTAATCACACCATCACGTACGGCGAAGTCCCCGACGCTCTGCTTCTGCGCGGGTTCGACGAGCGTGGCGACGACGCGCGGACCCGCGCCTCGGGCCAGTGCCAGCACATAGATCCCGCTCGGCGGCGTACCGGAACCGGCGTCGCAGCGGGCCACGGCCACGGTCTCGGGGCTGCCGTCGCCGTCCAGGTCGCCCGAAGCCTTCTTGGTCACCACGGTCTTCGCGCCGCCGCATTCCAGCGGGAGCTGTACGGCCGCCGGGTCGGGCGCGGGAGCCGCGGCAGTTCTCGTCCCCGGCTGCGAGCCCGCCTGGGAGGCGATGGCGGACTCGGGCTGCAACAGTCCCGCGGCCGCGACGACCGCGGCCATCGCCGTCGCGGTGGCAAGCCAGTGCACCGGGCGGGCGTGCGTGTGCGCGAGGTCCGGGACGGCGGAGGTCTGCACGCGGGATGTCTCCTGTGAAGGGCGGTGCCGGTGGGGGGTGGCCAGCATCGTGCCATATGTCACAGCGGTGCGGAACAGCGGGGTCCGGTGGTTGTGTCAAGAAGTGGTGAACGCGAGGACGCCGCCGTCGAGTTCTCCGTGGCGTACGGGAACTCGGCGGCGGCGTCCGCGCGTTGTGCGGGTGTCGAACCCGGTTCGACCTGGTTCGTCGGTCCTGGCGGACCGGCCCGTCCTTGCTGTCGGACCGGCCTGTCAGTCCTTGTTGGGGCCTTCGTAGTCGTCGCCGTACGCGCCCTTGGCGGGGCGGCGGCGGCGCATCGGCGGCTCCACGCCGTCCGCGAGACGCCGGGCGGTGACCAGGAAGCCGGTGTGGCCGATCATCCGGTGGTCCGGACGGACGGCCAGGCCCTCGACGTGCCAGTTGCGGATCATCGACTCCCAGGGCTGCGGCTCGGCGAAGCAGCCGATCTCCCGGATGGATTCGACGGTGCGCGCGAGCTGGGTGGTGGTCGCGACGTAGCAGCAGAGGATGCCGCCGGGCACGAGCGCCTTGGAGACGGCCTCCAGGCACTCCCAGGGGGCGAGCATGTCCAGGATCACCCGGTCGACGTCGGCGTCCGTCAGGTTGTCCTGGAGGTCGCCCACGGTGAGCTGCCAGGCGGGGTGCGGGCCGCCGAAGTAGCGCTCCACGTTCTGCTTGGCGATCTCGGCGAAGTCCTCGCGGCGCTCGTAGGAGTGCAGCATCCCGTGGTCGCCGATGGCGCGCAGCAGGAAGGCGCTGAGCGAGCCGGAGCCCACGCCCGCTTCGACGACGCGTGCGCCGGCGAAGATGTCGGCGAAGGCCAGGATCTGCCCCGCGTCCTTGGGGTAGACCACGGCGGCGCCGCGGGGCATGGACAGGACGTAGTCGGGGAGCAGGGGGCGCAGCGCGAGGTAGGCGACGTTTCCCGTGGTACGGACAACACTGCCCTCGGGAGCACCGATCAGCTCGTCGTGCGGGAAGGAACCCTTGTGGGTGTGGAAATTCTTCCCGGCCTCGAGCGTGAACGTGTAGTGGCGTCCCTTGGGATCGGTGAGCTGGACCTGGTCCCCGACCTTGAAGGGCCCGCGTCGGCGGGCGGCACCGGTCGGTTCGGACATGGGAACCAGCCTACCGGCCCCTGCCCATCGCCAGGACCACTGCGGCCCGTGGGCGAGTGAGCCGAAGGGGCGCGCGGCTGCCGAAAGGGAGAACGCGCGGAGGTCCCGAGGAACGAGGGATCGAGCACGATCGACCGTCGGCAGACGCTCACAGCGCCCCGGAGGAGAACCGAGCCCTTCAAGACTGCGGCCGGGCCATCGCTGCCACGAAGGCGCGCTCCACGTCCGCCGTGGACAGGACTCCGTAGATCTCGCCGGTCTCCTCGACCACCAGGTACTCCGTCGCCGGTGATGCCCGGAGCTTGTCGAGGAGTGCCTCTCCGGCCAGTTCCGCCGAGACCTTCATGCCCTCGGTCAGGTCCTGCGCGAGACCGCTCACGGCGACCCAGGGCCGTCGGTGTTCCGGGACTCCGACGATGGCGGCCTCGCGGACCAGGGCTTTCGGCTCGCCGTGGCCGTCGACGACGACCAGTGCGCGGGCGCCGGCTTCGTTGGCCCGGCGCAGGGCCTCGGAGAGCGGGGTGTCGGACTCGACCGGGACCGCGCGGCGCGTCAGCGTACGGGCCTCCAGTTCCGGGAGGTGTTCGCGCAGCCGCGCCATGCGCAGGCTGTTGCCCGCGCCGGTCCAGATGATCGCCGCGAGGATCGCCGCGAGCAGCGCGTCGGTGACGGTCTCCATGCCGCCGATGTCCGCCGTCGCGTTGCCGAGCGCGCCGGTGTGGGTGAGCAGCGGCAGTCCGATGAGGACCGCTACGGCGAGCGCCCGGCCGACCCAGGCCGCGGCGACCGTTCCGGTCATCGGCTTGCCGGTGATCTTCCAGACGACGGCGCGCAGCATCCGGCCGCCGTCCAGCGGCAGCCCGGGCAGCAGGTTGAACGCGGCGACGATGAGGTTGGAGATCATCAGTCCGGCGAGCAGGACGCCGGGGACGGTGCCCGGCTCGACGGCCTGCATGCCGAGGTAGAAGAGTCCGGACAGGACGAGCGAGAGCAGCGGTCCGACGAAGGCGAGCACAAATTCGCGGCCCGGGGTCTCGGACTCCTTCTCGATCTCGGACACTCCGCCGAAGAACTGCAGCTGGATCCGGCGAACCGGCAGCTTGTAGCGCAGTGCCGCGACGGTGTGCGCCAGTTCGTGGACGAGTACGGAGGCGTAGAAGGCGACCGCGAAGAAGAGCGAGACGAGATAGCGGGCGCCGCCGAGTTCGGGCAGCACACGGTCGAGCTGGCCGCCGAAGACCCAGGTGATGAGGGCCGCGACGATGAACCAGCTCGGGGCGACGTAGACCGGCACGCCGAACGGGCGGCCCATGAGGATGCCGCCGCCGGGGCCGTCGGAGCGCCGTGGCTTGCCGTTCTCGGGGCCCGTTCCGCCTTTGCCGGACCTCGCCCGCTCGCGCTCGCCGCTCGTGTCGTCCTCGTTCACGGGTTCCCTTCGTCGCGAGGGTACGGATGTGCCCGCTCGCTCGATCATGCAGTGCTCAAGGGTCTGACGTCGATGGTATTCCGCTCGCTGTCAGTGGCGGGTCGTAGGGTCTGCGTCATGAGTACGAGCGAGCTCCCCGCGCCGCAGCGGTCGACCCAGGAGCCACCGACGCCGGAGCCGGCGACGCCACAGCTGTCGGCACCGCAGCAACCGACGCCGCGACAGCCGATGTCGCTTTCGCCGTCGCGGGCGAGCGACTTCATGCAGTGTCCCCTGCTGTACCGGTTCCGGGTGATCGACAGGCTGCCCGAGAAGCCGAGCGAGGCGGCCACCCGCGGCACGCTGGTGCATGCGGTGCTGGAGCGGCTCTTCGACGCGCCCGCGGCGGAGCGCACGGCCCCTCGGGCCAAAGCGCTGATCCCGGGCCAGTGGGACCGGCTCCTGGAGAACAAGCCGGAGCTGAGCGAGCTGTTCGCGGAGGACGCCGAGGGCGAGCGGCTGACGCGCTGGCTCGGCGAGGCCGAGGAGCTGGTGGAGCGGTGGTTCTCGCTGGAGGACCCGACCCGGCTCGAGCCGGCCGAGCGGGAGATGTTCGTCGAGACGGAGCTGGAGTCGGGGCTGCGGCTGCGCGGCGTCATCGACCGCGTCGACATCGCGCCGACCGGCGACGTGCGGATCGTCGACTACAAGACGGGCAAGGCCCCGCGTCCCGAGTACAGCGAGGGCGCGCTGTTCCAGATGAAGTTCTACGCCCTGGTGATCTGGCGGCTGAAGAACGTGCTGCCGCGCCGGCTGCAGCTGGTGTATCTCGGCAGCGGCGATGTGCTGACGTACGACCCGGTCCCCGATGACCTGGCGCGGATGGAGCGCAAGCTGCTGGCCCTGTGGGACGCGATCAAGCAGGCGACGGAGACCGGCGACTGGCGGCCGCGGCCGACCAAGCTGTGCGGCTGGTGCGACCACCAGGAGGTGTGTCCGGAATTCGGGGGCACTCCCCCGCCTTATCCGCTGAGCACTCCCGTCGAGGATCCGGGGGCCGTCCCCAGGGAAAGCACAGTCCCAGCTCATTCGTCCGAAGACGGCCAGGGCAGAATGGGCCCGGTCTGAATGTGAGGAGTTCCCGTGGCTATCCGCGTCCTACTGGTCGATGACCAACCGCTGCTGCGTACCGGCTTCCGGATGATCCTGGAGGCCGAGCAGGACATCGCGGTCGTCGGCGAGGCCGGGGACGGTCTCCAGGCTCTCGACCAGGTGCGGGCGTTGCAGCCCGATGTAGTGCTGATGGACATCCGGATGCCCCGGATGGACGGCGTCGAGGCGACCCGGCAGATCACCGGCCCGGGGCGGGACGGCCCGGCGAAGGTGCTGGTCCTGACCACCTTCGACCTCGACGAGTACGTGGTGGAGGCGCTGCGCGCCGGCGCGAGCGGCTTTCTGCTCAAGGACGCGCCCGCCAATGAGCTGGTGCAGGCGATCCGGGTGGTCGCCGCGGGCGAGGCGATGCTGGCGCCGAGCATCACCCGCAGGCTCCTCGACAAGTACGCGAGCCATCTGCCGTCCGGCGAGGAGCCGGTTCCGGACACGCTGCACACGCTGACCGATCGCGAGGTGGAGGTGCTGAAGCTGGTCGCGCGCGGCCTGTCGAACGCCGAGATCGCCGCGGATCTCTTTGTCAGCGAGACGACCGTCAAGACGCATGTGGGCCATGTGCTCACGAAGCTGAGCCTGCGCGACCGCGTGCAGGCCGCTGTCTATGCGTACGAGAGCGGGCTGGTCCGCCCCGGCGCGCAGTAGGCGAGCCGCAGGAGCACAACACAGCGGAAACAGCCGAGGGGGGGGGGGGGGGGGGGGGGGGGGGCGCGCCGCGGGGGGGGGGGGGGGGGGGGGGCGGGGGGGGGCCCGGGCCCCGCCGCCCCCCCCGCCCCGCCCGGGGGGGGCGGGGCGGGGCGGGCCGCCCCGGGGGGGGGGGGGCGCGCGGGCCCCCCCCCCCCCGCGCGCCCCCCCGCGGGGGGGGGGGGCCCCCCCCCCCCCCCCCGCTCGGCTTTCCGGATACCGCGGGGGTTATTCGCTGCCGCGTCCCAGCTCCCACAGCTGCATGTCCGAGCTGGCGTTGAGCAGTCGCTCCACACCGGTGACAACACCGGTGCGGGCCGCGACATACTGCTTGCCCTGCCACAGCGGCAGCACGGGCACATCGTCGGCGACGATCTGCTGAATCCGCGTGAAGGCCTTCGACGCGGCCGTGCGGTCGGCCTCGCGGCGCGACTGCGGGATGAGCTGCCGGGCCTCGGTGCTCACATACGGAGAGTTGAGGAAGTTGCCCTTGTCCAGGAACGGGGCGATGTAGTTGTCCGGGTCCGGGAAGTCGGGGAACCAGCCGAGGCCGTAGACCGCGTAGTCACCGCGCTTCTGCGCGGGGCGGAACTTGGACCACTCGGTGCCCTTGATGTCGACCGAGAACAGCTTGCTGGCGTTCAGTTGGTCGCGGAGCGTCTCGAACTCCTTGGCCGTGCCTGCGCCGTAGTGGTCGGTCGTGTAGTGGAGCGTCAGCTTCACCGGAGTCTCGACATCCGCCTTGTTCAGGATGCCGGCTGCCTTCGACGTGCTCGGCTCGCCGTACTTGTTGTAGAACGAGTTCGTGTGCGCGCCGATGCTCGTCGGGATGAGCGAGTAGAGCGGCTCGGCGGTGGCACCGTACACCTGGCCGGCGATCTGACCGCGGTCGACGATCGCCGCCATGGCCTGCCGGACCGCCTTGTCCTTCACCGCCGGGTCATTGGTGTTGAAGGCGAGATAGCGGATCGAGAGACCCGGCATCTCGGTGAGCTGGATGCCGTCCTTCGGGCTCTCGGACATCTCCTTGATCTGGTCCGGGGACATCTCGCGGGTCATGACGTCGATGTCACCGGCCTCGAGCGCCTTGCCCATGGCGTCGGCGTCCGGGAACAGCCGCAGCTCCACCTTGTCGTTGCGGAGGTCGAGGTCGCCCTGGTAGTTGCCGTTCTTGCTGAAGACGACCTTGGTGATCTGGTCACCCTTGGTCTCGGTCTTCATGGTGTACGGGCCGGAGCCGTCCACCTGGAAGCCTTCGCGGAGCTCCTTGCCGTCGTACTTGTTCTTGCTGACGATGCCGGCGGCCGGCGTCGAGAGCTTGTACGGGAACGTCGCGTCCGGCGTCGCCAGGTGGAAGACGATCTCGTCGTCGCCCTTGGTCTCGATGGTGTCGATGTTCGCCAGCAGGGCGGCGGTGCCGTTGTCCGCGTTGATGTCCAGCACGCGCTGGATGGAGAACTTCACGTCCTCGGCGGTGACCGGGCTGCCGTCGGCGAACTTCAGGCCGCTGCGCAGCTTGCAGCGGTAGCTCTCGCTCGCGGTGTCCGTGAAGGTGCACGACTTGGCGGCGTCCGGGACCGGCTCGCCGCCGCCCTCCGGGGCGTGCATCAGCGTCTGGACGGTCTGGCGCAGCACGTTCCAGGCGCCGGTGTCGTACGCGTAGGCCGGGTCGAGGGGCGCGGGGGCGTCCGCGGTCGCGATGAACTGGTCCGTGGTGCCCACGACGATGGCGTCACCGCCACCGGTCCCGCCGTCCGCAGCGCCGCAAGCGACGAGTACGGGCGCGAGCAGGCCGACCAAGGCCGGCAGCACCAAAGTCTTACGGTTCATCCTGGACGTTCTCCCTCATCCGGCACTGGGATACAGCGGTGTGTACGGGAGACTCCGCCGCAGCCGCCCGGTCGGAGCGGTTCGATCGGGCCGAGGAAACAGGACGATCGGTCCTGTGTTCGCGACGGTTCGGTGGGCCGTCGATGCGCATCGATGACGCGGCGAAGTTCTCGCGATGAGATTAGTCGGCAACGCCAGGAAAGCTTCACCAGGACCGAGTTGATGAAGTATTCGCTGAGTGATCAGGTATGCCTGAGAGTGGATGGTCAAGGCATGGAGTGATTCGTACACATCAACAATAAATACGGACACAAGGGCATGTCTGGCACGCCTCGAGGGGTCCTAAAGGCCGTCCGAAAGTGCCCCATCTACGGCACCTACAGTGACGAACATCACTCCGGAAAACCCGGAACGGGGAACCGGATAAGGCGAGATCACCTCACGGATAAAGACCGCTGCGGCGCCCGCAGTTTCCCGTGCATTCAAGAAACACGGACAGTACACGGATCAGTTCATTGCCGTGATGAGAGTGCGCAGAAAACCAAGGTCCACTTCTTCGAGCGAACGTACGACAACCCGCCCCTGAGCGGCCGCGATGGGCGCCACGGACGGTACGGCGACGACCCGGCAGCCGGCCGCCTCGGCGGAGGCCACACCCGTCGCGGTGTCCTCGATGACGGCGCATCTCGCGGGCTGGGCCTTCAGGCCGCGCGCGGCCAGCAGATAGGGGTCGGGATGCGGCTTCGTACGCGGCACCTCGTCGCCCGCGACGGAGAGCGCGAAGTTCTCGGGGCCCAGCGAGGCGAGAACGCGGTCGATGATGCGCCGGTGGGAGGCCGAGACCAGGGCGGTGGGCACATTGTGCCTGCTCAGCTCGGCGAGCAGCCGTGCGGCGCCCGGCATCAGCGGCACCCCGCGGGCGATGCGGTCCTCGAACTTCTCGTTGAGCAGCACGGTGAGCTCGGTGAGCGTGATGTCCGCGCCGGTCGCCTGGATCAGATAGCCGGCGCTGCGCGTCATCGGTCCGCCCACCACCACGTCCCGCCAGGCCTCGTCGAGCTGATGGCCGAGGTCCGCGAAGACCTCCACCTCGGCGTCCCACCAGAAGCCTTCGGTGTCGACGAGGGTGCCGTCCATGTCGAGGAAGACTGCCTGCAGCGCGGAGCCTTCGGCCGAACGGGTCAAGGACGCGGGGACCGTGCTGGTCATCTGCACTCCTCCGGAAGGGACGAGAAGGCCGGCCGCCTTTCCCCCGCGGCTTTCCCGCTGGGACAGGCGACCGGCCTGCACTGGACCGACAAGTGTACGACTCGTCCGACTATCGTGCGTTGAAGTACTTCGCCTCGGGGTGATGGAGAACGATCGCGTCGGTGGACTGCTCGGGATGGAGCTGGAACTCCTCCGACAGCTGGACGCCGATCCGTTCCGGCTCCAGCAGCTCGGCGATCTTCGCCCGGTCCTCGAGATCCGGGCACGCTCCGTAACCGAGCGAGAAGCGCGCGCCTCGGTACTTGAGCGCGAACATGTCCTCCACGTCGGCCGGGTCCTCGCCGGCGAAGCCCAGTTCGCCGCGGACGCGGGCGTGCCAGTACTCGGCGAGTGCCTCGGCCAACTGGACGGACAGACCGTGCAGTTCGAGATAGTCGCGGTACGAGTCGGACTCGAAGAGCTCCGCGGTCGCCTCACCGATCCTGGAGCCGACGGTGACGACCTGGAGTCCCACGACGTCGGTCTCGCCGGACTCCTCGGGACGGAAGAAGTCGGCGAGGCAGAGGCGGCGGCCGCGGCGCTGGCGCGGGAAGGAGAACCGGGTGCGCTCGGAGCCGTCCTCGTTGAGCAGGATCAGGTCGTCGCCCTTGGACACGCACGGGAAGTAGCCGTAGACCACGGCCGCCTCCAGCAGATTGCGGGTGTGCAGCTGGTCCAGCCAGCCCCGCAGCCGCGGCCGGCCCTCGGTCTCCACCAGCTCCTCGTACGTCGGCCCGTCACCGGCCCGCGCCTGCTTCAGGCCCCACTGGCCCTTGAACAGCGCACCCTCGTCCAGCCAGGAGGCGTACTCCTTCAGCTGGATTCCCTTGATCACCCGGGTGCCCCAGAACGGTGGCTCGGGGACAGGATTGTCGATGGCCACGTCGGAGCGGACCGTGCCCTCCTCGGGCCGGTCCTCGACGACGGCGTTGGTGGTGGCACGGACGCGGCGTTGCTTGAGTTCGGGCAGGACGGCCCCGGGCACTCCGCGCTTGACCGCGATCAGCGCGTCCATCAGCCGCAGACCCTCGAACGCGTCCCGCGCATAACGCACTTCGCCCTCGTAGATCTCATGCAGATCCTGCTCCACATACGCCCGGGTCAGCGCCGCACCACCGAGGATCACCGGATAGTCCGCCGCCAGCTTGCGCTGGTTCAGCTCCTCCAGGTTCTCCTTCATGATCACCGTGGACTTCACCAGCAGACCCGACATGCCGATGACATCCGCCCGGTGCTCCTCAGCGGCTTCCAAAATCGCCGAGACCGGCTGCTTGATGCCCAGGTTGACGACGTTGTAGCCGTTGTTCGACAGGATGATGTCGACCAGGTTCTTGCCGATGTCATGCACGTCGCCACGGACCGTGGCCAGCACGATCGTGCCCTTGCCCTCCGCATCCGACTTCTCCATGTGCGGCTCCAGATAGGCCACCGCGTTCTTCATCACCTCGGCCGACTGCAGCACGAACGGCAGCTGCATCTGGCCCGAGCCGAACAGCTCACCGACCACCTTCATGCCCGCCAGCAACGTGTCATTCACGATGTCCAGGGCCGGGCGGTCCTGCAGCGCCTCGTCGAGGTCGGTCTCCAGGCCGTTCTTCTCGCCGTCGATGATCCGGCGCTGCAGCCGCTCGTCCAGCGGCAGCGCGAGCAGCTCCTCCGCCTTGCCCGCCTTCATCGACTTCGTGTTCACGCCCTCGAACAGCTCCATCAGGTGCTGCAGCGGGTCGTAGCCCTCGGCCCGGCGGTCGTAGACGAGATCGAGGGCCGTCTTGACCTGCTCCTCGTCGAAGCGCGCGATCGGCAGGATCTTGCTCGCGTGCACGATCGCCGAGTCCAGACCGGCCTTCACGCACTCGTCGAGGAAGACGGAGTTGAGGAGGATGCGGGCGGCCGGGTTGAGGCCGAAGGAGATGTTCGACAGGCCCAGCGTGGTCTGCACGTCCGGGTGGCGGCGCTTCAGCTCGCGGATGGCTTCGATTGTCGCGATGCCGTCCTTGCGGGACTCTTCCTGACCGGTGCAGATGGTGAAGGTCAGCATGTCGATCAGGATGTCCGACTCGTGGATGCCCCAGTTGCCGGTCAGGTCGTCGATGAGCCGCTCGGCGATGGCCACCTTGTTCTCGACGGTGCGGGCCTGGCCCTCCTCGTCGATGGTCAGGGCGATCAGTGCGGCACCGTGCTCCCGGGCCAGGGCGGTCACCTTGGCGAAGCGTGACTCGGGTCCGTCGCCGTCCTCGTAGTTCACCGAGTTGATCACCGCACGGCCGCCAAGCTTCTCCAGCCCCGCCCGGATCACCTCGACCTCCGTCGAGTCCAGCACGATCGGCAGCGTCGAGGCAGTCGCGAACCGGCCCGCCAGCTCCTCCATGTCCGCCACACCGTCACGGCCGACATAGTCCACACACAGATCCAGCATGTGCGCGCCTTCACGGATCTGGTCCCGCGCCATCTCCACACAGTCGTCCCAGCGGGCCTCCAGCATCGCCTCACGGAACTTCTTCGACCCGTTCGCGTTCGTCCGCTCACCGATCGCCATGTACGCCGTGTCCTGCCGGAACGGCACGGTCTGGTACAGCGACGCCGCACCCGGCTCCGGACGCGGCTGCCGCTCGGTCGGAGCGAGATCACGCACCCGCTCGACCACCTGCCGCAGATGCTCCGGCGTCGTGCCACAGCAGCCACCGACCAGAGAGAGGCCGTACTCGCGCACGAACGTCTCCTGCGCGTCGGCGAGCTCGCCGGCGGACAGCGGGTAGTGCGCGCCGTTCTTGCCCAGCACGGGCAGGCCCGCGTTCGGCATGCAGGACAGCGGGATACGGGAGTGGCGGGCGAGGTAGCGCAGATGCTCGCTCATCTCGGCCGGTCCGGTCGCGCAGTTCAGGCCGATCATGTCGATGCCCAGCGGCTCCAGCGCCGTCAGCGCCGCACCGATCTCCGAACCGAGCAGCATCGTGCCGGTCGTCTCGACCGTCACGGAGCAGATGACCGGGAGGTTGCTTCCGGTGGCGTCCAGCGCACGGCGGGCGCCGATGATCGAGGCCTTGGTCTGCAGCAGGTCCTGCGTCGTCTCCACCAGCAGCGCGTCCGCACCGCCGGCGATCATGCCCTCGGCGTTCTGCTGATAGGCGTCTCGCAGCTTCACATACGGAGCGTGGCCCAGCGTCGGCAGCTTGGTGCCCGGACCCATCGAGCCCAGCACCCACCGCTGCTGCCCGGTCGACGCGGTGAACTCGTCCGCAACCTCCCGGGCGATACGCGCACCAGATTCTGAGAGCTCGTAGACCCGTTCGGGTATGTCGTACTCCCCCAGCGCCGCGAGGTTCGCGCCGAACGTGTTCGTCTCGACGCAGTCGACACCGACCTCGAAGTAGGCCGAATGGACGGACCGGACGATGTCCGGGCGGGTCACATTCAGGATCTCGTTGCAGCCTTCGAGGTCCTGGAAGTCCTCGAGCGTCGGGTCCTGGGCCTGCAGCATCGTGCCCATTGCGCCGTCGGCCACCACGACACGTGTCGCGAGGGCTTCACGGAGGGCTTCGATTCGGGTCCGGCTGTCAGCGGAGGGGGTCGGCAACGAGGCCATGGATGAGCTCCCTGGGATGCGACGGCTGTCGGCTTTGCGACTTCCGGTGGAAGGCGCACGGAGCCAGAGTAGCCGGGCCGACCGAAGGGCGGCGGGGGCGTCCCACGGGGCGGACGGCAAGATGTACGGGGGGTTTCTGCAGCCTTTCGGCCACGAGATACTCACACAGCGGTGACCAAGGTCGGCATCGACCGATAGTGTTCAGCATTGTCGAACTGCAGTGGAGAAGGGCCAGGACCGATGGCGAAGAACATCCAGTCACTCGAGCGTGCGGCAGCGATGCTGCGGTTGCTCGCGGGCGGGGAACGCCGGCTGGGCCTGTCGGACATCGCCTCCTCGCTGGAGCTGGCCAAGGGAACCGCCCACGGCATCCTGCGCACCCTCCAGGCCGAGGGCTTCGTCGAGCAGGACCCGGCGTCCGGCCGCTACCAGCTCGGGGCCGAGCTGCTCCGGCTCGGCAACAGCTATCTCGACGTGCACGAGCTGCGTGCCCGCGCCCTCGTCTGGACCGACGACCTGGCGCGCTCCAGCGGTGAGAGCGTCCATCTCGGAGTGCTGCATCAGCACGGCGTGCTCATCGTCCACCATGTCTTCCGGCCCGACGACAGCCGTCAGGTCCTGGAGGTGGGGGCCATGCAGCCACTGCATTCAACGGCCCTGGGCAAGGTTCTCACGGCGTACGACCCGGTGGCGCACACCGAGGCGCTCGAAGTCGAGTTCAAGACCTTCACGGCGCGGACCGTCACCGGCCTCGCGGAGTTCGAGACGGTCCTCGACCACACGCGGGCGCGCGGCTGGGCCGTCGATGTCGAGGAGACCTGGGAGGGCGTCGCCTCCGTCGCCGCTCCGATCCACGACAGGCGTCGTATGCCGGTGGGAGCGGTGGCCATCACAGGCGCCGTCGAGCGGGTCTGCAACGGCGAGGAGCTGCGCTCCGAGCTGGTCGCAGCGGTGCGGGACTGCGCCCGCGCGGTCTCCCGGGATCTCGGCGCCGGGCGTTTCTGACCGTTTCGGCACATCATCGGTAACGATCCGGGTTTCGGTCACACAACCCTTGACGTCGTGTTAACAGGAGGACAAAACTGCCGTTCATCGGTCGGCATTGTCGAACACCTACCGGCAATAGACGCTAGGGTATGGCAACGCCAAGGGCCGGCAACGCCCTCACCTGAGGGCGCGGACCACCGGAGGGACCCGGGGTTCGCCTTCCCCTGGACGAAGGACAAAGGAGTCGCGGGTGTCCAGCTCCGACATCTTCATCGGCGAGATCATTGGTACCGCCGTACTCATTCTGCTCGGCGCCGGCGTAGTCGCCGCCGTAGTGCTCAAGCGCTCCAAGGCGCAGAACGCCGGCTGGGTTGCCATCACCTTCGGGTGGGGCTTCGCGGTTCTGACCGCGGTCTACATTTCAGGACCCCTGTCCGGCGCCCACCTCAACCCTGCGGTCACGGTCGGCATCGCCATCAAGGACAGCGACTGGAGCGATGTTCCGGTCTACCTTGCGGGCCAGCTGATCGGCGCCATGCTCGGTGCCTTCCTGGCCTGGCTGGCCTACTACGGACAGTTCCAGGCCCATCTGACGGACCCGGAGATCATCGCCGCGCCGCCGCACGAGGAAGGCATGGTCAGCGAGAAGGCTGCACCGAAGGCCGGCCCCGTGCTCGGTGTCTTCTCCACCGGCCCCGAGGTCCGGGTCGTGTGGCAGAACCTGGCCACCGAGATCATCGGCACCACCGTGCTCGTCCTCGCGGTCCTCACTCAGGGCCTCAACGACAGCGGCAAGGGCCTCGGCGTCATCGGCGGTCTGCTGGTCGCCCTGGTTGTCGTCGGCATCGGTCTCTCGCTCGGCGGCCCCACCGGCTACGCCATCAACCCGGCTCGTGACCTCGGCCCGCGCATCGTGCACGCCCTGCTCCCGCTGCCCAACAAGGGTGGGTCCGACTGGGGGTACGCGTGGATTCCCGTCGTGGGACCGCTGATCGGCGGAGCACTCGCCGCGGGTATCTACAACCTCGCGTTCGCCTGAGCCCTATCGCCGCCGTATCTCCACAGACTGAGCAGGAGCAAACCGTGACCGACGCACACACCACCGGCCCGTTCATCGCGGCCATCGACCAGGGCACCACCTCCAGCCGCTGCATCGTCTTCGACAAGGACGGCCGGATCGTCTCCGTCGACCAGAAGGAGCACGAGCAGATCTTCCCGAAGCCGGGCTGGGTGGAGCACAACGCCGCCGAGATCTGGACCAATGTCCAGGAAGTCGTGGCGGGCGCCATCGAGAAGGCGGGCATCACCTCCGCCGACGTCAAGGCGATCGGCATCACCAACCAGCGTGAGACCACGCTGCTCTGGGACAAGAACACCGGCGAGCCCGTCCACAACGCGCTCGTCTGGCAGGACACCCGCACCGACGCGCTCTGCAAGGAGCTCGGCCGCAATGTCGGCCAGGACCGCTTCCGCCGCGAGACCGGTCTGCCGCTCGCGAGCTACTTCTCCGGTCCCAAGGTCCGCTGGCTGCTGGACAACGTCGAGGGCCTGCGCGAGCGCGCCGAGCGCGGCGAGATCCTCTTCGGCACCATGGACTCCTGGGTCATCTGGAACCTCACCGGCGGCGTCGAAGGCGGTCACCACGTCACCGACGTCACCAACGCCTCCCGCACGATGCTGATGAACCTGCACACCATGGAGTGGGACGAGAAGATCGCCCAGTCCATGCAGGTTCCCATGGAAGTACTGCCCGAGATCCGTTCCTCCGCCGAGGTGTACGGGCACGTCAAGGGCGGCGTCCTGGACGGCGTCCCGGTCGCGTCGGCGCTCGGCGACCAGCAGGCCGCCCTCTTCGGCCAGACGTGTTTCGCCGAGGGCGAGGCCAAGTCCACGTACGGCACCGGCACCTTCCTGCTGATGAACACCGGCGACAAGATCATCAACTCCTACTCGGGGCTGATCACCACCGTCGGCTACAAGATCGGCGACCAGGCTCCGGTGTATTCGCTGGAAGGCTCGATCGCCGTCACCGGCTCGCTGGTGCAGTGGATGCGCGACCAGATGGGGCTGATCAGCACCGCCGCCGAGATCGAGACCCTCGCGTCCTCGGTCGAGGACAACGGCGGCGCCTACTTCGTCCCGGCGTTCTCCGGCCTCTTCGCCCCGTACTGGCGCTCCGACGCCCGCGGTGTGATCGCCGGCCTGACCCGGTACGTCACCAAGGCGCACCTCGCGCGCGCCGTGCTCGAGGCCACCGCCTGGCAGACCCGTGAGATCACCGACGCCATGACAAAGGACTCCGGCGTCGAGCTCACGGCCCTCAAGGTCGACGGCGGCATGACCTCCAACAACCTGCTGATGCAGACCCTCTCGGACTTCCTGGACTCGCCGGTTGTGCGGCCCATGGTTGCCGAGACGACCTGCCTCGGCGCCGCCTACGCCGCCGGCCTGGCCGTCGGCTTCTGGCCCGACACCGACGCGCTGCGCGCCAACTGGCGCAGGGCCGCCGAGTGGACCCCTGACATGGACGCCGACAAGCGCGAGCGCGAGTACAAGGCCTGGCTCAAGGCCGTCGAGCGTTCCATGGGCTGGCTCGAAGACGAAGAGAACTGACGAGGAGAGCATCAACATGACCACCTTGCAGAGCGTCCCTGCCCTGGGGACGCACCCGGCCTCCGGCTCCCTGCCGAGCCGCGCCGAGACCCGGGAGCAGCTTGCCAAGGCGACCTACGACCTCCTGGTGATCGGCGGTGGCATCCTGGGCATCTCCACCGCCTGGCATGCCGCGCAGTCCGGGCTGCGGGTGGCTCTGGTGGACGCCGGCGACTTCGCCGGCGCCACCTCCTCCGCATCGTCCAAGCTGCTCCACGGCGGTCTGCGCTATCTGCAGACCGGCGCGGTCAAGCTGGTCGCTGAGAACCACTTCGAGCGCCGTGCGGTGTCGCGTCAGGTGGCCCCCCACCTGGCCAACCCGCTGACCTTCTATCTGCCGGTCTACAAGGGCGGACCGCACGGCGCGGCGAAGCTCGGCGCGGGTGTGTTCGCGTACTCCGCGCTCTCCGCGTTCGGCGACGGCGTCGGCCATGTCATCAGCGCCTCCAAGGCACAGCGTGACGTGCCCGAGCTGCGTACGGAGAACCTCAAGGCCGTCGCGGTGTACGGCGACGACCAGATGAACGACTCGCGGATGGCGCTGATGACGGTCCGCGCGGCCGTCGAGGCCGGCGCCACCGTGCTCAACCACGCCGAGGTCACCGGCCTGCGCTTCACCAAGGGCCGGGTCACCGGCGCGGAGCTCAAGGACCGCACGGACGGGACCGAGTTCGGCGTCAGCGCCCGCCTGGTGCTGAACGCGACCGGCCCGTGGGTGGACCACCTGCGGAAGATGGAGGACCCGGACGCGGCGCCCTCCATCCGCCTCTCCAAGGGTGCGCACCTGGTGCTGAAGCGCACCTCCCCGTGGAAGGCGGCGCTGGCCACTCCGATCGACAAGTACCGCATCACCTTCGCCCTCCCCTGGGAGGACATGCTGCTGCTCGGCACGACCGACGAGGAGTACGAGGGCGACCCGGCGGATGTCGCGGTCAACGAGAAGGACATAGCCCAGATCCTGGACGAGGCCGCGTTCTCCATCCGCGACCAGCAGCTGTCCCGCGATCTGATCACCTACTCCTTCGCGGGTCTGCGCGTGCTGCCGGGCGGTCCCGGCAGCACCTCCAAGGCCAAGCGCGAAACGGTGGTCACCGAGGGCCGCGGCGGCATGCTGTCGGTGGCCGGCGGCAAGTGGACCACGTTCCGCCACATCGGCCGTACGGTGATGAACAAGCTGGCCGCGCTGCCCGGACAGCCGCTGGCGGCCGACATGGAGCCGATCTCGCAACTGCCGAAGAAGCTGCCGCTGCCGGGCATCGCCAACCCGCGTGCCGTCGCCCACCGCCTGCTGGTGGACGAGGGAACGCCCGGCCCGCGGATGGCGGCGGACACCGCACGCCACCTCGCCACGCACTACGGCTCGCTCTCCTTCGACATCTCGCGCCTGGCCAACGACGACCCGGCGCTGGCCGAGCGGATCCACCCGGACGCCCCGGAGATCTGGGCCCAGGTCGTGTACGCGCGCGACCAGGAGTGGGCCGAGACGGCGGACGACGTGCTGCGCCGGCGTACGACGCTGACGATCCGCGGTCTCGCGACGGACGAGATCCGCGCCAAGGTCGAGGACGTACTGGGCAAGCGGGCCTGACGACAGGCGGTATCCGCTTCGGCATTCGGCCGGATATTCGCAGGCGAGGGCGGCTCCTTATGGGGCCGCCCTCGTTGTACCCTCAGACATCGGATGAATCGAGGGGCGAGGGGGCGATCTCATGGCGGTCACCGACGAGGCGATCGAAAAGATCAAGGGGATGATCGTCTCGGGCGCGCTGCGGCCCGGCGACCGGCTCCCCAAGGAGAGCGAACTCGCCGCGGAACTGGGCCTGTCCCGCAACTCGCTGCGGGAGGCGGTGCGCGCGCTGTCGCTGATCCGGATCCTGGACGTACGGCAGGGCGACGGCACCTATGTCACCAGCCTGGACCCGCAGTTGCTGCTCGAGGCGCTCAGTTTCGTCGTGGACTTCCACCGGGACGACACGGTCCTGGAGTTCCTCGCCGTACGCCGCATTCTGGAGCCGGCCGCGACGGCGATGGCCGCGTCCCGGATCAGCGAGGCCGAACTGGATGCGCTCAGCGCCCAGTTGGACGCGCTCGGTTCGCAGCCGTCGGTGGAGGAACTGGTCGCCACCGACCTGGAGTTCCACCGGGGCATTGTGCAGACCGCCGGCAACTCCGTGCTCTGCTCACTGCTGGACGGGCTGTCCGGGCCCACCACCCGGGCCCGGGTCTGGCGCGGACTGACCCAGGAGGACGCGGTCAGCCGTACGCTCCACGAGCACCGGGCGATCCTGGCGGCGCTCCGCGACCGGGACGCCGAGGCGGCCCGGTCGTGGGCGACGGTGCACATCGCCAGCGTCGAGCAGTGGCTGCGGTCGACCCTGTAAGCACATGCGGCGGGCGCGGTTCCGGGACCGAACCACCGGAGCCGCGCCCTGGTTCTGCTACTGGTCGCCCGGCAAGATCCAGACGACAGGCCGCCCTAGTCCTGCTTCTCGCCGCTCGCGAAGCGGGAGATCACCAGGGCCACGATGATGATCGCGCCGTTGAGGAACTGGTTCCACAGCGCCGGAACTCCGCCGAGCGTCATCACATTCACCACGAGCTGAAGCGTCAGCACACCCGTCAGCGCGCCGAAGAGCGTGCCCCGCCCGCCCTTCAGGCTGATCCCGCCGATCACCGCCGCCGCGAACACCTGGAAGATCCAGCCGTTGCCCTGCGTCGCCGCGACCGAGCCGTAGTGGCCGGTGTAGAGGATGCCGGCGAAGGCGGCCAGCAGTCCCCCGACGGCCAGCACGATCCAGGTGATCCGGTCCACGCGGATGCCCGCGGCCCGCGCCGCCTCGGGGTTGCCGCCGATCGCGTACAGCGCGCGGCCGTGCCGCAGATACGCCAGCGCCGCCCCGCCCAGCGCGAAGAGCGCCAGACAGATCCACACGGCGGCCGGCGCACCGAGCCAGTCCGTCTTGCCCAAGTACCGGAAGGACTCCGGCACATCGGTGATCGACTTGCCCTCGGTGATGCCGATGTGGAGGCCGCGCAGCATGGTGAGCATGCCGAGCGTGGCGATGAAGCCGTTGACCCGGAGTTTCAGCATCAGGAAGCCATTGACCGCGCCGATCGCCATGCCGACGAGCAGACAGACCGGGATCGCCGTCCAGACCGGCAGCAGTTCCAGGCCCAGGAAGCGTCCGCCCTCACTCGGCAGCACCAGCCACATGGCGATGACCGGCGCGATGCCGATCGTCGACTCCAGCGAGAGATCCATCCGGCCGCAGATCAGGATCAGTGCCTGGCCGAGCACCAGCAGACTCAGCTCCGAGGACTGCTGCACCACGCTGATCAGGTTGTTCGAGGTGAGAAAGACCGGCGAGACGATGAAGCCGATCACCATCAGCACCAGGATCACCGGCACCAGCGAGAAGTCGCTCCACCGGATCAGCTGCAGCCTGCTCACCGGGCTGTCGCTCTTGGTCGCGTCGGCCGTCAGCGGCCGTATCGTGCCGGTCATTCCTGCTCCCCCACACCTTCCATGGCGGCGACCAGTTCACGGTCGGTCCATCCGCTGCCGTACGTCGCGACCACCCGCCCGTGGAAGAGCACGAGCACCCGGTCGCACACCCGCAGATCGTCCAGCTCGTCCGAGATGATCACGGCCGCGCTGCCCTCGTCCGCCACCCGGCGCACGACGCCGAGCAGCGAGTCCTTGGACTTCACGTCCACTCCCGCGGTGGGCCGCAGGGCCACCAGCGCGCTCGGTTTGCGCGCCAGGGCCCTGGCCACCACGACCTTCTGCTGATTGCCGCCGGAGAGTCCGGAGACGAGCTGTTCGGGGCCCTGTGTCTTGATGTCGAGCGAAGAGATCATGGACTGCGCGAATTCCCTTGTACGAGAGGGCAGTACGGTCCCCCACGGGCCGAGCTGGTCGGTGACCGTGAGCGTGGCGTTCTCGGCGACGCTGCGGTCCACGACCAGACCCTGGCGGTGGCGGTCCTCCGGGATGTAGCCGATGCCGGCGTCGAGCGCGTGCGGGACGCTGCCCGGCTTCACCTCACGGCCGCGCACCTCGATCCGGCCCGAGCCGGCCTTGCGCATGCCGACGAGTACTTCGCCGAGTGCCGTGTTGCCGCTGGCCGCGGCGCCGGCGAGGCCGAGCACCTCACCGGCGCGCACCTGAAGGTCCAGCGGCTCGAACTGCCCTTCCAGGGCGAGCCCTTCGGTGCGCAGCACCGGTTCCGCGTCACGGACCAGGCCCGCCGGCGCATGCCATGCGGAGGCGCCGCTGATGGAGTCTCCCGTCATCGCCGCGACCAGATCGTCCTTGGAGAACTCGGCGACCGGCGCGGTGACGACATGGCGGGCGTCGCGGTAGACGGTGACGGCGGTGCACAGTTCGTACACCTCCTGCAGATGGTGGGAGATGAACAGGAACGCCACTCCCTGGCTCTGCAGTTCGCGCAGCTTGTCGAAGAGCCGCTGGATGCCGCGGGCGTCGAGCTGGGCGGTTGGCTCGTCGAGGATGATCAGCCGTGCGCCGAAGGACAGAGCTCTCGCGATTTCCACGAATTGCCGCTGCTCGACCGCGAGATCCTTCGCCCGGGCATTGGGGTCGACGCTCACTCCGTATCCCGCGAGCAGTTCCTCGGCGCGTCTGCGCAGCTGCCGCCAGCTGATGAAGCGGCTGCCGGTGTCGAAGCGGTTCAGGCTGTAATTGTTCAAGAAGAGATTCTCGGCGACGGTCAGATCCGGCACGACCATCGACTTCTGGTAGACGCAGGCGACCTTGGACTGCCAGGCCGCCGTGTCCCCGAAGGCGGGAGCGGGCTCGCCGTTGAAGGTGACCGTGCCCGCGTCGGGCTTGTGCAGCCCGGTGAGGACGCTGACGAGGGTGGACTTGCCCGCCCCGTTGCGCCCGACGAGTGCGTGCGACTCGCCGGGCGCGACGGTGAGCCGTACGCCGTCGAGCGCAACGGTGGGACCGAAGCGCTTGACGATGCCTTCCGCCGCTACGGCGGCTGGTGCGGCCTGTGGCATGGCTAGCTCTTCTTCTCCAGCTGGTTGGCCCACAGCTTCGGGTCGTCCACGTTCTCCTTCGTCACCAGCGGCGCGGGCAGCTGGTCCTCGAACCCGTTCGGGATCTTGATGATGGTGGAGTCGTGGTCGGTCGGGCCCTCCTTGAAGGTCTTTCCTTCCAGGGCGGCCTTGGCGTAGAAGAGCGCGTACTTGGCGTACAGGTCGGCGGGCTGGGACACCGTGGCGTCGATCTTCCCGGCCTTGATGGCGTCCAGTTCCTCGGGGATGCCGTCGTTGGAGATGATCGTGATGTGGCCCGGTGTGCCCGGGGCCTTCAGCAGCTTCTTCTGCTCCAGCAGCGCCAGCGTGGGCTGCAGGAAGACGCCGCCGGCCTGCATGTAGATGCCGTTGATGTCGGGGTGGGCGGCGAGGGTGGACTGGAGCTTGGCGGACGCGACGTCGCCCTTCCAGTCGGTGGCCAGCTCGAAGACCCTGATGCCGGGGAAGTTCTTGTCCATGCAGGACTTGAAGGCCTCGGAACGGTCCCGGCCGTTGATGGAGGACAGGTCGCCCTGGAACTCCACGACCTTGCCCTTGCCCTTCAGCTGCTCGCCGAGGTACTGGCAGGCCTTCTCGCCGTACGCGCGGTTGTCGGCCCGGACCACCATGTAGACATCGCCCTTGTCGGGCCGGGTGTCAACGCTGATCACCGGGATCTTCTTCTCGCCCAGGGTCTGCAGCGACTCGGCTATCGCGCCGGTGTCCTGCGGGGCCATGACGACGGCCTTGGCGCCCTGGTCGGTGAAGGTCTGGACGTTGGCGACCAGCTTTCCGATGTCGTTCTGCGAGTTGGTCAGGGACAGCGCGTCGACCTCGCCGTCCTTGACGCCCTTTTCTATGTACTGCTGGTACGAGTTCCAGAAGTCGCTGTCGCTCCGGGGCAGATCGATGCCCACCTTGCCGTCGCCGGACGCGCTGTCCGACTCGCGGTTGCAGCCCGCGAGGGCCGTCACGGCCAGCAGCACCGCGCAGGCCGCGGCACTTGTCGTACGCACTCTCATTGGTGTCCCGTCCTTCGGTGGTGTCGGCTCAGGTGGCGCAAGTTCGTCGGGAGAGGGTTCGTGGTGCTCAGTCCGGCGGTCGCAGGCGCAGGCCCTGCATTCCGCCGTCGACCGCGAGTGCCGTGCCCGTGACGGCGGCCGCGGCGGGGCTGGCGAGATAAGCGACGGCCGCGGCGACCTCGGCCGCCGCGACGAGTCGCCCGGTGGGCTGGCGGGCCTCCAGTGCGGCGCGTTCGGCGGCGGGGTCGTCGGCCTTGTCGAGCAGTCGGCCGATCCACGGGGTGTCCGCGGTACCGGGGTTGACGCAGTTGACGCGGATGCCCTCGCGGACATGGTCGGCGGCCATGGCCAGGGTGAGGGAGAGGACCGCGCCCTTGCTGGCGCTGTACAGGGCGCGCTGCGGAAGTCCCGCGGTGGCGGCGATGGAACAGGTCTGCGTGATGGAGACACAGCCGGGCCGCTCGGTTGCCGCCGTGCGCAGATGGGGCAGTGCGTGCCGGGCGACGCGCACCATGCCGAGCACATTGATGTCGAGCACGCGCTGCCATTCGTCGTCCGGGTTGTCGGCGACGGTCCCGATCGCGCCGACGCCGGCGTTGGAGACGACGGTGTGCAGCGCGCCGAACTCCTCCGCCGCCCGGTCGACGGCCGCGCGCACAGCCGTGTCGTCGGTGACGTCCGCCTTGATCGCGAGGGCGCCCTCAGGCGCGCCCGCGGTCTCCCGGTCGAGCACGGCGACCCGTGCGCCGCGCTCCAGCAGCAAGCCGGCGACGGCGGCCCCGATCCCGGACGCGCCGCCGGTCACCAGCGCGGCAAGTCCTTCGAAGTCCCGTACGGCCGTCATGAGTTGACCTCCTCGGTGGTGCGGCGGGCCTGCCAGACGGGCCCTTCCGGATAGCGGTGGGCGGCGATCGACTCCGGGAGCATGCGGGCGGAGAATCCGGCCGCCCGCGGCGCGACATAGCGACCGGAGGAGACCACGGCCGGGTGGGTGAAGTGCTCATGGAGGTGGTCGACGTACTCGATGACGCGGTCCTCCCAACTGCCGGAGACGGCGACGTAGTCGAACATCGCGAGATGCTGGACGAGCTCGCACAGTCCTACCCCGCCGGCGTGCGGGCAGACCGGCACTCCGTACTTGGCGGCGAGCAGCAGGATCGCGATGTTCTCGTTGACGCCGGCGACGCGGGCCGCGTCGATCTGGACGAAGTCGACGGCCTCTGCCTGCAGCAGCTGTTTGAACACGACGCGGTTGGCGACATGTTCGCCGGTGGCGACCTTGACCGGCTGGCCCGCGCGTACGGCGGCGTGGCCGAGGATGTCGTCGGGGCTGGTCGGCTCCTCGATCCAGTGCGGTTCGTACGGCGCGAGTGCCGTCATCCAGCGCACCGCGTCGGCGACGTCCCAGCGCTGGTTGGCGTCGACCGCGATGCGGATCGAGGGTCCGACGGCGGCGCGGGCGAGCTTCATCCGCCGCACGTCGTCGTCGATGTCGCCGCCGACCTTCAGCTTGATCTGGCCGAACCCGTCGGCGACGGCCTCCTTGGCCAGCCGGACCAGCTTCTCGTCGGAGTAGCCGAGCCAGCCGGGCGAGGTGGTGTACGCGGGATAGCCCTGCTCGCGCAGGCGCTCGGCCCGCTCGGCCCGGCCGGGTTCGGCGGCGCGCACAATGGCCAGCGCGTCGTCCGGGGTGAGCGCGTCGGTGAGGTAGCGGAAGTCGACGAGCGAGACCAGCTCTTCGGGCGTCATCGCCGCGAGGAACTCCCAGACCGGCAGCCCGGCACGCTTGGCCGCCAGGTCCCAGGCGGCGTTGACGACCGCACCGGCCGCCATGTGCATCACGCCCTTCTCCGGGCCGAGCCAGCGCAGCTGCGAGTCATGCGTGAGATCGATGTGGAGCGCGGCGAGGTCGGCTGCCGTACGGGGCTCGGGCCGTCCGATCACATACGGCCGCAGGGCCTCGATGGCGGCCGCGGTCACCTCGTTGCCGCGGCCGATGGTGAAGCAGAAGCCGTGGCCCTCCGCGCCGTCGTCCGTGCGCAGCACGACATAGGCGGCGGAGTAGTCGGGGTCCGGGTTCATGGCGTCGGAGCCGTCGAGCTGTTCCGAGGTGGGGAAGCGGATGTCGTGAACCTCGAACCCCGTGACGCTCTGACTCATGCACGCACCCCCGTGGGAAGAACATCGGACCTCTGTCGGTCATCCGATGTATAGCGCCGTCAACACGTCACCGTCCAGGGTCGGGACAAAATTTCTCGTACACAGCTCGGATGAATCGAGCGCTGAGTGCGCTGGTCGAGTGGCTCAAGCGCCGTCTTGCCGAAGTTCACCCGGCCGTGCAAGGGGGCTGCGGCCGGACACCCCGTAAGCCGTAAGGTTGGGGCGTACGAAAGGGAACTTCGGAAGGAGGCACTGGGTGATCGAGCTCGAGGGGGTACCCGAGCTGATCGACCCGGTCATGGTGGCCGCGTTCGAGGGCTGGAACGACGCCGGCGACGCCGCCTCCACCGCGGTCGCTCACCTGGACCGGGAATGGAAGGGCGAGGTGTTCGCGGCGCTCGACGCCGAGGACTACTACGACTTCCAGGTCAACCGGCCCACGGTGTGGCTGGACGGCGGAGTACGGAAGATCACCTGGCCCACCACCCGGCTCTCCGTGGTCCGCATCGGCGGCGAAAAGCCGCGCGACCTGGTGCTGGTGCGCGGCATCGAGCCGTCCATGCGCTGGCGCTCGTTCTGCAACGAGATCCTCGGCTTCGCCCATGAACTGGGCGTGGAGATGGTGGTGATCCTGGGCGCGCTGCTCGGCGACACTCCGCACACCAGGCCCGTCCCGGTCAGCGGCATCACCTCGGACTCGGATCTCGCCAGGACCATGGATCTCGAGGAGACCAGGTACGAGGGGCCGACCGGCATCGTCGGCATCCTCCAGGAGGCGTGCACGCACGCGGGTGTGCCGGCCGTGAGCCTGTGGGCGGCGGTGCCGCACTATGTGTCGCAGCCGCCCAACCCCAAGGCCACGCTGGCGCTGCTCAACCGGCTCGAGGACCTGATCGGCCTGCGCATTCCGCTGGGCGAACTGCCCGAGGACGCGCGGGCCTGGCAGCTCGGTGTCGACCAACTGGCCGCCGAGGACAGCGAAGTGGCGGAATACGTCCAGACGCTGGAGGAGGCGCGGGACACCGCTGAGCTTCCGGAGGCTACCGGCGAGGCCATCGCCCGCGAATTCGAACGGTATCTGCGGCGACGGGACGGCGGTCCCGGCCCTGGCGCCACCGGCCCCGGGGGCGTTCCGGGACTTGCCACCGACGGCGGCGAGGGCAGCTCGTATCTGCGGGACACCACCAGCGGACGCACCCGGCCGCCGAAGCCGCCGCGCCCGGAGCCCGAGGCCGGCGAGAGCGGGCCGGACAACGATGCCGAGGGCGTCGAAGGCGGCGACGAGGAAGATTCCTCGGAGGACTGAGGCGGACAAGGCATGAAACGGGGCGGCGCCGGACGGGCGCCGCCCCCTTTCGTTCGCAGCCGTCAGCCGTCAGGCAGTTGGACCGTCAGGCAGTCGGGCCGTTGGGCAGATGTGGTCTCAGCGGATCTGGTCCACCGCGACCGCGTTGTACGTCGTGTCCGGCGTCGGCTCCACATTGAAACGGGCGTTGGGCAGATAGAGGCGCTTGCCCCAGGCCGCCACCGTCGTCGGGATCTGGAAGCGCGGATCGGTGATGCGGGCGATCGCCGTGCCCCTCGTTCCCTCGTCGTTGAGCAGCAGCACATCGATCGCGTTCTGCTGCTGCTGTACGACATAGAGGATGCGGCCGAGCAGCAGCAGGCCGTCCCCGTTGGGCAGCAGGGTGTCGCCGATGTCCACGCGGGTCGCGGCGCCGGTGCGCGGGTCGACCCGGAACAACGAGCCGCCGCCGGCAAAGCCGTTGACCACCAGCAGGGCGCGGCCGTCCGGAGTGCGCGCGATGCCGTTGGCACTGAAGTCCGGGCCCTGCTCCCACTCCCCGCTGAGCGGGAGCGTCGTGACCTTGTCACCGGGCTCGTCCTGCCGGCCGAGCGGCAGCCGGTAGAGCTGCGCCTGGAAAGAGTCCGTGAACCAGGCGGCGCCCGGAGTGAGGACCACATCGTTGATGAAGGTGGTGCCCGAACGGACCGCGTAGGTCTTCAGCAGCTCTCCGGAACGGACATCGGCGACGCGTATCTCTCCGCTGGCGCCGCCGCTCAGGAACAGCCGCCGTTCGCGGCGGTCGATTTTCAGCCCGATCACGGGATGGTCGGCGCCGCCGCCCTGGCTGATGACGCGTCCCCGGCCGGTGGCCAGGCTCGCTCGGTACACCGAGCCGTTCGCCATCGATCCGAAGTAGGCGTACGGACTCGATCCAATGGTGATGCCCTCGGGTTGAAAGCCATTCGGGTGCGGGAATTGCGTAGGCCATCTCGCAGCGGTGGTTTCGGCCGCGTGGGCGACCGAGCCAAGAGGGGACAGAAACGCCGCGCCGCCGAGGGCCGCGACCGCCCCGAGAACTCTTCGACGTGCGAAGGAGCGTTGCATTGACCGTCCTTCCGACAGGTGTTCAGCATTCGTTCTGCATTCGCCCTCACCCCAGCACACGCCAGGCTGCTCTGCAGTGTTTGGCCTAATTGCGGCGTGACATCGTCTTCCAGCCGAATTGCACCGGCTTCCCATTCAGCTTGATTTCAAACGCATTTCGCGCAAGCGGGGTGGACGGGTTGCGGAGTCGGTAGCAGGGTGGCGACCGGCACGACAGGAGACACGGAGCACGGCACCCGAAGGGAGCGGTCATAGCGATGACCGATCAGTCACTCCCAGGTCAGAGCCCCGGAACTGCGGGCCCTGGACCCGATGGAGCTGGATTTACCTACCAAGGAGCCGAGCCGGAGCTGATCGTCGTCGCGCGGGCCGAGGCCCGGCTGCGCGCCGACACCGAGGGCGTACGGTCGGCATCCGGTGCGGACATCTCCGCACTGAACATGTTCCTCAGCGATGAACAGCTGGCGCTGGAACCGGTGTTCGGCAACGAGGAGCGGACGCCCGACCTCTCGCTCTTCTACCGCGTACGCGGCGGCGGAGACCGCACCCGGGAGCTGACCGCGCGGCTCGCCGCGCTGCCCGGGATCGAGACGGCGTACGTCAAGCCCGGCGCCGTACCCGCGCGCACCGCCCCACGGGACTCCCGTCCCGAGGAGGCCAAGCGGCTGAAGGAAGGCACGCCCGAGACCCCCGACTTCACCGGCCGGCAAGGCTATCTGGGTCCCGCGCCCGAAGGCGTGGACGCCCTCTGGGCCTGGCAGCGGCCGGGCGGCTCGGGTCTCGGCGTCACCGTCGTCGACGTCGAGGGCGCATGGCAGCTGGGGCACGAGGATCTGGCGGACAGACTCGCCGGCGTCGTCGTCGGCTCTCCCATCCAGGATGTTGCCTGGCGCAACCACGGCACGGCGGTCCTCGGTGTGATCGGCGGCGACCGCGACGAGAAGGGGATCACCGGCATCGCCCCGGACGCGGTGACCGCGGCGGCGTCGTTCCAGGGCATCGGCACCGCCGCGGCGATCCACGCCGCCGCCGAGCGCCTCTCGCCCGGCGACATCCTGCTGGTCGAACTCCACCGCCCCGGGCCGCGGTTCGAGTTCGAGCCCCGGGACGACCAGCGCGGCTTCATCGCGCTGGAGTGGTGGCCGGACGACTTCGCGGCGATCCGCCGGGCCACAGCGAAGGGCGTGGTGGTGGTGGAGGCGGCGGGCAATGGCGCGGAGAGCCTGGACGACGCCGTGTACGAGCGCAGGCCGGACGAGTTCCCGGAGTGGTGGCGCAACCCGTTCAACCCGTCGAACCAGTCCTCGAGGGCCGTACTCGTAGGAGCGGGCGCTCCCCCGCCCGGGACGCACGGCCGCGACCACGGTCCGGACCGCGCGCGGCTGGCGTTCTCCAACTACGGGGCGCGGATCGACGCCCAGGGCTGGGGCCGGGAGGTCACCACGACCGGCGGCTTCTGGGACCGGCCGGGCGACCTCCAGGGAGGCGCGGAGGAGATCGCCTGGTACACGGACACGTTCTCGGGCACCTCCTCCGCGTCACCGGTCGTCGTCGGCGCGCTGGCGTGTCTCCAAGGCATCCTCAAGGCCGGGGAGTTGGCCCCGATGAGCCCCGAGGTGGCGCGTGACGTGCTGCGCAGGACCGGCTCACCGCAGCAGGACGCACCGGGCCGGCCCGCCTCGCAGCGGATCGGCAACCGCCCCGACATCAAGGCGGCGGTCAGGCACCTGCTGCCGGCGCCCGTCGGCGCCGGCCGGGCGGAGCGCTACTGGGACGAGTTGGTGCCCTACCCCCGTGAACTTCCGCCGCGGCTGCGGCTGTTCGTGGCCGGCGCATGGCGGAACCTCAACCAGCCGGCCCCCGAAATCCGCCAGGCGGTCCACGCCGCCTTCGCGGGCGGACGACCGGATGTTCGCGTCTGGTACGCCGACGACGAGGTCGTCGGCCTGGTCGTATCAGGATGAGTCGAAAGGGAAGGTGAAAGAGGCATGAGCACCACCCCGCAGATGAACCCGGGCACCATGCAGTACGCACAACAGCAGTACGGGCAGCAGCAGTACGGGCAGCAGCAGGGCGCGACCACGGCCCCGCCCTCGCAGCCGGTCCAGCAGCAGGGCCAGTACCCGCTCGCCCAGGAGCTCCAGCAGCTCGGTCAGCAGCAGCCGTACCAGCAGCTGCTCCAGCAGCTCGGCCAGCAGGCACAGCAGGCACAGCAGGCACAGCAGCCTCTGATGCTGCCGAGCGCGGTCGACAGCCAGGCCGTCACCAGCGGTATCGCGACAAAGTTCTGGGACGTCGTCACACCGCTGCCCGGCCAGCCGTCGATCCTGTACCTGTTCATCGACAACGGCTGGCGCCGGCTGGTGAACCCGAACGCGGTGACGCATGACCAGGTCCAGGAGGCCTTCGCCTTCGGGCAGCAGGTCATCGGCTTCTACGAGACGACGAACGACATCATACAGGCCGTCATCGTGAACAAGCAGTAGCGGCAGTCAGCAGAACAACTCCCGCACAGAGGGCGCCGGGTGGGCAGAGACCCGCCCGGCGCCCGCTCATGCTTCCGGGGTTACAGCGCCACGCCGAGCAGCGCGTCGACCGCGCGCGACACGACGCCGGGCGCGCCTTCCTCCGTACCGCCGTCGGACTCCTGGAGCGCGGCCCAGCGGTCGACTGCGGCGAGTGCGGACGGAGCGTCGAGGTCGTTCGCGAGGGCGTCGCGGATCTCCTCGACCAGCGCGTCGGCGGACGGCCCGTCGGGCCGAGACACCGCCGCCCGCCAGCGGTGCAGCCGCTCCACCGCGTCCTCGAGCACCTGGTCGGTCCACTCCCAGTCGGCGCGGTAGTGGTGCGAGAGCAGCGCGAGCCGGATGGCGACGGGGTCGACGCCGTCGCGGCGCAGCTTGGAGACGAAGACGAGATTGCCCTTGGACTTGGACATCTTCTCGCCGTTCAGCGCGACCATGCCGGAGTGCACATACGCCTTGGCGAAGGGGTGCTTGCCGGTGAGGGCCTGGGCGTGCGAAGCGCCCATCTCGTGGTGCGGGAAGGCGAGATCGGAGCCGCCGCCCTGTACGTCGAAGCCCATGCCGAGGTGGTCCAGCGCGATGGCCACGCACTCGATGTGCCAGCCGGGCCGGCCGCGCCCGAGGCTGCCGCCGTCCCAACTCGGCTCGCCCTCACGGGCTGCCATCCACAGCATCGGGTCGAGCGGGTTCTTCTTGCCGGGCCGCTCGGGGTCGCCGCCGCGCTCCGCGGAGAGCGCCTTCATGACCTCCACGTCGTAGTTGGAGACCTCGCCGAAGTGCGGGTCGGCCTCGACGGAGAAGTACACGTCGCCGTCGAGCTCGTACGCCGCGCCGGCGTCCCGGAGCCGCTCGACGAGCGGCACGATGCCGGGTATCGCCTCGACGGCGCCGATGTAGTGCTGCGGCGGAAGCATCCGCAGCGCGGTCATGTCCTCACGGAACAGTGCGGTCTCGCGCTCGGCGAGCTCGGTCCAGTCCTGTCCGTCGCGTACGGCCCGCTCGAGGAGTGGGTCGTCGACGTCGGTCACGTTCTGGACGTAGTGAACCTGCCGCTTGGTGTCGAGCCACACGCGCTGAACGAGGTCGAACGCGTTGTAGGTCGCCGCGTGACCCATGTGGGTCGCGTCGTACGGAGTGATGCCGCAGACGTAGATACGGGCGACGGGACCGGGGTCGAGGGTCACCGGACCATCGGTCGAAGTGTCGTGGATCCGGAGGTCGCGGCCCTTGCCAGGCAGGGCGGGGACCTCAGAAGCGGGCCAGGCATGCATGCCTTGAGCCTAACCGGACGCCAGTTCCGCATACGAACCGGATCACGCCACCCGGCCGGTTCGACGCTCTTGCAAAAGGCCGGGCGGCTGTGCGTGCCCGCGGTCGGACAGCACCTGGCTCACACCGGCGGCCAGGGGATCGCGGGCCACTCGCCCGACGGGGCCGGGTGCAGACCCGAGCCCCGCAGACCCGCGACCCGGGACCGCACCGCCGACAGCTCGGCCGGAGTGATCAGTTCCGCCAGTCGGGTGGCCAGCGGCTCGCCATCGGCCAGGGCGTCGGCCAGCGACGCGAGGACGGTCAGCGCCTGCGGCGGCAGCGGCTCGCCCGCCCAACCCCACAGCAGCGTCCGCAGCTTGTCGTCCACGTTGAAGGTGACGCCGTGGTCGATCGCGTAGAGATGCCCGTCCGCGGTCGGCAGCAGATGCCCGCCCTTCCGGTCACCGTTGTTGATCACCGCGTCCAGCACGGCCAGCTGCCGCAGCCGCTCGTCGTCCGCATGGACCAGCAGCGCCGTACGCCCCTCGCCCACCTCCGCGAAGCCGACCGCCTTCCAGCCGTCGCCCGGCTCCTCGTCCTCGACGAGCGCCAGCAGCGACGCCGACGGGTCCGCCTCGATCCAGAGCTGGACCATGCCCTCGCCGTACGGGCCGTCCCGCAGGACGGTCGGCGGCACCAGGCCCCAGCCGGTCGCCTCGGAGATCTCGTACGCCGCCAGCTCGCGCTGCGCCAGCGTCCCGTCCGGGAAGTCCCACAGCGGCCGCTCCCCGGCGATCGGCTTGTAGACGCAGGACGCCTGCTCGCCCTCGTACGCGACGGAGCCGAACAGCACCGCGTTGGACGCCTCGCGGACCCGGCCGCGCACGCTCAGCTCGCCCTTGACGAGCAGCTCCAGGGACGTCAGGCTCCCCGGCGGTATCCGTTCTGGCGCGGGCATACATGTCCTTCCGGATCGAGCGGCAGGCTGCACAGCGGGCACGGCGGACGGCCGGCGTTCACCACGTCCAGCGCGCGCTTGGCGAAGGCCCTGGCCTGCGCCCCGGTCAGCCGTACGCGCAGCATCGGCGGACCGTTCTCCTCGTCCTGCAGCAGCCGTTCCTCGGCCTCCGCGAGATCCTCCTCGGAGTCCGCGTCCAGCTCCACCAGCGCCTGAGCCTCGACGATCATGCGCTGTTCCTCGCCGTCCCACGCCAGCGCCATCGTGCCGACCCGGAACTCCTCCTCGACCGGCGCGTCCAGCGGCGCGGTGTCGGCGACATCGGCGGGCGCGACCGCCGGCACCGGCGCGTTGCCACCGGTCCGGCGCACGACCTCGTCAAGCAGCTCGTCGATCCGTTCGGCGAGCGCGGCCACCTGGGTCTTCTCCAGCGCGACGCTGGTGGTCCGCCCTGAGGCGGAGGCCTGCAGGAAGAACGTACGGCGTCCAGGCAGCCCGACCGTACCGGCCACGAAGCGGTCCGGCGGATCGTAGAGGAACACCTGACGGGACACGTTCTGTCTCCCTCTGAATCAAAGGAACGGGCGGTATCGACTGGGGTGGGGCGGGCACACGGGTTTTCGGCCCGTCCACCCTACTGCGCGCGGCGATCACGGAGCGCCCGCGCCGCCTCCTACAACAGCCGTCCCGTCTCCACCGTTCCCGCGCGGCGCCAGCGAGCCGAACTCCCCGGTGTCGCCGAGGCGGAGCACGAAGGGCCGGGTGCGGGTGTAGCGGATCGCGGTCACGGAACACGGTTCCACATGGATGCGCTGGAACACGTCCAGGTGCATGCCCAGCGCGTCCGCCACCAGTGCCTTGATGATGTCTCCGTGCGAGCACATCACATAGGCGGCGTCCTCGCCGTGCGCCGCCTCGATGCGCGCGTTCCAGTCGCGTACGGCGTCCACCGCCCGGGCCTGCATGGCCCGCATCGACTCGCCGCCGGGGAACACGGCCGCGGACGGATGCTGCTGCACGACCTGCATCAGCGGCTCGTCGGCGAGCTCCTTGAGCTTGCGTCCCGACCAGTCGCCGTAGTGGCACTCGCCGATCCGCTCGTCCGTCTTCAGCTCGAGACCGGGCCGGGCGTCCAGCAGCGGTTGCAGCGTCTGCACACAGCGCTCCAGAGGGCTGCTGACCACGGCGGCGAGCGGCACCTCGGCGATGCGCGCGGGCAGCGCGGCCGCCTGCGCGGCGCCGCGCTCGTCGAGATGGACGCCGGGCGTCCAGCCGGCGAGCACGCCGGCGGTGTTCGCGGTGGAGCGTCCGTGTCGTACGAGGATCAGCGTGGCCATGCCCGCCAGCCTAGAGCCTGTCTTTCGGATCAGGCCGATCAGTGAACGTGCGCAGCAGGGCACGCGAGCCCGGCAGGATCCGAAGGACAGGCCCTCAAGCCGACGTGCGCCCGGGGGTGCGTTCGGGCCGCAGGCGCGAAAGAATGCGGCCGTGATCGTGGACTGCGCCATCTACCGCGGAGGGCGCCGGACCGAGGGCCCGGCGGACTTCTCGGATGCGCTGGCCGAGGCACGGGCCACCGGCGACGCCTTCCTCTGGATCGGCCTCTACGAGCCGACCGAGAAGGAGTTCGACCATGTCTCCGCGGAGTTCGGACTGCACCCGCTGGCGGTGGAGGACGCACTCAACGCCCACCAGCGGCCCAAGCTCGAGGTGTACGACGACTCGCTGTTCATGGTGCTCAAGCCGGTGGTGTACGAGCCGGAGAGCGACGCGGTCACCACCGACGAGCTGATGGTCTTCATCGGCGACTCGTTCGTGGTGACGGTCCGGCACGGCAAGAGCTCGCCGCTGCACGCCGTGCGGCTGCGTCTGGAGGCCGAGCCGGAGGTCCTCAAGCACGGCCCCACGGCGGTGCTGTACGCGATCAGTGACGCGGTGGTCGACCACTACATCGATGTCGTCGGCGAGCTCCAGGCGGACCTGGAGGAGCTGGAGACCGAGGTTTTCGCGCCGGTCGGCGACGCGCGCAACAGCGCGGTGCGGATCTACACCTTCAAGCGGCAGGTGCTGGAGTTCCGCCGCGCCGCCGGGCCGCTGGCGGCTCCGATGGCCCGGCTCGCGAGCGCGGCGGTGCCGTTCGTCCATGAGCACTCGCAGCCGTTCTTCCGGGACGTCAACGACCATCTGACGCGAGCGAACGAGCAGGTGGAGGGCTTGGACCGGCTGCTGTCGGACGTCCTGGCCGCCCATCTCGCGCAGATGGGCGTGCGGCAGAACGACGACGTACGCAAGATCTCGGCGTGGGCGGCCATGATCGCTGTCCCGACGATGGTCGCGGGAATCTACGGCATGAACTTCGAGCACATGCCGGAGCTGCGCTGGGTGTGGGCGTATCCGGCCGTGGTGGCGCTGATGGCCGGCGTGGTCTACGGCCTGTTCAGGCAGTTCAAGCGCCGCGGCTGGCTGTAGCGGCGCTCGGTTCAGAAGGCGGGTGCGGCGGTGGGCGGCCCGTCGAGCGCGCCGCGCCGCGTCGGCATCGTCAGGCTGACCATCCGGTGCCAGCCGCCGAACCGCTCGTAGCCGTACATCCCGTGGATGCCCGCGGTGAGCAGCGCGGACTTCGCCTTGGGCCACTCCAGCAGCCGGCCCATGTGGCCCATCACTGCGAGGCTGACGTCGCGGTAGACCTTGATCTCGGCGAGCGCGCTCTCGCGCAGGGTCTGTTGGATGACACGGCCGTGACCCGCGCCGGCGAGCGCGAGCAGCTCTTCGTGGCAGTACGCGAGGTGGTTGTCCTCGTCGTTGCAGATCATCCTGATCGCCTTGCCGACCTCGGGGTGGTCACCGAAGTGCTTCACCAGCATGTCCATCTGGTCGGCGGCCCGCTGCTCGGTGACGCGGCTGTGCGACAGGTAGACGACGATGTCCTCCTCGGTCAGGGGCTCGTCGCGGCGCAGCTTCTCGTGGGTGAGTCCGATCCCGTGCTGCTCGAGCAGCATGGTGTAGTCGGTCTCGGGCGGGACGGGGACGGGTTCGAGACCGCGCTTGTTGAGCAGGGCGTTGAAGAGCCTGCCGTGCTTGTCCTCGTCGGCGCCGTGCCGGGTGATCTTCGGCGCGAGGGCCCGCATGCTCTCGGGCACGAGGGCGGCGATCCGGCCGTTCTCCCAGCCGCCTTGCTCCTCACCGCTGGCCGCGATGGAGCAGAACAGCTGGAAGGAATCGTCGTTGTCGATGATTTCCTGGAAAAGACCGCGTGCAGAGAGCATCACTGCCACCTCCTGAAGGCATCCGCAAAGAACGAGTCAAATGCCGTACGGGAGGCGGGGCAACATCTGGGTCGTACAACTCCGCCGAACGGAGGACAACGGAGCTCGACAGGAGCTCGACAGGAGAGGCGGCTGAGGCAGTAACCGACCGGTGCGATGCGGCGTTGTGTACGTGACGGCCGTGGCGGGGAAGACCCCCGAGCCCCCACCACGGCCGCAGGCTTTTCCGGACAGGACCTGGCTGGGGCCGGACAGGACCCGGAGCCTGATCCGGACGACAGGCCCTAGGCCAGCCCGGCGCGCTCCAGGGCCTCCGTACCCGCCCGCAGCGCGGTCAGCCGCTCGTCGAGCGTGAACCCGGCCGGTGCCAGCGTCAGCGTCGTGACCCCCGCCGCGGCGTACGCCTGCATCCGCTCGGCGATCCGCTCCACGGAGCCGAGCAGCGTGGTCGAGTCGATCAGCTGGTGCGGGACCGCGGCCGCCGCGCCCTCCTTGTCGCCGGACAGGTACTTGTCCTGGATCTCGACGGCTTCCTTCTCGTAACCCATGCGCTGCGCAAGCTGGTTGTAGAAATTCTGCTTGCGGCTGCCCATGCCGCCGACGTAGAGCGCGGTGTACGGACGGAACATGTCGGCGAGTCCTTTGACGTCGTCGCCGACGGCCAGCGGCACGGTCGGGCAGACGTCGAAGCCCTCCATCGTCTTGCCGGCCTTCTCGCGGCCCGCGCGCAGATGCCGGATCGCGGTGTCCTCGAGGTGGTCGGCGGAGGGGAAGATCAGCAGCGCGCCGTCCGCGATCTCACCGGTCTGCTCAAGGTTCTTGGGGCCGATGGCGGCGATGTAGAGCGGGATGTGCTCGCGCTTGGGGTGGACGGTGAGCTTGATCGGCTTGCCCGGGCCGCCCGGCAGCGGCAGCGTCCAGTGCTCGCCCTCGAACGACAGGCGCTCGCGGGACATCGCCCGGCGGACGATCTCCACGTACTCGCGGGTGCGGGAGAGCGGCTTGTCGAACTTGACGCCGTACCAGCCTTCGGAGACCTGCGGTCCCGAGACGCCGAGGCCGAGGCGGAACCGGCCGTCGGAGAGCGAGTCGAGGGTGGCGGCCGTCATCGCGGTCATCGCGGCCTGACGGGCCGGGATCTGCAGGATCGCCGAGCCGACGTCGATGCGCTCGGTGTGGGCGGCGACCCAGGCGAGCACGGTCGGCGCGTCGGAGCCGTACGCCTCCGCGGCCCAGCAGACGTCGTAGCCGAGCTGATCGGCCTCCTTGGCGACGGCGAGATTGTCGCTGTCCATGCCCGCGCCCCAGTAGCCGAGGTTGATGCCCAGCCGCATAACCGCTCCCTCTTACTGATCAGTAACGTCACTGTTCCGCCGACCCTAGCGCGCGTTCGCGCGATCCGTCAGGGGGAGGTTGTCCACAGGCTCTCTCCGGGTGGGCCCATGGCCAGTAATCTCAGCGCCCATGGAGCAGAGGCATCTCGGCCGTACCGGCCTGCGCGTGTCCCGGATCGGGCTCGGCACCCTGACATGGGGCCGGGACACCGATGAACACGACGCCGCCGACCAGTTGAAGGCGTTCTGGGACGCGGGCGGGACGCTGGTCGACACCGCCGATGTGTACGGCGGCGGGGATGCGGAGTATCTGCTCGGGCAGCTCGTGGAGCGGCTGGTGCCGCGGCGCGATCTGGTGATCGCGACGAAGGCCGGCAGCGTGCCCGATCCGGACCGGCGATTCGACGGCTCGCGCGGGCATCTGCTCTCGGCGCTGGACGCCTCGCTGGAGCGGCTCGGCACGGACTATGTCGACCTGTGGCAGGTCCATGCCTTCGATCCCGGTACGCCGCTGGAGGAGACGCTTCAGGCGCTGGACATCGCGGTGAGCAGCGGGCGGGCGCGCTATGCGGGCGTGTCGAACTTCTGCGGCTGGCAGCTGGCGAAGGCGGCGACCTGGCAGCTGGCTTCGCCGGGTGTGCGCACCCGTATCGCGAGCACGCAGATGGAGTACTCCTTGCTGCAAAGGGGAGTTGAGCGCGAGGTGCTGCCCGCCGCGGTCGACCTGGGCGTGGGGCTGCTGCCTTCGTCGCCGCTCGGCCGCGGGGTGCTGACGGGCAAGTACCGGCATGCGACTCCGGCCGATTCGCGGGGCGCGTCGGACCAGTTGGCGCCGTTCGTCGAGCCCTATCTCGACGAGGCGGCGAGCCGCATCGTGGACGCGGTGGTGACGGCCGCGGACGGTCTTGCGGCGACGGCACTCCAGGTCGCGCTGGCCTGGGTGCGGGACAGGCCCGGCGTGGTGGCCCCGATCATCGGCGCGCGCAACGCGCAGCAGCTCACGGCCGCATTGTCAGTGGAGGCGCTTACTCTTCCTGACGAGATCTGCCGGGCGCTCGACGATGTGTCCGCGCCGATACACCGCTATCCCGACCAGGACTGGAGCACGCTGTGACTGAGCCCGAGGCCGAGGGCGCCGCCGCGCCCGCACCGGACGCGGAGGGCGCTGCCGCGCCCGAGAGCCCGGACGCCGTCGGGCCGGACGCGCCCGAGGCCACCGCGGCCGAGGCCGAGGCCGAGTCCCCGGACGCCACCGATCCGGACGGGTCCGACGGCGCGAAGGCGGAAGGCGACGAGAAGGCCGGTGAGCTGTCCGAGGCCGAGGCCGAGATCGCCGCGCAGCGCGAGTTGCGGGCCAGGATCGAGCAGCGCAAGGCCGAGAAGGCCGCGCCCATCGAAGCGGGCGCGAAGCTGAGCGGCACGGCCGCCGATCTGCTCGCGGCCGTACGGGCCGTGGAGAGCGGCGAGAAGTCGGGCACCGCGTTCTTCGACTCACCGGCGCCCGCTCCCCGGCGGCCCGCGGCGTCGTCGGCCGAGCCCGTGCGGCCGCGGATCGAGCAGCCGGGGACACCGCGGCCGACCGCGCCGGAGACCGTCGAGGCCGTACGGACGGTGCTCGCCGAAGGCGGTGCGCCCGAGGCGCTGGCGGCGCAGGTCGCCGACGCGCTCGGCGCGATGGCCGCGGAGCTGCTGCGGGAGGATCCCTGGCAGCTGCTGTCCGTGCCCGGAGTGCGGCCCGAGCAGGCCGACGGATTCGCCCGGGCGCTGCTCGGCGACGAGTGCGGCCCGGGTGACGAGCGCCGGACGGCGGGGCTGGTGACCTGGCAGCTGGAGCGCGCGGCGCTGCAAGGGCACACGGCGCTGGAGTCCTCGGCCGTACGGGCCGCGCTGGCGGAGCGTTCGGTGCCGGATCCGGACGGCGCGCTGCAACAGGCCATTGCCGATGGCGCGGTTCTCGTCTTCCAGGACGGCGTCCAGGAAGACATGCAGGACGAGACCGCCGAGTCCGAGGAAGGCCAGGAGGACGAGAAGGAGTCCGAGCAGCCGGCGGTGCCGGTGCTGCTGGGGCTCGACCGGTACGCACTCGCGGAGGAGAGCCTCGCGGACGGCCTCGCGCGGCTGGCCAAGACCGGCGCCGACGCCAGGTGGGAGGCGGCCGAGGCGACCGAGCTGGTCCGTGCCGTCGCCGCCAGTGGCCTGGTGACCCACACCGGCGGCGAGGCGGCGCGCGCCGAGCCCGCGGCGCTCGCCCGGGCCGCCGGCGCACTGGGCATGCGTGCGGTGGTCGCGGTGCACAGCGGAACGCGAAGCACCGACGCCGAAACGGTCACCGTCGCCGGGCTGCTGTCCGGTGCCGAGGGGCCCGGCCGGGACGCGGACGGGGCGTTCGCGCTCGACCTGCTGGTCGTGCTGGACGCGCCGCAGCTCGATGTGGAGACTGCGGCCATGCTCGTCGAGTCGATGCCGGACGGCAGCCGGCTGGTGCTGAGCGGCGACCCGGGACTGCTGGGTTCGGCGGGCGCGGGCCGGGTGTTCGGCGATGTGCTGGCCGCCCGTGTGTGTCCGCAGATCGCCTCGCGCACGCCCGACCCCGGCCCGATCGGTGAGCTGGTCTCGGGCATCGGCATCGGCGAGCTGAACCAGGTGGAGGCGCCCGGCAAGGAGGTCGTCATCGTCCCGGTGCGCGACGCGGGCGAGGCGGTGCACCGCGCCGTGCAGCTGGTCGCCGACTCGGTGCCGCGGGCGATCGGCGTGCCGACCGAGCAGACCCAGGTGATCACCGTGGGCCACGGCGGCTCCGCCGGCACCCGCGCGCTCAACGCGGCACTCAAGGAACGGCTGAACGCCGGACCCGGCCGGTTCGGCGGCTTCGACCCGGGCGACCGCGTCGCCTACGCACCGTCGCCCGGCCGCACGGTCCCCGGGACCGTCGTCTCGGCGGACGCGGACGGCCTGCACCTCGACTGCGCGGGCACGCCGGTCGTCGTCCCGAAGGAGCGCGTCGAATCGGCGGTCCGCCACGGCTGGGCCATGACGGCGCACCAGGCGGCCGGGATGCGCTGGCCCGCGGTGGTCGTGGTGCTGCCCGGCGACGCGGCGCAGGGTCTGAGCCGGCCGTGGGTGTACACCGCCTTCAGCCGCGGCGAGCGTCATCTGTCCGTGGTGCACGGCGTGGACCAGGCGCTGCCGCGCGCGGTCGCCGCCGTCCCAGGCCAGGACCGTACGACCCGGCTGCGCCCCCTCCTCGAAGGCCTGCTCGCACCGGTGCCGCACCCCGCGCCCTGACACGACGCGGCGGCGCGCACGGGACGCTTCCCGTGCGCACCGCCGCGTAGGGAGTGTCCGCAAAGTATCGCCGTCCGCCCGGAGGGCGGGGCATGCGGCGTCCGGTGCGTGCGATCGCAAGGCGCCGGTGCGCCCTCGTAGCGGAGCTACTTGGGCGTATCGGCAACGCAGCGAGCGTGCGTGCAGGGCGTCGCATGCCAGGCGAGACGTTGCGGACACGACCTAGGCCTGGGCCGTCAGGCCGTGGAGTCCAGGTCGTCGAGGTCCTCGTCCAGCTCGTCCTCGTCGAAGACCGAGCTCACGTCGAAACGGCACACGACCCGCTGCGGATCCGCCTGGTCGAACGGCGTGCTGAGCCACTCCCCCGGCTCCGGAAGCTCGTCGGCCGCCGACACCCAGAGCGTGGAGTCGCCCTCCTCCAGACCGAATTCTTTGTGCCGGGAGGCGATTTCATCCGGTTCGTACTCACCGAAGAGCACCCCGAGCGCCGCATGCACGCTCGTACCGACGAGGGAACCATTCTCCTGCCCGTCCTCGTCCGGGTCGACGGCGGCGATGCGCTGTGCCTGCGCGAGCAACCGCGGGGGTTCGACCACCGCGTAGTCCCGCCGGATGAGCACGCTGAGCGCGTTCGGTTCCTCCGGCCCTTCGTACGGCGGCAGCGAATCGTCCGCGCCCGGGATCTCGAAGGGCGTGACCTCGTCGTAGCGGTCGTAGAGGCGTTCGTCGTACGCCTCCGCTGCGGCGGCGAGAACGTTGAACGCGTCATACACGGCCGGGTCGTCCTCACCCGTACGGTTCTCGACCGCCTCGAGGTGACGGTCCAGTGCGGCCTTGACCGCCTCGGCGGCGGCACGTACCTCGTCGGCGGTTGGCTGCGCAGCATCAGACATAGTGCAGACGCTATCCGTACAGGGGCTCTGCCCGCACAATAGATGCGATGCCGGAATACGAATTTGTCGACGTGTACGTGCCGCGCGGGGTCTCCCGCAAGGAAGCGACCCGTCTGCTGACCGACCATGCCGAGTACGGACACTGGGAGTTGGACCGACTGAGTCTGCACCGGGACGGGAGCCGCAGAGTGCGGCTGCGCCGGCGCATCATTCGTCAGGTGCGCGCCACCTGGTGAGCAGGAAGTGACGGAGCGGGCCCCGCGATCGCGGGGCCCGCTCCGTTTTGTGCGGTTTTACTGAGGATTGCCCAGCCGTTACGCGGCGGCGCGGGCGCGGCGGTACAGAACCGCTCCCGCCAGCAGCAGACCCGCGCCCGCCGGGACGATCAGGCCGAGCGGACCGGAGCCGGTCTGCGCGAGCTCATCGGTGGCCATGGGCGGAATGACGGACTGCGCCCCCGGAGCGTTCTGCTCGTCCGGGGTCAGAGGCCCACCAGGGGTCCCCGGAACACCGGGGTGTCCCGGGTTTCCGGGCTGATCCGGATTCCCGGGGTTGCCCGGCTCCTCGGGATGCCCAGGATTTCCGGGCGGAGTGTGGGCGCCCGAGTCATTGGCGCATTCATTGCCCATGGCCGGATTGCCGAGGCCGCCGATGGTGACCGCGTTCCCGCAGGCGTTCACGGGGACGTCGATCGGAGCCTGGACGTTATTGCCCGAGCCCACTCCCGGAGAGTTGCTCGTGGATCCGCCGGCGTGCGAGCCGCCGCCCGGCTTGCCGTGCCCGGAGTTGCCGTGCCCGGAGTCGGACTTGTTGGCACAGCCGTTGCCGAACGCGGGATTGAGCAGCGCGACGACATTCACGGTGTTCCCGCACACGTTCACGGGAACGTTGACGGGCACCTGCACGTTGTTTCCGGACAGGACGCCCGGCGAATTGGAGGCCGTTCCGGCCGCCCCAGAGTCCGCGTGCGCGTAGCCGCCGCCGAGAGCGAGAACGCCGCCCGCGGCCGCCATGGTGATCAGGCCTTTTCGAGTGACCTGTCGCATAGGTTGATTCCCTGCCTTCCAGCTTCAGGAAATACGTCCGGGGGCGCTGTGCCCGGGGACGGAATGCCCGACGGCCCCGGAGGGCATGGCGCGCACTCCGGGACCGCCAGGGTTCAAACCCAAACCCTTATGGGTCGAGTCACAACATCAGTCGTTGATGCAGACGTTGCCGAAGGCGGGGTTCAGCAGCCCGATCACGGAGACCGTGTTGCCGCATACGTTCACCGGCACGTGGACGGGCACCTGAATGACGTTTCCGGAGAGCACGCCGGGAGAGTGCACAGCAGCACCCTGGGCACCCGCGTCAGCCATGGCCACACCAGCACTCGCGAGCACCAGACCACCGGTGGCAGCCGCAGCAGCGACGACCTTCTTGATCATTATTCCTCCTTGTTGGCAATGCGGTCCCAGCCGCGGACCGCATCACCTGTAACGAGGAGGAGGCAGCGGGGCTACGAGCCCGATGTTCCTTTCACTCTTTTCAGTCAAGTGCGCACGTACTGACGATTATTGGAGTTTCGTTTCAGCGAACCTCACCCGATATGGTTCACGACCCGTCGATGAACCGGTCAAGGACACGGACCCCGAACTTCAGCCCGTCGACCGGAACTCGCTCGTCCACCCCGTGGAACATTCCCGCGAAATCCAGCTCCGGCGGCAGCTTGAGCGGTGCGAAGCCGAAGCAGCGGATGCCGAGATCGTCGAAGGACTTGGCGTCGGTGCCGCCTGAGAGCATGTACGGAACGGCCCGCGCGATCGGGTCCTCGGCCTTGAGCGCGATCTGCATCGCGTCGACCAGGTCTCCGTCGAAGCTGGTCTCCAGCGCCTTGTCGCCGTGCACGTCCTCGCGCCTGACCCGCGGGCCGAGCAGCCGATCGATGTCGGCCAGGAACTCCTCCTCGTACCCGGGCAGGAAGCGTCCGTCGACATGGGCGGTCGCCTGGCCGGGGATCACATTCACCTTGTAGCCGGCGCCGAGCATGGTCGGGGCCGCGGAGTTGCGCAGGGTCGCGCCGATCATCTTGGCGATGCCGCCCAGCTTGGCGAGCGTCGCGTCCATGTCCTCCGGGTCGAGCGGTGTGCCGAGCGCGTCGGAGAGCTCGTCGAGGAAGCCCCGTACGGTCTTGGTCATCCGCACCGGCCACTTGTGGCGGCCGAGCCGGCCGACGGCCTCGCAGAGCTCGGTGATCGCGTTGTCGTTGTTGGTCATCGACCCGTGTCCGGCGGTGCCGTCCACGGTCAGGCGCATCCAGTGCATGCCCTTCTGCGCCGTCTCGACGAGATAGAGCCGCAGATTCTCGTTGACGGTGAAGGAGAAGCCGCCGACCTCGCCGACGGCCTCCGTGACGCCCTCGAACAGGTCGGGGTGCTTGTCGACGAGATGCCGCGCGCCGTAGGTGCCGCCGGCCTCCTCGTCGGCGAGGAAGGCCAGCACGATGTCGCGCGGAGGCTTGCGGCCGCTGCGCATCCTGTCGCGTACGACGGCGAGCGTCATCGCGTCCATGTCCTTCATGTCGACCGCGCCGCGGCCCCAGACGCAGTCGTCCGCGATCTCGCCGGAGAAGGGGTCGTGGGTCCAGTCGGCGGCGTTGGCCGGTACGACGTCGAGATGGCCGTGGATGAGCAGCGCGGGCCGGGACGGGTCCTCGCCCTCGATCCGGGCCACCGTCGACGCGCGGCCCTTGTGGGACTCGAGGATCTGCGGCTCGAGCCCGACCTCGGCGAGCTTCTCCGCCACGTACTCCGCCGCGGCCCGCTCCCCCGGTCCCGAGTGATCCCCGTAGTTGCTGGTGTCGATCCGGATCAGCTCACGGCAGAGGTCGACGACCTCGTCCTCGCCCGAGACGGTACGGGCCGTGTTCGACTCGCTCACGCTGATTCCTCCCACTGTCGCTGCTGGTGGTTCCCCCTCATCCTCCCGCGACCGGCCCCGGACCCCAAGGGCGACTGCCCGCCGTCATGCGGCCGTCACACGTCCGGGGCGTGATCGGGCACAGCCGAATGTTTGCTATGGTTTTCCACGTCGGAACGGCCCAGGGCCGCGCGACAGACACCTGGTCCGGGTGGCGGAATGGCAGACGCGCTAGCTTGAGGTGCTAGTGCCCTTTATCGGGCGTGGGGGTTCAAGTCCCCCCTCGGACACCAGCAAGATCCCCACGGAAATCCGTGGGGATCTTTTCGTTCACCCCGCACACAGTCACGTCGGTGAGACGCACATGAGACGCAGACGCAAGGCCCCGCCGTCGCCGCTCCCCCAGCGCGACGGGATCGACCCGGTTCGGGTGCGGCTGCCGGCCGATCCCGAGGGCGCGTGGGCGACGGTCCGCGATCATCTTGTGGCCCGGTACGCCGACGCGATCGGGGCCGAGCAGGTCGACGCCATGTTCCAGCAGGGGCGGTTCGTCTCCGCGGACGGTCCTGTCGCCGCCGACGAGCCGTACGGCGAGGGCCGGTATCTCTGGTTCCACCGGGACTTCGCGCCCGAGGACCGCGTTCCGTTCGAGGTCGGGATCATCCATCGCGACGAGCGGCTGGTGATCGCGGACAAGCCGCACTTCCTCGCCACCACGCCGCGCGGGCGGCACATCACCGAGACCGCGCTGGCCAGACTGCGCCGTGAGCTGGGGCTGCCACAGTTGCAGCCGGCCCACCGGCTCGACCGGCTGACCGCGGGGCTCGCGCTGTTCGTCGTGCGGCCCGGTGACCGGGGCGCGTATCAGACCATGTTCCGGGACCGGCTGGTGCGCAAGGAGTACGAGGCGGTGGCGGCGTACGACCCGGCCGTGCGGCTGCCGGTGACCGTGCGCAGCCGGATCGTGAAGGAGCGCGGAGTGCTGGCCGCGCGGGAGGAGCCCGGCGAGCCGAACAGCGAGAGCCGGATCGAACTGCTCGGCCACCGCGCCGGGCTCGGCCGGTACCGGCTGTCGCCGGCCACCGGCCGCACCCATCAGCTGCGGGTCCATATGAACAGCCTCGGCCTGCCGCTGCTGAACGATCCGCTCTATCCGGTCGTCCTTCAGCCGGGACCGGACGACTACGCGCGGCCCCTTCAACTCCTCGCGAAGGTGCTGGAGTTCACCGATCCGGTGACGGGCGAGCCGTACCGCTTCGAGAGCCGGCTGCGGCTCACCGCCTGGTGATCACAGCTGCACCACCGAGCGCAGCACATCGCCCTCGTGCATCCGGGCGAAGGCCTTCTCGATGTCGCCGAGTCCGATGGTCTCGGTGACAAACGCGCCGAGGTCGATCCGGCCCTGCTGGTGGAGGTCGATCAGCATCGGGAAGTCCCGGGACGGCAGGCAGTCGCCGTACCAGGAGGACTTGAGCGCGCCGCCGCGGCCGAAGACGTCGAGGAGCGGCAGTTCCAGCTTCATCTCCGGGGTCGGGACGCCGACGAGGACGACGGTGCCCGCCAGGTCGCGGGCGTAGAAGGCCTGTTGGTAGGTCTCCGGGCGGCCGACCGCCTCGATGACGACATCCGCGCCGAAACCTCCGGTGAGTTCGCGAATGGCCTCGACGGGGTCGGTGGAGCGGGAGTTGACGGTGTGCGTGGCGCCCATCGTCTTCGCCGTCCGGAGCTTGCGGTCGTCGATGTCGACGGCGATGATCCGGGCCGCGCCCGCGAGGCGCGCGCCGACGACCGCCGCGTCCCCGACGCCGCCGCAGCCGATGACGGCGACGGAGTCACCGCGGCCGACGTTGCCGGTGTTGATGGCCGCGCCGATGCCCGCCATCACTCCGCAGCCGAGCAGTCCGGCGACGGCCGCCGAGACCTCTGGGTCGACCTTGGTGCACTGGCCCGCCGCGACCAGCGTCTTCTCGGCGAAGGCCCCGATTCCGAGCGCCGGCGAGAGCTCCGTCCCGTCGGTCAGTGTCATCTTCTGCCGCGCGTTGTGGGTGTCGAAGCAGTACCACGGGCGGCCGCGCAGACATGCGCGACAACGGCCGCACACGGCACGCCAGTTGAGTACGACGAAGTCTCCCGGCGCGACATCGGTGACGTCCGCGCCGACCGACTCGACCACGCCCGCGGCCTCATGGCCCAGCAGGAAGGGGAAGTCGTCGTTGATCCCGCCCTGCTTGTAGTGCAGGTCGGTGTGGCAGACCCCGCACGCCTGCACCTTCACCACGGCCTCGCCCGGACCGGGGTCGGGCACGACGATGGTCTCCACCCGCACCGGCTCGTTCTTTCCGGGTGCGATCACGCCTTGCACCTGCTGCGACATCGAAAACCTGCCCTTCGTCCGCACGTCGGTCGATGACCACTATGGACGGACATCGGCAGCAGGCGAAGGGCCCCGCCGGAAAGATCCCGCGGGGCCCGTTCCAAGACGAAAGACCCTAGGCGTCCCGGCGCTCGGCCTCGATGGCGCTCACCCGGCCGCGGACCACGAACCAGCCGCCGACCAGCGCCGCCGCGATCAGCGGCAGGAACATCACGGTCGTACGGCCCACGCCGCCGCCCCACCACATCAGGAAGACCACGCTGGCGAGGAAGAACAGCGTGACGATCTGGGTGTACGGAGCCCACGGCAGCCGGTAGGAGGGGCGGGTGACCCGGCCGTCCTGCGCGCGGTGCCAGAACAGCAGCGAGCAGAGCATGATCATGCCCCAGGTGCCGAGAATGCCGATCGAGGCGAAGTTCAGCACGATCTCGAAGGCCTGGCCGGGCACGACGTAGTTGAGCGCGACGCCGAGGACGCCGAAGCCCGCGGTCAGCAGGATGCCGCCGTAAGGCACCTGGCCCTTGTTCATCCGGCCGGTGAACTTCGGCGCAGAGCCCGACAGGGCCATCGAGCGCAGGATGCGGCCGGTGGAGTAGAGGCCGGAGTTCAGGCTGGACAGGGCCGCGGTCAGCACCACGAGGTTCATCACGCCGGCCGCGCCCGGCACGCCGAGCTTGTCCATGACGGTGACGAAGGGGCTCTGGTCCGCGGAGTACGCGGTGTACGGGAGGATCAGCGCGAGCAGCACCACCGAGCCGACGTAGAACAGACCCACGCGCCACATGATCGAGTTGATCGCCTTGGGCATGATCTTCTCGGGGTTCTCGGTCTCGCCGGCGGCGACGCCGCACAGTTCGACGGAGGCGTACGCGAAGACGACGCCCTGGATCACCAGCAGCATCGGCAGCATGCCCATGGGGAAGATGCCGCCGCCGTCGGTGATGGTGGAGAAGCCGGGCGTGTGACCGTCGACCGGGTGCTGCGTGACGACCAGGAAGATGCCGACGAGCATGAAGGCGACCAGCGCGGCGACCTTGATGATCGCGAACCAGAACTCCATCTCGCCGAAGTACTTCACCGAGATGAGGTTGGCGGTCAGGACGACGGCGAGCGCGATCAGCGCGAGGACCCACTGCGGGATGTCGCTGAACATGGCCCAGAAGTGGGCGTAGGTGGCGGCCGCGGTGATGTCGGCGATCGCGGTGGTCGACCAGTTGAGGAAGTAGAGCCAGCCGGCCGCGAAGGCGCCCTTCTCGCCCATGAACTCGCGTGCGTACGAGACGAACGCGCCGGAGGAGGGGCGGTAGAGGACCAGTTCGCCGAGCGCGCGGACGACGAAGAAGGCGAACACGCCGCAGACCGCATAGGCGATGGCGAGCGAGGGGCCCGCGCCCGCCATCCGGCCGCCTGCGCCGAGGAAGAGGCCGGTGCCTATCGCTCCGCCGATCGCGATCATGTTGATATGGCGGGACTTGAGGTCCTTGCTGTATCCGGCGTCGCCGGCGTCCACGTGGGGGGAGCTTGTCGCCGGCGCTGCGGCGCCGAGCTTTTCGGCCGCGGTGGTGCGGTCACTCATGGAGGAGTTTCGCCTTCGTGAGGGGGTGTGCGGTCTCGGCCGTAGCCGGTGAGGGGGTGGTCACCTGGGCATGGCCCGACGGCACATACTCACGGCAACCCTGCGATTCTGGCAGTGGCCAAGGTCACGCAGGGATAGATCTGAGGTGTTTCAGAGGTTACGGCGCAGTAAGCAAGGTCATCGCCGAGTACGCCAATCGGAGGCGCCGCGGGACCTCGAGCCGTGTGCCGCGCCCGTGGGGCGCTCCCGTGGGGCGCTCCCGTGGGGCGCTCAGTGCGCGCTCAGGGCGCCAGTACGTCCAGCTCGGCGAGCGCGCCGACGGCGATCTGCCGGGTGATCTCCTCGGCCCTGACGGCGTCGCCCTCGCGGACCGCCTCCGCGACCTGGACGTGCAGGGTCACGGCCGCCGGATCCGGGTCGTCGAACATCACATGGTGGTGCGTACGTCCGGCGAGCACCTCGGCGACCACATCGCCGAGCCGCGCGAACATCTCGTTGCCCGAGGCGTTGAGCACCACGCGGTGGAAGGCGATGTCGTGCTTCAGGTAGCCCTCGAGCTGGTGGCCGCGCGAGGTGGCGACCATGCCGAGGGCGCATTCGGTGAGTTCGGCGCACTGCTCGGGTGTGGCGTGCCGGGCGGCGAGACCGGCCGCGACCGGCTCGACCGCGGAGCGCAGCACGGTCAGTGAGCGCAGCTGGCGCGGGCGGTCGGCGCCGGCCAGCCGCCAGCGGATGACGCGCGGGTCGTAGACGTTCCACTCGTCGGTGGGCCGCACGGTCACGCCGACCCGGCGGCGCGACTCGACCAGATGCATCGACTCCAGGACGCGTACGACCTCGCGGACGACGGTGCGCGAGACGTCGAAGCGCTGTGCCACCTCGTCGGTACGCAGAACACTGCCCTGCGGATACTCACCCGCGGTGATCGCCAGGCCGAGGGTGTCCAGCACATGTGTATGGAGTCCCTGACCCTCTGTCGTCATGGGCCAAGACTACGGGCCACGGTTCGGGAACAAAAAGTATGACGTTTATGTCTCAGCCTCTTGAATACGTAGTACCTAATGCGTTTCAGTAGCGCGACGGACCGATGTCGACGAAGACAGCTGCAGACAGCGAGGCACGTAATGAGCACCCCCCACGTCGTTGTGGTGATGGGCGTGGCAGGCACCGGGAAGACCACCATCGGTCCCCTGATCGCCGCCGCACTGGGCGTCCCGTACGCCGAGGGCGACGACTTCCATCCGCCGGCGAACATCGCCAAGATGTCGGCCGGCACACCACTCGACGACGCGGACCGGTGGCCCTGGCTCGATGCGATCGGGCAGTGGGCACACGGGCGGGCGGGGCTCGGCGGAGTGGTCTCCAGCTCCGCGCTCAAGCGCGCCTACCGGGACCGGCTGCGGGCCGCCGCCCCGGACGCGGTCTTTCTCCACCTCACCGGCGACCGCCCGCTGATCGAACGGCGGATGTCCGAGCGCAAGGGCCACTTCATGCCGACCGCGCTGCTGGACTCGCAGTTCGCCACGTTGCAGCCGCTCGGCGGCGACGAGGCGGGCGCCGCCGTCGACGTGTCCGGCACCCCCGAAGAAATCACCGACCGTGCCGTCGCCGCGCTGCGGCTGCTCGACCGGTAACCCGCACCAACACCCCGCTCCACCACCCCCGTTCCCCCTGCATAAGGAACCACCGTGACCAGTCTCAGCGTCGAGATGCTGGCAGCGGACGCCACCGAGCCGATCACCTCGGCGGGCAACGCACAGCTGGGCATCGCCGTCCTCGCGGGCATCGCTGTCATCGTCCTGCTCATCACCAAGTTCAAACTGCATGCGTTCCTGGCGCTGACCATCGGGTCGCTGGCGCTCGGCGCGTTCGCCGGCGCCCCGCTCGACAAGACCATCGCGTCCTTCACCACGGGGCTCGGCTCGACCGTCGCGGGCGTCGGCGTGCTGATCGCGCTCGGCGCGATTCTCGGCAAGCTGCTCGCCGACTCGGGCGGCGCGGACCAGATCGTCGACACGATCCTCGCCAAGGCGAGCGGCCGGTCCATGCCGTGGGCGATGGTGCTGATCGCGTCGATCATCGGGCTGCCGCTCTTCTTCGAGGTCGGCATCGTGCTGCTGATCCCCGTGGTGCTGATGGTCGCCAAGCGCGGCAACTACTCGCTGATGCGCATCGGCATCCCGGCCCTCGCCGGCCTGTCCGTGATGCACGGCCTCATTCCGCCGCACCCCGGTCCGCTGGTCGCGATCGACGCCATCGGCGCGAACCTGGGTGTCACTCTTGCGCTCGGGCTGGTCGTCGCCATACCCACGGTGATCATCGCCGGCCCGGTGTTCTCGAAGTACGCCGCCCGCTGGGTCGACATCCAGGCGCCGGACCCAATGATCCCCGAGCGTGCGTCCGAGGACCTGGAGAAGCGTCCGAGCTTCGCCGCCACCGTCTCGACGGTGCTGCTGCCGGTCGTCCTGATGATGGTCAACGCCCTCGTCGAGATCATCGTGGACGACCCCGAGAACCCCGTCCAGCGGGTCACCGACGTCGTCGGCTCGCCGCTCATCGCGCTGCTCGCCGCCGTGATCGTCGGAATGTTCACGCTGGGCCGGGCCGCGGGCTTCACCAAGAGCCGGATCGCCACGACCGTCGAGAAGTCCCTCGCGCCGATCGCGGGCGTGCTGCTGATCGTCGGCGCCGGCGGTGGCTTCAAGACGACGCTGATCGACATCGGCGTCGGCCAGATGATCCTGGACCTCTCGAAGAACTGGGCCATACCGACGCTGCTGCTCGCCTGGCTGATCGCCGTGGCCATCCGGCTGGCGACGGGCTCGGCGACGGTGGCGACGATCTCGGCGGCAGGTCTGGTCGCTCCGCTCGCCGCCGACATGTCGACGACCGAGGCGTCGCTGCTGGTGCTGGCGATCGGCGCCGGTTCGCTCTTCTTCAGCCATGTGAACGACGCCGGGTTCTGGCTGGTGAAGGAGTACTTCGGGATGACCGTCGGTCAGACGATCAAAACCTGGTCGGTGATGGAGACGATCATCTCGGTGAGCGGCATCGGCTTCGTCCTGCTGCTGTCCCTCGTGTTGTAGCTCGTGTTGTAGCTCGTGTTGTAGGCGTCAGTCCGCAGGCGTCACTCGCCGTCGGGGTTCCAGAGCGGGTGTTCCCGCCGGGCCCAAGGGCGCTCGACCGATCCGGTGCGCATGCCACGGCGTGACTCCGGATCGGCGAGCGCCATTCCGATGTGCCCGATGAGCACGATCCCGATGGCGAGTGCCAGCCAGTCATGGATGAAGGTCGCGCTCGTACGCCACACCAGCGGCGCGAGATCCGTGAACCACATCAGCAGCCCGGTGCCGATCATCACCAGCACGGCACCGGCGATCCACGCCGAGTAGATCTTCTGTCCCGCGTTGAACTTCGCGGCCGGCCGCGACTCGGGACTGTGGTCACGTCGCCGTACGGCCCGCAGCCATACGCGGTCGTGCGGGCCGAAGCGGTTGAGCCGCCGCAGGTCCCCGCGGAAGGCGCGCGAGGCGAGCCCGAGCAGGAACGGTGCGGGGATCAGGATGCCCGACCACTCGTGCACGGTGACCACGAGATAGCGGCGGCCGACGAGTTCGGCGAGCTGCGGCACGTACAGACAGGCCGCGGTCACCACGCAGGTCAGCATGAGCACGGCGGTGGTGCGGTGCACCCAGCGCTCGGCGAGGGTGAACCTCCGTACGCGCGTGGGCCGTTCAGACGGTGGGTGTGTCGGTACGGCCGTTGGACCGCCCGACCCAGGCGTCGACGTCATAGCCCCGCTCCTCCCAGTAGCCGGGCTGGACGTCGGAGGTGACGGAGATCCCGGAGAGCCATTTCGCCGACTTGTAGAAGTACATCGGCGCGACATAGAGCCGGACCGGGCCGCCGTGCGAGTGGCTGACCGGCTTGTCCTGCATCTTCAGACAGACCAGCACATCGTCCCGGCGGGCCTGCGGAAGCGTGAGGCTCTCGCTGTACGTGCCGTCGAAGCAGGTGAACCGGATCGCCTTGCCCTCCGGACGCACCCCGGCGGCGTCCAGCAGCAGCGAGAGCTTCACACCCGAGAACGGCGTGTCGGGCACGCGCCAGCCCGTGACGCACTGGACATCGCGCACCACCCGGGTCTGCGGCAGTCTGCGCAGCGCGTCGAGGGTGTACGTGGCCGGCCGGTCGACCAGCCCGTCCACGGTGAGGCGGTAGTTCTGCTCGTCCTTGTGCGGCACCGACGAGGCGACGGAGTAGTACCGGAATCCACCGCCGTTGGGGAGGAGTCCGGTCAGGCCGGTCGGGTCGTTGCTGGAGGCGGCGCCCAGGAACGACTCGAGGCCGCGCTGAAGATACGGCGCGGCGACGAGGCCGCCGGCGCCGAGGCCGAGCATGCCGAGCACGAGCCGGCGCCCGACGGGAGCGCCACCCTCGGCGTCGCCCTCGGCATCGGGTGGGTGTGTGGTCACCCCTCGATTCGACCACCGAGCGTGCGCAGAAGCCAGGGAAGTCAGCGGTACGTCAGACTTCCGTCACACTCGGCACCCTCGGCCGCTATCCCACCGCCTTGGCCGCCGCCCGGCCCGCCGCCCTGCCCGAGAAGATGCAGCCACCCAGGAACGTGCCCTCCAGCGAGCGGTAGCCGTGGACGCCGCCGCCGCCGAAGCCCGCTGCCTCGCCCGCGGCGTACACGCCGGCCAGGGGTTCGCCGTCCGCCGTCAGCACCCGCGAGGACAGGTCGGTCTCCAGGCCGCCGAGCGACTTGCGGGTGAGGATGTTCAGCCGTACGGCGATCAGCGGACCCGCCTTGGGGTCGAGGATGCGGTGCGGCGTGGCCGTCCGGATGAGCTTGTCGCCCAGGTACTTGCGCGCCCCGCGAATCGCCGTGACCTGGAGGTCCTTGGTGAACGGGTTCTTGATCTCGCGGTCTCGCGCGGTGATCTCCCGGCGCAGCTCCGCCTCGTCGATCAGCGGCTCCTTGGTGAGCGCGTTCATGCCGCGCACCAGAGCGGAGAGGTCCTTCTCGACCACGAAGTCCACGCCGTTGTCCATGAACGCCTTCACCGGGCCCGGCACATCCGCCCTCGCGCGCCCGATGACGTCGCGGATCGACTTGCCGGTGAGATCGGGGTTCTGCTCGGACCCGGAGAGCGCGAACTCCTTGCCGATGATCTTCTGGTCGAGGACGAACCAGGTGTAGTCGTAGCCGGACCGCATGATGTGCTCGAGCGTGCCGAGAGTGTCGAATCCGGGGAAGAGCGGGACGGGCAGCCGCTTGCCGCGCGCGTCCAGCCAGAGCGAGGACGGCCCGGGCAGGATGCGGATGCCGTGCCTGGCCCAGATCGGGTTCCAGTTCTCGATGCCTTCGGTGTAGTGCCACATCCGGTCGCGGTTGATGTGGCTGGCGCCGGCGCGCTCCGTGATGCCGAGCATCAGGCCGTCGACATGGGCCGGGACGCCGGAGAGCATCTTCTCGGGCGGGGTGCCGAGGCGGTCGGGCCACTGGGCGCGCACGAGATCGTGGTTGCCGCCGATGCCGCCGGAGGTGACGATCACCGCCTGCGCGCGGAACTCGAAGGCTCCGGCGACCTCGCGGCTGCTCGCGGTGCCTCGCTCGGCGTCGGACGGTTCGAGCACCTCGCCGCTCACGGTGTCCAGCGTGCCCGCGCTGCCGGTCAGGCCGGTGACGCGGTGGCGGAACTTCAGCTGGACGAGGCCGCGCGCGACGCCCTCGCGGACCCGCCGTTCGAAGGGCGCGACGACGCCGGGTCCGGTGCCCCAGGTGATGTGGAAGCGCGGTACCGAGTTCCCGTGGCCGGTCGCGTCGTAGCCGCCGCGCTCGGCCCAGCCGACGACCGGGAAGAACCTCATCCCCTGGGCGTGCAGCCAGGATCGCTTCTCGCCGGCCGCGAAGTCGACATACGCCTCTGCCCACTTGCGCGGCCAGCGGTCCTCGTCGCGGTCGAAGCCGGCGGTGCCGAGCCAGTCCTGGTACGCGAGGTCGCGGCTGTCCTTGATCCGCATCCGGCGCTGCTCGGGCGAGTCGACGAAGAACAGCCCGCCGAAGGACCAGTGCGCCTGTCCGCCGATCGACTGCTCCGGCTCCTGGTCGAGCAGGATGACCTTGCGCCCGGCGTCCACCAGCTCCGCGGTGGCCACCAGGCCCGCGAGTCCCGCCCCGATCACGATCACATCAGCGTCGTACGCCATGGTTTCCATCCTTGTAGGGGGCCGGACTGCGATGGCTCCGATCTTCGGTACGGGCCAGTAACTCGTCAAGGTGTCGGCGGAGTGCAGCTGCTCGGCCCGGTGATTGGATGGGGGCATGACTCCCGCTGACGAAATCCTCGACATCGTCGACGAGAACGACGAGGTGATCGGCCAGGCCCCGCGCGGCGAGGCGTATGCGCGCGGGATGCGCCACCGCTGCGCGTTCATTCTCGCCAGGGACGCGGAGGGCCGGATCTTCGTCCACCGCAGGACCACGACGAAGCTGGTCTTCCCGTCGCTGTACGACATGTTCGTCGGCGGAGTCGTCGGTGCGGGCGAGTCGTACGACGCCGCCGCGCTGCGCGAGGCGGAGGAGGAGCTCGGGGTCAGCGGACTCCCCCGCCCCGTCCCGCTGTTCAAGTTCCTTTACGACAACGGCGAGCAGAGCTGGTGGTCGGCGGTGTACGAGGTCCGCTGCGAGCTTCCGGTACATCCGCAGGCCGACGAGGTCGCCTGGCACGACTTCCTCCCGGAGGAGGAGCTGGAGCGGCGGCTCGGTGAGTGGGAGTGGACGCCGGACGGCTTGGCGGCGTGGCAGCGGCTGCGGGAGTCGGGCCGGTGAGCGGCTTCGTGGAAAGCCTGCGGCTGTGGTTCTCGCCCCAGCGTGTGCGGGAGGACGGCGAGACTCCCGACTACCGGTTCTCGCTCGCCAACGAGCGGACCTTTCTCGCCTGGCTCCGTACGGCGCTCGCGCTCATCGGCGGCGGTTTCGCCGTCGATCAGTTTCTGCCGGATCTGAGGTGGGGCGTACGGACGGGACTGGCGCTCGGGCTGCTCGCGGCGGGCGTGCTGTGTGCGCTGCGGGCGGTCAATCACTGGGTGCGCTGCGAGCGGGCGATGCGGCGCGGTGAGGATCTGCCGGTCTCCCGCTTCCCGGCGCTGCTGAGTCTCGCGGTCGCGGTCGTCGCGGTGGCGATGGTGGTGGTCGTGCTCTTCGGCTGGGAGGACGGCGGTTGACGGAGGTGCGGGACCCCGGATTGCAGCCGGAGCGGACCCGGCTGGCGTGGCGCAGGACCACGCTGTCGTTCACCGTGGCCGCGATCCTGGCGGCCCGGCAGGCGACGGGCGACCGGGCGACGGCGGCGGGCGTGGTCGCGGCGGCGCTCAGTGCGCTGGTGTGGCTGGCGTTTCTGTGGCTGTCGCACCGCCGGGTGCAGCTCCTGGGCGCCGGGCCGCGGCCGCGGGCGCTGTCTGCGGGCGGCGCGCTGGCGGCGGTGGGGTGCACGGTGGCGCTGGCGGCGTTCGCCGTCGCGATGGTGCTCTAGGGCCTGTCGTCTGGATCAGGCCCTAGGTCTTCCGGGTCTTGTCCGGGTCCTGGCCGGTCGGGACTTGCCGGGGCCGCGTGACGGGCGCGGCGGCGGGTGCGGGCCGTGGCGCGAGGTCTAGCCTGGATGGGACAGAGCGTCACGAACCACACCAAAGGTAGCGTCATGACGGTTCTCCATCAGGAACACCCCGCGCACGAGCACACGCACGGTCCGGCCTGCGGACACACCGAGGTCCAGCACGGCGACCATGTCGACTACGCCCACGACGGCCATCTGCACCGCATGCACTCCGGGCACTGGGACGAGTGCGAGCCCGGCGAGCACGTCTCGCACAGCGGGCACGCCCACGAGCACGGCCCCGGCTGCGGTCACCCGGCCGTGGAGCACGGCGGCCATGTCGACTACGTACACGACGGACACCGGCACGCCGCGCACGACGGGCACTGGGACGACCACTGACCAAGTGGCCCCCGCCTTCCCCCGGTCGAGGTCCGGCTGGCAGGCTCCTCCTGACCGGTCCGGCCTCGATTCGGGGGAGTTCTGTTGTCCGCCACTGATCCGTACACCGTCCGGCTCGCTCCGGAAGTGCATGCGTACGTCCAGCCCGACGGCGGCTGGTGTCTGAACAACGCGGGGTTCGTGAGCGACGGAGAGTCCACTCTTCTCGTCGACACCGCCGCGACCGAGCGCCGCGCCAAGGCGCTGCGCGAGGCGGTGCTCGCCGCCGGCGTTCCGCTGCCGCGCACCGTCGTCAACACGCACCACCACGGCGACCACACCTACGGCAACGGCGTCTTCACCGGCCAGGAGTCCGGGGGCGCCGTCGTCATCGGCCACGACTCGTGCCGCAGCGAGGTGCTCGCGGCCGGCCATCAGCTCCATCTCCTGTGGCCGCAGACCGACTTCGGCGCCGTGGAGATTACGCCGCCCACCCTCACGTACAGCGACACGCTCACCGTCCATGTCGGCGGCATCGAGGTGCGGCTCATCCATCCCGGCGGCGTCGCGCACACCCTCGGTGACACGGTCGTGCATCTGCCGCGGCAGCGGGTGGTCTTCACCGGCGACCTGATCTTCCAGGGCGGCACGCCGTTCGTGCCGATGGGCTCACTGAGCGGGTCGCTGCGGGCACTGGATGTGCTGCGCTCGCTGGACGCGACCACCGTTGTGCCGGGCCACGGGCCGATCACAGACCCGTCCGCGTACGACGCGACCGAACGCTATCTGCGGTACGTCGGCGCGCTGGCCGAGGAGGGCCGGGCCAAGGGCCGCACTCCGCTGGAGACGGCGCGCGAGGCCGATCTCGGTGTCTTCGCCGAGCTGCGGGAGAGCGAGCGGCTGGTGGCGAATCTGCACCGGGCGTACGCGGAGCTGGCCGGAGAGCCGGACGGCTCGCCGCTGGACGCGGCACAGGTGTTCGCCGACATGGCGGCAATGAACGGCGGCGTTCCCGTGGCCTGCCACGCCTGACCCCGCTCACTCCCCACACACACATAACCGACAGACACCGGCGGCACCCGGGACTGTGATCCAGTCCCGGGTTCCGGCCGCGCACTGGACTACATACCGACTGGTCGGTCATCATGGGCGAGACCCGTTCTTCCGCCCTCGGAGGTGCCCCGATGAGCTCAGTCCCGCTGCCAGGCCTCGATCCCGAGCAGCTCCGCGGTTGCCTCGACCGCGAGCGTCCGGGCCTGGTGAGCGGACCGCTCAGCGCCCGGCTGATCCAGGGCGGCCGCTCCAACCTCACCTATGCGGTCACCGACGGCACCGGCCGCTGGGTCGTACGCCGGCCGCCGCTCGGCCACGTACTGGCCACGGCGCACGACATGAAGCGCGAGCACCGGGTGATCAGCGCACTGCATCCCACCGCGGTTCCGGTGCCCGAGCCGATCCTGCTCTGCGAGGACGAGTCGGTGATCGGATCGCCGTTCTACGTCATGCAGTTCATGGACGGCACTCCCTACCGCACGGCCGAGGAACTGGCCCCGATCGGCGCCGAACGCACCAGGAACGTGATGCTCGGCCTGGTCGACACGCTGGTCGAGCTGCACGCCGTGGACCCCGAGGCGGTCGGCCTCGGCGACTTCGGCCGGCCCGAGGGCTTCCTCGACCGGCAGCTGCGGCGGTGGGGCAAGCAGCTGGACGCCTCCCGCAACCGTGAGCTCGCCGGGATCGACGAGCTGCACGCGTCACTCGGCCGCTCGCTGCCCAGCTCCCCCGCGCCCACGGTCGTCCACGGCGACTACCGGCTGGACAACGTCCTGGTCGGCCCGGACGACCGGATCAAGGCGGTGCTGGACTGGGAGATGTCCACGCTCGGCGATCCGCTCACCGACCTCGGGCTGCTGGTGATGTACAGCGCGGAGCTGAACATCCCCGGATCACCGATCAGCACCACGGCGTCCGCGCCGGGCCACCCTGAAGTGGACGAGCTGATCGAGCGGTACGCCACCGGGTCCGGCCGCGACACCTCCGCCATCTCCTGGTACACGGCGTTCGCCTGGTTCAAGCTCGCCGTGATCCTCGAGGGCATCCACTACCGCTACACGCTGGGCCAGACCGTCGGCGCGGGCTTCGACCGCATCGGCGATCTCGTCCCCCTCTTCATCGAGCACGGCCTCACCACCCTCCAGGAAGGCTGAGTAACTCCCATGGACTTCGCATTCGACGCGCGCACCGAAGAGCTGCGGGCCAAGCTGCTCGCCTTCATGGACGAGCACGTCTACCCCGCCGAGAAGATCGAGCACGAGCAGCGCGCGCAGCTCGCCTCGCCGTGGGACACCCCGGCGGTCATCGAGGAGCTGAAGGCCGAGGCCCGCAAGCAGGGCCTGTGGAACCTGTTCCTCCCGGACTCCGAGTACGGCGCGGGCCTGACGAACCTGCAGTACGCGCCGCTCGCCGAGATCACCGGACGCAGCCCGCATCTGGCCCCCACCGCGCTGAACTGCGCGGCCCCGGACACGGGGAACATGGAGGTGCTGACGCAGTTCGGCAACGACGAGCAGAAGAAGCAGTGGCTGGAGCCGCTGCTGGCCGGTGAGATCCGCTCGGCGTTCGCGATGACCGAGCCGGAGGTCGCCTCGTCCGACGCGACGAACATCCAGACCCGGATCGACCGCGACGGCGACGACTACGTCATCAACGGCCGCAAGTGGTACATCTCCGGGGCGATGAACCCGAACTGTCAGATCTTCATCGTCATGGGCAAGACCGACCCCGACGGCGACGACATCCGCCGCCAGCAGTCGATGATCCTGGTGCCGCGCGACACCCCGGGCGTCGAAGTCCGCCGCGCCATGCAGGTCTACGGCTACGAGGACCACTCCCACGGCGGCCACGCCGAGGTCGTCTTCACCGACGCCCGGGTTCCGGCGTCCAACCTGATCGACGCGGAGGGCAGCGGCTTCGCCATCGCCCAGGCGCGTCTCGGCCCGGGCCGCATCCACCACTGCATGCGGCTGATCGGCATGGCCGAGCGCGCCATCGAGCTGATGTGCCGCAGGGCGGTGTCCCGTGAGGCGTTCGGCAAGGCGATCGCCCAGCAGGGCGTGGTGCAGAACTGGATCGCGGACGCGCGGGTCACGGTCGAGCAGCTGCGGCTGCTGGTGCTGAAGACGGCCTGGCTGATGGACACGGTCGGCAACCGCGGCGCGCACACCGAGATCCAGGCGATCAAGATCGCGACGCCGCGCGCGGTGGTGGACATCCTCGACAGCGCGATCCAGGTGCACGGCGCGGGCGGAGTCAGCCAGGACTTCCCGCTGGCCGAACTGTGGGCGGGAGCACGGACGTTGCGGCTGGCGGACGGCCCGGACGAGGTGCACCAGCGGTCGCTCGCGCGACGCGAGCTGAAGAAGTACCTGTAGTAGGGGCCGGGGCTCCGCCCCGAACCCCCGCGCCTCAAACGCCGGCGGGGCTGGAAGATCCAGCGTCGCCGGCGGCTGAGCACGCGATCGAAGGCCAACGGGGTCTGGGGCGCAGCCCCGGCACGGGCGTCAGCCCTTACGGCCGCAGCGCCCGCAGCAGCATGTCCGCCAAGTGGTCCGCGACCTGTTGCGGACTCATCGGGCCGTCGGGGCGGTACCACGTGGACAGGTGGTGGACCGAGCCGAAGTGGTAGTCCACCACCAGGTCCGCGGGCGTGGCCGAGGAGAACACGCCGCTCTGCTGGCCCTCTTCGACCAGCGCGCGGAACCGCTCGTGGTAGCGCCGCCGTTCCGCCCGTACCTGCTTGTGCTTCTCCGGGCTCAGATGGTGCATCGAGCGGAAGAAGATCGCGGCGTCGTCGAGGTTGTCGATGGTCGTCACGACGACATCGGCCGCCGCGCCGCGCAGCCGCTGCTCCACCGGCTCGTCGGCGTCCGCGAAGGCGTCGAGACGCTCCTGCTGGATCCGGAGCACCCGTGCGTAGACCTCCTGGAGGAGGTCTTCCTTGGAGCCGAAGTAGTGGTACAGCGCCCCCTTGGTGACGCCGGCCGCCTCGACGATCTCCTGGACGGAGGTGCGGTCGTAGCCGCGCTCGGCGAAGAGTCTGGTGGCGGCGGCCAGTAGCCTCTGCGGTACGGGGGTGCCGTCCCCGTCCGTCGTCCTGGCCATTGCCGCCACCCACCTCTCGTTCGGTACTGCTCAATACCAATCGGTAACTTACCCGGGGAAACGCAGTTCCCGCCTGAGGATCTTCCCACTTGTCGTCTTCGGCAGCTCCGCGAGGATCTCGACTTCGCGCGGATACTTGTACGCAGCCAGGCGCTCTGCGCAGTATGCGGAGATTTCAGCCGGTTCGACCAATGCTCCCGGCCGCAGGCTGACATACGCCTTGACCGACTCACCGCGGTACTCGTCCGGTACACCGACGACGGCCGCCTCGCGCACCGCCGGGTGGGTGTAGAGGACGTCCTCGACCTCGCGCGGCCAGACCTTGAAGCCCGAGGCGTTGATCATGTCCTTCTTGCGGTCGACGACATAGAGCCAGCCGTCCGCGTCCATGAAGCCGATGTCACCGCTGCGCAGCTCGCCGTCGGGGAACGCCTCGGCGGTGGCCTCCGGCAGCCGCCAGTAACCCGGCACGACCTGCGGGCCGCTGATCAGGATCTCGCCCTGCTCGCCGAACGGCACCTCCTCGCCCTTCTCGTCGACGATCCGGATCAGCGTGTCCGGGCCCGGAATTCCGACGGAGAGCGTGCCGGACGCGGGATCGACCGGGGCCTCCTTCTCCGGCGGCACGGAGGCACACGGCGCGGTGCACTCGGTGAGCCCGTAGCCGTTGCGGATGTACGGGCCGAAGCCGGCGCGGAACTTCTCGACCAGCGCGGGCGGCAGCGGCGCGCCGCCCGAGGAGATCACCAGGAAGGAGTCGAAGTGCTCGCGGCTGACCGCGGGATGGGCGGCGAGCGCCATGAAGGCCGTGGAGGGGCCGACGGTGTAGGCCGGCCGGTGCTCGGCGAAGGCGTCGAGGACGACGCCCGCCTCGAAGCGGTAGGCGAGTGCGAGCGTGCCCGCGTTGGCGATGCAGGCGGCGAGCTCGCAGACCATGCCGGTGATGTGGAACAGCGGCGCGAGCGCGAAGTAGCAGCCGCCTTCGGGCACCGGATGGCCGGTGCGCTGGCGCTCGGCGTTGTAGGTGATGCCGCTGTGCAGGTTCATGGCGCCCTTGGGCGTGCCACTGGTGCCGGAGGTGTAGCTGATCAACGCGGTGTCGTCACCGGTGAGTTCACGGCCCGCGGGCGCGGCCAGGCCCTGGCGGGCCACGGTCACCAGGTCGTCGGCGTCGTCCGGCGTCGGCTGCCGCTCGAAGCCGAGTACGCGCGTGTCGTTGCGGCTCTGCAGATCGAGCTCGCAGGCGGTGAGCACCACGCGCACCGGTGAGGCGGCGGCGCACTCGCGCAGATAGCCGTCCCAGGCGCGGTCCGAGCAGATCAGCGCGGCGACATCGGCGTCGTCGAGCACATGGCCGACCTCGGCCGACTTGTACATCGGGTTGAGCGGGACGACGGTGGCTCCGGCCTTCCACGCACCGAGTAGCGCGATCACGAAGTGCGGAGTGTTCTGCAGCATGATCGCGGCGCGGTCGCCCCGCTCGATGCCACGGGCGGCCAGATGGCCCGCGACGGAGTCGGAGAGCGTGTCGGTCTCGCGGTAGGTGAGCCGGCCGTCGAAGTAGGCGAGCGCGGTGTGCTCGGGCGCCCGGTCGACGGCGGCACGGAAGGAGTGCACGACGGTCGCCGGGGGTGTGACGGCGGCCCGCTGGGCGTCGGTGAGCTGCGCGGTCCAGGGCTTGGCGGCGTAGATCGAGGTCATTGAACCGCTCCTTCCCACTTCTGCTGAATGTGGTTCATCCCGGCCAGCCAGCGGCCCGGTGTCGCGGCCCGGGCCTGGTAGAACTCCGCGACCTCGGGGTGCGGCAGGATCAGGAAGCGGTCGGCCTCGATGCCGTCGAACAGCGCGTCCGCGACGTCCTCGGGCTCGATCGCGCTCGGCGCGAGCACCAGCTCGCCCGCCGATCCGGCCGCGGTGAGCATGTCCGTACGGACGCCCTGCGGACAGATGGCGTGCACCTTCAGGCCACGGTGGCGGTAGGTGAGCGAGAGCCATTCGGCAAAGGCGTACGCGCCGTGCTTGGAGACGCTGTACGGGGCCGCGCCCACCATCGTGAGCAGCCCGGCGGCGGAGACGGTGGAGACGAAACGTCCGCTGCCGCGCTCCAGCCAGTCCGGCAGCAGCGCGCGGGCGGCGCGGACGTGGGCCATGACATTGACGTCCCAGGCCGCGGCCCAGACCTGCTCGTCGGCGAAGGCGTCGCCGGGTGAGGCGAGGCCGGCGTTGGCGCAGTAGACGTCCACGACGCCGTCCAGCGCCTCGCGGGCCGCCTCGATGATCTCCGACGCGTCGCCGGGCACCGCGGTCCCGCCTATCTCCTCCGCGACCGCCTTGGCCTTGACCGCGTCGATGTCGTTGACCACGACACGGGCGCCCTCCGCCGCGAACCGGCGGGCCAGAGCGGCTCCAATGCCGCCACCCGCGCCCGTGACCACCACTCCAGCGCCCTGCACCGTACTCATCAAGATCCGCCTCTCTGCGCACCGGCCGTTCTGAGCAGACTAACCAGTCGGTATGTAACGCGGAAGGGGCGGTGGGGGCGGAAAGAGGGGCGGAATGTGGCACGAGGAGCGCTGCCGGGATCGTTCCACGCGCCCGCCGTGCGCGCTAGCGTGCGTGGCCATGACAGACAGTCAGCACGGAGATGTCCCGATGAGCCTGACCCGACGGGGTCTGCTGGCCGCCGGCGGCGCGGTGGGCGCACTGGCCGCGACCGGCTCCACCGCGGCTGCCGCTGCCCCGCCGGACCACCCGCAGGCCAAGGGCCGCCCGGACCGCCGCCGGGTCCGCACCGGCTTCGACCGGCTGGCCGGCGACGGCTACCGCCTGCTGTCCGGGCAGCGGGTCGGCGTGGTCACCAATCCGACCGGGATCACACCCGACGTACGCCACATCGTGGATGTGATGCACGCCGACGACCGGGTGGATCTGGTCGCCGTCTTCGGACCGGAGCACGGCTTCCGCGGCACCGCGCAGGCCGGCGGCTCGGAGGGCCGCTACGACGACCCGGCGACCGGGCTGCCGGTGTACGACACGTATCTGAAGAGCGGGCAGGCCCTCGCCGACATCTTCACGGCCTCGGGCGTGGAGACGGTCGTCTTCGACATCCAGGACGCCGGCGCGCGTTTCTACACCTACATCTGGACGCTGTACGACTGCATGCAGTCGGCCGCGCTGGCGGGCAAGCGGTTCGTGGTGCTCGACCGGCCGAATCCGGTGACGGGACGGGCCGCGCTCGGGCCGGTGCTCGACAAGGCCTTCGCGACCTTCGTGGGCCGCGAGCCGATCGCGCAGGCGCACGGCATGACGGTCGCCGAGCTTGCGCGGCTGTTCAACGGCGAGTTCCTCACGCAGCCGGTGGAACTGGAGACCGTACGGCTGTCGGGCTGGCGGCGGTCGGACTTCTTCGACGCCACGGGCCTGCCGTGGGTGCCGCCGAGCCCCAACATGCCGACGCCGGAGACCGCGCTGGTGTACTCGGGCACCTGCCTGTTCGAGGGCACCAACCTCTCGGAGGGCCGCGGCACGACGCGCCCCTTCGAACTCCTTGGCGCGGAGGGCATCGACCGGAAGTGGGCCGAGGCGGCGAACGCGCTGGAGCTGCCGGGCGTGCGGCTGCGCGAGGCGTACTTCGCGCCGACGTTCTCCAAGTTCCAGGGCAAGACGATCGGCGGGGTCCAACTGCACGTCCACGACCGGGAGTCGTACGACCCGGTGCGCACCGGGATCGCGCTGCTGGTGACGGCGAAGCGGACCTGGAGCGGCTTCGCCTGGCGGCCGGACAACTGGATCGACAAGCTGACGGGCTCGACGAAGGTCCGGACCCTGATCGACGCGGGGGCCGGGACGGACGAGGTCGTGGGCGCGTGGCAGGAGGATCTGGCGGCGTTCCGGGCGGTACGGAAGCGGTATCTCCGCTACTGACGGGGGGGGCCAGCACCACCGCCGAGACGGGAGCTGGCTGGTTGGTCGGGCCGTACTGCCCGCCGACACCCTGGATCCATGGACTCGCACACAACACACCGGTTACACCAGGCCCTGTTGCTCCTGCTGGCTCTCGCTCTCGGCTCGCTCGTTGTGGTGGAGCCGGCACGGGCCGCCCCGCCGTCCGGCGATCCCGTACGCGCGCTGGCGCGGGCGGCACAGCCGCTGTCCGATCTCCGTCCGCTGGAGCGGATGATCGGCTCGGCGAAGATCGTGGGCGTGGGCGAGGCCACCCACAGCTCCCGTGAGTTCTTCCGCATCAAGCACCGCGTCTTCCAGGACCTGGTGGAGCGCAAGGGCTTCACGACCTTCGCACTGGAGGCCAACTGGAGCACGGGGCTGCGCCTGAACGACTATGTGCTGCACGGCAAGGGCGAACCCGAGCGCATCATGCGGGAGGAGTTCCAGAACTCGTATCTCATCTGGAACACCCGCGAGTATCTGGATCTCATCCGCTGGATGCGGGAGCACAACGTCCGGCATCCGCATCATCCGGTGCAGTTCATGGGCGATGACGCCGCCTACGCAGGCCCCGAGCTCTTCGACGAGGTGACGGGCCATGTCGCCGAGCGGTATCCGGCGCTGCTGCCGGAGTTCCGCCGGCTCTACAAGGCGTCGCGGCCGACGGCGTCCGTCGACGAGACGATAAAGGCGTACATGTTCAGGCCGCTGGACGAGCGGCGCACGATGGCCGCTGACGTACAGCGGGCGCTGAAACTGCTCGAGCAGCAGCCGCCCGGACCGGACCTCGGCAGGCACGCCTGGATCGTCCAGCACGCCAGGGCCATCGCGCAGGTCGGCACCATGTACTCGTACGACTTCGCCGATCCGGCCGGACTCGGGCGGATGATGCTCTACCGCGACCGGATCATGGCCGAGAACACGGTGTGGTGGCAGCGGCAGACCGGCCACCGGATGCTGCTCTCCGCGCACAACGGCCATGTCGGGTACGAGACGAGCAATCCGGCGCAGTATCCGAAGCTGCAGGGCGCGTTCATCCGCGACATGATCGGTACGGCGTACGCGAGCGTCGGATTCACCTTCGGGCAGGGGTCGTTCAACGCGCTGGATCTGACCGATCCGGCCGAGCCGATCCGTGAGTTCTCGGTCGGGCCGCCGGAGCCCGGCAGCAATGAGCAGACACTGGAGCGGGTGTCGCGCCGTGACTACTACCTCGACCTGCGTACCGCACCGGCCGCCGCGCAGGAATGGCTGAGTGTGGTCCGCCGGACGCGGAACATCGGCAACGCGTGGCCCGTCGAGACCGAGCCGGTGCGGCTCGCTCCCTCGTACGACGTGCTCGTCCATCTGCATCGCATCCACGCGGCGGACCGGCTCTGACCGCCGCCGTGCGGGACTGAACCACGCCGACCGTACCGAGGCGGCATGGCCGAATCCGATCCAGCGCGTCCCGGGTCTGGCCGTCCCTCCCCCTGCGCCCGCATGCTGCTGGCAGAAGCGGATTTAAGGGGGCGGGGCAGTCATGCCGGAAATGAGCGTCAAGCCATATCAGGACATCACGTTCGACAAGGACGGCGATGTCGATCACGCACAGCGCGACCTGCTGGCGGCGCTGGACGTCACCGATCTGGTGATGTTCGCGCACGGCTGGAACAACTCTCCGTCCGTCGCGGCCCGGCTCTACTCGGCCTTCTTCGCGCCCTTTCCGGGCCTGCTGAACGGCTCCTCCGGTGTGCGGCTCGGCTATGCGGGCGTCGTCTGGCCGTCGATGAAGTTCACCGACGAGCCGATACCCGACTTCCGCCCGTCGGCCCTCGCGCCCCTCGACGCACCGGCGGCGGACTCCGGTCCCGACGCGTCGGGTCTCGACCGGGCGTCGCAGCACGCGCTGGTCGGGCTCTTCCCCGGACACGAGGGCGCGGTCGCACGGATGGCACAACTCCTTGAGGAACAGCCCGAGTCGCCGGAGGCGTTCGCGGAATTCGGCAGGCTGGCACGGCAGTTGGCCGAGCGGCCCGTCGGCGGACTCGAAGGCGGCTGCTTCACGGACGATCTCCCGCAGGACGAACAGGGGCCGCCCGCCGTGCTGTACGAGGACGCGCTGACGATGTGCCGCAAGTTCACGCTGGCGCTGGAGGAGACCGAACTGGTCCGGGACAAGGAGGCCGCGCTCGCGGCGTTCTCCTTCGGCGGCGGGCTGAAGAAGGTGTGGAAGGGCGCGAAGGAGCTGCTGCGGCAGACCACGTACTACGCCATGAAGCGGCGGGCGGGGACGGTCGGCGAGCTCGGGCTCGGTCCGCTGATCGGACAGCTGGCACGGTCCTCTCCGGATGTACGCATCCATCTGGTCGGCCACAGCCAGGGGGCCCGGCTGGTCGCCTTCGCACTGCGCGGACTGCCTGACGGCGTACGCAACGTGAAGTCGGTGACGCTTCTTCAGGGTGCTTTCTCCCACTATGCGTTCTCGTCGAGCCTGCCGCACGCGCCGCACAACTCCGGTGCGCTGCGATCCATGGAACAGCGGGTCGACGGTCCTGTGGTGGCCTGCTACTCGCGGCACGACAGCGCGCTCGGCGTGATCTATCCGCTGGCGGCCGGCCTGGCGGGCGACGACGCGACCGCGGCCGGTCTGGACAAGCGGTGGTGGGCCGTGGGTCACGACGGCATCCAGGCGGTACGGCCGTCGGCGCGGCTGTCGCTGGACGAGGCGCTGCGGCAGGGCATACCAGCGTCCGGCTGTGTCAGCGTGGACACGGCTTCGGTGGTGCGCCGCGGCGGCCCACCGGCCGGCGCGCACAGCGACATCTGCCATGCGGAGCTGGCACGGGTGGTGCTGGCGGCGGGCCGCATCGGGCGTGGGGGGGGGGGGGGGGGGGGGGGGGGGGGGGGGGCCGTTGGGGGGGGGGGGGGGGCCCCCCCCGCCCCCCCCCCCCCCCACGTCCGGGCGGGCGGCGGCGGTTGCCCGGCGGCCGACTACCGGTGGGACGGGAATTCGACGACCTGCTGGTAGGTCGGCCTGTTCTGCCAGTTGGCCGCCGGGTGGGTGATCCCGCCCAGCGCCCGGTGAATGATCGCGTCGGTGCACCACTGGTCGCCGGCCGCGCAGTTCGCGTCGCCGGGATAGACCTCGGTCGGCGGCTTGGCCGTCGCCTGCTTCAGCGCGGCGATGAGCGTGTCACGGCAGGCGGCCAGGTCGCCGCCTCCGCAGTACGTCTTCGCCAGCGGGCCCTGCACCGGTTCGCCCAGCACCTGGCGCAGATCCTTGTCCGCGAAGGCCCACCAGCCGTACTGGAAGGCCGAGCCGCCATGGGCGCCGGTCGGGCCGTGGTTGGCCGCCGGGGACTCGTCGACCGCGAGCGATGCGGTCAACGCGCCGTACAGCGGATCGCCGAGCCCCGGTTTGAACTCGGCTGCGATCAGCAGCGGCCACCAGGCGTCCATGATGCGTACCGCGTCGGGGTGGGTGTACTTGTGCGTGCCGGGCGAGGTCTCCTTCCGCTGTGCGCCCGCCGCACGCCAGGATTCCAACTGCTGGACCGTGGCGTTCAGTTGAGGATCGGTGACGGGCTGGGAACGCAGCACCTTCAGCAGCTCGGGCAGCAGTTGCTCGCCGCGCAGGTCGGTGACGCCGGCCTCCGCCATGGCCCGGGTGAGCGAGGCGCGGGTCACGCCGCCCTGTTCGACGAGCCGGGCCACACGGTCGTCGAGCAGATCGCCGCGGTGCACGGCGCCGAAGCCGAAGCCCGCCGTCGCATAGCCCTTGGCCGGCCGGTTGTTCCAGGAGATGTAGTAGTCCTGGCCGATGGACTGCGGATGCTGAGCGAAGGGCGTGTACGCGGCGGTGTTGGCGGCCGGGTCGAAGCTCTGCCACTCGTACTGCCGGTCCGCCGCGACGGGCAGCGCCGGGTCGACGTCGGCGGCCCGCACCGGGTTCATGCCGCTGTTGAAGTACGCGGCGGTGCGGGAGTCGGCGTAGAACCAGTTGAAGGCGTAGCCGATGTGGTGGGCGGCCTGCTGGAAGGACGCGACGTCGGTCACGAAGGACGGGTCGTTGAGCATCTGGAAGCCGATGATCGAGTCGGCCTCGTGACGGTAGGTGGTGCGCAGCGAGGTGTACGCGACGGGCTTGCCGCCCACCGTGGCGCGGTGGGTGACCATGCCGTACTTGGTGCGCCAGACCTGCATCCGGTAGGAACCGGCGGCGGTCGAGTCGGCGACCGACGGCTTCCAGGCGTTCTTGCGCTCCATCTTCTCCATCGCGGTGCACTCGCCGCGGTAGAGATAGTGGATCGCGTCCTTGGCGGGGGTACCGCCGCCGGGAGCGCACAGTTCGACGGCGTAGGTGTCGGTGATGTCCTGCGCGGAGGACGTGGCGGACCATGCGTAGTCCTGGCCGCGGCCCATCTGGACGTACATGCCGACGCCGGCGAACGAGACGCCGCGAGCGGAGATGCCGGGGCCCTGGAGCTCCTGGAGCATCATCAACTGTGGCGCGAAATAACCGGTTTGGGGACCGAAGACGGCAATCGGGTTCCCGCCGGCGGTGTGTACTCCCGAGACGAGCAGAGCGTTGGACATACCGCGCCTGGCGGAGAGGCTTCCGGGCGGGATGACACCGTCGTCGAACATGCCCTGGGCGGGCTTCAGGCTTTTCGGGGCGCGAACGGGCGACTTGGCGTTCGTGCCTGCCGAGCCGGTGCGGTCGTGGATGAGCTGTTCGGGCGCGACCGAGCCGGCGTCGGGCAGGGCGGTGCCGCGCGGGTTCGCGGGCTTCCGGGCGAACGGGAATGTGCCGTCGTGGACGGTGAGGACGGCCTCCGGGTCCTCGCGCTGCCGGAAGGACTCCCAGACCCTGGTGCCTTCGGCCAGCCCGTACTTCTGCTGCGCGGCGAGCAGCGAGAGCGCGGCCTGCACCTCGCCGCCGCCTCCGCCGCCGAACTGGCCGCCGACGACGGAGGCGATGGAGATCAGGTCGGAGAGCGTGAAGGGCTGGATCTCCCCGACGTTGGTGATCGAGTCGATATGGCCGGTGAGGACGTACTCACCCGGGAAGTAGCGCCCGTTCTTGGACTGCTGGCGGTAGGCGTTGATGCCGTCCACATAGGCCTGGGCGTCGGCCATGGCTTGCTCGCCGCGGGCGCCGTTGGTGGTGCGGATCCGCTCGATCTGCGCCTGGAAGTCGGCCTCGGTGTACGGGGCCTGCGGCCAGAACTGCTGCTCCAGGCCCTGGTTGGCGAGTGCGCCGCCGGCGAACGGGGTGAGCTCGCCGCGGCCGATGTGCCGGAAGAGATCCATCATCCACAGCCGGTCCTGGCCCGCGGCGTATCCGGCGCCGAACTCGGTGCCGTAGCGGGTGGTGCCCTTGATGTGCGGGACGCCGCTCTTCCTGTCGCGGGTGATGGTGACGTCGGGCCGGGGTGTGGTGACGGACTCGACCTGGTCCTGCGGCACACCGTAGGAGGAGTCGTTGAAGAAGTCGTTGATCTTGGCGTCGGTGAGCCCGCCGTAGCCTCCCACCAGGGAGTCGTAGCGGCCGAGTTGGTCGGAGCTGTGGCCGGGGCGGGTGCCGAAGAGACGGTGGGCGAGGATGTCGGCGAGGGTGGCGTTGCCGTTCTCGCCGGGCGGCAGGATGTCGGAGCACTGGCCCCGGCAGAGATCGCCGTCGGCGGCCGCTGCGGTGGGGGGTGCGGGTTCGGCGGCCGTCGCCTGCGGCAGAGGGGCCAGCAGACCGGTGGCGAGCGCGAACGCCGCTGAGGCGATGGAGAGTTTGAGTCTTCCGGTGCGTCGTCGCATGGATGCTCCTCGAGGAGACCGATGCGGCGGAGGTTACTGGCGGTAAGACGCGCCAGTAAGGTGAACATGCGTCACCTTTTGAATCACCTTCAATCCGATTGCGACTCGATTTTCGAATCGGCTTTCGAATCGGCGCACCCGGGGTCAATGAGACTTCGGCACCACTGATGGGGCCCATTCAATTTTCGATGGAGCCGGATCGGGTACTCGTACGTCCATTCTTCAACGCCGAAGTACCAGCGACGGAGGTGGCAGAGCGATGGCCGGTTTCCGGAGTCTTGCGAGACAGGTCCGCGACACGCGGTGTGACCTGGCGCTCAGGCGCTATTCACTGCGTAAGTGCCTGGAGAGGTTTGCCCCTTATGGGCACCGGGCGACCTGGGATCATCTGTGCGCGAGGCACAGCATCGAGCCCGAGGACCGGGCGCCTGATCCGGCGCGGCTGGTGGCCGCGCTCGACGAACTGGAGCAGGCGCGAGCCGTCTGGCTCGCGTACGAAGAGGGATTCGCGGACCGCCGCAAGCGGGAGAAGCACGACGGACTGCGGAGGCCGGCGTCGATCGACGACTGGCACCGGCGGACCTGGGGCGGGAACGGGGTCGCGCGCTGCGACAGCCCGGCCGCCCATCCATCGGCGCCGCTCGACGAGGTGCTGCGCCGGCTGATCTCCGCCCTGGAGACCGGGCCGGGCGCCGCCTGCCCGGTCTGTACGGCGACGGCCATCGTGTGGCGGCAGGACCTGGCGAACGAGCCGTGGACCGGGCCGGTGTGCACGGGCTGCGGCATTGTTGTGCCGCAGCCCGTTCTGACGTCCGAGGCAGTGGCGGCGGCGAAGAAGGCGGGACGCCAGGATCTGGCGTCGGTCGCCTGAGAGTCGCGGGGGCGGCCTCCACAGCGGCGTTGTGCCCCCGCGTACCGGAGTTGCGCCCCCACGTACCAGTGCGCCCGCCAGTGACTCCTCGGCGTTGTCAGTGGCGGCTGGCACTATCGAAGGCATGATCCAGGTCTGTCTGAACGGGCCGCGTTCGGCCGCTGACGGCGCAGCCGTGCCGCTGACGCCGAAAGCCATGGCCGCGTCCGCGGCGGAGGCCGTCGCGGCCGGTGCCGCCGAGGTGCATGTGCACCCCAAGACGCCGTGCGGCGACGACACGCTGTCCCCGCGCGTCGTGGCCGAAGTGCTCACGGCGATACGGGCGGTGGTGGACGTGCCGGTCGGCGTGACGACAGGAGCGTGGGCCGAGCCGGATCCGGTGCGGCGCGTGGAGCAGATCCGCGCCTGGACGGTGCTGCCCGACCACGCCTCGGTGAACTGGCACGAGGAGGGCGCGGAGCGGGTCGCGGCCGCGCTCCTGGAGCGGGGCGTCGACGTGGAGGCGGGCATCTGGTCGGGGACGGACGGTGCGCGGCTGTTCGGGATCTCGGCGCTGGGGCACCGGGTGTTGCGAGTGCTGGCGGAGGTGACGGATCCCGACGCGGCGTCCGCGGAGACGACGGCCCGCGGGCTGCTGGCGGAGCTGGCAGCCGCCCAGGGCACGCCGGTGCTGCTGCACGGCGAGGACGGCGGCGCATGGCCGGTGCTGCGGCTTGCTCTGCGGCTCGGGCTCGACACCCGCGTGGGCCTGGAGGATGCGCTGGTCGCGCCCGACGGCTCACCCGCCGCGTCCAACGCCGAACTGGTCGCGCACGCCCGTGCGTTGGCCAGGACGTCGGAGTGACGAAGATCGGGCGGACGACGGTAGCAGACAGAAAATCGATGGCCCTACGGGCTTGCGCTGCGGACAGTAGTGGGCGATGAAACACGACCGAGGAGCCTGACATGTCGACGCTGCGCGTCACCGCCGAACCGCTGACGATCCATGAGCATCCCAACGCCGATGCGCTCGAGCTGGCCCAGGTGGGCCTGTATCGCGCCGTCGTCGCCAAGGGCGCGTACCTCAGTGGTGACTTCGCCGTCTACATTCCGGAACAGGCCGTGCTGCCGACCGAGTTGATCGAGGAGCTCGGTCTGACCGGGCGGCTCGCGGGCAAGGCGTCCGACCGGGTCAAGGCGGTGCGGCTGCGCGGTGAGCTGTCGCAGGGCATCGTGTGCCGGCCGCGTGCGCTCGCGGACATCGATCTCGCGCAGGCTGCCGCCGACGGCACCGACTTCGCCGAACTGCTCTCGATCACCAAGTGGTCGCCGCCCATCCCGCCCACCATGGACGGCGAGGTGGAGACCGCGCCCGATCTGCTGCCCTGGGTCGACATCGAGAACATCCAGCGCTATCCGGAGATCTTCGAGCCGGGCGAGCCCGTGGTGCTGACGGAGAAGCTGCACGGCTCGGCCTGTCTGCTGACCTACAGCGCCGCGGACGGCGGCCGGGTGCAGGTGTCGTCGAAGGGTTTCGGCGCGAAGGGCCTGGCGCTCAAGGAGGACCCGCGCAATCTGTACTGGCGCGCGGTGCTCGGCCATGACGCCCCGGCGGTCGCGGCCCGCGTCGCCGAGAAGCTGGGCGCGAGCCGCGTCGGCTTCTTCGGCGAGGTGTACGGCGCGGGTGTCCAGGACCTCGGCTACGGCGCCAACGCCCGTTCCGAGGCGCTCGGTTACGCGGTCTTCGACGTGTCGGCGGAGATCGACGGCCAGGTCCGCTGGCTGGACCCGGCCGGGCTGCTGGACGGTGAACTGCCGCTGGTGCCCCGGCTGTACGAGGGTCCGTACGACATCGACAAGGTGCTGGAGCTGGCAAGCGGCCGGGAGACGGTGTCCGGACGCGAGCTGCATCTGCGGGAGGGCGTTGTCATACGTCCCGCCGCGGAGCGCTACAGCCCGGTGCTCGGCGGCCGCGCGATCGCCAAGGCGGTCAGCCCGGCCTATCTGACCCGCAAGGGCGGCACGGAGTACGAGTAGCCGTGCCGGAGGTGGGCCCGCCACGGGGGTGCGGGCCCACCTTTTTTGCGCCTTGTGGCGCGTGTTTCGTAGGGGCCGGCCAGGTCGCCGACCGCGTACGGCCGTGGGACGGCGCGCAGCGCACCGAGCCGCCGGACCGGGCCGCCGGTCACATTCGCCGGGACGCGCGAGCGTCAGGTCGCGTCACCCGCCGGCCGCGGCCGGCGCTCCGGCAGCAGTCGGGAGCCGGTCAGCCGCTCGCCGAAGATGTCGTCCGGGTTGGACAGGACGCAGGTCTGCAGGGACAGACAGCCGCAGCCGATGCAGTCGGTGAGGTGGTCACGGAGCCGGCCGAGCTGCTTGATGCGCTCGTCCAGTTCACTGCGCCACGCCTCGGACAGCCTGGCCCAGTCCTCGCGGTCCGGTGTGCGTTCCTCGGGCAGCTCGGCGAGCGCGTCCCTGATCGTGGCCAGCGGAATGCCGACCCGCTGTGCGGCCCGTACGAACGCCACCCGCCGCAGCGCGTCCCTGCCGTAGCGGCGCTGGTTTCCGCTGGTCCTGCGGCTGCTGATCAGGCCCTTGGCCTCGTAGAAGTGCAGCGCGGACACGGCGGCCCCGCTGCGCGCGGAGAGCTGGCCGACGGTGAGCTCGTGAATCGTCTCGGGAATCTGTGGCACTCAGAGAAGCCTACTGGTGCTCCGTTGACAGGAGCCGCCAACCCCAACCATGCTGAGCAAGCGCTTAGACAACCGCTTGATTGCTTGAGAGGCAGGGACCAGGGACATGGCCGAGCCGAGGATCTTCACCTCCGCCGATGAACTGCGCGCCGGGGTCGGCGAGCAGCTGGGACACAGTGACTGGCTGGAGGTCGAGCAGAAGCGGATCGATCTCTTCGCCGAGGCGACCGGCGACCACCAGTGGATTCATGTCGACCCCGAGCGGGCGGCGAGCGGCCCCTTCGGCACGACGATCGCGCACGGCTATCTCACTCTGTCGCTGCTCCCGGCCCTCGTCCCGCAGGTGCTGCGCGTCGAGGGCATGAAGATGGGCATCAACTACGGCGCCAACAAGGTCCGTTTCCCCTCCCCCGTGCCCGTGGGCTCGCGGCTGCGCGCGACGGCCGTGCTGCAGAGCGTCGAGGAGGCGGGCGGCGGCGTACAGGTGACGGCACTGGTCACGGTCGAGCGCGAGGGCGGCGACAAGCCGGTCTGCGTGGCCGAGTCGGTGTCCCGCTACTTCTTCTGAGCCCGGGACCGGGTCGGGTCCTACTTGCGGGCCGAGACCATGCGCAGGACGAGGTCGGCGTAGAGGGCGCCGACCTCTTCGGGCGTCCGGTGCCCGTGCACGTTGAACCAGCGCGCCACATCGATGCAGAGCGACAGCACGGCGAGCGTCGTCCCCGGCACGTCCGGGACGTCGAACTCGCCGGCCTCCACACCCTCGCGCAAGATCTCGCGCACGACGGCGTCGCTCTGCCGGCGCAGTTCCACGATCTCGGTGCGGTGCTCGGCGGAGAGCGCGTCGAGCTCGTACTGCACCACCCGCGCGGTGTCGTGCTTCCCGGCGTGCCAGCGGACGAAGGAGCTCACCGCTTCGGCGAGCCGCTCACCGGACGTGCCGGGCCGCTCGGCCGCGGCCGACAGAACTTCGAGCGCCTTGTCGTGCCCGATTCGGCTGATCCGGTGAAGGAGCTCTTCCTTGGTCTTGTAGTGGATGTAGAGCGCGGCCGGGCTCATGCCGGCGCGGCCCGCGATGTCCCGGGTCGTCGTCGCGTGATAGCCGCGTTCGGCGAACGCCTCGACGGCGGCGACAAGCAGCTTCCTCGCCGCCTCGGGCGTGACCTCGCCCCACGGGACGTCCTCGCCGAGGGTGTCCTCCGCCGTACTCATCGCTTGCCCCTTCCGCTCAGCAGCGGGAACACCATACCCCGAAGGTGAGCAAGCGCTTAGGGTTCGAGATGATCAAAAGGCTGATCAAGGGCCGATCGGAAGGTCGGATCACGAGGCCGGATCAGGAAGCCGGATCGGGAAGCCGGATCGGGAAGCCGGGTCAGGAAGCCGGGTCAGAACGCGGAGACTCCGGTCAGCGCGCGGCCGATGATCAGTTTCTGGATCTGGCTGGTGCCTTCGTAGAGCGTCATCACCCGCGCGTCGCGCAGCAGCTTGCCGACCGGGTACTCGTCGATGTAGCCGTAGCCGCCGTAGACCTGGAGCGCGTTGTTGGCCGCACGCACGGCCGCCTCGGAGGCGAAGAGCTTGGCCTGCGACGCGGCGGTGGCGAAGTCCTCGCGACGGTCGACGAGGTCGGCCACCCGCCAGGTCAGCATCCTGGCCGCCTCGACGTCGACGGAGATGTCGCTGATCAGCTCCTGGACCAGCTGGTACGAGGCGATGGACTTGCCGAACTGCTCGCGCTCGCCCGCGTAGCCGACGGCCGCGTCCAGTGCGGCCTGCGCGATGCCGACACAGCCCGCCGCCACCGACATCCGCCCCTTGGCGAGCGCGGACATGGCGATGGAGAAGCCCTTGCCCTCGGGGCCGAGCAGGGTGGACGCGGGCACCCGGACGTCCTGGAGGACCAGCTCGGCGGTGGCCTGTCCGCGCAGTCCGAGCTTTCCGTGGATGGTGCGGCGGGTGAGGCCGGGAGTGTCGGCGGGCACCAAGAAGGCGGAGACGCCCTTGTGTCCTGGCGTGTCATTGCTACGGGCGAACAGCAGCACCACATCGGCCCAAGTGCCGTTGGTGATGAACATCTTGGAGCCGTTGATGACATAGTCGCCGCCGTCGTGCACGGCCCGGGTGGTCAGATTTCCGGCGTCGGATCCGGTGCCGGGTTCGGTGAGGCCGAAGCAGCCGAGCGCGTCGCCGGCGGTGAGCCGGGGCAGCCAGTGGCGCTTCTGCTCCTCGTCGCCATGGGCGGCGATCGTCTTGGCGACCAGGCCGAGCGAGACGGAGACAATGCCGCGCACCGAGGAGTCTCCGCGTCCGAGCTCCTCCGTGACCAGGCAGTACGCGAGGTGGTCGCCGCCCGAGCCGCCGTACTGCTCGTCGACGGTCAGGCCGAGGAAGCCGAGCGCGCCGAGCTTCTTCACGATGGAGCGGTCGACGTTCTCGGCGCGGTCCCATGCGGCCGCGTACGGGGTGACCTCACGGCGCACGAAGTCCTCGGCCAGCTGCCGGACGGCCGACTGCTCCTCGCTGAGCTCCAGGTTCATGCGCCACACTCCAGCCTTTAACTACCACTGCTAGTTTCTGCTCGGCAGGCCCTACTATGTGCCGCATGGCCCGACCGCGCAAGCCCCTCCTCAGCCGAGAACGCATCGTCGAGACGGCGAGCGCGCTCGTGGACGCGGAGGGCCTGGAGGCCGTCTCGACCCGGCGGCTCGCGGCCGAACTCGGCGTCAGCGGGCCCTCCCTCTACAACCACTTCCGCAACAAGGACGAGATCCTCGAGGCCGTCGCCGACGCGGTCAGCGCACAGGTCGATCTGTCGATGTTCGACGAGGCCGACGGCCGTGACTGGAGCGTCGCGCTGCACGACTGGGCCGTCTCCTACCGCGCGGCACTGACCGCGCACCCCAATATCGTCCCGGTGCTCGCACGCGGCCCGGGCCGCCGTCCGGCCGGCCTGCGGGTGGCGGACGCGGTCTTCGGCGCGATGGTCCGCGCGGGCTGGCCCGCTGCCCAGGCGACGTATATCGGCGCGCTGATGCGGTACTTCATCACCGGTTCGGCGCTCGGCTCCTTCGCACGCGGCTTCGTCGACGACGCGACGGCGTACGACCCCGCCGACTATCCGCACCTGGGCCAGGCACATCTGCTCGCCGACCGGCAGGAGAAGATCGACGAGGGCGCGTTCGAGACGGGACTTCGGGCGCTGCTCGACGGGCTGGCGGTGCAGTACGAGACGGGCGTTCGGGGTAAGTGGGCGGCGCAGAACTCATAGCGGCGGTCCGGCTTCGACACGGATTTCGACAAGGATTCGACAAGGAGAAGGCGAACGGTTCGGCCGCCGCCGAACAGTGACTGCGCGACCCTGGGAGGCATGACCGCCTCACGTGACCTCGCCGCGTTCGCCGCACTGCTCGCCGACGAGACCCGCGCGTCCTTCTGTCTCGCGCTGCTCGACGGGCGCGCCTGGACGGCTGGCGAGCTCGCACGGCGAGCCGGAGTCGCTCCGTCGACGGCCAGCGAGCATCTCGGGAAGCTGGTGGCCGGCGGGCTGCTCGCCGAGGAGCGTCAGGGCCGGCACCGTTATGTGCGTCTCGCGGACGAGCGGGTCGCGCACCTCGTCGAGGAGCTGACCTCCTACGTCGGCCCCGGTCCCGAGCGGCCCGGGACGCTGCGGGCGGCGAACGCGCGCAGCGCCATGGCCCGCGGCCGGACCTGCTACGACCATCTCGCCGGACGCCTCGGCATCACGATCACCGACGCCATGACCGCACGCGGACTGCTGCACCAGGACTCCGGCTTCGCGCTGACCGTGCAAGGGACGGACTGGTTCCGGGAGTTGGGGCTTTCGCTGGAGCGCAAGGGGCGGCGGCCGCTCGTCCGGTCGTGCCTGGACTGGACCGAACGCAGGCCGCATCTCGCCGGCATCGCGGGCGCGGAGCTGTGCCGCCATGCTCTGGCGGCGGGCTGGTGCGTACGGATCGGGTCGGAGCGCGCGGTGAAGGTGACCGCGGACGGCGAGCGGGCGCTGGCCGAGCTGCTCGGTGTCGAGCCCGGAATATTGCGGTGAACGCCGAAGGGTCGGGCCCGTATGGTCGGCCCATGACGCACTCGAACCGCCACTCGCCGTGGCCCGCTCTGGTGGCCGCGGGCGTCACCGTCGTCCTGTGGGCCTCCGCGTTCGTGTCGATCCGCAGCGCCGGAGAGGCGTACTCCCCAGGTGCGCTCGCGCTCGGACGGCTGCTCGCCGGGTCGCTCGCACTCGGCGCTGTGCTGCTGATCCGGCGCGAGGGACTTCCGCCGCGCGCCGCGTGGCCGGGCATCGCCATCTCGGGGCTGCTCTGGTTCGGCGTCTACATGGTGGTGCTCAACTGGGGTGAGCAGCAGGTCGACGCGGGCACGGCGGCGATGGTCGTGAACATAGGCCCGGTGCTGATCGCGCTCCTCGGCGCGCGGCTGCTGGGCGAGACGCTGCCGCCTCGGCTGCTTGCGGGGATGGCGGTGTCGTTCGCGGGGGCGGTGACCGTGGGACTCTCCATGTCCGGCGAGGGCAGCGCGTCCACGCTGGGTGTGCTGCTGTGCCTGCTGGCCGCGGTGGGATACGCGGGCGGAGTGGTGGGCCAGAAGCCCGCGCTGGCGCATGCGAGTGCGCTCCAGGTGACGACGTTCGGCTGTCTCGTCGGAACGGTGGCCTGTCTGCCGTTCATCGGACAGCTGGTCGACGAGGCCGGTCGCGCACCGGCCTCGGCCACGCTGAACATGGTCTATCTGGGCGTGTTCCCGACCGCGCTGGCGTTCACGACCTGGGCGTACGCCCTGGCGCGTACGACCGCGGGCCGGATGGGCGCGACGACCTACGCGGTCCCGGCGCTGGTGGTGCTGATGTCGTGGCTGGCCCTGGACGAGGTGCCGGGCTGGCTGACCATGGCCGGTGGTGCGCTGTGTCTGGCGGGCGTCGCGGTGTCGCGGTCCCGCGGGCGGAAGGTGACGGCCGCCCCGCGCGAGGGGGAGGTGCGGGGCGGCCGTCCTGCACGGCCGAGCGGTGGCCGCGCGCAGGAGGAGGTCAGTTCTCCCGGGCCGCGGCCCTCGACGCCAGAATCTTGATCGACACCAGCGCGACCACCGCGAGCCCGATGATGTAGGCGGAGACCGCCATCGAGGTGCCGGTCGCCTCCAGCAGCAGGACCATCACGAACGGCGCGAGGCCGCCGCCGAACACCGCCGCGATCTGGTAGCCGAGCGAGGCGCCGGTGTAGCGCATCTCGGCGGTGAAGAGCTCGGCGAACAGTGCGGCCTGCGGCCCGTACATGATGCTCAGGAAGCAGCTGGTGACGAACGTGCCGACGCCGAGCCAGAGCAGCGACTTGGTGTCGATCAGCAGGAACATCGGGATCGCCCAGACCAGCAGGCCGACCGCGCCCGCCGCGTAGATCCGCAGCCGTCCGATGCGGTCGGAGAGCGCGGCCGCGGCCGGTATCAGGACCAGCTGGGTGAGGCTGACGCAGAGCGAGACCGTCAGGACTGCGCTGCGCTTCATGTCGAGTTCGCGGGTCGCGTAGTCGAGCACGCCGGTGATGATGATGTAGAAGGTCGCGGTGTTGACCGCGAAGGAACCGCCGGCCAGCAGGACGGTGCCCAGATGGCTCTTCAGGATCGTCCGCAGCGGCGACCTGGCCTCGCTCTTCTCCTGTGCCGCCAGGGCCTGTTCGGCCTCGCGGAACGCCGGGGTCTCCTCGACCTTCGTGTGGATGTACCAGGCGAGACCGAGGACCAGGAAGCCGACGAAGAACGGGACGCGCCAGCCCCAGGCGGCGAAGGTGGCGTCGCTGGTGGTGGCGCCGGCCACCAGGAAGACGGTGTTGGCGCTCACCACGCCGATGGGGACGCCGAGTTGCACCAGGCTCCCGTACAGTCCGCGCTTGCCCTCCGGCGCGTACTCGGTGGCCATCAGCATCGCGCCGCCCCACTGGGCGCCGACGGCGATGCCTTGCAGGACGCGGAGCAGGACGAGCAGCAGCGGAGCGGCGATGCCGATCGTCTCGTACGTGGGGAGGAGGCCGATGCCGACGGTGGCGATGCCCATCAGCACCAGCGCGAGGACCAGCATCGGCTTGCGGCCGTGCTTGTCACCGAGCTGGCCGGCGATGACGCCGCCGACCGGCCGGGCGAGGAAGCCGACGGCGAAGGTCGCGAAGGCGGCGAGCACTCCGGCGGACGAGCTGCCGGACGGGAAGTAGAGATCGCCGAGTACGAGAGCGGCGGCGATGCCGAAGACGAAGTAGTCGTACCACTCGACGGCGGAGGCGAGTGCGGCTGCGGTGGCGACGCGACGGCGGCGGGGATCCGCGGCCGAGGCGGTGGTCGTGAGCTGTGCGGCGGTGTCCATACGTGCACACTCCGATGGGGCGGGGACGGGGAGTGCGGGGAACATACCGACCAGTGGGTATGGGGTCAACGGTTTGCACAGCTGTGGTTTTCGGGCCGGGGGCCAAGGCCCCCGGCCCGAGGCCCGGCTAGAAGATCACCAGCGCCCGGCCGCCCCGGCCCGCCTTCATGTTGGCGAACGCCGACGGGATGCCGTCCAGACCGATCCGGTCCGTCACCAGCGCCGTCAAGTCCAGGCGGCCCGCCCGGACATGGTCCGCGAGGACCGGAAGGTCCACCGCCGGATTGCTGTTGCCGTAGACGCAGCCGGAGAGCGTGCGGCCCCAGTGGAACAGTTCCAGCGCGTTGAACGTGACCTGCTGGTCCTTGCCGCCGATGCCGACGACCGTGGTGCGGCCGCCGCGACGGGTGGACTCCCAGGCCGTACGGATCGTGACCGCACGGCCCACGCACTCGATCGCGACATCCGCGCCCTGCCCGCCCGTCAGCCGGCGGATCTCCTTCGCCGTGGCGTCGGACGCGAGCACGAACTCCGAAGCCCCCGCCGCGCAGGCCAGCGACTCCTTCTCCGGCGAGACGTCCACCGCGATGATCACCCCGGCACCCGCGATCCGCGCGGACTGGAGCGTCGCGAGCCCGACGCCCCCGACGCCGAAGACCACCACCGACTCGCCCTCGCGGACCCGGGCACAGTGGTGGACCGCGCCGTAGCCGGTGAGGACCGCGCAGCCGAGCAGCGCGGCGTCGGTGAGCGGGATGCCGGCCGGCGCGGGCAGGACACAGTTCGCCGCGACGACGGTCTCCTCCGCGAACGCGGCGACATTGAGTCCCGGATGCAGGTCGGTGCCGTCGGCGGTGCGGGCGTACACCTCGCCGACTCCGGTGAGCGCCTGGGCGCAGAGCCACACCTCGCCGATCCCGCAGTGGTGGCAACTCCCGCAGGACGGAGCCCAGTTGAGGACCACGCCGTCGCCGGGTGCGACATGGTGGACGCCTTCGCCGACGGAGACGACCGTGCCCGCGCCCTCGTGGCCGAGCACGGCGGGCAGCGGCACGCGCATGGTGCCGTCGGTCAGGGACAGATCGGAGTGGCAGACTCCGGCGGCGGCGAGGCGGACCCTCACCCGGCCGGGGCCCGGCTCGGGCAGTTCGATGTCGGTGATCTCCAGCGGAGAGCCGACGGCAGGCAGTACGGCGGCGCGGACCACGTGATGTTTCTCCCGGCTCAGAACTGGAGGGACTTGGTCTGGAGGTACTCGGACAGGCCGTGCGGGCCGAGTTCGCGGCCGACCCCGGACTGCTTGTAGCCGCCGAACGGCGCGAGCGGGTTGAACCGGCCGCCGTTGATGTCGATCTGCCCGGTGTCCATCCGGCGCGCGAAGGCGACGGCCTCGGACTCGTCCCCGGCCCACACCGCGCCGCCGAGACCGTAGACGGTGCCGTTGGCGATACGGAGCGCGTCCTGTTCGTCCTCGTACTTCAGCAGCGCCACGACCGGGCCGAAGATCTCCTCCTGCGCGATGGTCATGGACTCGGTGACATCGGCGAATACGGTCGGGCTGATGTAGTACCCGGTGTCCTGCGGCGCTTCTGGACCGCCCGCGACCAGCCGCGCGCCTTCGGCGACACCCTTCTCGATATAGCCCCGTACGCGCTGCTGCTGCTTGGCGCTGACCACGGGACCGATCCGGTCGCCCGGCACGTACTTGGCGACCGCGGCGGCGGCCAGGCTCACCGCCTCCTCGTACTGGTCCTTGTGGACCAGCATCCGGGTCCAGGCGCTGCAGGTCTGGCCGGAGTTGGACATGACGTTGGCGATGCCGACGCTGACGGCCTTGGCCAGGTCGGCGCTCGGCAGGATGACATTGGCGGACTTGCCGCCGAGTTCCAGCGCGACCCGCTTGACGGCGGCGCCGGCGGTCGCGCCGATCTGCCGGCCGACGGCGGTGGAGCCGGTGAAGGAGACCAGGTCGACGTCCGCGTGGGCGGCCAGCGCCTGGCCGGCCACCGGACCGAGGCCGGTCACCAGGTTGAAGACTCCGGCGGGCAGTCCGGCTTCGTGGACGGCCTCGGCGAAGAGCTGCGCGGTCAGCGGCGTGTCCTCGGCGGGCTTGAGGACGACGGTGCAGCCTGCGGCGAGGGCCGGTGCGACCTTGGCGACGATCTGGTGGAGCGGGTAGTTCCACGGCGTGATCGCGCCGACCACGCCGACCGGTTCCATCAGCACGGTGGAGTTGCCGAGCTTCTCCTCGAAGGAGTACGCGGCGGCCAGTTCCGCGTACGAGGCCGCGACCATGATCGGCAGCGCGGCGTGGACCTTCTGCGACAGGACGAGCGGTGCGCCGAGTTCGGCGGTGACGGTCTCCGCGATCTCGTCCTTGCGGGCCTGAAGGACGTCGCGCAGTGCGCCGATCCGGGCCGCACGCTCGGCGGGCGGTGTGGCGGCCCAGCCCGGGAAGGCCGCGCGGGCCGCGCGGACGGCGGTGTCGACGTCCTCGGCCGTGCCGGCCGGGACATGGGCAATGACCTGCTCGTCCGCCGGGTTCACCACCGCGATGGTGTCCGGTCCGGCGGCGGGCACCCACTGACCGCCGATATACATCCCGTCGTGGGTCTTCATCGCACTCCTCCAGAACCTGCGGCAGTCGTCCGCGACCCAAACTAGCGGTGTTAGTTTTTGGGCGCCAGGGTCACCCGGCGGGATCGGGCCACACTCGATTCTGCCGTTCGCCTGCGGAGTGCCTTCAGAGGGCCGGGCTCACTCGTCCAGGCCGAGGAGATCGGCCGGGGCCGGGCAGATCCGGCGGCCGTCGTGGTCGAAGACATACAGATGAGCCAGGTCGACCAGGAGCGGCACCTGCGCCCCGGTCCGTACGCGCACATCCGGCCCGGTCCGTACGACGAGATCGCTCGCGGCGACCGGCGGCCGCTCCGCCGCGAGCGGCGTCGGCGTCGGTTCGTCGAGCGCCACCACCGGACCCGAGACCCGCGCCACCGTGCGTTCCTTGATCCGGTTCAGCATGCTCGGACCGGTTCTGTTTCTGCGTCTTCGCGCGGGGGCCTGCGGCCGTGGCGACTCGAGTTCGCCGAGCACCGCGGCCTGCGAGCCGATGTTGAAGTGCACCAGCGCCTCATGGCCCTGGTACTCGGTGTGCTCCACGATCCCGGTCAGCGCGACCTCGCCGGTGCGCGCCTGGCTCGGCGGAGCGACCCGCACGGCCTCGGAGCGCAGTCCGACGATGATCTTCCGGCCCTGCTGGATACGGAGCAACTGGTGGTCGACGCTGAGCGGTTCGGGCAGCGGAAGGCGCTGTTTGCCGAGGTCGATCGACATCCGACCGTCCAGCGGCGCGTACACGACGGCCTGCAGCAGATTGATGCGCGGAGTGCCGATGAAGGCCGCGACGAAGACATTGCTCGGCATCGCGTAGGTCGCGCGCGGCGTGCTCACCTGCTGGAGCACTCCGCCGCGCATCACCGCGACCCGGTCGCCGAGGGACATCGCCTCGGCCTGGTCGTGCGTGACATAGACCGTGGTCACCCCCAACTCCCGGGTCAGCTGGGATATTTCGGCCCGCAGATGGTTGCGCAGCTTCGCGTCGAGGTTGGACAGCGGCTCGTCCATCAGAAAGACGGAGGGCCGCCGGGAGATCGCGCGGCCCATCGCGACCCGCTGGCGCTCGCCGCCGGAGAGCTGGCTGGGATAGCGGTCCAGGACGTCCTCGATGCCCAGCATCCGGGCGGTGGCCTCGACCCGGGGGCCGCGGTCCAGGCGCGGGTTCTCGATCCGCAGCGGGAAGCCGATGTTCTCGCGGTTCGTCATGCTCGGGTAGAGCGCGAAGTTCTGGAACACCATGGCCATGGAGCGGTCCCGGGGCGGGATGTGGTTGGCGGGCTCGCCGTCGAGCAGCAGCTCGCCCTCGGTGATCTCCTCCAGGCCGGCGATCATGCGCAGCACGGTCGACTTGCCGCAGCCCGACGGGCCGAGGAGCACCACGAACTCGCCCGGCTCGATGTTCAGAGAGAAGCGGTCGACGGCGCGCCCACCCTTCCCGTACCGCTTGCTGACGTTGTGCAGGGAGATCGTGCGAGTCATGTGGTTCCGCCCTGGGAAAGTGGAGGAGCGGCTGGGACGCCTGAAACTAGCCGACTACTCCCGGTCAGGGAACGATTCACGCGAAGGTTGGGCCCTGGCTTTGTGTACGGTGCCCGCCGGTGCCGGCAAGCGGCCCCGGGCGCCCTGGATCTCCTTGCCCGGCCCACTCATTGACGTCCGCGTGCCCAACCCCGCCGCCACCAGCAGAAGTACGCCCAGCATCACGAACGGCGCGGCGGTTCCGGCGACGCCGGCGATCAGTCCGGCGGACGCGGGCGCCGCGACCTGTCCGAGGCGGTTTCCGGTCAGCCGCAGCGCGAGGGCGGTTGACCGGGCCCGATCGGGGGCAGCCTGTACAACCGTTGTCATCGACAACGGCTGGCCCACGCCGAGGCAGAAGCCCAGCAGGGCGAGCATCACGGCGAGCGCCCAGACCGGGACCGGCAGCGCGAGACCGCCGCACAGCAGCGCGCCGAGCAGACAGGTCACGGTCAGCAGCACGGTGCGCCCCAGCACGCGGATCATCGGCGTCATCACCAGCCGGCAGGCGATGGTGGCGGCCGCGCGCAGACTCAGCAGCAGGCCGATGGTCGCCGGTGCGATGCCGCGGTGTTCGCCGATCACCGGAAGGTAGGCGGTGAGGATGTCGGTGGCGGAGAGCACGGCGAGGCTGATGAAGATGCCGGCGGGCACGCCGCGGGTGCGCAGTATCCGGTGCACGGGAACGGAGTTCGCCCGCGTCGTACGCTCCCGGGCATGCGCCCGGTGTTCGATCCGCCACAGCGAGGTGAGCGACACCGCGGCGACGGCCGCCGAGACGACCAGCGCGAGTGCGCTCGTACGGGCCATGTCGCCGCCGATCAAGGCGCCCGCGGCGATCGGTCCCACCAGCTGGCCGAGCGAGGCGCCGATCGTGAAGTGGCCGAAGTTGCGGTCCTGTTCGTCCGGTGCGGACTGGCGGGCGACGATCGACTGCGCGCCAATGACGAAGCAGAGATGGCCGAGGCCCATCACTCCGCTCCAGGCCGCCATGGCCGGCAGGGAGAGCGCCAGGCCGCTGAGGGCGCAGCCACCGGAGATCAGGACGACGCCGACGGGCAGCAGGGGTGCGCACCGCCCGTGGTCCGTCCTGCGGCCCAGCGGTACCGCGGCGAACAGCGGCAGCAGCGCATAGACGCCGGCGATCACGCCGATCGCGCGTTCGTCGGCGCCGAGAGCCAGCGCCCGGTAGGAGACGGCCGGCCGCGCCATCGACACCGCGCCCTGCGCGAAGGCGAAGGCGATGACGAGGCGCAGCAGCCAGCTCCTGCCGGGCTGTTGGGAAACGGGCACGATCAGATGATGCCGAAGAGGATTCCGGCGCCGAGCACCACCAGTGAGGTGAGCGCGGCCCATTTGACGGTGAACCTGGTGTGGTCGCCGAACTCGACCTTGGCCATGCCGACGAGGACGTACACGGCGGGCACGAGCGGGCTGGACATGTGCAGCGCCTGGCCGACGAGGGAGGCGCGGGCGATCTCCAGCGAGGAGACGCCGTGCGCGGAACCGGCCTCGGCGAGCACCGGAAGGACGCCGAAGTAGAAGCCGTCGTTCGACATGAAGTAGGTCAGCGGCAGGCTCAGCACGCCCGTGACGATGGCCATGTGGGGCCCCATGCCCTCGGGGATCGCTCCGACGAGCCAGTCCGCCATGTGCTTGACCATGCCGGTGCCGGTGAGAACGCCGGTGAAGACGGCGGCGGCGAAGACCATGCCGGCGACGTTGAGCACATTCTCGGCATGGGCGCCGATACGGGCCTTCTGGTCCGCCATCTTGGGGTAGTTGACGGTGAGGGCGAGGGCCGCGCCGAGCAGGAAGAGCACCGGGATGGGCAGCAGCTCCATGATCATCGCGGCGAGCAGCGCGACGGTGAGGCCGGCGTTGAACCAGTAGAGCTTGGGGCGCAGGGTCGCGCGGTGGGGGTCGAGGCCCTGGAAGCCGTCGTCCTCCTGCGGCTCCGCGTCGGTGCCCGAGCCCGAACCCGAACCCGAGCCGGTGCCCGAGCCGCCGGTCACGCCTTCCTCGGCGCCGCCGCCCGCTGTGACGAGTACCGTCTCCGGCTCCGTCTCCAGCACATCGTCCAGCGTGAGGATGCCGAGGCGCTTGCGCTCGCGGCGGCCCAGCACATACGCGAGCACGAAGACGAAGAGCAGTCCGACGGCGAGCGCCGGGATCATCGGGACGAAGATGTCGGCCGCGTCCAGCTTCAGCGCGGTCGCCGCACGGGCGGTCGGGCCGCCCCAAGGCAGCGTGTTCATCACGCCGTTGGCGGTGGCGGCGATTCCGGTCATCACGACCAGGCTCATCTTGAGGCGCTTGTAGAGCGGGTACATCGCCGAGACCGTGATCATAAAGGTGGTGGAGCCGTCGCCGTCCAGCGAGACGATCGCGGCGAGCACCGCCGTACCGACCACGATGCGCAGCGGATCCGCCTTGCAGAAGCGCAGGATGCCGCGGACGATCGGGTCGAACAGGCCGACGTCGATCATCACGCCGAAGTAGACGATCGCGAACATCAGCATCGCCGCGGTGGGTGCGAGATTGCCGACGCCTTCGAGGACGTAGTCCCCGAGGTGGGCGCCCTTTCCGACGAACACGCAGAAGAGTGCGGGGATGAGGACCAGCGCCGCGATCGGCGACATCTTCTTCATCATGATCAGGACCAGGAAGGTCGCAATCATGGCGAAGCCGAGGATTGTCAGCATGAGGGACACCTAACGTTCACCCTTGAACTCCCACCGGGGCGGCGGTTCGGACGACGTTAGGTCGCGCCCACAAGCGTTAACAAGATGTTGACGCGTGAGCAATACGAGCAAAACCCCAGGTCATCGGCCAGGTGATAGCTCGACGGGGAAGCCGTTGAGCACGGCGGTGCCGGACAGCGGGTCGAAGCGCGAGCCGTCGAGCAGCTGGTTCACATTGACTCCGGGACGTGCGGCGGCCACCGACATCCGCGTTCCCGGCCTGCTGTGTCCCCAGCCGTGCGGCAGGCTCACCACACCCGTGCGGACCGTGTCGGTGATCTCCACCGGGGCCTCGACCTCGCCGCCGTCCGCGCTGATACGGGCCGGTTCGCCGTCCGTGAGACCGAGGCGCGCCGCGTCGTCCGGGTGGATCTGGAGCGTGCAGCGGTTGGAGCCGCCGTTGAGCGCGGACACATTGTGCAGCCAGCTGTTGTTGGAGCGCAGATGGCGGCGGCCGACGAGGACGAGCCCGGCGGGCCGATCGTCCAGCGCGCGGCGCAGCCTCGGCAGATCGGCGGCGATGGGCTCCGGCAGCAGCTCGATGCGGCCGCTGCGGGTCTTGAGCACCTGCGGGACGCGGGGCTGGAGCGGGCCGAGGTCGATGCCGTGCGGGTTCTCCAGGAGCTTGTCGAGGGTGAGGTCGTACGGGCCGGTGCGCAGCATCATGTCGAGCCGCCGCTCGGGTCCGCTTGCACCGGTGAGCTGGGCCGTCAGCTCCTTGACGTCCTGGCCGTGGACCGGCGAGTGAGGCGTTTCGACGGCCTTTGCCAGGGTGTTCTGGATGGCCAGATCGTCGACGGCGGCCGGGTCCGCGCCGTGCATGCCGCCGACGGCGAGGATCAGCCGCGCGTGGATCTCGCACTCGTCCATCCGCCCCTCCTCCAGGGGCACGGCGGCCGGCGAGTAGCGGGCCTGGTTGCGCACGGCGAAGGAGTTGAAGGCGAAGTCGAAGTGTGCGCTCTGCGACGGCGGCGGCGGAGGCAGCACCACATCGGCATGGCGCGAGGTCTCGTTGAGATACGGATCGACGCTGACCATGAAGTCGAGGCCGGACAGCGCGCGGTCGAGGCGGTCGCCGTCCGGCGCGGAGAGCACGGGGTTGGCGGCGATCGAGATCACCGCGCGGATCTGACCGTCGCCCGGGGTGTCGATCTCCTCGGCGAGGACGGTCATCGGCAGTTCGCTCTTGGCCTCGGCGAGGCCGCTGACCCGGCTCGCCCAGCGACCGAGCGCGAAGCCCTTGCCGGGTCCTGCCGGGCGGGGCGCGGGCGCGGTGGCCGACAGCGGGAAGAGCGCGCCGCCGGGGCGGTCGAGGTTGCCGGTGAGCACATTGAGGACGTCGACCAGCCAGTTGGCGAGCGTGCCGTACTCGACGGTGCAGCTGCCGATGCGGCCGTAGACGGCGGCGGTGGGTGCGGCGGCGAGCTCGCGGGCGATTGCACGGATCTCGTCGGCGTCCATGTCGCAGGCCGCGGCGACGGCCTCCGGAGTGAACTCCCGCACCGCTTCCTCGACTTCACGCACCCCTTCGGCGTGGTCCGCGAGCCGGCCGAGGTCGGTCAGCCCCTCCTCGAAGAGGACATGCGTGAGGGCGGCGAGCAGCAGGGCGTCGGTGCCGGGCCGGATCGGGACATGCCGGTCGGCGAGCTGCGCGGTGCGGGTGCGGCGCGGGTCGACGACGGTGAGCGTGCCGCCGCGCTTGCGCAGCGCCTTGAGCTTGCCGGGGAAGTCGGCCGCGGTGCACAGGCTGCCGTTGGACTCGAGCGGGTTGGCGCCGAGGAGCAGCAGATGGTCGGTGCGGTCCAGGTCGGGGACGGGGATGGCGACGGCGTCGCCGAAGAGCAGTCCGCTGGAGACATGCTTGGGCATCTGGTCCAGCGTGCTGGCGGTGAAGAGGTTGCGGGTGCGCAGCAGGGTGAGCAGTACGGGCGGATAGAGCGCGCCGGCCATGGTGTGGACGTTCGGATTGCCGAGGACGACGCCCACCGCGTTCGGCCCGTACTCCTCGATGACCGGCCTGATCCGGGCCGCGATCTCGTCGAAGGCCTGCTGCCAGGTCGCCTCCCGCAGCTCGCCGTCCTTGCGTACGAGAGGGGTGCGCAGCCGGTCCGGGTCGGCGTCGAGCTCGCCGAAGGACGCGCCCTTGGGGCAGATGAAGCCCTGGCTGAACACATCGTCGCGGTCGCCGCGCGCGGAGGTGACGCGGCTGCCCTCGATGGTGAGAGTGAGTCCACAGGTCGCCTCGCAGAGCGGGCAGATGCGGAGCGCGGTGCGGGCGGGAGCTGTGCGGGACATGGGCCCTCCCCGGGGCGGCGACGGTGGCGCGCGGTTCTGTCCGAGCATACCGACTGGTATGCACGTACGGGAGGGGTGCCGGGCCCTCGGTCCTGGCCGCCGCCCGGGAGACCGGCTCAGTCCAGCCGCTTCGCCAGATACGCCCGCAGCAGCACCCGCGTCTCGGCCACGATCTCCTCGTCGCCCGACGGCCGCACCCGGAACGCCAGTTGCAGCAGCGCGTCCGCCGCCTCCACCGCCATCAGGATCGCGCGCCGCAGCTCCTTGTCCGGGTCACGCCCGAGATGGCCCGCCACCAGTCCGGTCAGCCGGTCGGCGACCTGGTGGTTCGCGCCGGACGCGGGTGCGCCGACCGGGATCTGGTGGCCGAAGTCCACCAGCGCGAAGCCCGGGACCGTGCGCTTCATCGCCAGATATTCGTCGAGGACGGCATCGAGCAGGCCGCGCCAGTCGCCGTCCGGCAGCGCGCCGAGCCGGCCGCCGATCCGTTCGGCGTAACTGTCCAGATTTCGCTGGGCGAGCGCATCTGCGAGGGCACGCTTGTTGGTGAAGAAGCGGTAGACGGAGCCGATGGGCACACCGGCCCTCGCGGCCACCGCACGGGTCGACAGCTCCTCATAACCGGTCTCGTCAAGGAGTTCGGCACAGGCGTCCAGGATCCGTGCGAGCCGTTCGGTGCTGCGCCGCTGCACGGGCGCACGGCGGAGAGGGGCGTGGGGCACGCGCCCCATCATGCCGCCCGGATGCCGTTGACGGGGCGGTCTCGCAATCCTACGGTTGTCCATAGGATTCCTTCTGCACCGGGAGCAGGCGATGAGCGGCATCGAGCAGGCGCGCAAGACGGCCGATTCTCTGGGGTACTCCCCCGGCTTCGGCAATGAACACAGCTCGGAGGCTGTACCTGGCGCGCTGCCACTCGGGCGGAACTCACCGCAGCGCGCGCCGCTCGGGCTGTACGCGGAGCAGCTGAGCGGCTCCGCGTTCACCGAGCCGCGCACCCGCAACCGCCGCTCGTGGCTGTACCGCATCCGCCCGTCGGCCGCGCATCCGCCGTTCCGCCGCATCGGGAACGGCACGGTCCGCAGCGCGCCCTTCACCGAGTCCGTGCCCGACCCCAACCGGCTGCGCTGGAACCCGCTGCCGGAGCCCGCGCCCGGCACGGACTGGCTGGCGGGCCTGTGGACGCTCGGCGGCAACGGCGACGCCACCCAGCGCACCGGCATGGCCGTGCACCTGTACCACGCCAACTCCTCCATGGAGGACCGGGTGTTCAGCGACGCCGACGGCGAGCTGCTGATCGTCCCGGAGCACGGTGATCTGCTGCTCCGTACGGAACTGGGCCTGCTGGCCGCCCGGCCCGGCGAGGTGGCGCTGATCCCGCGCGGCGTCCGCTTCCGCGTCGAGCTGCTCGACACTGTGTCTGATGGCGGGCAGAGCCCGACCGCACGCGGCTATGTCTGCGAGAACTACGGGCAGCCGTTCGAGCTTCCGGACCTGGGCCCGATCGGCGCGAACGGCCTGGCGAACGCCCGCGACTTCCTTGCGCCCGTCGCCGCGTACGAGCACGTGGAGCGGCCGGTTGAGGTGGTCAACAAATTCTGCGGCAACCTCTGGTCCGCGACATACGACCACTCGCCGCTCGATGTGGTCGCCTGGCACGGCAACCACGTGCCGTACGTCTACGACCTGCGCCGCTTCAATGTCATCGGCACGATCTCGTACGACCACCCGGATCCGTCGATCTTCACGGTCCTCACCTCGCCCAGCGACACCCCCGGCCTGGCCGGCGTGGACTTCGTCGTCTTCGCGCCGCGCTGGCTGGTCGGCGAGGACACCTTCCGGCCGCCGTACTTCCACCGCAATGTGATGAGCGAGTACATGGGCCTGATCGAGGGCGCGTACGACGCCAAGGCGGAGGGCTTCGTGCCGGGCGGCGGCTCGCTGCACAACATGATGTCGGCGCACGGGCCCGACCGGGAGACCTTCGACAGGGCAAGCGCCGCCGAGCTCAAGCCGCAGAAGATCGACGACGGTCTTGCGTTCATGTTCGAGACCCGCTGGCCGCTCACCGCGACCGGGCAGGCGGCGGACGCCTCCCACCTGCAGCAGGGCTATGACAACGTGTGGCAGGGTCTTGAGCGCCACTTCCGGTCGTAGTACGGAGTACGCCGTGACCGCCTTCGCCCCCGACTCGCTGGTCCTGAACCGCAAACTGCCCCTGTGGTACCAGGTCTCGCAGTCGCTGCGCGCCTCCATACTCGGCCGCAGCTCGCACGACCCGCTGCGGCTGCCCACCGAGGAACAGCTCGCCGAGCACTACGGCGTGAGCGTGCTGACCATGCGGCAGGCGCTGAAGGAGCTGGAGCAGGAGGGCCTGATCAGCAGGCACCGGCGGCGCGGCACCTTCATCGAGCCGGGAGCGCGGCGGAGCGCTCCGCGCAGGCTGCTGGGCTCGATCGACGCGATCGTGGCCCAGCAGTCGGGCGAACGGACGACCATCCTCGGGCACGGCCCGGAGCCGGTGCCCGGTGAGCTCACCGAGTACTTCCCGGACATGGCGGAGGTCGTCAGCTACCGGCGGCTGCGCTGCGACGGCGAGAGCGGCGAGCCGACCAACTGGGCGGAGAACGCGGTCCGTTCGGACATCGCGGCCAAGCTGGACCTCGCGGACCTGGAGCGCTGGCCGATGACCAAGGTGCTGCGGGACTCGGTGGGCGTACGGATCAGCAGGATCACCGACACCGTGGAGGCCAGGCTCGCGGACCCGCGGACGGCGGAGCTGCTGAAAGTGCCGCTGCTGAGCCCGATCCTGCACTACACGGGCGTGACCTACGACAAGGACGGCAGGGTGGTCGACGTGGCGCGGATCCGGTACCGCGGCGACCGGTTCTCCTTCTCGGTCACCGTCGACGCGGAGTGAGCACCGGGCAGTGAGTGCTGTCAGGGGCCGCAGCAGGTCCTGTCCGGCCGATCAGGCCGGATCAGCGAGCGGGGTCTGGTGCGTGCAGTTGCAAGACGGAGGAGGGAGACATGGCGGAGCCATGGCGACCGACGACAACGCGGCAGATGTGCGTACCAGGGCACGCGAGCCCGGCAAGATCGGCCGGACAGGGCCTAGCATTTCGGCATGCCGATGCTGGACGAGCTCATGCCGTGGGGCACACCGCCTCTGCGGCTGGGACGACCCTGGGTGATGGCTCCGGACGCCGCTTCCCTCAAGGCGCGCTGGGACGCCCTGGTGCGGGCGGAGGGCGTCGAGCAGGACGCGTTGTTCGGCTGCACCCGTGCTCGTACGCCACACAGCGCCGTCAGCCAGCTGCCCGGGCAGACCACGGAAACCGGCAGGTTCGTCCGCGAGGACGGTCGGTGTCCGGAGCCGGTGCGGGTGACCCACGGGCCCTTCGACGAGCAGTGGCTGATATCCGACCACCGGCTGATCGACGTCGCCCGGCCGGAGCTCTGGCGGGTGGCCGACGATCGGCAGATCTTCCTCGTCGAGCAGGGCTGGGTGGCCCAGGCGTCGGGACCGGCCGTGCTGGCCTCGGCGCTGCTGCCCGACGGGCGCTCCCCCGCCGGACGGCCGGGCAGGATCCGGCCCGTGTACCGGCGGCCCGGCGGCGCCGAACCCAATCTCGCGCCCGGGCTGCTGCCCGCCCTCGGCCGTCACTACGGACGCGAGATCGATGCCGACGAGATGGTGTGCTGGATCCTCGCGGCCGCCGAGTCCTCACCGGCCGGATGTGTGGTGCCGCTGCCCGCCGACCCCGAGACCTGGCTGTCGGGCGTGGAACTGGGCCGGCGCATGCTGGAGATCCAGCTGCGCGGCGGCCGCGGCGCGCAGCGGCCCAGGCTGCCCGGCGGACGGCGTCCCTATGTGCGCGCCGCCGTGCCCGCGCGGCCCGGTGCGATGGAGTACGACGCCGAGGAGGAGGTGCTGAGCCTCGGCGAGGGCCGGGTCTCTCCGGTGCCTGCCGAAGCGTGGGACTTCCAGGTGGGCGGCGTACGGGTGCTGGAGCTCTGGTTCGAGCGCCGGACGGCCGCGGCCGAGCCGGGCACCTTGGCGGCGATCAGGCCGCCGGCCTGGCCGCGGGAGTGGTCGTCGGAGCTGCTGGAGCTGATCACCGTGCTGGCGCTGCTCGGTGAACTCAAGGACCGTCAGCGGGAGTTGAAGATCGGCCACGAGATAACCGAGCTCCCGGGCGTGCTTCCGCCGCCCGGCGCGGCCCGGCGGCCGGCGTCCGTGCTCGATCACCACGAGGAAGGACCGGAGGGCCAGTTCGCGCTGCTGTGATAGGCACGGCTGCATGAGCACCCAGCCCCCGCCCTCGTCACCGCGCTCGCCCTCGGTTGAGCCGCTGCCGCTCGACGGCATCACCGTCGTCGCGGTCGAGCAGGCCGTCGCGGCCCCCTTTGCCACCCGCCAGCTCGCCGACCTCGGCGCCCGCGTCATCAAGGTCGAGCGTCCGGACGGCGGCGACTTCGCCCGGGCCTACGACACGGCCGCCCGCGGGCTCGCCTCGCACTTCGTCTGGTGCAACCGCGGCAAGGAGTCCATCGCCGTCGATCTCAAGGACCCGCGCGGCCTCGACATCGTGCGCCGGCTGGTGGCGGACGCGGATGTGTTCATGCAGAACCTCGCTCAGGGCGCGGCCGCCCGGCTCGGCCTGGACGCGGCCACGCTGTGCGCCGCGCACCCGCGGCTGATCGCCGTGGACATCTCCGGATACGGCGCGGAGGGACCGTACGCCCACAAACGCGCCTACGACATGCTCGTGCAGTGCGAGGCCGGTCTGGTGTCGGTCACCGGGACCGCCGAGCACCCGGTGAAGGCCGGGATTCCGGCGGCCGACATCGCGGCGGCGATGTACGCCTTCTCCGGCGTGCTGGCGGCGCTGCTGCGCCGCGGCGTGACGGGCCGCGGAGGTCCGGTGGAGATCTCGATGCTGGAGTCGCTGGCCGAGTGGATGGGGCATCCGCTGAACCACGGGATGCACGGAGGTGAGCCGCCGGCGCGCACCGGTGTCGCGCACGCCGTGATTTCTCCGTACGACGCCTACGCCACCGCCGACGGCGGACAGGTGCTGCTGTCGGTGCAGAACGACCGGGAGTGGCAGCGGCTCGCTGAGCAGGTGCTGGTCCGGCCCGAGCTGGGCAAGGATCCGGCCTTCGCCACCAACACGGCCCGTACGGCAAACCGCGAGGGGACCGATGCGGTGGTGGCCGAGGCGCTGGCGAGGCTGAGCACCGAGGAGGCGGTCGGCCGGCTCGATGCGGCCGGCATCGCCTGTGCCCGGCTCAACAGTGTGACGGATGTGGCCCGGCATCCGCAGCTCGCGGCGCGGAACCGGTGGCGGGAGGTGGACTCACCGGTCGGGCCGCTGCGGGCGCTGCTGCCGCCGATCACCCTGCCGGGCGGCGCGGAACCGCGGATGGGCGCGATCCCTGCGCTGGGCGAGCACACCGACGCGCTGCTGAGGGCCCTGGGAATGACGGAAGAGGGGACAGCTGCGCTGCGCCGGGACGGTGTGGTCGCCTGAGCGCCTCGTCGCGAGGGGTTGATGTCCTTGCGGGTCCTGCGGGTCGGTCAGCTGCGGCTGCCGAAGAGGGAGCGGCGAAGCCGCCGAAGAGGAGCGAAGAGCGAGACACGCGCGCTCTTGCTCTTGCGGGTGTGCGCCACATCGCGGGAGGTCAGCTCGAGCATCAGCGATGTCGCCTCCACCGCGTCACCCTGCGGGACGGCGGGACCGCCGAGCACCGAAAGATGGCGGTCGAGACGCGAGCTGCTCGCGCCCGTCCCACATGTGATCGCAGGCACGCGCGGCCTGCTACGCACTGTTATCCGTTCCATGTCACTCCCCACCCGTACGACGTACCCGGCCCGGGCAGGTTAACCCTATCGCCCCGCCGTGACACTCGTGTATCCCGGTCGCAGGATTCACCACACCCGTACGTGAGTTGACGGTCATTCACTGAATCCGCCCGATTCCAGGGCGAGTTGGACAGTTTCGAATTCTCCACCAATCCATCCGTCGCGCAGTCCCGAATGCCAGTCGCAAGGCAACCGAACTCGTTGCTCAGAACGGACGGACGCGATGACCGCAACCAACAGGAGCGGGCGGGGGCCCGGAGCTTTCCGGGGGCGCACCGGCCTCGCCGCGCTCATTTCCGGCACGCTGGCCGCCGGGGCTCTTGCCGCCGCCGGCGTGAACGCGCTGGAGCCGGAGGCGGCAACCGCCTCCAGCCACCGTGAGGCACCCCTGATCTCCGGCCAGCCGCAGTACGACAACACCGATGTGTACGCCTTCGTCAGCCCGGACCGGGCGGACACCACGACACTGGTGGCCAACTGGCTGCCGTTCGAGGACCCGGCGGGCGGGCCGAACTTCTACAAGTTCGCGCACGACGCCCAGTACGACATCCACATCGACAGCGACGGCGACGCACAGGGCGATCTGCTCTACCGCTGGACCTTCAAGGACCACGTGAAGAACGGGAACACCTTCCTGTACAACACCGGGCCCGTCACCAGCCTCGACGACCCGGACCTCAACTTCACGCAGACCTACGACATCGATCTGCTGCGGCTGAAGAACCAGCATGTGAAATCCACCACGAAGATCGCCGACGATGTACCGGTCGCGCCGTCAAATGTGGGCAAGGCGTCCATGCCGGACTACCCCACGCTGCGCAAGCAGGCCGTGCATCAACTGCCGAGCGGCATCACGACCTTCGCCGGCCAGGCTGACGACCCGTTCTTCCTGGACCTGCGGGTCTTCGACCTGCTGTACGGCGGTGACCTGTCGGAGGTCGGGGACGACACGCTCAAGGGCTACAACGTCAACAGCGTCGCGCTGCAGATTCCGACGCACTATCTGCAGCAGTCCAAGAAGCAGCCGGTGATCGGCATCTGGTCGACGACCCAGCGGGCGAACGCGAGCGGCGGCTGGACCCAGGTCTCCCGGCTCGGGATGCCGCTGACCAACGAAGTCGTCGTACCGCTGAAGAACAAGGACAAGTTCAACGCGTCCTCGCCGTGGAACGACGCCGACTTCCTGCCCTTCGTCACCAACCCGGAGCTGCCGAAGCTGATCGAGGGCATCTACAAGATCAAGGCGCCGGCCGAACCGCGGAACGACCTGGTCTCGGTCTTCCTGACCGGAGTCAAGGGCCTCAACCAGCCGCCGAACGTACGGCCGGCGGAAGCGCTGCGGCTCAACACGTCGATCAAGCCCACCGCCTCACCGAAGCGGCTCGGCGTACTCGACGGCGACAACGCCGGCTTCCCGAACGGCAGGCGGCTCGGCGACGACGTCCTCGACATCGCGCTCCAGGTCGTCGAAGGCGAACTGGTGGGCTCGAAGAACGACTTGGGCGACGCGGTGGACGCGAACGACGTCAAGTTCGAGGCGAGCTTCCCGTACGTGGCCCTGCCGGCCTCCGGCTCCGACGGACCGACCGCCAAGGGCGGTACGTCCCGCAACGCGCTCAACGGCGGCGCGGGCCTGTCCGGATCGACCGGTGACGGCAACAGCAACACGCTCCTGATCACCTCGGCGGCGGCAGCCGGCGCGGGTGTGCTGCTGATCGCCACGGGTCTGTCCTGGTGGCGCCGCCGGCGGCGCAGCTACGGCACCGGTTTCTAGGGCCTTTCGTCTGGATCAGGCCGGATGAGTGAGCGGGCTCTAGTGCCGTGGATCGCAAGGCGGAGGAGGGAGGCATGGCGGAGCCATGCCGACCGACGACAACGCGGCGAGGCGCGGTGCCAGAGCCCGCGAGCCCGGCAAGATCCAGACGACAGGCCCTAGCAGGCACTCGGGGCTCGTCCCCGGACCCCGCGCTCGCCTGTGGCGGCACGGGGTCCGGGCCACGTCCCAAGCCCCCGCATCGGATCGAGAGGACCGGGAACATGTCTCAGACCAGCGACGCCCGCGCACCGCGCAGCGGGCTTCGGCGGCGCCTCGCCGTCGGATTTGGCGCCCTCGGCGTCGCGCTGGCCATCAGCGCGAGCGCTGTCGTCATCGGCGGCGACGGCAACGGCGGCCCGCCCTCCCCTGTCGGCGTCGCCGCGCCCGGAGCCGGCGTCGCCGCGCTGGAAGCGCATCTGCGGAGCCAGCCCAAGGACGCCCAGGGCTGGGCCACTCTCGGCTCCGCCTATGTCGAACAGTCGCGCACCTCCGGCGACCCCGGCGGCTATCCGCGCGCCGACGACGCCTTCGCGCGGTCCCTCAAGCTGCGGCCCGACGACAATGACGCCGCACTGGCCGGCCGTGCCGCACTGGCGGCCGCGCGGCACGACTTCACCGGCGCGCTGCGGGACGCGGACCGCGCCCTCGCCATCAACCCGTACAGCGATGAGGGCCTCGCGATCCGCATCGACGCGTTCGTCGAACTCGGCCGCTACGACCGGGCGTTGAAGGCGGCCCAGGAGGCCGACGTGCGACGCCCCGGCATCCCCGTCTTCACCCGGCTCGCCTATGTCTTCGAGCTCCGCGGTGACGCGAAGGGCGCGAACCGCGTACTGACGCTGGCCATGAGCTCCGCCGCCTCGCCCGCCGACATCGCGTACGTGGCCACCGCGCTGGGTCAACTCGCCTGGTCCCAGGGCCAGTACGACACCGCACTCAAGCACTGCGCCACCGCCCTGCGCGCCGAGCCCCGCAACATCGCCGCCCTGGAGTGCCGTGCCCGCACGCACGCCGCGCAGGGCAGGACCCCGGAGGCGATCCGCGAGTACGAGGCGATCGTGGCGCGCTATCCGCTGCCCGGTCAGCTGGTCGCGCTCGGCGAGCTGTACGAGGCGGCGGGCAAGCCGCAGCAGGCCCGCAAGCAGTACGCGCTCATCAACACCTGGACGGCTCTCGCCCGCTCCGGCGGAGTCAATCCCGATCTCGACACCGCGCTCGCGGCGGCCGACCACGGAGACCGGGCCGCGGCGCTGAAGGCGGCCCGTGCCGAGTGGCAGCGGCGGCAGACGGTGCACACGGCAGACGCGCTCGGCTGGGCGCTGCTGCGCAACGGGCAGGCCGAGGCGGCACTTCCGTACGCCCGCAAGGCGACCGCGACGGGCTACCGCAACGCGGTGTTCCTGCACCACCTCGGCATGATCGAGCTCGCCGCGGGCGAGGACGCCGCCGCCCGCCGCTCCCTCACCCGGGCACTCGACATCAACCCCGGCTTCTCGCCGCTCGGCGCCGCCGAGGCGCGGCGGGCGCTGAAGCGGACCGCCAAGGAGGGGTCATGAGGAAGCGCATCGCCCTTGTCGGCGCGCTCGTCGTCGGTCTGTTCCTGGTTCTCACCGGGACCGCCGCCGCGCATCCGCTGGGCAATTTCACCGTCAATCACTACGACGGGCTGGTCGTCGGCCGGGGCGAGCTGCGGGTCGACCATGTCGAGGATCTGGCGGAGATCCCGACCGCCCAGGTGGACCCGGCCTCGCGGACACCCGAGGCCCTGCCGTCCTGGGCCCGCGCGCGGTGTGCGACCGCGGCACGGGAGGGGCGGGTCGAGGTGAACGGCCGCGCGGTGGCGCTCCGTCCCGGCGCGAGCCGGGCCGAAGTGCGCCCCGGGCAGGCCGGATTGCCGACCCTGCGCCTGGAGTGCCGGCTGACCGCCACGCTGCCGGACGGCGAAGCGGCCATCGGCTTCCGCGCGCCCGGCGGTGAAGGGCCGGGCTGGCGGGAGATCACGGCGCGGGGTGACCGTATGCAGCTCACCTCGTCCGACGCACCGCAGAAGTCCGAGTCACGCAGGCTGACCGGCTATCCCGAGGACCGGCTCTCCTCACCGCCCAGCCGGACGGAGGCCACGCTGACCGCCGTGCCCGGCGGACCCGCGCTGGTCGACGACGGCGGCACCGACCGGGACGGCGCGGGCGCGGCCTCCGTGCTGCCGCGTGGCGCGGACCGCTGGACCCAGGCGCTGACCGGGCTGGTCGAACGCCGCGAACTCACCCTCCCCTTCGCGGCCCTGGCCCTGGCCACCGCCATCGCCCTCGGTGCGCTCCACGCGCTCGCGCCCGGCCACGGCAAGACGCTGATGGCCGCCGCGGCCGCCGCCGGTGGCCGTAACTCGGTGCGGGACGTGCTGACGCTGGGCGCTTCGGTGACGGTCACGCACACGCTGGGAGTGTTCGCGCTCGGCGCGCTGGTGGCGGCCGGTTCGGCGGCGGCGCCGTCGGTGGTCGCCTGGCTCGGCGTCGCGAGCGGCGCGCTGGTCGCGGTGGCCGGCGCCGCGCTCGTACGCAGGGCATGGCGCCGTCGCGGCCACCAGCACACGCACGACCACCACCATCACCATCACACCCACTCGCACACCCATGCCGATCACGACCACCAGACGGGCCATGACCACACACACCACCACCATGAGCGCCGCGGGATGCGCGGCACGCTGCTCCTCGGCTTCGCCGGCGGGCTCGTGCCCAGCCCGTCCGCCGTCGTCGTCCTGGTCGGCGCGGCCGCGCTCGGACAGGCCTGGTTCGGTTTCCTGCTCGTCCTCGCGTACGGCGCCGGGCTCGCTCTCACACTGGCGGCCGCGGGCTTCCTGGTCGTCCGGGTCGGCGAGCGTGCGGCCGCGTTCCTCATGGCTTTCACGGAGCGCAAGCCCCGAAGCGGGCGGCTCGCGGCGGGTCTTCGGCGCGCGATGCCGCTCGGCACCGCGTTCATGGTCTTCGCCGTCGGATGCGGATTGGTGCTCCGGGGGGCGGCAGCGGCCTGGAGTTGAGCTAGCTTGGAGTGGTTTCCACCGAGATGCCGTGCTGCCGTGACGCTGACGCTACGGATGGGGGCTCGCGTGCCCGAGAATCAACTGATCGCGGGGCGTTACCGGCTGCTGAGCCCACTGGGCGAAGGCGGCATGGGCGTGGTGTGGCGCGCCCGCGACGAGGTGCTGGCCCGCGAGGTCGCCGTGAAGGAGGTGCGGGCGCCCGCCGGTCTGGGCTCCGCCGACGAGCGCCGGCTCTACCAGCGCCTGGAGCGGGAGGCGTGGGCCGCGGGACGGATCTCGCACCGCAACGTCGTGACCGTCTTCGATGTCGCGATGGAAGAGAACCGGCCGTGGATCGTGATGGAGCTGATCCGCGGGCTCTCGCTCGCCGACGTGCTGGAGGCGGAGGGACCGCTGACTCCGCAGCGCGCGGCGCACATCGGCGCGGAGATCCTCGCCGCGCTGCGCGCCGCTCACGAGGCGGGTGTGCTGCACCGCGACGTGAAGCCGGGGAACGTGCTCATCTCGAACGACGATCGCGTGGTGCTCTCCGACTTCGGGATCGCGATGGTCGAGGGCACGTCCAACCTCACGATGACCGGCGAGCTGATCGGCTCGCCCGAGTTCCTCGCGCCCGAGCGGGCGTTGGGGCGCAATCCGGGTCCTGAGTCGGATCTGTGGTCGCTCGGTGTGCTGCTGTACGCGACGGTGGAGGGCAGTTCGCCGTTCCGCCAGAACACTCCGCTGAGCACTTTGCGGGCCGTGGTCGACGAGGAGCTGCCGCCGCCGCGCAGGGCCGGTGCGCTGGCGCCGGTGATCGCGGGACTTCTGCGCAAGGATCCGGCGGACCGGCTCCCGGCGGACGAGGCCGAGCGTCTGCTGCGGTTGGTCGGCGCGGGCGGCACTCCGCAACCGGCCACGCAGCCGGGTTCGTACAGCCCGACCGTCCCGTCCGTCTCATCGGCCCCGTCGCCCGGGCCGGCCACCGCGCCCGTGCCGGTGCCGGTGCCGCTCGCCATGCCCGCTCATGCGACCACGGCGGCGACCCATGGACCGCAGCAGGGTCATCCGCGACGGGCCAAGGTCGTGCTGGCCACGGGCGTTGCGGTGCTGCTGCTCGCGATCGGCGGTCTGGCCTGGGCGCTGGTCAACAAAAACAAGGACCCGGACGACAAGGGCGGCGGCGGCAACAGCCCCGGTCCGGTGACGGGAAGCACGACGCCCGGTCCCACCGGCACGGCGGCCGCTCCGGGCGGCAACACGGACGGCGGCGGTGACGACGACGGCGGCGCCACGACGGGCAACGGCGGTACGACCCACCAGGCACCCCAGACCGTCAGCGTCCACGCACAGGCGGTGCACGGCAGTTACTCGGGCACCTGTCCGCCGCCCGAGGCCAAGGCTCCGGCGTTCCGGGCGACGGTCACGGTCGGCCGCCTCCCCGCCACCGTGAACTACCGCTGGGCCACGGAGAGCGGCGAGAGCTCCGGCTCCGGCTGGAGGACGCTGCGGTTCGCGGCCGGAGACCCGAAGCAGAAGCAGGTCAACCATGTCGAGCTGACCTACAGGGCGGGCGAGACGCACCACGACCGGATCCGGGTGGAGGTCCGGAGTCCGGTCGAGGCGCGGTCCAACTGGGTGGAGTTCTCGGTCACCTGCGAGCAGGAGACCCCGACGGACGGCGGCTCCTACACGGCGAACACGCCCGACGCCGCGAGCACCGTCGGCTTCGCGGTCAGGCGTGCGAGGTGAAGACGGGCAGATAGCCGCCGGACTGGCCGGAGGCGGTGGGGTGGTACGACTCGCTGATGTTGAGCCAGTTGACGCTGTGCAGCCAGGCCGCACCGGAGCAGATCTCGTGCCCGGTGAAGGCGGGGGTCACATCCGCGAAATCGTAGCCGTGGTTGGCTGCGCGCTTCGCGATGGCGGCGTTGAGGTAGTCGGCGGCGGAGTTGATCGCGGACCGTTCGTTCTCACTCAGTCCTGCGATGCAGCTGCCGCCGAGCTTGTAGAAGCGGGGGTAGCCGAGGACGACGACCTGCGCCGCCGGGGCCTTGGTTCTGATGGCCGAGTACACGCCGTCGAGCTTGCCGGGCAGGGTCGTGTCGACGTACGCGCGGGCCGTGTTGATCCGGTTGATGCAGCTGGATTCGGACTGCAGGACGCAGGTGGTCATGACGTCGGCGAAGCCGGCGTCGTTGCCGCCGATGGTGATGGAGACGAGGTCGGTCGCGGAGCTGAGCGGGCCGAGCTGGCCGGCCGTCACATCACCCGTACGAGCGCCCGAGCAAGCGGTGAACGCGAACGACGAGGGTGAATGGGCGGCGGCCCAGAGCTTGGGGTAGGCGCGGGTGCTGCGCTTGCAGTTGCCGCTTGCGCTGTCGTAGCTGCCCGCTCCGAGACCCGAGGAGTACGAGTCTCCGAGGGCCACATAGTCCAGGGCCAGAGCGGATTCCGAGGCCTGCGCCTGGCCCGCTCCGGTGAGAGCGAGAACGGCGCCGAGGAGGAGTGAGGATGATAATGCCGCGATTCGGGACAGTTTCATGGAACCTCCCTTTAGCAGGATCTCTGCCTCAACTTTCGTACCAAGCCCCATACTTCACCGGAAGTGTCCATGCCAAGAATTCGTTGGTCTTCTTGACGGAACGCCCCGGTCTGCGCAGCATGGATGGCCTCACAACCGACGCCTTGGGGGGCAAAGTCGGTGATGCGGACGATCGGCGACAAGCCGTCAGGAGTCAGGACGGATCTACTGCCCGCGCTCGCGGGCGTCGCGTGCGCCGTCTCGGGGGTCGGCGTCGCGCTGGCGCTCGCGGACGTCTCGTCGCCGCTGCGCGCGCCGTTCGTGCTCTTCTTCCTCTTCGCGGGTCCGGCCGGGGGGCTGTACGCCGCGCTGCCGCGACTGGAGCTCGCGGCCCGGGTGGCGACGGCCGCGGCGGGGGCCGTCGTCATCGCCGTGCTGGCGGCCCTGTTCCGCTCGCCGCTGCACGTCCTGACGGCCGGCGGCGCCGTCGCGGCGGTCGCCGCGATCACCGCGCTGCTCTTCCTCCGGACGCCGTTCCGTCGAATGCGGAATCCGGAACAGGCCGGTCCGAGTGATCAATTGAGGAAAGGGATCAAGAGAAGCCGATCGGGACGGTCCGTATCGGACCTCCGAATCGGTATCAAAAAAGTAAAAAGGTGAGTCCTCGTTCCAGGTCTTGCCATACAGTCCTAATCATCAATACCGTCGTACATCCACCCGCAACGGTCCATCACGCAAAGCGGCTCTAGGGGAGGGCTCAGGCGCCGCGATGGTTCCGGAACGGGGCGCGGTAGGGGGGTGCCGTGCTCGGTTTTCGCGCTCTTGCCGAGCCGTACGCCGCGCGGCCAGTTTTGCCAGCTCACCCGACCAAGTGAGGAGAGCTATTCCGTCATGGGCGGGTGACTAGAAACCCCCCTTTCAAACCGGAAACTCATCCGGATCGTCCGTGGGGCGGACGGTCCACCGGTGGAGAGGGAAGACAGACTCATGAGTTCAGTCCTGCACCCGGCCGCTCCGGGGCAAGATCCGTCGGTTCAGCAATCCATGCAGCAACCCAGCCGAATAGCTTCCGACTACCGGCCGATCTCCTCTCATCTCGCGATCACGCCGCCCGTCAGCGTGGTCATCCCCGCGATGAATGAGGCAGAGAATCTGCCGTACGTCTTCAAGACCCTGCCCGACTGGATTCATGAAGTCGTGCTGGTCGACGGGAATTCCAGCGACAACACCGTCCAGGTGGCCCGCGAACTGTGGCCGGACATCAAGGTCGTCAAGCAGGTGGGCAAGGGCAAAGGGGATGCCCTCATCAGCGGATTCGCCGCCTGCACCGGCGACATCATCGTGATGGTCGACGCTGACGGATCGGCCGACGGAAACGAGATCGTCTCGTATGTCTCGGCCCTGGTCTCCGGCGCCGATTTCGCCAAGGGCTCGCGTTTTGCCAACGGCGGCGGCACGGACGACATGACGCCGATCCGCAAACTGGGCAACTGGGTCCTGTGCGCCGTTGTCAACCGCAAGTTCGGAGCCCGCTACACCGATCTCTGCTACGGCTACAACGCCTTCTGGAAACACTGCCTGGACCGGATCACGCTGGACTGCACCGGCTTCGAGATCGAGACCCTGATGAACATCCGGGTGGTCAAGGCCGGGCTGCGCGTGCAGGAAGTCCCCAGCCACGAGTACCTGCGCATCCACGGGGTCAGCAATCTCAGGGCCGTGCACGACGGACTGAGAGTGCTCAAGGTCATCCTCAAGGAGAAGCGCGTGAGCCGTGCCGCCCGCCGCCGTCCCGCGGCGGCGCCGAGCGTGCACATCCCGCGGGGAGAGACGTCTTGAGCGACCGCGGTTTCTCAGTGGTGATCTGCGTCTACACGGAGGACCGCTGGGAGGACATCCTGGCTGCCGTCGACTCCGTACGGCGTCAGTCGCTGCCGGCCCTGGAGACGCTCCTCGTGGTCGACCACAATCCGGCGCTGCTGGACCGGCTGGCCAAGGAGTACCAGGAGTACGGGCCGCTCGGCGGTTCCGCCGCCGAGGGCGAGGAGGTGCGGGTGCTCGCCAACGCGGGCCCCCGCGGCCTCTCCGCGGGCCGCAACACCGGAATCGCCGCCGCCCGCGGCGAGTTCGTCGCCTTCCTCGACGACGACGCCGTGGCCGAGCGTGACTGGCTGCGGTACTTCGCCGAGGGCTACGAGGACCCGCGCGTGATGGCCGTCGGCGGACGGACGATGGCCGCCTGGGCATCAGGTCGCAGGCCGGTCTGGTTCCCGGAGGAGTTCGACTGGGTCGTCGGCTGTACGTACCGGGGGCTGCCGCGCGGCAAGGTGCGGGTGCGCAATGTGCTCGGCGGCAACGCCTCCTTCCGGCGGCGGGCGTTCGACGCGTCGGGCGGCTTCGCCACGGGCATCGGGCGCGACGGCGACAAACGGCCGCTCGGCTGCGAGGAGACCGAACTGTGCATCCGGCTCGCCAAGGCGATGCCGGACGCGGTGCTGCTGATCGACGACCGGTCGGTGATCCACCACAAGGTCCCGGTGGCGCGGGAGCAGTTCGCGTACTTCCGCACCCGGGCGTACGCCGAAGGGCTGTCCAAGGCGCTCGTGGCGCGCAGCGTCGGCGCGGGCAAAGGCCTGGAGTCCGAACGCCGCTACACCACGCGGGTGCTGCCCGCGGGCGTCGTGCGCGGTCTGCGCGACGCGGTGCTGGGCCGCCGCGGCGGGGCGGGCCGGGCGGCCGCGATCGTGACGGGCGTCGCGGCGGCGGCGGGCGGCTATGCGGTGGCGACGGCCCGTGCGCGGGTGGCGGGCGCGCCGACGTTCTCCTCGGGCCCGATCAGCCCGGCGGGCCGGACGGATCATCTGGACCCGACGGACCGTGCGGACCCGGCGGACCGAGCACGCCCGATCAGCTCGGCCGCGCAAAGTGAGGTGTCGTGAATCAGGCCGTACCCATCCTGATGTACCACGCCGTCGCGCACCGGCCGGCGGAGGCGACCCGCGGCCTGTCCGTCTCTCCGGACGCGTTCGCCGAGCAGTTGGAGCTGCTCGGCGAGCGCGGGTTCACCCCCGTCACCACCGCTCAACTGGGCGAGGCATGGCGGTCGGGCGGGCACCGGCCGCTGCCGCCGCGGCCGGTGCTGATCACCTTCGACGACGGTTACGAGGGCGTACACCGGCACGCCCTGCCCGTACTGGCCAAACACGGTTTCGCGGCGACGCTGTTCGTCTCGACCGGCTGGCTGCGCGGTGCGTACGACGAAGGCGGCGCACTCGACACCATGCTCGACTGGGACCAGGTGCGTGAACTCGCCGCCGCGGGCACGGAGATCGGCGGCCACACCCACACCCATCCGCAGATGGACCAGCTCGACGACGAACGACTCCGGTACGAGACGGTCCGCTGCCGTGAGGTGATCGCCGACGAGCTGGGTGCCGTCCCGGTCTCCTTCGCCTACCCGTACGGCTATTCGAGCCGGCGGGTGCGGCGCACCGTCCGGGCGGCCGGATTCGCCCAGTCGCTCGCCGTCGGCAACACGCTGGCCCGGCGCGGCCAGGGGCCGTACGCGCTGGAGCGGGTGACCGTGCGGCGCAGCACCGGCATCGAGGAGTTCGAGCGGCTGGTCGAGGGCCGGGCCGTCGCGCGGAACTTCGCGAAGGACCGTGCGCTCACCAAGGGTTACGCGGTGGTCCGCCGCGCCCGCCGGGCCGCTTCGCTGATCCGGAGTCCGGACTGAGCAGCGGCACGGGCGGCCCGGCAGGATCGGCCAGACAGGGCCTAGGACCGCGCCTGCGGTCAAAAGACCGTGCATGGAAAGGTCCGGTGCCAGATCATGGGCGCATGTCTGCCAAGCCTCAGGACGCGCTGCCGATCCGGCTCACCGTCGACGACAGCGATTCACCCACGGATGTCGTCGACGCGCTGTTCCTCGGCCGTTTCGCGACGGGCGAGCAGCCGTACTCGCACAGCTCCAGCATCGACCGGGTGAAGCCCGGTGCCGCACTTCTGCCCCCGTCGGCCTCCGTGCTGCGCTCCGCGCGCGACGACGACCGCAGCGCCCTGCTCGCCGAGGGCGAGGGCTGGACGCTGCTCGTCTCGCGCTGGAACCGCGGCGCGGACGTCACAGTGACCGCGGTCAGCTCCGAGCTCGCGGAGAAGATCCTCAAGCAGACGACGGACGGTGCGGAGGACGAACCGGAACCGCAGCCGGAGAACGTGACCATGGGGTTCTGGTACGTGTCGCCGCGGCGCGGACCGCACCGCACCACCCGCCAGATCGCCGCCGGCACCTGGGACGAGGTCCGGCCCAACTACACGGCCCCGGTGGCCGACGCCATGGACCGGCTGATGAAGGTCACGCCCGACGACATCGCAGGCCGGCTGCTGCTGCTGCACGGCCCGCCGGGCACCGGCAAGACGTCCGCGCTGCGCACGCTGGCCCGCTCCTGGCGGGACTGGTGCCAGGTCGACTGCGTGCTGGACCCGGAGCGGCTGTTCAACGACGTCGGCTATCTGATGGACATCGCGATCGGCGAGGATGAAGGCACCGCGAAGGGCCGCTGGCGGTTGCTGCTGCTCGAGGACTGCGACGAGCTGATCCGCGGCGAGGCCAAGCACACCGCGGGCCAGGCGCTTTCCCGGCTGCTCAACCTCACGGACGGCCTCCTCGGCCAGGGCCGCAACGTCCTGGTGGGCGTCACCACCAACGAGGACCTGGAGCGGCTCCACCCGGCGGTGGTCCGTCCCGGCCGCTGTCTGGCCCGGATCGAGGTGGGCGCGCTGACCCGCAAGGAGTCGGTGAACTGGCTGGGTACGGAGGAAGGCGTCGGCCGCGACGGTGCGACGCTGGCGGAGCTGTACGCGCTGCGCCGCGGCACCACCCCGCCGTCGATCCCGGACCAGCACAGCGGCGCGGACGCGGGCCTGTATCTGTAGCGGGCCGGCCGGCGGTCACCCGTACGCCGCGCGCAGTGCGTCCTCCACCGCCGCCCGCGCGTCCGCCCGGCTCAGGCCGAGCCGGTGTGCCACCGCCGCGTACTCCGCGGCGGCGGTGGCCGCACGGCGTTCCGCCGCGTCACCCGCAGCAGCGACAAACGTGCCGTTGCGCCCGCGCGTCTCGATGACTCCGTCGCCCTCCAGCGCGCGATACGCCTTCGCGACGGTGTTCGCCGCCAGGCCGAGGTCCTCCGCGAGTCCCCGTACCGTCGGCAGGCGGTAGCCCACCGGCAGCGCGCCGGAGCGCGCCTGTTCGGAGATCTGCGTACGCAGCTGTTCGTACGGAGCGACGGCCGAGTCGTCGTCGACAGTGATGTTCAGGGTCACCCGCCGATTCTCCCCCACCGGCGGAAATCAGGATGCGTCCACCAGCAAAGACGCTGACAATTGCCCGATGCTGATGATCGAGGTACGGCTGGTCAAGGCGGGAGCGACGAAGATCGTCTATCCGGCGGAGCTGATCGAGGACGACGGCAGGCACGTGGTGGTCCGCGCTCCGTGGGCGGGCGAGGGCGTACGGGACTTCGGCTTCGTGCGGTTCGAGGCGGGTGATGTGTTCACCGAGCACTACTGGCGCGACCGGTGGTTCTCCGTGAAGGAGGTCCGTGCCGGCGACGGCTCGCTGAAGGGCTGGTACTGCGACATCGCCAGGCCCGCGGTCCTCGAAGGCGGCGAGCTGGTCGTCGAGGATCTCGATCTCGATCTGTGGGTGTCCGCCGACGGCTCGTCCGTACTGCGGCTCGACGAGGACGAGTTCGCCGAGAGCGGTCTGGCGGAGCGGGACCCACAGGCGGCGGACCGGGCCGTGAAGGCTCTGGACGAGCTCGAACTCCTGGCGCGCCAGAGCGGGTTCGACGCCCTGCTCGCACTCTGAACCGCGTCCGCCCCGTGGCCTGAGAGGCACACGGGGCGGACGCGGCGGTCGATCAGGCCGCGGCGTCACTACGGCGGCGCACGATCAGTTTCTTCAGCCAGGGCCACGCCACCAGGATCACGATCACCGCGTACACCGTCACCGAGAACGGCGTGTTGACCAGGCCGGTAACGCTGCCGTCGCTGATCTGGAGCGCACGGCGCAGCTGCTGTTCCGCGGCCGGGCCGAGGATCACGCCGATCACCGCGGGCAGCACGGGCAGTCCGTACCGCCGCATTCCGAAGCCGATCAGACCGATGATCAGCAGGATGACCAGGTCGAGAGCCTCGCCGCCGACCGCGTACGCGCCGACTCCGGCGAAGAACAGGATTCCCGCGTAGAGATACGGCCGCGGGATGCGCAGCAGCTTCGCCCACAGCGGCGCCAGCGGCAGGTTGAGCGCCAGCAGCAGCACCATGCCGATGAACAGCGAGGCGATCAGACCCCACACCAGGTCCGGCTCGCGCTCGAACAGGAGCGGGCCGGGCTGGATTCCGTACTGCTGGAAGGCGGCCAGCATGACCGCCGCGACCGCGGTGGTCGGCAGACCGAGCGTCAGCATCGAGACCAGCGTGCCGGCCGCGGAGGCCGAGGCCGCCGACTCCGGTCCCGCCACGCCCTCGATCGCTCCCTTGCCGAACTCCTCCTTGTGCTTGGAGAGCCGCTTCTCGGTGACGTACGACAGGAAGGTGGGGATCTCCGCTCCGCCGGCCGGGATCGCACCGAACGGAAAGCCGATGGCGGGTCCGCGCAGCCAGGACTTCCAGGTGCGCCGCACATCGGACTTGGCGAGCCAGGGCCGGCCCACCGGGATCGCCTCTCCGGAGGTACGGCGCAGATGGGCCGCGACCCACAGCGCCTCGCCGATCGCGAACAGACCGACCGCGACGATGACGACGTCGATGCCGTCGGCGAGTTGGAGCGAGCCGAAGGTGAGCCGCTGCTGGCCGGTCATCTGGTCGAGGCCGACGAGTCCGAGCGTGAGGCCGATCAGCAGCGAGGCAAGACCCCGGATCCGCGACGAGCCGAGCACGGACGTGACGGCGATGAAGGCCAGCACCATGATCGCGAAGTAGTCGGGCGCGCCGATGTCCACGGCGAGTTCGGCGACGGTCGGAGCGAGCAGCACCAGCAGGATCGTGCCGATCATGCCGCCCGCGAAGTGACCGCCCGCCGCGGCGGCGAGCGCCTGAGCGCCACGGCCCGCCTTGGCCATGGGATTGCCTTCGATGGCCGCGACGACGGCCGCGCTCTCCCCCGGTGTGTTCAGCAGGATCGAGGTGGTGGAGCCGCCGAACATCGCTCCGTAGTAGATGCCGGCGAACATGATGAACGCGCCGGTCGGTTCGAGTCCGTATGTGACCGGCAGCAGCAGCGCCACCGCCATGGCCGGGCCGATTCCGGGCAGTACGCCGATCGCCGTGCCGAGCAGCACGCCTATCGCGGCCCAGAGCAGATTGACCGGAGTCAGCGCGGTGCCGAAGCCGTCGAGCAGCGAGTTGAGTGAGTCCATCGGCTAGAGCACCTCCATCAGGGGGCCGCCCGGCAGCGGAACGCCGAGCAAGTTGTTGAAGACGAAGTAGGTGACGAGGGAGAGGACAGCGGCGATCAGCGGGTCGCGGTGGTGGTGCCGGCTCCCGAGCGCGAAGGCCGCGCCCCAGAACAGCAGCGCCCCGGCGACCGGGAAGCCGATCGGGCCGATGAGTACGGCGAAGGCGAGGAAGACGCCGGCGAGGAGCAGCACCGTGCGCCAGTCGCTCGGCTCGCTCAGATCGATGTCCTCGCCGGTCTCGGACTCGCCGCGGCCGCCGCGCAGTACGTCGACGGCGAGCAGCACGGCCACCAGCAGCAGGCCGATGCCGACCGCGATGGGGACGGTCCTGGGGCCGACGGGGCCGCGCTGGGCGATCTCGACGTCCATGGTGAGCGCGTCGGTCAGGACGACCACGCCGATGACGAACAACAGCAGACTGACGCCGAGTTCCGAGTGGTCGCGCAGCCAGGAGCGGCGGACCTCCGTGGTGGGTTCGGTCTCCGTGGTGGTCACAGCCCCAGCTCCTTCAGCACCGAGTCCACGCTCTTGTTCTGCTCTTCGAGGAAGTCGCCGAATTTCTCTCCGGTGAGGAAGGCGTCGTTCCAGCCGTTCTTCTTCATCGACTCCTGCCACTGCTTGGAGGCGTGCAGCCCCTCCACCAGGCCGATGAGCTTGTCGCGCTCGGCGTCGGAGAGACCGGGAGGTGCGACGATGCCGCGCCAGTTGGTGAACTCGGTGTCGAGCCCGGCCTCGCGCAGGGTCGGCGCGTCGAGGCCGGGTACCCGCTTCGGTCCGGTGACGGCGAGCAGCCGCAGTTCGCCCGCCTTGATCTGGTCCAGGTATTCGCCGACGCCCGAGACGCCGAAGGCGACCTTGTTGCCGAGGATGGAGGCGAGCAGTTCGCCGCCGCCGTCGAACGGGATGTAGTTGACCGTCTTGGGCTCGATCCCGGCCGCCTGCGCCATCAGCATGGGCGCGAGATGGTCGGGCCCACCGGGTGACGAGCCGCCGCCGACCGGCAGTTTGCCCGGGTTCTTCTTCCAGGCGTCGAGCAGGTCCTTGATCGTCTTGTACGGGGAGTTCTTGGAGACGACCACGATGTCCTGCTCTTCGGTGAGCCGGGCTATGGGCGTGGTGTCGGCGAGGGTCTTGGGCGCCTTGTTGGTGTGGACGGCTCCGACGACGCCGAGGCCCATGGACATGGCGAGCCTGCCGTTGCCGTGCTCGCCGACGAGCCGGGCGAGTCCGACGGTGCCGCCTGCGCCGGGCAGGTTGAACACCTCGATGTTGTGGGTGAGCTCGGCGTCCTCGGCGTTCTTGGCCGCGGTGCGGGCGGTGATGTCGTAGCCGCCGCCGGGCGTGTTCGGGACCATGAACCGCAGACCGGGGATCTGCGTACCGGTGTCGGAGCCCTTGCCTGCGCTGAGCAGCGGCGGCCCCACCAGCACCAGCAACGCCGCCCCGAGCAGGGCGAGAGGAGTGCGCAATCGCACGTGGGCCGCCTTTCGAGAGGTGGTTCGAGAGGGTGTGAAGTGGCCCACATGTTGCCTGCGTGTTAAGAAGCTGTCTCCCTTCCGGAATCAACGGACGTTGTGGTCCTTGTGGTCGCGGCCTAGCGTGTCCGGAAGATGCTGTGCTTTCCCCGGGGGACAACCCCCGGACCCCAGGTCGGAACAGCTGACACGTGGCTGAGCAGGCCGTCCTCGCGAGGTGTATCCCGGTGAACGTGCTGGTGGTGGACGACGACTTCATGGTCGCCAAGCTGCACTGCCGCTATGTGTCCGCGACGGAGGGTTTCCGGGTCGTCGGAGTGGCTCACAGCGGCGCCGACGCGCTGCGCGCCGCCGAGCGGCTGAGGCCCGATCTCGTACTCCTCGACATCTATATGCCCGACATGGACGGGCTCAGCGTGCTGCGCGAGCTGCGCGCGGCCGAGGAGCGCGACGAGGGCCGGGCCAGCGTCGACGCGCTGTTCATCACGGCCGCCCGGGACGCCGGTCTGATCCGGCAGGCGCTGCGGGCGGGCGCGCTGCACTATCTGATCAAGCCCTTCACCCAGGCGGCGCTGCAGGAGCAGCTGCGGCATGTGGCTTCGCTGCGGTCCCGCTTCGACCGGCTCGGCCAGGCCCGCCAGGAGGATGTCGACCAGATCTTCGGCACCCGCCCGCCGGGCTCGCGCGAGCTGCCGAAGGGCCTGGCCGCGCACACCGCCGAGCTGGTGGAGCGCATTCTGCGGGAGCACCCGGGCGAGGATCTGTCGGCCTCGGAGTGCGCGGAGGCGGGGTCGCTGTCGCGGGTCAGCGCACGTCGGTATCTCGAGTACTTCGCGGATACGGGCCGGGTCGAGGTGACCTTGCGGTACGGCGGCACGGGCCGGCCGGAGCGGCGCTACCGGCTGGTCGGCTGAACCACCGGCGAGGGAACCGTTGTCCGCTATGCCCCGTCCCAGGGGCATGCGCTCCCAACTGAGCATCCCCGCAACGGTCCTGGCCCTCCTGACCCTCGCCGCGTGCGGCACCGAGTCGGCCAAAGGGCCTTCCTCCGGCACCACGCACGACGCCGATTCGATCACAACCAAAGCTGATGTCACGGGCATCCGCTGGACGGTCAAGACCATGACCGTCGACGGCAAGAAGTCGTCGGCGCCGCCCGGCGCGCACCTCCGGATCACCACGAAGGGCACGTTCGGCCAGGACGGCTGCAACGGCTTCGGCAGCGCCGGGGCGACGATCGAGGGCAACACCCTCATCGCGCGCCCGGGCGCTACGACCTCCATGGGCTGCGAGAAGGAGGTCGCCGACTTCGAGCAGGCCATGCGCGGGTTCTTCAACGGCAGGCTCACGATGCGTGCGGCCGACAAGAAACTCACCCTGACCGCCAAGAACGGCGACTCCGTCGAGCTGGCGTCCCAGGGCCCGTCCGTACCGCTGGTGGGCACCAAGTGGTCGGTGAACTCGCTCGTCGTGGACAAGAAGCCGTCCTCCGTGCCCGGCGGCAAGGCGAAGCAGCCGTATCTGATCTTCGGCAAGGACGGCACCGTACGCGGCAAACTCGGCTGCAACACCGTGACCGGCACCGCGAAGGTCACCAAGTGGGACCCCAGCATCGCCTTCGGCCGGATCGCCACGACCCGGCGGGTGTGTCCCGGCCCGGAGATGGCGCTGGAGCGTGAACTGCTGAAGATCCTGAAGGGCTATGTGCGGTACAACCAGGAGTTCAACGGTCTGACCCTCACCGCGGAGGACCGCACGAGGGTGTTGACGGCGACGGGGTCGACCGCCTGAGGCTGCGGCCTCTCAGGTCAGGACCATCCAGCGCCGGCCGTCGATGAGTTCTCGCGCCGCGTCGAGGTGACCGGCGTGGCACGCGGTCTCGGTGATGACGTGCAGCAGGACGTCCCGATGGGTGTACAGGTGCGGTTCGCCGAAGAGATGGCGCGGCCACCAGGCCGGCGCGGTGTCCGCGGGTGTGGCGTTGATGACGGCGTTCGCGAACTCCGTCTCCCTGCGGTACCGGTCGAGCACTTCGGCGGCCGGCAGCCTCGGCTCGACCTGCCAGGCGTCCTCGCTGTCGTCGAGGCCGAGGATGACGTCCTTGTCACCGGCGAGGGCCGCACGGAACCAGAACCGCTCCACGTCCAGGGCGAGATGCTGGACGAGTCCGAGACAGTTCCAGCCGGACGGCAGCACGGGCCGCCGCAGCGCATCCGCGTCCAGCCCGTCGAGAATTCCCAGAACATGGCGCCGCTGTCCGTCCAGGGCGGTGAGAAGCGCCCGGATCTCAACATCCGTTGCCTCGTCCGGCACTTCGACCCTCGGCCGCGGACCGTCGTCGGTCGTGTCGGTCACCGCCATCAGAGCGAGCCGAGGTCCGCGCTGACCCACCGCTCCGGCCGCATGGTGATGACCACCTGCTCGCCGTGCTCCTTCCATGCCATGTCGACATAGCCGTCGACCTTGTCGGCCGGGAGGTAGCGGGCCGAGAGCTCCACCAACCGCTCGCGGGTGGCGGCGACGGTGCCGATGACCGGCCCCTCGACCGAGACGTACCGGATGGTGGGCTCGAGCACGTCGGCCAAAAGGCAGATACGGCCTGCCGCGGCGATCAGGGCGGCCTTCCGGGAGTCGCGTCCCGTCATGATCCAGATGTCGCCGCCGGGCGCGTACTGGTACCAGATCGGCACGGTGAGCGGCGCGCGCCCGGCCTCGCCCGTGTCCACCGCAAGGGCTGCGACATGGGGCTGGGCCAGGAACTGCTCGCGCTCTTCGCGGGTCAGGGCCACGACGACTCCTTCACTCGGGCTGCGCTCAGGTCAGCTCAGGTCAAAGGACCCGGGCCGGCCGGGTCCCGGTCAACCGTAGTCCGCCGACCACTGCGACGGACGGCCATTTCGGGCCGCGCCGGACACCCGTGTGGGTCTTTCTGAGCCCCCGCTTAGCGCCTCCTTAAAGGACCCATAAGGATCGCCATCACCCCCTTCCAGCAGGCGATTTCGAGGTTGTGAGCGGCTAGCTTGCTGATCGCCGACGCGGGTTCGAACGGTCGGTGCCGTAGTCCGACGGGGGGCCGCGCCGCCCGTTTGAACTCGCCTCGATCCCCCCATATGACCCCCTTGAGGAGAAACGCCACCATGACCGCTCGCCGTAAGGTCACCACGGTCGCCGTCCTCGGCATCGCGCCGCTCGCGCTGGCCGGGCTCACCGCCACTCCGGCCGTCGCGCACGGTTCGATGACGGACCCGGTCAGCCGGGTCTCCGCCTGCTTCGCCGAGGGGCCGGAGAGCCCGGACTCGGCGGCGTGCAAGGCCCTGGTCGCGGCGGGCGGCACGCAGCCGCTCTACGACTGGAACGAGGTCAACATCGCCAACGCGGCGGGCAATCACCAGTCGCTGATCCCGGACGGCAAGCTGTGCAGCGCGGGCCGCGACAAGTACAAGGGTCTCGATCTGCCGCGCGGTGACTGGCCGTCCTCCAAGCTGGCGGCCGGCAACCACACGTTCCACTACAAGGCCACGGCCCCGCACAAGGGTTCCTTCGAGCTGTACCTCACCAAGGACGGTTACGACCCGACGAAGCCGCTCAAGTGGTCGGACCTGGAGGCGCAGCCGTTCGCCAAGGTGACCAACCCGAATCTGGTGAACGGCGAGTACGTCTTCGACGGCGTCGTCCCGAAGAAGTCGGGCCGTCACCTCGTCTACTCGATCTGGCAGCGCTCGGACTCTCCCGAGGCCTTCTACACCTGCTCCGACGTCGTCTTCGGCGCGGACAACGGCGGCGCGGCCACGCCTCCGGCGGCCTCCGCCCCCTCCGAGGAGGAGATAGCGGACGGCGCCGATCAGTCCACGGTCGACCACAACGGCCACGGTGGCGACGACCACAGCGAGGCGACGAAGGGCTCGGAAGCGAGCGAAAAGGCGGAGAAGCCGGCCGAGCAGGCACCGGCCAACGCGCCCGTGCCGAACAGCGCCTCGGCCCCGAAGGCCGACTCCGGCGAGAACCTCGCCGAGACCGGTGGCGACAGCAACACCCCGTACTTCGCGATCGGTGGCGCGGCCGCGCTCGCCGTCGGCGCCGCCGCGATGTTCGGCACCACCCGCCGCAGGGCGACGGCCGGCGGCCGCAGGGGCCGCTGACCGTCGCCGGGCTACGGGAACTTCGGGACTACCGGAGTACCGGACTACCGACCGCGCGTCCGTCAGGAGAAGACGGACGCGCAGGTCGTCCGGGTGGCGTGCGCCGGGTCAAGGGCGTTCGCCACCTCGTGGTACGCGATCCGGTCGAACAGGCCGATCGCGAGATGCTCGGACAGGTCGAGCGGGCACAGGTCCTGGACGAGCACATTGCGTACGTTCGGACCGTCCAGATACTGCGAGCGGTACGGGGTGGCCACCTGGTCGTAACGGGTGGAGATGACCGTGTAGTTCACGCCGGGCACCGTGTCCCCGCCCTCGTTGAGCTTGGTGATGAAGGCGGAGCCCACCATCTGGTCGGCGAGTCCCGGGGTCGCGGCGCTGAGCAGCTCCTCGGCGCCCGGGAAGTACGGCAGCAGTTTGGTGAGGCCCGACAGGGTGGTGCCGTGGTTGTCGGGCGCGAGGCCGACGAGTGCGTTCACCTTGTCGGCGCCGCCCAGGAACTTCAGGTAGTGGCGCGGCATCATGCCGCCCTGGGAGTGGCCGACGAGATCGGTCTCGGACGCTCCGGTCGCGGAGAGCACCTTGTCGACGTAGACGTCCAGTTGCTCGGCGGACTTGTCGATGGGTCCGAGGCCGTTGAAGAGGGGCACCCCGGGCAGCTGGCCGTAGTCGAGCGAGAAGACGCAGTAGCCGCGCTTGACCAGGTACGGAGCGAGGCTGAGCCAGTTGTCCCAGGAGTTTCCGAAGGTTCCGTGGACGAGGATGACGGGGCGGGGATGGGCGGCGGAGGGCTTGCAGGAGTAGTTGTTCCAGCCGCTGTGGGGCGCCGAGTCGGCGGCGGCCGCCGACGGGGTGAAGGCGATGGCGGCGGCCAACAGCAGGGCTGCTAACGGTCTGAGTACACGTTTCCAAGGCAGCATCGAGCAGTCTCCTTGCGGCTCAAGGGAGTAGCGATGGCTGGATAGCGGTGCTGCCACAAACGTACGCACGAGTAACCGCCGGATGGAAGTTACGTGCCGGTAAAAACTGAATCCGTGTCAATAAGATGCCGTCGCAGGCGAATCATGGAAAACGACGAACGGCCCTGGGTCCCAACGGGACCAGGGCCGTTCGTGTGTGCCGGGCCTGCGGACTCAGCCCATGGTGTCGAGGTGCTCCTGGAGCCGGTCGTAGGTCTCCACCACGCCCGCCTCCATGCCCATGGCGGTGGCGCCGGCGAGGGCTTCGGCCGTCGGCCAGAGTGAAGTGCTGGTCAGCGTGGTCCTGCCGTCCTTCTCCTCGAAGGTGAGCGTCGTCAGCACCGGTTCCACATCGGGCATCTGCTCGAACATCTCGGTGTAGACGATCCGCTCCGGCGGCACGATCTCCTTGTACACGCCGGAGAAGACGATCTCCTGGCCTTCGGCGTCCTGCTGGCCCCAGCGCCAGGCGCCGCCCGGGCGGAGGTCGATGTCGCAGACCGTCGTGGTCAGCGCGCGCAGTCCGTACCACTTACGTACGTGCTCGGGCTTGGTCCACGCCTCGAACACGAGACTGCGCGGGGCGTCGAAGACGCGGGTGATGACGAGTTCGCGGTCGGTCGGTGTGGTCAGCGTGGTCGGGTTGTCACTTGCCTTCGCGGTCATCGTTTCGCTGCCTTTCCTGGAGTTCGATCAGGTAGTCGTCGAGCCGGCCGAAGCTCTCCTCCCAGAACCGGCGGTAGCTCTCCAGCCACTCGGAGACCGGCTTGAGCGGTCCGGCCCGCAGATGGCAGGGCCGGTACTGGGCGTCGCGCCCCCTGGTGATCAGTCCGGCGCGTTCGAGCACCTTCAGGTGCTTGGAGATCGCCTGCAGGCTGATCGAGAAGGGCTCGGCCAGCTCGTTGACCGTCGCCGCCCCGTCCGCCAGCCGCGCCAGGATGGCCCGGCGGGTCGGGTCGGCGAGAGCGTTGAAGGTGAGGCTGAGCGGGTCGTCTGCCATCTCGTAATCAACCATCCAGTTGTTTAACCGATAGGTTGAGCATGCAGGTCGTCGGGGGTGATTGTCAAGAGAACATCGTCAAGAGGCGAAGAGCCGCGAAGACACGGCCTATGCGGCCAGCGATCCCGGTACGACCGCCCTGGGGCCGAACCGCGCACGGGCCCGGTCCACCACCGCCTCGATCCTGCGCGCCCGCTCGTCGGCCGGATCGAACGACAGCTGCCTGGCCGCCCGCTCCACCGGTGTCAGATCCTCGGCGCGCAGCGCCAGGCCCCGCACCCGGGCCCGCTGCAGACCGAGCGACTCATGGATCCGGTGGGCGACACCGGTGAGCGCCGCGGAGTGGGCGGTCGGCTCGGGCAGGGTGCGCGTCCGGGTGGTCGTGGACCGGTCCGCGTACCGCACGGTGAGGGTCAGCAGCGGCACACCTGGCCGTCGCCGCGCATCCGCAGCCCGAGCTCCTCGGCGATCGAGAGCAGCGCCCTGCAATGGCGCACCGGATCCAGCTCGTCCCACGCGGCCTTGCTCGCACAGCACCCGGCCCGTCCGGACCGGAGACGCGCTGCCGACCGGGCACTGCGCATGGCGGGCGCCAGCGGCCCGCTTCTGCAGGTAGTTGCCCTCGATCTCGCGGCACACGCAGACCCGCAAACCGGTCACGGTTGTGCCGAGGTGGACCGCATGGCACGTGAGTGCGGGCTCACTCCCGCCACCCTGTTTCAAGCGCTCGATCGATTGACGGCAGCCGGCCGCCTCGGATCACGGAGCACCCCCGGGCCCGGGGGCCTGCACTGGGGTTGACACAAGAGGCCGGACGCGGCCGAGACGGCAGCGGCGCCAATGACACACGATACGAGCCAAGGGGCGCCCACGATCACGCCCAGTTCCTGCGTCGTGACCGAAAGCGACTACTCGCGGGGCTCGAAGTGATCTCGAACCGACTCACCCCGTCGGCACACGGGACGGTCGCCCCCAACTCCATTACCCAGTCGCGGAGATGACGAGCGACGCCCGTTTTAGCCACCGCTTCGGACGCCACGAAACCGATCTCACGTTCGAATCATGTCGCTGACCGGGGTCGATGGGGTTAGAGTAATCGAACGAACGTGCGATACGCGCTCCGGGCAAATGGCCGAAAATAGGGGTGGAGCAATGGAGGTGCGGCATGACGGGCTTTGCCCATGTGCACGTCGCGTCCGGCTACTCCGCGAGGTACGGCGGCGCCCATCCCGAGCACCTCGTCCAGCGTGCGGCCGAACGCGGCATGACGGCGCTCGCACTCACCGACCGAGACACCGTCACCGGTGCCGTGCGGTTCGCACACGCCTGCACCAAAGACGGGATCCGGCCGATCTTCGGCGTCGATCTGGCGGTGGAGGCCATCGCGCCCCCTCCCCCACCACAGAGGCCCCGCACCCCGGCACGCGGCGGCGCGCACGCGATCGAGCCGCCGCTGCGGTTCGTGCTGCTCGCCCAGGACAGGGCGGGTTGGGCGCGGCTGTGCCGCATCACCTCGGCCGCCCATGTCGGCACCGCGTCCGGCGCGGCGCCGGTGGTCGTGCCGTGGGAGGCGCTGCGCGAGTACGGCGGCCCCGGGCTGACGGTGTTGCTCGGGCCGCTCTCGGAGCCGGTGCGGGCGCTGTCGGTGGGCCGGGAAGACGTTGCGGTCAAGCTGCTGGCGCCCTGGAAGGAGATCTTCGGGAGGGGAGTCCGGCTGGAGGCTGTCGCGCAGAAACGTTTTGACACTGGTCCGGGATCCCTGCGCCTGGCCGCCCGCACCCTGGCACTGGCCGACCGCACCCGCACCACTGCCGTGCTCTCCAACGCCGTCCGCTACGCCGACCCGAACCAGCACCGCCTCGCCGACGTCCTGGACGCCGCACGGCTGCTGCGCCCCATCGACCGGCGCCACCTGGACAGCGGGCAACGTTGGCTCAAGGACGAAAAAGCGATGATGGTCATCGCGCAGATGGTCGCCGAGTGCGCCGGAGCGGACGCCCGGCGGGCACGCCGCCTGATGGCGGACACCGCCGCCACGGCGGCCGCGTGCACCGTCGACCCCGCAGCGGACCTCGGGCTGGGCACGCCACACTTCCCGGAACCGTCGCTCTTCGGCGCCGAGCCCGGAACGGGTGGAGCCGCACAGTTGCTGCGTCGGCAGTGCGAGGCAGGCATGACCCGACGCGGCCTCGACCGCGACCGGGCGGCGCTCGACCGGCTGGACGAAGAACTCAACGTGATCTCCGAGCTGAACTACGACTCGTACTTCCTCGCCGTCGGCCAAGTGGTGGCCGACATCCGAGCCAAGGGCATCCGGGTCGCGGCCCGCGGCTCCGGCGCCGGATCGATGGTCTGCCACGCGCTGGACATCGCCACCGCCAACCCGCTCGACCACCGCCTGCTGTTCGAACGCTTCCTGAGTGTGCGCCGGGCCTCGCTGCCCGACATCGACATCGACGTGGAGTCCGCCCGTCGGCTGGAGTGCTACGACACCATCTTCGACCGGTTCGGCAAGGAGCGGGTGGCGGTCACCGCCATGCCCGAGACCTACCGGGCCCGCCGGGCTCTTCGGGACACCGGCCTCGCGCTGGGGATCGCGCCGGCGGAGATCGACCGGATCGCCAAGAGCTTCCCGCACCTGAGGGCCGCCGACATCACCGGCGCGCTCGCCGAACTGCCCGAGCTGCGACAGCTGGCGGGCGAGGCGGACCGGTACGGGCCCCTGTGGGAGCTCGCCGAAGGTCTCGACTCCCTGGTCCACGGCATGGCCATGCACCCCTGTGGCGTGGTCATCAGCGACGCCACCCTCCTGGACCGGCTGCCGGTGCAGCCCACCCCGCAGGGCGACTACCCCATGGCCATGGCCGCGAAGGAGGAGATCGAGGCGCTCGGCAACATCAAACTCGACGTGCTGGGCGTGCGGATGCAGTCCGCGATGGCCCACGCCGTCACCGAGATCGAACGGACGACTGGTAACCGCATCGACCTGGACGACCCCCAGCAGGTGCCGCTCGACGATGTCTTCGCATTCAAGCTGATCCAGGAGAGCCAGACCCTGGGCCTATTTCAATTGGAGTCACCTGGTCAACAAGACCTTTTGTCGAGACTGCAGCCACGCGATCCTCAGGACGTCATCGCTGACATCAGCCTCTTCCGGCCCGGCCCGGTCGCCGGGGGCATGCCCGAGCGGTACATCGCCGCTCGCCACGGCGGCACACCGTCCTACGCCCATCCGGACCTGGAGCCGGTGCTCGCCGACACCTACGGCGTGACCATCTGGCACGAGCAGATCATCGAGACCTTCTCGGTGATGACCGGCTGCGACCGCGCACTGGCGGAGATCGCCCGGCGCGCGCTCGGCGACAAGAACCGGCTCCCCAGGATCAGGGACTGGTTCGACCGACAGGCACGCGCGCGTGGCTACAGCGCGGCCGTGCGGGACGAGGTCTGGAAGACCGTCGAGGCCTTCGGCGCGTACGGCTTCTGCCGCGCCCACGCGGTCGCCTTCGCCGTACCTGCCCTGCAGAGCGCCTGGCTCAAGGCGCACTACCCGGCGTTCCTGCTGGCCGGCCTGCTCGAACACGACCCCGGGATGTGGCCCAAGCGCGTCCTCGTCTCCGACGCCCGTCGCCGTGGTGTGCCCGTCCTGCCCGTCGACGTCAACGAGTCCAAGGTGAAGCACACCGTCGAGAAGGCCGACGGAGACCAGTGGGGTGTGCGGCTCGCGTTGTCCGCGGTGCACGGCATCAGCGAGGGCGAGTGTGCGCGGATCGAAGAGAGCCAGCCGTACGGATCGCTGTCGGACTTCTGGCAGCGGGCCCGCCCCAGCCGGCCCATCGCCGAGCGCCTCGCCGAGATCGGCGCCTTGAACTGCCTGCACGACGGCCGGCTCACCCGGCGTGATCTGCTGCTCCAGATCGCGGAGTTGCACCGGCAGTCCCGGGCCCGGTCCGCGCACGAGGGTCAACTGCCCATCCAAGCGGGCGCGGTCGGCGGTGCGGAGCCGAGCGGGCTGCCGGAGATGACCGGGCGGGAGGCGCTGAGCGCCGAGCTGAGCACCCTCGGCATCGATGTCTCCAAGCATCTGATGGAGCACCATCACCGGCTGCTGCGCGAGATCGGCGCGACCGACGCGGCGCATCTGGCCGGGATGCGGGCCGGTCAGCAGGTGCTCGTGGCCGGGGTGCGGGCCTCCACGCAGACGCCGCCGATCGCGAGCGGCAAGCGGATCATCTTCGTCACGCTGGAGGACGGGTCCGGCCTGGTCGACCTGGCGTTCTTCGAGGACTCCCACCCGGCCTGCGCGCACACCGTCTTCCACAGCGGGCTGCTGCTGGTGCGCGGCACGGTCCAGGTGCGCGGCACCCGCCGTACCGTCGTCGGCTCCATGGCCTGGGACCTGGACGAGATCGCCGCCGCCCGCCGGGACAGCGGCCCCGAGGCCGCGCTCGCCCTCCTCGGCGAGACCCGCCCGCACCCGACCCCCGCCCAGCCGCAACGCACCCTGGCCGACGGCACCGCGGGCGCACGGCTGCATCCGTACGCCGACCTCCAGCCCGCCGGCACCCGCTCGGCCGACCTGAAGAAGTTCGGCCACCGAAGCCCCGGGAGCGCGGGATGAGGATGAGTACACGTCAGCGGCACATCGCCCACCTCCATCTGCACCCTGCGCTGAGCGAGGATCAGTACGGCGACGCAATCGAACTGATGTCTGGTGTCACACCTCACGTGCAGGCCGTCCCGCCCAGCGCCGTCCAGCTCGACCTGACTTCGGCGCTCCGATACTTCGGTCTGCCTCCCTACGACATCGTTCAGATGACGAAGCTGAGGCTTAAGGCTCTCTACGACATCGACAGCAGCGCCGGGCTCGCGAACAACCGCATGCTGGCAGCGATGGCAGCAGACGCGTCCCCGCCGGGCGACACCACCTGGATCCGCGACGGGCAGGCCGACGCCTGGCTCCACTCCCGTCCGGTCACCGCGCTGCCAGGGATCGGCCGTGCCACGGCGGACACTCTCGCCAAATACGGACTGCACACCATCGGCCAGGTCGCTGACATACCCGCGGCAACACTGCAGCGGCTTCTCGGCGCCGGCCAGGCACGGCTACTGGCCGAGCGCGCCCGCGGCCATGACCCCCGCCCGGTCACCCCTTCGGAACGGGCAGCGCACCTGGTCGCCGACCTCGTGCTGGAGCGGGACTGCCTCGACCCGGCACAGCATCACCGAGCGGTCCTGGGACTTGCCGACCAGATCGGCCAACGCCTGCGCGGCGAAAGCCAGATCGCCGGACGGCTCACCCTCACAGTGCGCTACGCCGACCACAGCTCCACGACACGCACGCGCACAATGCCGGAACCGACCAACCACTCACCGGCCCTTGCCGCAGCCGCCCTGGGGCTACTGACCACCCTCGGACTGCAGCGAGCGAGAGTCCGCGCCTTCGCGATCCGTGTCGACAGTCTGCTGCCGGCCGACAGCGCCTACTGGCAGCTTTCTCTGGATCCTGGCGATGCCCGTGCTCGCGCCGCCGAAGCAGCCGCAGACCGTGCTCGCCGACGCTTCGGGCCAGAGGCCGTACGTCCAGCTGCTCTGGCGGACTGACCGCTTGCGCGAAGAACCACGACTACAGGCTTTGATCAGGCCGATCCCATGTTGCGCAGGTCAGACGGCACCTTTCAGTCCTGCGCCGTTCAACAGTTCCGGTTCCGTCCCTGGCTGATCAACTGGTTGCTGCCGTGGGCGGGCTGACGGTTGGCACTCTCCGTCGTTCTGAGTACGCAGTCGAATTACTGAATGACGTCACTGAATGACGCGCCCGCCCGGCGGACCGCCAGGAGCGCCGCGCCGATCTCCGCCGCCGCTCGTGGATCGGACAGGGAGCGGCCCGTCAGCTCCTCGATGCGGCGTAGCCGGTAGCGGACGGTGTTGGGGTGGACGAAGAGGCTGCGCGCCGTGTCCGTGGCGGAGCCGGCGGCGGCGTACCAGTGCTCCAGGGTTTCCAGCAGACGGGCCCGCTCCGCGGCCGGGAGACCGAGCAGGGGTTGGAGGACCACCTCCACCAGGTGTGCCGCCTCGGCCGGGGCGGCGGCGACGACCATGGCCAGTGGATTGTCGTCGAACCGCGCGACTCCGGGGTCGGTGCCCGGGAGGCCGGCCAGAGCGAGACGGGCGAAGCGCAGAGCCTGGGGGGTGTCCTGCAGAGAGTGAAAGCACGGGCTGACGCCTACGCGGGCGCCCGCGCGGCGCAGGATGCGCAGGCAGGTGCTCTCCGCGGTCGCCGTGGGCAGGGCGGCCAGACCGATCTGCTGGTCGGGCAGCAGCCGCCAGGCGAAGTGGACCTGGGCCTGACGCAGCGCCACTTCCGCCCCCGCCAGCGGCTCCTCGCCGGGAGCGTCGGCCGCCGCCGCGGCGACGACGTAGGGCCCGCGGTCGGGCAGACCGAGCTCACGGGCGGCCTCCCACAGCGTGCGGTCGGCGATGACGCCGGTGAACAGCGCCTCCACCAGTGCCGAGCGGCGCGCCTGACGCCGCGAGGTCAGCTCGGCGGTCGTCTCCCGGTAGGCCGCCGCCACCGCCTCCGCGTAGCGGCCGAACAGGGCCCAGATCTCCGCGGAGTGGGACACCAGTTGGGCGTCGGTGACCTCGGGACGGTTGCGTGCCTCGGCGAGGACCTCCGTCCACAGGAGCTCGAAGCCGATCCGGTACGCGTGCAGGGTGTCCGCCAGTGGCACGCCCTGCTCGGCACGGAGGCGGCCGGTCTCCCTGGCCGGGCTCGGGTCCTGCACGCCCGCGCGGCCGAGCTGGTTCAGGAGCAGGTCCGCGTTGGCGGTGCACGAGCGGCGCAGCGAGTCGAAGGGGATCAGCGACTCGTCCTTGTAGGCATCGACGTCCGAGCGGATGCGCTGCGCCATCCGCTCGCCCAGTTCCGGCAGACTCGCATGAAGCGCCGAGACCACCCCTGAGAGGTCCATTCCCGCAGCGTAGCGCCCCTGTTTTGTTCTCGGGAACAATCCGGGAGGGCAGACGCTGTCAGACCGCACATAGGCCGTCGCCACGGACATCTGCACGATGTCGTCAGTGTGAACAGCGGATTTCGACGGCGACGTTCGTGGAGGCGGTCATGGCCAATCTGGCTCAGTTCCTGGTGGAGACGGCGCGGCGGCAGCCGGAACGCCCCGCGCTGCGGCTGGGGCGCCAGGTCACCAGCTACGCGGAGCTCGACGAGCGCAGCGCCCGCGCCGCCGCGCTGCTGCGGGCCGAGGGCATACGCCCCGGAGACCGGGTTGCTCTGATGCTGCCCAACGTTGTCGAGTTCGTCGTCCTGTATTACGGCGTGCTGCGCGCCGGAGCGGTCGTTGTGCCGATGAACCCGCTGCTGAAGACCCGGGAGACCGAGTACCACCTGCGCGACTCGGGCGCGGTGATGCTGTTCGAGTGGCACCAGGCGCCGGGCGAGGGCGCGCAGGGCGCGGCCGCCGCCGGAGTGCGGCACCTGGCCGTCGAGCCCGCCGCCTTCGCGGGCCTGCTGGCCGCACGCGAGCCGCTGCCGGAGGTGAGCGAGCCGGACGGCGAGGACGTGGCCGTGCTGCTGTACACCTCCGGCACCACCGGCCGCCCCAAGGGCGCCACGCTCACCCACGCCGGACTGCGGCACAACACCGAGGTCAACGCGGTCGAAGTGCAGCGGATGACGGCGCAGGACGTGGTCGTGGGCTGTCTGCCGCTGTTCCACATCTTCGGCCAGATCTGCACGATGAGCGTGACCATCCGCGCCGGTGCCTCGCTCACCCTGATCCCCCGCTTCGACCCGCAGACCGTGCTGGACGCCATCGCCCGCGACCGGGCGACGATCTTCGAGGGCGTACCGACCATGTACGCGGCGCTGCTCCAGCACCCGTCGGAGGCCGACGTCTCCACGCTGCGGATGTGCGTCTCCGGCGGAGCCTCCCTGCCGGTGGAGATCCTGCACGGCTTCGAGCGCCGCTTCGGCTGCGTGGTGCTGGAGGGCTTCGGCATGTCCGAGACCAGTCCGGTGGTCACCTTCAACCACCCCGACCGGCCACGCAAGGCCGGGTCCATCGGCACCCCGATCAAGGACGTGGAGGTACGACTCCTCGACGACAAGGGCCAGGACGTGACTCCCGGCGAGATCGGCGAACTGGCCGTGCGCGGGCCGAACGTGATGAAGGGTTACTGGAAGCGCCCGGAGGAGACGGCGGCCACGATTCCGGACGGCTGGCTGCGCAGCGGCGACCTCGCGCGCCAGGACGAGGACGGCTACCTGTACATCGTCGACCGCAAAAAGGACATGATCATCCGCGGCGGCTACAACGTCTACCCGCGCGAGATCGAGGAGGTGCTCCACGAGCACCCGGCCGTTGCGCTGGCCGCGGTGGTGGGCGTGGCCGACGCGCATCTGGGCGAGGAGATCGCGGCCGCGGTGGTGCTGCGCCCGAAGGCGCAGGTCACGCCCGACGAGCTCCGGCAGTTCGTCAAGGAGCGGGTGGCGGCATACAAGTACCCGCGCGAGGTATGGCTCGTGGACACCCTGCCGACCGGCCCCAGCGGCAAGATCCTCAAAAGGGAGATCACCGCGCCGGCGGGATGAGGTCGATCGTCTCCACCTCCGTGCCTGGCTGTCCAGTATGCGACCCGTTCGGTCCCCGCACTCCGTGGAGTGCGGGGACCGAACGTTGCATCCACGCTCATGAACAGCGGGTGCGCAGAGGCTCCGCTTCACGGTGTTACGGCATGAACAGGGCGAGGTTCACCTCGTTGGCCATCCGCTGATGGCCGGCGTCGTTGGGGTGCAGGTGGTCGCCGCTGTCGTAGGCGCCGTTGAGGGCCAGAGGGTCGTCGGGGTCCTGCATTGCCTTGTCGAAGTCGATGACGCCGTCGAAGGCGCCACTGTTGCGGATCCACTCGTTGACGTCTTGGCGGAGCTTCTCGCCGTCAGGCGTGGGCCCTCGCGCCAAGTCGTAAGCGCGGCAGCCGCACTTCAGACAGGGATGCCAGCATGCTGGCAACGAAGGACTGGGAACGTCAATCACTCCTGAAGTCGTCGCGGACCTGGCCGCCATCGGCACGCCGGCCGTGTGCAGCAGCTCTAACCGCCGTGGTGACGGGTCCGGTTGAGGTAGGTCGCTCGTGCAGTCCTTCCACGCGCAGACCGCGCAGCGGATCACGGGCAACAACCTCGATCAAAGCGTGAAGGCGCGCCGCACGTCGGGCGCCATCCTGGTGGTGTCGCCGCAGACGAAGACCACGGCCTCGATGTCGGGGTGGACGGCCCGCAGCAGCCCGTCGGTTCGTCCGGCGGCTCGTCCAGGTCGGCCAGGGCGCGCACAGCGGTGTGCAACCGGCCCATGATGGCGCAGGCGCCGGGGACGTCGCCGACGACCAGGGCGACGCGAGTGCCGGAGAGCGGGATCACGTCGTACCAGTCGCCGCCGACGTCCGTCTGCTCAGCCGTTTCGGGACGCGCACGATGCCGTCATCGCTGCCGAGTGCGAGCCGCCACCGCGGCGGCCCCCGCCGCCGGACCCGGTCGGAGTAGGCCGCTGCGCTCATCGTGTCGTCGCTGACGGGCCGTCCTCTGGCGAAGTCATGTGCCCGAATGCGTTGCGTGACCGATTTCGACGTGCGGCTTCAGACCGGAGCGCAGCACGCGGCCGAGCGCAACGGACAGTCCGATGCGCAGCAGGTGTCCGCTGCCAACTACCTTTGGCCGGAAGCGGATCGTCCAGGTGAGCTCCGTCTCGTCTCCATCCGCGCGAAGCGAGATCTCGCCCTGGTGGCAGACGAACGGCGACCCGTTGATCACCCGGTACCGATATATGGTCGGTGGCTCGAAGGTCACGACCTGTTCTGTCGCTGTTGTCCCGGGCAGCTTCAGCAGCCGTTGCGATCCGCGGCCGTCTCGCCCGGGCGTGCCGTCGACGATGCGTCGCGCCGAGCCGATGCCGAGCCAACTGGCCATGTTGTCGTGGTCGGTGATGACGTCCCACGCGGCCTGGACGGGTGCGGCGATGCGCACCGTCTGCTCGATGGCGTGGGTGTCGGCCTTCGGTCGCCGGTCGGCCGGCTTCGCGCTGAATCCCCAGTGCTTGTCGGACTTCGCCGACATCCACAGCAGCTCGACGGAGAATTGCTGAGGATCGTTGACGTAGACGACGCCGCCACCGGGCAGGTGACGCGGCTTGCTGTTCGGTACCGCTCCGGCACGGCATGCCCGTTGGTACAGGTCGTCGTGGTCGCGTCGCGAGCGCGCGCCGAAGGCGATATTGAGTATGCCTTGATCAGAGATCCGGTGATCCGCCGGGCGGTCCCGCCCGACCGGATCGAGGTACTGGACAGCCTCCACCAGGACGTCGCCGGCTTGGTACACGGCGCTGCGGGTCTGCGCCCCTGGCAGACCCCACAACGACTCGTGCTCAGGTGCGCGCAGCGCGGCGGCCGAGCGGGCGAGGCCAAGTCCGTCGAAGAACGCGGCCGAGCGGGCGAGATCCGGCACCGACAGGGTGACCGACCGCAGCGCGACCGAACATGTCGCCCGGGCAGCACTTCCTGCGGCACCGCCCAGCGGGTCGTCCTCCATGATCTCGACGAAGACGCCGTCGGGGTTGCGCACGCAGGCTCGTCGCGCACCGGGCGGGCCTACCGGAGCGGTGAGCGGCGGCGAGGCGAGCCGCGCCAGCCGAATCAGGGTCTCGTCGAAGTCGGCGACCCAGACACCGATGCGCGAGTACCCGATGTCATTCGGCGTCCGGTCGGGCGGCATCAGCCGCGCCAGCGGGCGCTCGAACTGGAACATCTCAAGCTGAAACCACTCGTTGCGGCCGACCAGCCACCAGCAGGTCGAGGCGACGCGCGGCAGGCCCTGCACCACCGACGCCAGCGGGCCGCGCATCCGTGCTCGCGCCCCACCTGCCGGCCAGAAGCCGAGCCCTTCGCGGAACCACCGCTCGGTGCGCGCGAGGTCGATGACGGAGACGGCCACCTGACACAGCGATGGGTGTTCGGAGGTGGGACGGTACGAGGTCGGAAGTGTGGTCGACATGCTGCTCTCCCTGCTGAGGTCGCGAAGTGTCTGGCGGGGGTGCGACGTTGGTGTGGACACGGCGCGGGTGACGCCGCGCGGTGGGCGATTCACCGGCCCAACACCGGCGGCGGGGGCGGCGGCGGTGCGCAGCTCGTACGGTTCGGGGTCGAAGCGACGGATCGCTCGTCGGTACGCGAGACTCGCCGCGGGCCGGTCGGTCGACGCCACGCCGTCGGCATCCTGGTACCGGCTCGTACAGCCGCCGGTCGACCAGACCGTCCGCGCCACCTGGGCGGTGTACCGCTGGGTGTGCGCGAGTTGCTCGTCGGCACGCACCTCGACGCTGGTGATGCCGCGTGAGCGCAGCAGGTGCAGCCTGTCCATCACGTAGGCCAGCCGGCACTCCTCCTGGAACACGTGGGAGTTGTGTCGGGTCGCGCTGCCGGCGCCACCGATGCGGAACGCCGAATGGAAGGCCGCGCCGGTGAATCGGTCCAGCCCGGGCAGCTTCGGGATCGACGGGTCGGCGATGGGGCCGCTGGCGTCGATGAGCGACGTCCGTCGTCAACCGACCGGTGCTGGTCTCGATCCGCCATCGGTGCGCCACGTCGTCCCACGCGGCCTCGAGCAGGCTGCACCCGAAGCGGATACGGGACAGCAGATCGTGCTCCTGGGCGACCCGTCGCAAGTAGTAGCGAAGCTCCGCTTGCGGGGAGAACACGTGCGTCCCGTTCGCGTTCGGCGCGATGGGCAGTGAACAGAGGTTCGACGGGGTGTCGCACGCGCAGCCGGAACAGGTGTTGCTGCACCGGACGCCGCCCACCTTCTGCTCACGCTCGAGGACGAGGACGGGCTCTTTCCGGCGCTTGAGCGCGTGGGCCACGGCGAGGCCAACGAAGCCGGCCCCGACAACCCCGACGCCGAGATGCGGCGGCTCGAACCGGCTAGGCACGTCTGACACCACCCTTGAAAAGCGAACGCGAGTTGCGTTAGGTTTTCAGCCATGCCAGCACCCGTCAAGAGCAGTCAGGCCGCCGGTTCGCCCCGACCAGGAGTGGACGAGGCCGGGTCCGATCGGCCGCGGCGACGGGAACCCGTGCAGACCCGCAGCCGCGAGACCGTCAAGCGCATCCTGGACGCGGCGGCCGGGCTCATCGACGAGGGCGGCGTCGATGCCGTGACCACCCGCGTCATCGCCGATCGCGCCGGGATCACCGCAGCGTCGCTCTACCGCTTCTTCGCCGACCGTGAGCAGATCCTCGACGCGCTCGTCGAGCGCCACCTGGAACGGCTCACGGCCCACTTGGCCGCGGTCGAGGCGGACTGGGCGCCGACGTCAGTCGCGGAATTCGTCGAGCGCGAACTCGACTCCTACGCCGGCTACTACCGCGACCACCCCAACGCCGCCCGGCTGTGGCTGGACGGAAGAGTGTCGCCGACCGTGCGCGCCGAGGTACTGCGCTACAACCGCAGCACCGCCGAGCGCTTGCATGGATTGGCCGTCGCAGCCGGACTGGTCGCGTCGCAGACCGACCTGCTCGTATTCGTGGTGGCGGTCGAACTCGCGGACCGGGCTCTCGAACTCGCGTTCCGAGAACGTAGCGACCCTGACCCCGACGTGATCGCCCACGGCCGAGTCGCGCTGATCGCCTACCTCGACGCCACGCTGCGGCAATAACCCCACATTCCCGAGCCCACGGCCCGGCGTCGCACGCATCGACGTCTGCCCACATCGAGCAGGAAGCCAACCATGCACGAGATCACCTTCGCCAGCGGCAGCGATGGCTGCTCCGCCTGGCATCTCCCAGCCGGAAGCGACGCCTTCGACGGGCCGGGCGGACGTCCGTGTGCCGTTATCGCGCCGGGCTTCGCGGCCACCCGTGACAACAGCTTGCTCGGCTACGCCGAGGAGTTCGCAGCGGCCGGCATCGACGTCCTGCTCTTCGACTACCGCGGGTTCGGCGAGTCCGGTGGGCGCCCCCGTCAGCTCGTGTCGGTGCGGCGCCAGCGGCAGGATTTGCACGCTGCGATCGCAGCGGCTCGCCGGCTACCAGGCGTCGATACCGAGCGGATCGTGCCAACGGGATTCTCATACTCGGGCGGGCACGTGGTCGCGGTCGCCGCCCAGGACCGACGCGTCGCGGCGACGATCTCGGTGACACCCGCGATGGACGGCGTCCCGGTGCTGCTGCAACTCGCCCGCACCGCCGGCTTGCGTCATATCGCTCGTTCGTCGGCACACGGACTGCGCGATGGGCTACGCGCACTGACCGGCCGCCCGCCGTACTTCGTGGCAGTGGTGGGCGAACCGGGCTCGCGTGCGATCTTCGCGAGGGAGGGCGGCGAGCACCTGTACAGCGAGATCGCGGGGCCGAGCTGGCGCAACGAGGTAGGTGCGCGCGTGGCGCTCCAAGCGGGATTCAATCGGCCGATCAGGTTCGCGTCGCGCCTTGCCTGCCCGCTGCTCGTCCAGGTCGCCACGTGCGACACCATCGCCCCGGCCGCCACGGCCCGCCGTGCAGCCGCGAAGGCGGGTGCACACGCCGAGCTGCGGGAGTACCCGCTTGACCATATGGATGTCTACCTCGGCACCGCGCAACAGCAGATAGTCGCCGATCAGCTCGAGTTCCTGCGCCGCGTTCTCTGACGGGTCCGCGACCGCCTCAATGCGGAGACGCCATCAGGCAGCCGATGGACACCGAACTGCGCCGCGTCGCGCGGCCCCATTTCAAGCAACGTCCGGCACAACGGAAGCGGAGTGAAGACCTTGTCGAAGCGAGCGCAGCGAATCATGATCTGGTGGGCCGTGACCCTCCTGGTCATCTACGCCCTGAGCCTCGGGCTCCTGTTCAACATGATCCCGCCGCCGCGGGCCACGCTGTCGATTGAGCAGATCTCGGACTGGTACGCACACCGGCACACCAGTATCCGCCTGGGCGCGGTGATTGCGTCGTGGACCAGCGCGTTCTTGCTGCCGCTGTCGGTGGTGATCGCGGTGCAGCTCGGCCGGCTCGAGGGCGGTCGCCGGGTATGGTCGATTGCGGCGTGCGCCAGCGGCGTCATGTCCTCGATCTTCCTGGTGCTGCCGCCCATGTTCTGGGGAGTCGCCGCGTATACGCCGTCGCGCGATCCACAGGCCACCGCCCTGATGCACGAACTGGGCATGCTGACCCTGGTGACGGCGGTCCAGTACTTCATCTTCATGTTCGTTGCGGTGGTCGTGTTCAGCTTCCGCACACCGACGATGCCACACTCCCCATTCCCGCGCTGGTTCGGCTATTTCACCGCTTGGGTATCCGTGATGTTCGAGGTCGGCCCGATCGCCTTCCTGACCAGAACCGGACCATTCGCGTGGGACGGCCTGCTGGTCTTCTGGGCACCGACCGCTCTCGTCGTCACGTGGATATCAGTCATGGTCTTCCTGCTGCTCAAAGCGATCAAACACCAGGAAGACGACGACGAGGCGACCACGACCGCACCGATCCTCGCCGCAACGGCCTGATCTTGCGGGCACAGATGGCGACCACGACAGACGTTCCCGCCGAGCCGCCACCGCGGGCCTCGTCAGCACGGCACATTCCCGGCGAGACCGGTCTCTGGATCATGTTGCTCGGCGACATGACAGTCTTCGCGGTCCTGTTCCTCGTGTACCTGCAGCAGCGCGGCCGGCATCCTGCTCTGTTCGCAGCCTCGCAGAGCACCCTCAATGGCAACCTCGCCACGGTCAACACCCTTGTTCTGCTGTCCAGCTCCGTCCTCGTCGTCCTTGCGACCCGTGTCGTGCGCACCCCACAGCGTCACTACGCACCGCGGCTCCTCGTCGGTGCGATCGCGCTCGGACTGGCCTTTGTCGGAATCAAGGCGATCGAGTATCACCACCTGTTCGCTGCCGGCATCACGTCGCACATGAACTCCTTCTTCGTGTACTACTTCACGCTGACCGGCCTGCATCTCGCGCACCTGTGCGCGGGGCTGATCGTGCTCGCGGTGCTGCTGACACTGTCGAGAATGCGCGAGCTCACCACCGGTCAATACAAGCTTTTCGAAGGCGGCGCATGCTTTTGGCACATGCTCGACCTGCTCTGGCTCATCATCTTCCCGCTCGTATTCCTGGTGAGGTGAGTGACAACCGTGTTGCTGCGGACGAAAGCCACCGCCGTCTGGGCAGTCCTGGTCGCGCTCACGACGCTGTCCTGGATGCTGGGTACGACGCACGGATTTGGTGCTGGCGGCCATCGACGCGCGAGCGTCGTCATTCTCGTCGTCGCGCTTTTCAAGGCCAGGCTCGTCGGCCTCCATTTCATGGACCTACGACGCGCTCCGACTGTACTTCGCGCCCTGTTTGAGGCTTGGTGCGCCGCAGTCTGCGCAGCGACCATCAGCCTGTTCCTCTTCGCATAGCTGAGACTAGGCTTCCCGGTCGCTCGCCGGCCCTGCCGGACCTGTTACGAATCCGCTGGGTCAGAGGTGACAACCACCTGTCCGCCGAAGCAACTGCCGCCGTCCACTACGACCGTTGCAAGGCAATGTTCGTGTGCCACCTCAATCCCGCCGTCATCCCCCAGGCGCGCACATGGATCCGTGCACCATCGCCGCAGCCGGCGCCTTCCTCTGGCCGCGTTCCCCGTCCCGACGGCTGCGGGCTGCGGCCGCGTGTTGACCCATACGTGTCCCTGTTCGGCCGTCGGGCGGATCCTCGACCTTTGCGCCGGAACGATGCGCGCGGCCAGTCGCCCACCCGCACCGCCCCAGTCACCCACCCTCACTGCCCGGAGGTTTCCGTGCGCTCTTACTTCACCCCGGCTCCACCCGGTCGCCCACCGACGCCGCGCCTCTCGCTCGATGCCCTGCAGCTGCAACGCAGTGACCGCCTCCGCGAAGCCGCGCATCGTGCCCAGCGTTCATTCCTTGTTGCCAACGCGGTTCCCCTTGCCGCCGGCATCGTGCTGTCCTCGTTCACGGACATTCCCGCAGTGCCTGTGTACGGGCAGCTCACACTGGGCCTGGTGTGGGGCATCCTGCAATGCGGCCTCTTCGTCGCCACTGCCTGGTTGTACGAGACTCGATCGACGCGTTTGTGCGATCCCGTTGAGCAGTCCCTGGCTTCCGGCATGCCCCAGGCCGAGACGTCGGGTGCTTCTCCCGTCAACGAGTCCTGGCGGTGAAGCGATGACCGTGCATATCTTGAGCTCGAGCATGCTCGACCCGGTCGGTTCAGATGCCAGAGGCCCCGTGATCATCGTCTTCCTGGGCTTCATCGCAGTGTCCGTCCTGTGGCTTGTCGCGCTCGCTGCAGAGCAGGGAGACCACCCGGAAAGGCTCTACATCGCCGACCGGTCCCTCTCCCCGGTCTTCAACGGGTTCGCCATGGCGGGCGAGCAAATCTCGGTCGTCACCCTGTTGGCAACCTCCGGGACTATCGCCCTTTTCGGCTACGACGGGTTCGCCGTCGCCATCGACGGTGTCATAACACTCGGTGTACTGCTGCTCCTTGCACAAAAGATACGCAATAGCGGCCGTTACACTCTCGGCGGCCTCTTCTCCTTGCGCGCATCAGGGCCGGGGCCGCGCATTGCCGCAGCTGTGGTGACACTGGTCATCACGATTCCCATTCTCATGGTCCAGCTGCGGACCGCCGGCATCAGCGTGGCTCTCCTGATCGGCTTGTCGACCGATGAGGCCCAGGTGGTGTGCACGGTATTGATGGGCTGCCTCGTTGCATTTTTTGCCTCGGTGGCGGATCTGAGAGGCACCAGTTTCGTACACGTCGTCAAGGTACCCATCACCTTGGTAACGCTTGCGGTTATCACGTTGCTGGCCCTCAGGAAATTCGCGTGGGACCCCGGAAGTCTGCTCTCGGCTGCGGAGGAGAAGAGCCTAGCGCCGGACGAATACCTGAGCCCGGGGCTCTGGGCGCACTCAGCGGGCCTCGGACCGTTCAACACGATCAGCGCCCACATAGCCCTGATCCTCGGTACGGCCGTGATGCCTCACCTGATCCTGCGCATCGGCGCGTCCCGCACCGGGCGCTCGGCACGACGATCCATGAGCATTGCCGCGGGACTGGTCGGTGCCTTCGTCCTCCTCCTGATCACGACAGGCTTCGCGGCGGCGGCCGTGGTGGGCAGTAGGGACATCGGCGCGGTCGACGCCTATGGGCAGTCGTCCCCGATCTTGCTGGCCTCGGGCGTACTCCGGGACGGCTCAGCAGCACGCGTTGTGCTTATCACCGTCATGGCGTGTGTCGCCTTCCTCGCCGTGCTCACGGCCGTGACAAGTGTGACCTTCGCTGCCGCCGTCTCCTTCGCTCACGATGCGTTTGCGCGAGCCAAGCGCCTCCACACCGGCACCAGAGAAGTGTGGGCACTACGTCTGGCCGTCGTCATCCTGTGCGCCGTTGGCCTGTCGCTGTCCGCTGCCACCCATCGGTATCCAGTTGAGTTCCTGGTCACCTTCTCGCTGAGCGTTGCAGCGTCGTGTATCTTCCCTGTGCTGATCTACTCCTTCTTCTGGCGCAGGTTCAATCGCAGAGGGCTACTGTGGTCCGTCTACGGAGGACTGCTGCTCTGCATCATAATCACGCTCTTCTCGCCCACCGTCTCTGGGACGGAGTATGCGCTGTGGCCGGAAGTGAGTTTCAACTGGTATCCGCTCCACACCCCAGTCCTGATTTCCGTGCCAGCAGCATTCTTCCTCGGGTGGCTCGGCAGCATTGTCTCGCCAGGAAATTCTGAACTCGATTTTCGGCACGTCGAATACAGAATCCTGACGGGAAAGGAAGTCGGACCGAGGGTCATTGATCCGAAACAGTGAGCCCTTTCCAACCTCACGCTGAGGCGTGGTGCAGGACGAGGACACAGCCTGGACGATCGCGGTGATGCGGTTGGTGCTGCAGCGGGGTTTCACCAGCAGGCGCCGGCGCCGGTCCGGGTACCGGCCTCCACCAGCAGATGCAGACGGGCCGGTGTCCAATGCTGCTCGGTCACGTCCTCAAGAACGTGCACCCCGAGGGGGACTCGGTCAGCGCGCTGTGAGCAGTGCCGCATCGACCATCTCGGCGTCGGCTCCCTCCGCGGGGTCGAGATGCACGCGCACCAGCGCACGGTCCCGTCTTCGCCCAGCAGGGCAGACACCCTGGCGCGGACGTTGAGCCGGTGCCCATCCTGGTGCTGCGCGGCCACGGTCGCTCCCGCCGTCGCGTCTTCGGTGGCTGTGTACGCGAGAACGGGAGTCGTTTGTCAATGACTTCTGGAGCCACTTCGTGCGCTGCCACCATGATCAATGTCCATGAGTTCGGGAGTCACTTTCGTCACGCTGGACGGCCCATTTCGTCACCACTCCACTCCCTGATCCAGGCGGATCCGCGCTGACCCTGCCGAATGCCTGACCCCGCCCACTCTACAAATGTAGAGTCCGGGGGTATGAGTGGACTCGCAGGCACGTTCGTTCCCCGACCGGACTTCGGCTCCCGGCACCAGACGGTCATCCCGGCTCCGGTGGACGCGGTGTGGGCGGCGTGGCAGGAGATGGAGCAGGCCGGTGGCGAGGGGTGGGGGTCTGTCGTCCGGGCGCTGTTCGCCGTGCGGCGGCAGCTCGGCCGCCTGAAGCGCGGGGGCGGCGGCTTACCGGAGGAGGACCTGCGGGACAGCTTTCTGCTGCTGGCCGAGGACCCGCCGCAAGAGACGGTCCGGGGAATCGTGGGGCAGTGGTGGACCATGGGAGCGGCCGACGGACGACCGGACGTCACAGGCCTGCGTGAGTTCCTGGCATTCGACGAACCCGGCTACGCGAAGGCGACGTTCAGCATGCGATTCACCGCGGACGCCGCCACCGGCGGCACGCGGGTCGTCACCGAGACCCGGGTCCTGTGCCTCGACGAGGCGGCTCGTCGGGCCATGGGGCGGTACTGGCGGCTCATCGAGCCGTTCAGCGGCCTCGTCCGCCGGATGATGCTCAGCAGGCTCAGGAAGCGGGCCGTCGCATGAGCAGCGCCAGAAGCCCCCGAGTACAGGCGCTGCTCACCGCGGCGGTGGCGGTTATTGCCGATGAGGGTCTGCGAGGGCTCACCCACCGGGCGGTCGACGGGCAGGCGAAGGTGCCGGCCGGGTCGACCAGCTATTACTTTCGTACCCGGCAGGCACTGCTCGCCGGCGTGGTCGCGTTCATCGCCGAACAGGAAGTGGCGGACATCGAAGCGGCGACCGTCTCCGAAGAGCTGGCCGGGGCGCCGCCGGTACGTCAGGTGGCCGACCGCTTCGCGGGCGTACTGGCCCACTGGCTCGGCCCCCAACGCGACCGCACCCGCGCCCGCCTGGAGATTATCCTCCTGACGGCGCGCCACTCAGAAGGGGAGCTGGGCACCGAACTGCTCCGCGCCCGGGAGAGCTTCGTCGGCCAGGCGCAGCTGCTGGCAACGGCGCTCGGCAGCCCGGATCCGAAAGAGGGCGGGCGGCTCGTGGTCGCCTTCGCCGAAGGACTCACGTACGACGGGGTGACGCGACCCGGCCCGGACACCACCGACCGGGCGGCCCTGCGACAGATGCTGGAGAGGGTCCTGCTCACCCTGGCCCGGTAGCGGGGCGCTGAAGAGGCCAGCTGGGCGGCACTAGTTCCGGCAGCCGGTCCACCGACCCGTCTGGAGCATTTCGCCACCACCCCGAACCTCCACCGGAGTGCCTCCCGTTCTCGCGAACATCGCCTATTCGCGCGAGTGTGCGACTCCCAATGCCATGTCAAAACGACGTCACTAGTCGCGTACAGAGCCAATGCCCTTGAAGCCGGCCGCCTCGGCACGTGAGACGAACCACTCCGCGACCTTGCGGTCCTTGGGGGTGTAGAGCTGGAAGAACCCGGGAGTGCGCGGCGACGTCCCGATGACCCGACCGGAGCGAGCAGGAGCGATGTCGGCAGCGACATCCCGAAGAGGTCGATCGAGAGGTCGCGCTGAGCGGGGCCGCTCAGCGTCCGCGGGATGAGGCCCCAGCGGTCGAAGGCGGTGACGTTGGCGTCCTGGGTGTACTCGTCGCCGGCCCCGCCCGCGACATAGGACACGATGTCCGGCGGGAGGGCAGCGTGCGCGCGGGCCTCGAGCTCCGCGTAGGTGAGCGGCAGCTTCTCCCGCACACCCGACAGACCGCGCTTATGGATCTCGAGCTGAAAATCGCCAAAATTCGGCGTCGCGTTCGTCGTGATCAGTCGAACAGGCTGGTCGTCCGGGCCGCGACCCAGCGGCCGGCAGCAGGCGAGAGGCGGTTGATCACGTACAGGGCGCGGGCGTCGGGCCCGATCGGCGCGATCGCGCGGTTGCGTCCCGCCGCATGCAGAATGGCCACCGCGGCGCGCTCGGGCGAGTAGCCGCGACGTTCGTACATGCTCTGAACCCGGGCGGCATGCGCGTCGGCGTCGGCCCCGCGGACGATGCTGGTGCGCGTGATCGCGGTGTTGATGAGACCAGGGCAGATGGCGGTCACGCCGATCTTGTGCGGGCGCAGCTCGAGGCGCAGGTTCAGGGTGAGGCCCAACACCGCGAACTTGGTGGCGGAGTACGCGGACATGACCGGGGTTGCGCTGTACCCGGCGGCCGACGCCACGTTGACGACCTGCCCTCCGGTGCCGCGCTCGATCATGCGCGGGACGAAGCGCTCGCAGCCGTGCACGACTCCCTTGATGTTGACCGCCATCTGCCGGTCCCAGTCCTCGGGCTTGGTTTCCATGAACCCGGCCAGGACGCCGATGCCGGCATTGTTGATGAGCAGGTCGACCGCGTCGTACTGGGCGTGCACGGCGTCGGCGAAGGCGTCCATCGCCGCGGGGTCGGTCACATCGACGGTTTGCGCGAACACCTTGCTGCCGAGGGTGCGGGCAGCCGCCGCGGTCTCGTTCAGGCCGGCTTCGTTGCGGTCGCAGAGGACGAGCGTGGCGCCGCGCCGTGCGGCGAGCAGCGCCGTGGTGCGGCCGATGCCGCTGCCGGCGCCGGTGATGAGGACGACACGGTTGTCCAGGTCTTTGACGTTCATGGGTGACTCCGGTTTCCGGTGGGGAACGCGGTCCGGGGGGACGCGCCGGGTGACAGGGCCGGGTGGGGATACCGGGCTGGTCGGCTGCAACTCGTCTGTTCGTACGTGTCCGCGTCGGCCGTGCGCGAGGGCGCTGCTTGCGTATGGAGACTCGGCGGTCTCTTCTTGTCGTATGTCGATGGCGGTCGGGTTCTGGTGGCGTAGTACGGCTTGGAGCCACGGAACTCGCCGGTCTCTTCGGCGCCCCTCAGAGGGCGCGGCGCAGGAAGTCGAGCTGGTCGGCCAGGGCCTTCTCCTGGCCGGGGCCGACATAGACGTCCAGGTGGTCCCAGGGATATTCCCGAAGCTCGGCGCGGGCGCCCGCCTTCGTGACAGCGCGGCGGCCGGTGTGGGGCGGGGCGATGGTGTCGTTGATCCCGACCTGAACGAGCCACGGACAGGTGACCCGTGAGGCGGAGCTGATCGGCCGGTTGAACCCCGCCTCGAGCGCCGCGCGCGCACCGATCTCGTTGCGCCACGTCGGGCCTGCGAGGGTGCGGTACTCCTCCAGTCCGCCCTGCCGGGGGATGATCGCGTTCGAGCCCGGCTCGCCGATCATCGGAACGAGGTGTGGTCTGCGGCCGGTGAGCGCCCTGGACGCGTCGCGCAGTCCGTTGACGGTCGCGCGGACCAAGTAGCCCAGGCCGCCGTTGCGGGCGAGCTGCGCCAGCACCGCGATGCCGTCCATCGCCGGCGTCACGGAGATCGTCGCGGCGACGCGCTTGTCCTGGGCGGTGACCGCGAGCACGTGGCCGCCGGCGTAGGAAACACCCCAGAGCACGATGCGGTCGGGGTCGACGCCCGGCAGGCGGCGGGCGGCTGCGAGCGCGGCGTGGTAGTCCTGGCGCTGGCGCCGCACGGACACCAGCTGGCGGGGCGATCCGCCGGAGGCGCCGAACCCGCGGTAGTCGAAGAGCAGGGCGTCGATTCCGGCGGCGGCGAAGCCCTTGGCGTAGCCCAGCAGGCCGTCGTCACGGGTGCCGCCGAAGCCCGGCGCCATGACGACGCACGGCCGTCCGCCTGCGCCGGCGAACCCGTCGCTGGTCGCCGGGAGATGCCAGGCGGAGCATTGGTGGTTGCCACTGGTGAAGGTGATCTCGTCCATGGTGTGGGTTCCTTGTCGGTTTGCGGTGGGGGCGGGGAGTTCGGGGGCCACGGTCGTGGCGCACGCTGTGCAGGGCGGCGGTGCGCCGCGTGGAATCGCCGAGCACACACGCTTGGGCTTTTGAGGCGTGCCCTGGCACACCCAGGTTGCGGGCCTGACCGTCTCGTCTGCGCGGAGTGGACGGGCCTGGCGCCGACATGGGCGGTGCGGACCTGATCGGTCGAGCGCCTGGGCTCAGTTGGGCCGGATTGTGTTGTATCCGGGCGCCGAGGTGGCCAGTTCGGTGATCGCGCCCATGCCTCGGTGACGACGCCGGCCACGCGTGTCCGGTGACCGGCGCTGCCGGAGTCCGGTGGTGCCGATGGCGCGATGCCTGCCTCGCCCGGCGTCTGCCTTGGGCGGTGGGGCCTACTGCCGCAGCGCGGCCTCCAGGTAGGCAGTGAGGGCGATCCGGCCTTGGCGCATCACGTCGGGGTCGGGATCGCGGCGCTCCCGGAAGGCCAGGTCCAGGGTCCGGTCGCCGAGCTCGACCGCCATCACGAAGACGAGCAGATCGGTCTGCGGGGCAACCAGGCCGGCCTCGACGGCCAAGCCGTGCAGATGCTCGGCGGTGCGGCGGTGGTCGCGCAGCACCGCCGCCCGCACCGTCGGCGAGACCCGCCCGTCCAGCCACAGCCTGGCGGCGTTGTGGTTGACCTGGAAGTAGGCGGCAAACGAGTCGAGTGTGCGCTCGACGAGCTCCGTCAGTGACGAGGGCGTCCAGCCTGCCTCGTCCTTGGCGAGGAAGGCGCCGAGCCGCTCAAGGTGCTGTTCCATCAGCGCGTCGAGGATCTGCTCACGGTCGACGAAGAAGCGGTAGAGCGACGGCGCGGTGATGCCGGCGCGCTTGGCGATGGCACGGGTGGTGACGGCCTCGACGCCGCCCTCCTCAAGGAGGACGGCCGCGGCGTCGAGGATCCGTTCGACGGTCTCGCGGCTGCGGGCCTGGACCGGCTGTCGACGGCGGCTGCGAACGGGCTGGTCCTGGTCCCGCCCGGCACTGGGCGATTCCTCGGGTTCTGGGCTCTTGACGACTTCTGACATGGGTGGGAGCGTAACGCGACTCACGTTAGCTTTTCTAGAGGAGCTCCACACATGAACGCTGAGTTCGAGCCGCAACACCTCCGCGTCGTGGTTGTCGGGGCCGGGTTCGGTGGGCTGGCCGCGGCCCATGCGCTCAAACGCCAGGGTGAGGACTTCGCCGTCCTGGAGCGCGAGCAGGAGGTGGGCGGCGTATGGCGGGACAACAGCTACCCGGGCTGCGCCTGCGACATCCCGTCGAACCTGTACTCGCTGTCCTTCGCGCCCAACCCAACCTGGACCCGCGCCTTCTCCCAGCAGTCCGAGATCCGCGACTACCTGCGCAGGGTCGCCCGCGAGCACGGGCTTCTCCCCCACATCCGCTTCGGCTGCAGCCTGCTGGGGGCAGCCTGGGACGACGCCGCGCAGCGCTGGCGGATCGAGACCAGCACCGGACCGCTCACCGCCGACGTGCTCATCGACGGCAGCGGCCCCATCGCCGACCCCTCGACCCCGCAACTGCCGGGCCTGGACGGTTTCGCCGGTGAGGTGTTCCACTCGGCCCGCTGGAACCACGACCTCGACCTGACCGGCCGCAAAGTGGTGGTCATCGGTACGGGCGCATCGGCGATCCAGTTCGTCCCCGCGATCCAGCCGACCGTCGGGCGGATGACGGTGGTGCAGCGGACGGCGCCGTGGATCACTCCGCGGATGGACCGTGCGACGGCCAGCTTCGAGCGACGGCTCTACGCAGCCGCGCCGTGGCTGCAGCGGCTGATACGCCACCGGCAGTACTGGATGCGTGAGCTGGTGACGTGGAAGATCATGGTGTCGCCGCGGGTGCGGCGGATCGCGACCAAGGCCGTCCTGCTGCACATGCGCCGACAGGTGGCCGACCCGGCACTGCGTGAGCGGCTGACCCCGGACTGGGAGCTGGGCTGCAAGCGCATCCTGATCTCCAATGACTGGTATCCGGCCCTGTCGGCGCCCAATGTCGACGTGGTCAGCGCCGGCGTCCGCGAGGTGCGGGCGCACTCGGTGGTCACCACCGACGGCCGCGAGCACCCCGCCGATGTGATCGTCTTCGGCACCGGGTTCCATGTCACCGACCCACCGATCGCGGAGCACCTCCGCGGACGCGACGGCCGAACCCTGGCCGAGTGCTGGAACGGCAGCCCGCACACCTACCTCGGCGTCACCGTGACCAATTTCCCGAACCTGTTCCGCCTCGGCGGCGCGGGCAGCGCGACCGGCCACAACTCCCATGTGTTCCAGGAGGAGTGCCAGGTGGCGTACGCGATGGACGCGCTGCGCCTGATGCGCGCACGCGGCATCACCAGCGTGGAGGTCCGCGTCGAGGAGCAGCGCGCCTACGTCGAGCAGCACACGGCGCGGCTGGCGGGCACGGTCTGGTCGGTCGGTGGCTGCGAGAGCTTCTACCAGGGCGCCGACGGCGTGGCTTCGCTCAACTGGCCCGCCGAGACCTGGAAGTACCGTCGCGCGACCCGTCGCTTCGATCCCGCCCCGTACGAGCTGCGCACCGCAGCCACTGTCGCCCCCGCAGCGAACTGAGCCTCCACACCACTTCCATTTCCATCCCGAACGACAGGGAGACCTGGTCATGACCAACCTTGCAGACAGCCTGGGCGCCTCGGCGACACGCGACGGCGACGCCCCCGCGATCCGCCTCGGCGAGACAGTGCTGACCTATGCGGAGCTCGACGAAGCCAGTGCCCGCATGGCGGGGCTGCTGCGCGAACGGGGCGTGCAGCCCGGTGACCGGGTCGGCTGCATGCTGCCCAACGTGCCGCAGTTCGCCGCGGTGTACTACGGCATCCTGCGCGCCGGCGCCGTGGTGGTGCCGATGAACGTGCTGCTCAAGCCCCGTGAGGTGGCGTACCACCTGAGCGACTCTCAGGCCACGCTGGTGGTGGCCTGGCACGGGTTCGCCGAGGACGCCCTGGCCGGGGCGGCCACCGCCGGCACCGAGTGCCTGCTGGTGACGCCGGGCGAGTTCGAGACCCTCCTCGCCGCCACCACTCCACAGGCCGGCATCGTCGAGCGCGACCCGTCGGACACCGCCGTCATCCTCTACACCTCGGGGACCACCGGCACGCCCAAGGGCGCCGAGCTGACCCACTCCAACCTGATCCGCAACACCGAGATCTCGGTCGACCTGTTCTCGCTCACGGCCGGCGACGTCGTGCTCGGCGCGCTGCCGCTGTTCCACGCGTTCGGCCAGACCTGCGGTCTGAGCGCCTCGGTGACTGCCGGCGCCTGCCTCGCACTGGTGCCCCGCTTCGACGCGCACGCGGTGCTCGAGACGATCCACCACCATCGGGTCAGCATCTTCCAGGGCGTTCCCACGATGTACGTCGCGCTGCTGAGCCACCCGGAGCGGGCGAAGTTCGATGTGGACAGCCTGCGGCTGTGCGTCTCGGGCGGCTCAGCGTTGCCGGTGGAGGTGCTGCATGCCTTCGAGGCCGAGTTCGGCTGCATCATCGTGGAAGGCTACGGGCTGTCGGAGACCTCGCCGGTGGCCTCGTTCAACCACGCCGACCGGGTGCGCAAGCCGGGGTCGATCGGCCAGCCGATCGACGGGGTGGAGATGACGCTGCTGGACGTCTCGGACGGCGTCGGCGAGATCGCCATCCGCGGCCACAACGTCATGAAGGCCTACTGGCAACGGCCGGAGGCCACCGCCGAAGCGATCGACGCCGACGGCTGGTTCCGCTCCGGTGACCTGGCCCGGGTCGACGAGGACGGCTACTACTTCATCGTCGACCGCAAGAAGGACCTGATCATCCGCGGCGGCTACAACGTCTACCCGCGCGAGATCGAGGAACTGCTCTACGCCCACCCGGCGGTGCGCGAGGCCGCTGTCGTCGGCGTCCCGCACCCCGAGCTCGGTGAGGAGATCTGCGCCGCGGTCGCGCTCAAGGACGGCGCCACGGCCACCCCCGAGGAACTGCGCGAGCACATCAAGGCCCAGGCAGCGGCATACAAGTACCCGCGGCACGTGTGGATGGTCGCCGAGCTGCCCAAGACGTCCACCGGCAAGATCCTCAGGCGCAGTGTCGAGGTGCCGGCGAGCGTGACGGACGCGGAGACCGCGGGCTGAGCCCACCCCTTGGGAGGCCGCCTTCTGCCGTCGACACCGACGGCGGAAAGCGGGCTCGGTCATGCGACGGCGAGGCCGGCACACCGCACGGTGCGCCGGCCCATGCTGCGGGCAGATGGGACCGTCCTGTTCGCCGCATCACGGAACGCCCCACCGAGCTGACTGGCGATCAGGCCGGGTCGAGGAAGATGTCGAGTGCGAGCTCGCCGCTGAAGTCGTCGGGGGTGTAGACGGACAGGTCGGTGACGCCCTCGGCGGCCAGCACCTCGTCGTCGATGTACAGGTTGCCGGTGCACGCCCGGGCGTTGCGGGTGAGGATGGCGTACGCGGCGTCGGCCATGATCTGCGGACTGCGGGCTCGCCCGGCACCGCCGACCACGTTGCGTACGGCGGCCGTGTCGATCAGGGTCCGCGGCCACAGGGAGTTGGCGGCGATGCCGTCGGCGGCGAGTTCCTCGGCGAGCCCGATGGTGCACAGGCTCATGCCGTACTTCGACAGCGTGTAACCGAGATGCTTCCCCACCCAGTACGGCGCGAGGTTCAACGGCGGGGAGAGCGTGAGGATGTGTGGGTTGTCCGCCTCGCGCAGGTGCGGGATCGCGGTCTTGCTCAGCAGGAACGTGCCACGCGTGTTGATGTCCTGCATCAGGTCGTACCGCTTCATCTCCAGCTGCTCCGACGACGACAGGTCGATCGCGCTGGCGTTGTTCACCACGATGTCGATGCCGCCGAAGGCCCTGGCCGCCCCGTCGACGGCGGTGCGCACATCCTCCTCGTTGCGGACGTCGCCGACGACGGCCAGTCCCTTGCCGCCCGCGCGCTCAACCTCTTCGACCGCCGTGTACACCGTGCCTTCGAGCTTCGGGTGCGGCTCCGCGGTCTTGGCGAGCATCACCACGTTCGCACCGTCGCGGGCCGCACGCAGGGCGATGGCGAGTCCGATGCCGCGACTGCCTCCCGACATCAAGATGGTCCTGCCGACCAGCGTCTGTGTCATGGTCGAACCTCCAAAATCAATTGGCAGAGCTAATGATATGCAGTGCCAATGATACGGTCCAGGCATGACTTCCACTCCCACACGCCAGAGCGACCGGCTCCACCACGAGCTCCTCGCCCCCAAAGAGACGCAGTCCGTTCGTGCCGCCGTGCGCCGGATCGCGGAGCACGAAGTGGCTCCGCACGCCGCGGCGATCGCGGGAGGCGACGAGCGCACGGACGGTTTCCCCCGGCAGGTGTTCGACGCGCTTGCGTCGGCAGGGATCTTCCGGATCCCCTTCCCCGGCGAGGTCGGCGGCGACGGGCTGATCCATCCGGCGACCGCCACCGCTGTGGCCATCGAAGAACTGGCCTACTACTCCAGCAGCGTCGCGGCCGTTTTCGACGTGCACTGCATCCTGGCGGGCAACGCGCTCAACCAGGGCACCGAAGCACAGCGCAAGCGCTGGCTGCCCAAGGTGGTCGACGGATCGCTGGTCGGCGCGTTCGCCACCACCGAGCCGGATGCTTCCAGCGACCTGTCTCCGCAGGCGGTTCAGACCGAGGCCATACGTACCGAGGCCGGCTGGGTGCTGAACGGCCACAAGAGGTGGATCTCCAACGCTCCGGTCGCCGGGTTCGTGGTGGTTCTCGCCCGGACCGGCACGCGGCTGAGCATGTTCATCGTCGACACGGCACTTCCGGGCGTGGAAGTCGGCCTCGCCGACCGCAAGATGGGCAACCGCGGCCAGCTCACCGCGGACATCCGGTTCACGAATGTGCACCTGTCCGACGACGATCTCCTCGGTGGCGCCGAAGGACAAGGACTGCGCCACGCGCTGTCCACTCTGACCTACGGCAGGATCGGCATCGCGGCCGCCGGAGTCGGCATGGCACAGGTCGCCTTCGACCTCACCGTGGCCCACCTGTCGACGCGACACGCCTTCGGCAAGCCGGTGGCCGCCAACCAGCACTGGCAGTTCCTGCTTGCCGAACGGGCCACCGAGATCGAGAACGCCCGCAACCTCTACACCAAGGCCGCCCTGCGCCTGGATGCCGGCAACCCGTCTCCGGAGCCCGAGGCCGCGATGGCGAAGTACTACGCCACCAAGCTGTCGGTGGACATGGCGCGCGACGCGGTCCAGGCTTTCGGCGGTCTCGGCTTCGCGCGCGAACTGGGCGCCGACGGCAGCCCCGGTCCCGTCGAGGCGATCTACCGGGACAGCAAGATCGGTGAGATCTACGAAGGGACCAACGAAATCCAGAAGTGGGTCATCGCCCGCCAGATCTTCGGCCGCGACGTCATCGGCTGAACAGGCGGCAGCATCGCTATGGCACGTCACTGGTGAACGACGTGGTTCCTGCGGGCCGGTCAGACCGCGTATGTCCAGCCGTCGTCTCGGTCTGGTCGCCCCCGGGACATCGTTATACGCCCGCTCGCCGGCCGGGCGCACCACGCGACGCGAGACTGCGTTCCCCGTACGATGCACCACATCGTATGCACAGCTAATTATGGGTGGGGTGAACGATGTCCGAGGCGCCGCTGGTCCCCGGGACTGTGGCCGAGCACACGATCTGCCTGTTGACCAAGATCGGGCAGGTGGCATTCCGGATTGCCGAGGACGGCCTCGGCAATCTCGGGCTGCGGGTGCGCCACTACAGCGTGTTGCAGGCGTTGGCCGACAACGGCCCCATGTCACAGCTGGCACTCGGCACGTTCCTGCGCATCGACCCGGCCACCATGGTCACCAGTCTGGACGACCTGGAACGGGCTGGATACGCCGTACGGGAGAGGGATGCCCGCGACCGGCGCCGGTACGTGGTGCGGAGCACGGACGACGGCCGCGAGGTCCTTGCCGGCGCCAATCGAAGGCTCAATAGTCTCGATTCGGACGTCCTGGCCGACCTGAGTGCCGCCGACCGCAAGGCGTTGCATCGGATGATGAACGAGTTGGCGTCCGGCCCCACCCTTCCCTCTATGTTCGACGCTGTCCGCGACCAGGCCGGGGCACGGAAGATGCAGGGCGCTGGTTCACGGGTGGAGCCCTCGGGGGACAGTTAGGACCGCTCCGGTGAGGGCAGGCGCAGAGGGTCTGTGTGGGCCGCTGAACTGTTGCTCGCACGGTGGCGAAGCGGGCCGAGGTCGTCCGTCCAGGGATGCGGGCGTACTCGCCGAGGTACGCAGGGCGGCACCCGCCGGCTGCCGACACTGGCAGTGGACATGATCGGCTGTCCTGAGCGGCGCCTGATCGCCGTCTGCGGTGAAATGGGCCTGTTGACCTCGCCGCCTCGGACGGCGAGGGGAAGGAGCCTGGAGGAGTCGACATGAACGCGCGACCGGGCCCCTCTGAGCCCCGACGGCGGTCCGCGACACGTGGTGCCCGGGTTGTGCTGGACGAGCAGGGTGCCGTCGCCGAGTGGAGTGCGGAGGCACAGGAGCTGCTCGGTTATCCGGCGGACGAGGCCCTGGGCCGCCCCGTGACGTCACTGCTGTCCGCCGGGGAGCGGTCGGCCTCCGCAAGCCTCACGGAGGAGACGCCGGGCCCTGGTGAACGGTTGGCCGCCCGACATCGGGACGGGCACCTCCTCGATGTCCGCGCACAGGTGCGCCTCCTCGTGCACGACGGCACCGTGCGCTGGTCAGTCGTCCTGAGAGCCGCGGACGGCACCGATGAGCAGGAGCTCGATACGGCACTGCTGAGAGCGCTGCTGACCGAATCCCCACTCGGTGTGCAGGTCCTCGACCGCGAGCTGCGGGTCGTCCGGCTGAACCTCGCCGCGCCGGGAGCCCACGGTGCAGTGGGTGAGGAGGCCATCGGTCGCCTCGCTCGTGATGTGGCACCGGGCGTGGTGGATGACGCTGCGGAGCAGGCGATCCGGTCGGTGCTGGAGACCGGTGAGCCGGTGACCGACTTCGAACACATGGGCCGTCCCCCGGCCGATCCTGATCACGATCACATGTACTCGGTGACACTCCTGCCGCTAAAGGATGAGAACGGAAGCGTTCTCGGGGTGTGCATTACTTCGGAGGACGTGTCCGAGCGGCACCGGGCACAGATGGGCCTGGCCCTGCTGGTGGAGGCGGGCACCCGGATCGGTACGACGCTGGACGTGATGACGACGGCCGAGGAGCTGGCCGTGGTCTCCGTGCCGGCTCTTGCCGACATCGTGGCGGTGGACGTCTTGGAGGACGTGTTCCACGGTGAGGCGTTCCCGCCCGGGCCGGTGAGCGCCGAGGCGCCCGTGCGGCGCGCCGCCTTCCACGCTGCCGAGGGGCTGGACGTTCAGCCGGCGTACGCTCCGGACGAGCTGGTCCCGACCTACCCGCCGTTCTTCACCGCGTGCCTGGCAGACCTGCAGCCCCGCCTGCTGCGTGACCTGAAGGCCGACCGCGAGTGGTCCGCCCTTGAGCCTCATCGAACCGAAACCGTGCGCAGGGCCGGCACGCATTCCATGATGGTCGTACCACTCACCGCCCGCGGTGTGATGCTCGGCATCGCCAGCTTCTACCGGACGAGGACCACCGATCCGTTCGAGGAGGACGATCTCGCCCTCGCCACCGAACTCGCCGCCCGGGCGGCCGTGTGCATCGACAATGCGCGGCAGTACACGCGCGAGCACAGCGCCGCGCTCACCCTGCAGCGCAGCCTGCTGCCGCAACGCGTCCCGGCCCAGAACGCGGTGGAGGTGGCCTGGCGCCACGAGCCCTCCGGTAACGTCGGGGACTGGTTCGATGTCATCCCGCTCCCCGGCGCGCGGGTGGCGCTCGTGGTGGGGCAGCTGGTCGGGCAGAGCATGCAGGCAGCGGCGGAAATGGGCCGGCTGCGCAGCGCCATCAACACCCTTGCCGCACAGGACCTGGCCCCCGACGAACTGCTCGCCCAGCTGAACGACCTGGTGACCGGCCAGGCCGATGCCCAACCTCCCGACGGCACCTCGGCAGGGACGTCTCTGGCAGGGGCCACCTGTGTGTACGCGGTCTACGACCCGATCTCTCGACGCTGCGCCTTCGCCCGGGCCGGCGGCTTGGCACCTGTGATCATCAAGCCCCAAGGCAAGGTGGAATTGCCCGACGTCCCGTTCGGCCCACCGCTGGGCAGCGGTCGTCCGCCCTACGAGACCGGCGAAGTGGAACTACCGGTGGGAAGCGCCATCGTCCTGTCCACCAGCAGCCTTGTCCAAGGCGGGGACCCGCAGACGGTGCCGGCCGGCCTGCGGCAGATCCTGGTTAACCCCCACCGGCCCATGGAAGACACCTGTGACGCCGTGGTCCGCGCACACCAGGACAGCGGGGAGGACAACATCACGTTGCTGCTGGCGCGCACCAAAGGTCTCGGCGATGACCAGGTGGCGGCCTGGACCCTGCCGAACGACCCGGCGGTCGTCACCACCGCCCGCACGTTGGCCCGTCGGCAACTCGCCGACTGGAGCCTGGAAGAGTTGGAGCCCATCACCGAACTGATTGTCAGCGAGCTGGTCACCAACGCCATCCGCTATGCCAGCGGCCCCATCCATCTGCGCCTTGTCCGCGACCTCACCCTCATCTGCGAGGTCACCGACGGCAGTAGCACCGCCCCGCATCTGCGCCATGCGTACGAGACCGACGAGGGCGGCCGGGGTCTCTTCCTCATCGCCCAGCTCACTCGCCGCTGGGGCACCCGATACGCCGCCCGGGGCAAGACGATCTGGGCCGAGCAGGCCCTCCCCTTGGCCGATCACGATGCCGCCGAGGCTGCTTGATCACAACGAAGCCACCCACCAGCGGGCGGCACTGTGAACACCCGCCACGTCGGCCGGTTGTGGAGCTGCTCCAGCATCGCATCCGCGGCCCGTGCGTCCGAGCCGAAGGCCTCCGGGAAGGAGCCCTCGCACAGGTCGGCCAGGTGTGCCGAGTAGAAGCCAGGCATCTCAAGGGAGGTTGCCCCTCCACAACGCGCGATGGGCCCTGACCGTCCGGTACGCCGACCGCCCGACAACCACCCGTATCCGTACCTGCCCGAACCCACCGCACGCAGTCCTCAACAACGCTCGGCACCCCGCGCGTTGCGCTTATTGATCCTGCTCGCTACCCGTTCGTGTGGTGCCGTCGTCCGCGGCATGGGCCGCGGTCGAAGGCGCCGCCGCTCGGTGAGCCCCTCCTTGCGCGCCCGCATCCGCCATTCGGCCCCGCCCCGCCTGCGCGAACACCCGCAGACACCGAGCGTGGGGCCATGACGCGGACATCGGACGGCCCTCGCGAAGGCCCTCACGGAGGTCTCTTCGGGGAGCTCAAAGACGCGGTGAGCGTGCGAGCCGCGGTCCTGGTCATCGGGGTGCTGGCGCTCCAGCTCGCCTTCATCACCTCGTACCTCGGCGCCTTCCACAAACCGAAGCCGAACGAGATCCCGCTGGCCGTCACCTCTCCCTCCGCACAGCACATCGACGAGGCCCTGTACCAGCTCTCCACGCTGCCCGGCAGTCCGTTCGATCCGCGCGCCGTCATGGACGAGGCCTCGGCGCGGAAGCAGCTCATGAACCGCGACGTCGACGGAGTGCTGATGGTCGACCCGCGCGGCACCGCCGACCGGCTGCTCGTCGCGAGCGCCTCGGGCGCCTCGCTCACCCAGGCCCTCACCGAGGCCGTCGCGGTGACGCAGAAGGCGCAGCGGCGCACCGTGAACGTGGTGGACATGGTCCCCGGTGCCCCGGGCGACGCCCGCGGGCTCTCCGGGTTCTACCTGGTCGTCGGCTGGTGCGTGGGCGGCTATCTGTGCGCGGCGAGCCTCGCCATCAGCGCGGGCGCACGGCCCGCCAACGCGTCGCGCGCCCTGATCCGGCTCGGCGTGCTGCTGCTGTACTCGATCGCCGCCGGGCTGCTCGGCGCGGTGATCGCGGGCCCGGTCCTGGACGCGCTGCCCGGCAGCCTGCCGGCCCTGTGGGGCCTCGGCACGCTGGTGGTCTTCGCGGTCGGAGCGATCACGCTCGCCTTCCAGGGCCTCGCGGGCGTCGTCGGCATCGGGCTCGCGATCCTGCTGGTGGTCGTCCTCGGCAACCCGAGCGCGGGCGGCGCGTATCCGTATCCGCTGCTGCCAACGTTCTGGCAGGTGATCGGCCCGGCGCTGCCACCGGGCGCGGGCACGTTCGCGGCCCGCTCCATCGTGTACTTCAAGGGCAACGGCGCCAACGGCCCGATGCTGGTGCTCGCGGCCTGGGCCGTGGCGGGGGCGGCGGTCACACTGGCCTGCGGGAAGCTCCGCGCGGGCGGCACGACCGACTCGGAGCCGGGCAGGACGGCCATGGCGAGCCGCAGCACGGCCGCGGCCGGCTGAGGCGGGGCCGATGCCCGGACCATCCGATCCGCGAGACGGCGGCGAGCCGCAGCACGGGACCGGCCCGGAGCGCGAGTCCGGCCGGGCACACGGCCAACCGTCGTCCGGCGGTACGGGTCTGCCGCGGCGGCTGCGTATCCGGGCCGCACGGCGCGCCACGCGCGGGCCGGGCGGCGCCGACCCCCGCACCGCCATCGGGGTCGAGGCCGGCGGCGAGCCGCACATCTCGCCCGCGCTGCGGACCGCCGCCGCGTACGCCTGGCGGCTCCTGGTCATCGGCGGTGTCGTGTACGCCGTCTTCTCGATCCTCGGGCGCTTTCACGAAATCGGCGTGGCCGTCTTCCTCGGCCTCGTCATCACGGCGATGCTCCGGCCCGTGGCCGATCTGCTGGCCCGCCGGCTGCCGCGGCCGCTCGCCGTCGCCCTGTCGCTGCTCTGCAGCATGGCCCTCGTCCTCGGCATCCTGGCCCTCGTCGGCGAGACCATCGCCGGTGAACGTGCCGTGCTGCAGCGGGAGTTCACGACCGGCATCGACAGGATCGAGCGCTGGCTGGAGCGGCCGCCGTTCCGGCTGAACCCGGACGCGCTCACGGACCTCCAGTCACGGATCGGGCGATTCCTGTCCGAACACCGGTCCACGCTGATCAGTACCGCCCTCAGCGGCAGCCGCCGACTGGTGGAGGTGCTGACGGTGCTGGCGCTCGCGCTGTTCTGCTCGGTCTTCTTCCTGCACGCGGGCGACCGGCAGTGGGGCTGGTTCTGCGCGCAGTTGCCGGCGTCGGTGCGGGACCGGGTGGCGCTGGCGGGTCAGGCGGGCTGGCGGACGTTCACCGGGTACACGCACGGCATCGTGCTGGTGGCGGCCACCAATGCCGTACTGGTCGGGCTGGCGCTGTGGGCTCTCGGCGTGCCGCTGGCCGTACCTCTGGCGCTGCTCGAGTTCTTCGCCGCCTTCATCCCGCTGATCGGCTCGCCCATCGCGGCGGTGGTGGCGCTGGCGTCCAAGGGGCTGCTCACCGCGGCGCTCGTCGTCGCGCTGATCGTGATCATCGGCCAGATCGAGGGGCATCTGCTGCACCCGATGGTGATGAGCTGGGCCGTCCAACTGCACCCGGTGGTGGTCGCGCTCTCGGTCATCGGCGGCACGATCGCGGCGGGGATCGTGGGCGCGGTGGTGGCCGTACCGCTGGTGTCCGTCCTCTGGTCGGCCCGCCAGACCCTGCGCAAGCATGACGCGCAACACCCGTAGCGCATAACGCGGTACGGCCCGCCGATCGGCGGGCCGTACCGGAGTTCCGGGGCGCGGGATGCCTGCACCCCGCGCCCCTGCTGCAAACAGGCGTCAGCCGATTTCCGCGCCGAAGACCGAAAGCGCCTCCGGAACCGGCTGGAAGAAGGTCTCGCCGCCCGAGGAGCAGTCGCCACTGCCGCCCGAGGTCAGGCCGATCGCGGTGTCGCCCGCGAAGAGCGAGCCGCCGCTGTCGCCGGGCTCGGCGCAGACGGTGGTCTGGATGAGACCGTTGACGATGTCGCCGTTGCCGTAGTTCACGGTGGCGTCGAGTGCGGTGACCTCACCGTCGTGCAGCTGCGTGGTGGAGCCACTGCGCTGCACCTGCATGCCGACGGTCGCCTCGCCCGCCTGGGTGATCGCCTGCGAGCTGCCGTTGTAGAGGTTGACCTCGCTCGGGTGCTCGGTGCTGCCGGTGTACTTGACGAGCGCGAAGTCGTTCTCCGGGAACTGCGACTCGACCATCTCGCCGATCGGCGCGCCGCCCGCGGAGTCGGACCACTCGCTGCCGGCCTGGCCGCAGTGTCCGGCGGTGATGAAGTGCGGCTCGCCGTCCTTGACCACGTTGAAGCCGAGCGAACAGCGTCCGCCGCCCGAGTGGATCGCGTCGCCGCCCGCGATGAACTTCTTGAACTCTCCGGCGGACTTCTTCAGTTCGACCTTGGCGCCGAGGCTCTTGACCACCTGGGTGAGCTTGGTCAGCGCCTCGCCCTTGACCGTACGGTCGGCGGTGACGACGACCTTGTTGGTGACCGGGTCGACGGCCCAGGCGGTGCCCGGGATGGTCGCCTTGACCGTGAGGGTCTGCCGGGCGCCGGTCAGCTCCGCGAGGGTGTTCTCAACGATTCTGGCCTTGCCGCCCGCCTTGCGCACGGACTCGGCGGCGGCCTCGTCGACGACGTTCACCACGAGGGCCTTGGCGTCGGCGTCGTAGTACGTGCCCGCCGCGTCCGCGCCCAGGTCCTGGGTCAGCGTGGTGGCAAGGTTTCCGGCCGCTGCCACCGACAGCGACTTTGCGGCGAACTGCTCAGTGTTGTCACTGGCGTTCGCACTCTGGAAAGTGACGCCCGCGGCGACCAGAGCGGCGACCGCGCCGCCGGCGATCGCCGCTTTCCTCTTGGGTATGCGTCGGTGCTTCAACTTCGACCTCCTGTGGGGGCCGTGTCCTGACAAGTGGGGTGCCGGGACACGGAGGATGGGTCGCCCACTATTCCGATACCAATCGGTAGCACACAAGGTCGACTTCAGGACGGGCACACGACAACGCCCGGGCGTTCACAACGTCTTCACAGCAAACGTCCACACTGGTCATTCCATTTTGCGAACACCGCGTGCAATCGCCCCATGGGCAGCGTGTAAGGACTAGTCCTGTCCTGTTCTCGACTCTGCTGGTCCTGTTTTCGACTCCGCCGGTCCGGAATCCGAAGGCGGCAGCGGCTGCGGCTGCGGCTGCGGCTGCGGCATCTGAGCACGCTCCAGGAAGCGGAGCAGCTCCACCGGGAAGGGCAGCACCAGCGTGGAGTTCTTCTCCGCCGCGACGGCCACCACCGTCTGGAGCAGCCGCAGTTGAAGTGCCGCGGGCTCCTTGGACATCACGCCGGCCGCCTCGGCCAGCTTCTTCGACGCCTGGAGCTCCGCGTCCGCGTTGATCACACGGGCCCGCCGCTCCCGGTCCGCCTCCGCCTGCCGCGCCATCGACCGCTTCATGGTCTCCGGCAGCGAGACGTCCTTGATCTCCACCCGGTCGATCTGTACACCCCAGCCGATCGCCGGACTGTCGATCATCAACTCCAGGCCCTGATTGAGCTTTTCGCGATTGGACAGCAGATCGTCCAAATCGCTCTTGCCGATGATCGACCGCAGCGACGTCTGCGCCATCTGCGAGACCGCGAAACGGTAGTCCTCCACCTGCACCAACGCATCGGCGGCGTCCACGACCTTGAAGTAGATCACCGCGTCCACACGGACCGTCACGTTGTCCCGGGTGATGCCGTCCTGGGCGGGCACCGGCATGGTCACGATCTGCATATTGACTTTACTGAGCCGGTCCACGAAAGGGACTATCATCGTGAAGCCCGGGCCGCGCACCGAGGTCCTGAGCCTTCCGAGCCGGAAGACCACGCCCCTCTCGTACTGCTTGACGACCCGGGCCGCCGCCATCACATAGACGACTCCCGCGGACAGGACGGCCGCGCCGGCCGTCACCAGTGCCTCGACCATCACGGCCCCCTGGGGTGCGATGTGGACCCGCGTGTACGAGCCTCTTCGACGGTAGCCCTGGAATGACGACAAAGGGAGTCCCGGTCAGGTGCCCTGATGGGTAATCATCAAACAGTCGGGGAATGCCAAGGCTCACCATGCCTGGACAGGGCACGGACGACAAAGGGGGCGCGGGTGCGACGTCGGGTGCGCGCGGCGGACGGGCGGCATCTGATGGTGGAGCGGCTGGGAGATCCGCGCGGGAGGCCGGTCTTTCTGCTGCACGGCACACCCGGCAGCCGGCTGGGACCTGCGCCCCGCGGCATGGTGCTCTACCAGCGCCGTACCCAGCTGATCGCGTACGACCGTCCCGGTTACGGCGGTTCGGACCGGCTCGCCGGGCGCAGTGTCGCCGATGTGGCCGAGGACGTGCGGACGATCGCCGACGAGCTGGGCCTCGAGCAGTTCGCCGTGGTGGGCCGCTCGGGCGGCGCGCCGCACGCGCTGGCCTGTGCGGCGCTGCTGCCGGAGCGGGTCACCCGTACCGCCGCACTGGTCACGCTCGCGCCGCAGGACGCAGACGGTCTCGACTGGTTCGAGGGCATGGCCGCATCGAACGTCCTGGAGTACACCGCCGCGTCCGTCGACCCGGCCGGGCTCACCGAGCGGTTCATCCTGCGCGGCGCGGAGATCAGGAAGGACCCGATCCGGCTGCTCGACGATCTGCGCCGGGAGCTGACCGACTCCGACCGGATGGTGGTGGCCGACGCCGGTGTCCGGAACATGCTGCTGCGCAACTACCAGGAGGCGCTGCGTACGTCCGCCTACGGCTGGATCGACGACGCGCTCGCCTTCCGCAGCCCGTGGGGCTTCGACCCGGCGGACATCAAGGGCCCGGTGATGCTCTGGCACGGCGAGAAGGACGTCTTCTCGCCGGTGGGCCACTCCCGCTGGCTCGCGGCGCGCATCCCCGGCGCGACGGCCGTACTAGAACCGGCCGCCGCGCACTTCGACGCGCTCCACGCGCTCCCCCTGATCCTCAACTGGCTGCTCGACCAGTAGAGGATCAGGGGTCCCCGGGCTCACACCGCGAGCGGCTCCAGGTCGCGGTGCACCCTGCGCTCGTCCCGGGCGATCCGGGTCAGCGCATGCTCCTCGCCGAGCTGGCGCACCAGCTCCTGCACGGTCTCCGCCCGCACATGCGCCGCTTCGTCCTTGCGGCCGAGCAGTCCGAGCGTGACCGACATGTTGGACGCGATGCCCAGCACCTCGGGATGGTGCGGGCCGAGCACCTCGCGCAGCCGGGTCACCGTCCGCTGCTCGATCTCCAGCGCCTCCTCCAGACTGCCCAGATCCGCAAGGGCGTTGGCGAGGTTGGTGGTGGCGAACAGCGCGTGCGGATGGCTCTCGCCCAGGACCTCGCGCATCGTCCTCGACACCTTCTGCAGCAGCGCCTCCGCGGACTCGGGATCGCCGCAGCCCCACTGGAAGATGCCCAGGTTGTTGATGGCCGCGAGGGTGTACGGATGCCGCTCGCCCGGCACCTTCATGTACTGGTCGACGACCTCCTGTGCCAGGTCCCGGGCCGCGACCGGCTCGCCGGCCGCGAACAGGTCGGCCGCCAGATTCAGATCGCAGGAGAGCGAGTCCGGGTTGGCCGAGGTGTACTTGGCGCGATAGCGGTTGCGCGTTGCCGTGGTCAGCCGCCGCGCGTCCTCCACCCTGCCGGCCCTGCGCAGCGACACGGCCAGGCTCTTGGCCGCCGCGAGCGTGCCCGGGAAGGCCCGGCCCAGCTGCTCCTTGTAGATCTCGTAGGTCCGGCTGAGCAGTGCGACCGAGTCCTCGTACCGGCCGACCTCACGCAGATCGCGCGCCAGGTTCATGGCCGAGGAGAGGGTGTACGGATGCTCCGGCCCGAGCACTTCGGTGCGCCGGTCGAAGACCTCCTGGTCGATCTCGCGGGCTCTGGCGTACTGGCCGACCATGCGCAGGTTCAGCGCCAGGTTGTTGGCGGCCGCGAGCGTACGCGGATGGGACTCGTGGAAGATCTGGCTGAATCCCTCGTGCGCCTCGTTCGCCAGCTCCATGGCCCTGCCGTACTGGCCGAGCGTGCCGAGGTCCATCGCCAGACCGCTGGTGGTCATGTACGTATGCGGATGGGACGGGCCAAGGACCGCCTGCTGGCGCTCCAGGGTCACCTCGTCCAGCTCCTTGGCCTCCACATAACGGCCCTGCGAGCGGTAGATGTTGGAGAGGTGGAAGCGCAGATAGAGGTACTGGAGATCGTCGTTGCCCAGCATCTCCCGCCACGACTCACGGACATCGTCGGCGAGCGCCGCCGCGGTGTTCCAGTCGCCGCGCTTCCACAGGTAGCGCACGCGGTCGATGATCAGCCGGCGGGTCTCGGGCTCCTTGCAGTACCGGGCCTCGGAGGGGCCGAGGTGCGGCCAGATGGTGTTGAACCGCGCCCAGGTCTCGGGGTTGTCGATCGGCTCGTCGTCATCGGGCCGCGCTCCCGCGAGCACCCGGTGCACGGCGTGCCGCGCGTCCTGCTGCTCCTCCTCGGTCAGCTGGGCGCGGATGACCGCCTGCACCAGGCGGTGCACCTGGATGGAGTTGGAGACCTGGTCGACCTTGGCCAGCGCGAACCGGCCGATCTCCCGGATGACCCGGCCGAGCACCAGCTTCTCCTGAAGGGAGGCGTCGTACGGCTTGAGCGCGTCGATCATCTCCTTGCTGTAGAGAAGGTTGGCGGAAATCGGCTCGGGCGCGAAGAAGGCGCAGAGCTGGAGCAGCCGGACCGCGGCCGGCGAGCGCTGCTTGAGCCGCTCGATCGACACGTTCCAGGTCGCGGCGACCGGTTCGGGATAGCCGACGGGCTGGTTGAGCGCGAGGACGCTCGCGGCCTGATCCTTGAGCTGTTCCAGATACTCGGCGACCGGTGTCGCGGTCTCCGCGATCCAGGCCGCGGCCTGTTCGACGGCGAGCGGCAGATCGCCGACGGCGGTGGCGACCTGGTCGGCGTCCTCGATGGTCAGCCCGCGGGCGCGGCGCTGCAGATGCTCGATGGACTCCTCGCGCAGGAACACGTCGACGGCCAGCGCGTCGCCGTACTGCGACCAGGTCTGGTTCCTCGACGTGACCAGGATGTGCCCGGGGCCCTGCGGCGGGAAGAACTGCTTGAGCTGCTCGGGATCGTCGGCGTTGTCGAAGACCAGCAGCCAGCGGGAGGTCGGCTGGCCGCGGCGCAGCAGGTCGATGGCCTCCTTCGAGGCGGCGGCCATGTCCTCGCCGCCCTGTGCCCCGAGGCGTACGGCGAGCTCGGCCAGACCGGCGATCACATCGTCGGGCTGTTCGGAGGAGATCCACCACACCAGGTCGTAGTCGGCCATGAAGCGGTGCACATACTCCAGCGCCACCTGTGTCTTGCCGACGCCGCCGAGCCCGTACAGGGTCTGCGGCTGCGGCAGCACGGCGGCCACCGACATGCCGCCGCCGAGCTGGTCGCGCATCCGCTCCAGCACCACGGAGCGTCCGGTGAATCCGGGGTTGCGCGGTGGCGCGTTCCAGATCTTCGGCACGGTTCCGGGGAAGCGCGGTCCCGGCGATGTGCTGTCGGTCAGCTGGACCGGCCGGTCGAGTGCGCGCAGCAGCGCCGTGGTGGCGTGCACCTCGTCGAGCCGGAAGAGATCCACCGGATTGCGGTCGATATACGGCGTGGTGAGCCGGACGTCGCCGACGCGGACCGGCAGCAGATGGTGCCGGCTGCCGCCGGGATCCTCGGCCGCGGTCCGTGACCAGACCTCCACCGCCCGGGACGACTTGAGATAGGCGCTGGACAGCAGCACGACGGTGCGGGCCGCGTTCTCGGCGGCGACCGTGTCCTGGTCCGCGGGGTCGCGCTCGGCCGAGACATCGCGTGGCACCACGCGGAATCCGGCCCGGGTGAGCTGGTACTCGACCCAGTCCGCCCACATGCGGTTCTCGGCGACATAGCTGAGGAAGAGGTCGGCGGGCAGCGCCGGGCGGCGGCGCGTGAAGGCGTCCCTGATCCGGAGCCTGACCTCTTCGCCGACCGTCGGCATGGAGGTGATCTGCTGTTCGGTGACGACGGCGGTGAGCCGTTCGAAGGCGGAGAGCAGCGAGTTGGTCAGCCCGGCCTCGTCACCGAAGGTGGCCAGGGTCTCCTCGTAGGCGTAGTAGGGCCGGTAAGGAATCTCCACCGCGCCCCAGTAGGCGGTGAGGTCATCGCCGTTCAGACCGCTCGGGAAGCGGTCGAACTTCAGCCGGGCCAGGGCCCGTCCGGCGTCCGCCTTCTCCTTCTCGCCCTCGTCGATCCGCATCGGCACCGGATAGATCTTGATGCCCCGGCCGCCGTAGCGCTCGTCGATCTGCCGGGCGACCGCGGCCGCGCCGTCGATGGACTGGTCGCTGAGGGTGAAGCAGTCGACGAGTATGTCGGGCAGATGGACGGTGCAGATGTCGGCGATGTCGCTCAGGCCGGTACGGCTGTCGATCAGGACGTAGTCGTAGTTGGCCTTCATGTCCTCGCGCAGCGCGTCGAAGAACAGGCCGCCGCCGAGCCGGTCGTAGAAGTTGTCCCAGTCGAAGGTGGAGACCGTCGCGGAGTATTCGCGGTTCTGCTTGCCCGCGGAGACGAAGTCGAGCGTGCCGCCGTCGGGGAACTCCCAGCCGAGTGCCTCGGGTGTGAGCGAGACGGCATGCGGCTGGATGCGCGCGTAGTCGACATGCCAGTCGTCGCGGCGGCCGGCGTCGGGAGTGATCGCGGCCCAGGCGTACTCGGTGATCAGATCGATGACGCCGGTGGTGGCGCCGAGTGTGGACGGGTCGAGGAAAGGGTGGAAGAAGCGGTGCAGGCCGGGCGCTTCCAGGTCCCAGTCCACCGCCAGGACCCGCTTGCCGTTCGCGGCCAGGATCCAGGCCGTGTTGGCCAGGGCCATCGTGCGGCCCGTACCTCCCTTGTACGAATAGAAGGTGACGATGCGTCCGTCACGACTGGCTGTCATCCGTGTCCTCCGCATCGGAGCCGATTCCATGCGTGCTGGGGACGTACTGGGTGGTGCCGTACTCGGCCATCGGGCCGCGGAGCCTGGGCCGTTCGGTCCGGGACGCGCCGGCGGGCGGGGTCGGCGGGAAGACCTCGGCGTGCCGCAGATACTCCTGCGCCGCCGACTCCACCACCTGCGGCAGGATCTGCCCGAAGGCCTCCATGCTGAGCACTCCTCTGGCGGCCGCGCGGCAGGCGGCACGGCCCTGCCGCATCTGATGAGGCATGGTCCGCTCCAGCTTCTGCACCAACTCGGCCTCCGACACCCGGCTCTGCGGATCGTCGCGGTTCCACGGAACCACGACGCTCACCCACGGACGGGGCTCGGCGTCGAACGCGGCCAGCCGCTGACGCCGGTCGTCGTCCTCCAGCGCCCAGCGGTCGACGAGCAGTATTTCCGGCCGGGTGGGCGGCTGGCTGAGATCCGGCGGTGTCTCGTGGTCGAAGGAGGAGACCGTGGCCTGGTAGTTGAGCGAGCGCACTAAATCCTGTGCGACATAGGCCAACGGCCGTGCGGAGTCCGGATGGTACGGATTCCAGTCCTGCGACTGTTTGCCGTAGTAGTCGGGCGCGCGGCCCTCGGGCAGTTCGTGCTGGGTGGGCGCGGCGACCGTCAGGTGCATCGGCCGGGGTCCGCCGGTCGGCTTGCCGAAGGCGCTGGGCGCATGCCGGTAGTCGACGGGGCTGCCGGAACTGACGCGCGTAGTGTCGGCGACAGCGACGATCCGTTTGGCGAGTTCGTAGACGGCCGCCTCGTACTCCTCGGCGAATATCCGCAGCTTGATCAGGCCGTAGAGGCCGTCGGTGACATAGCGGTCGCCGAAGGCCCGGTGGTTGAACTGCAACCGCTCGGCGGGACCCGGCAGTTGCTCCGGCGGCATCGGCACCCACAGCGCGGGCACGATCGCCTCCGCCGGCCGGTTGCTCTTCGCCTGGTGGTAGATCGCCCGCTGGGCGAAGGCGTACCACTCCTTGCCGCACATCTCGCTGGCGAAGTACCGCGGCGAGAACAGCGGTACGAACACCCGGCAGGTGGCCAGGACTTCACCGAGCCGCTCCGACCATCCCTCCCCCGACCGGATCTCGCGGTCCATGAAGCCGGCGGGCGCGCCGGCCGGTAAGTCCGTCATCGCCATGACATGGCCGCAAAGATCGCGGAAGAGCCGCTCCACCCACATGTCCGGATCAGGGCCACCGGCCCCGTACCGCGGCGTATGGGCATAGCTCAAGAAAAAATACGGCCGATGGTCCGCCGCACGCTGCTGCCCTCGTTCCGACACACGACCCCCGTCCCCTCTGACGCCCGCATCCGCATCCCGCTTCGATGACTGATGCAGGCGAATTCATCATTACGGAGTCCGACACACTCCATCCCCCTGGCGTTCAGACAATCAACACCGCTTTTCGGTCATCCAGTTCTCTGCATGATCGACCGCGTCCTTGATCGAGAACAGCCTTGCAGGCCTTCCTCCCAGTTGTCCCTTCTGCTCCATACCCCATGTGAAGGCGGCGCCGATCGCGTCGAAATCACTGTCGTCAAGATGGACGTCCTCGTACTCCGTCCATTCCTTACCCCCGTCAGGTCGCTGCACCACACAACGGTAGGTGCGCAGGGGTGCTTTGGTGCGGTATTCGGCGAGATGGAATGCGGTGCAGACGTCGAAATCCACATTGATCATCAGAACATGGGCCCCGGCCCGGTAGAGCGCTCCCAGCGGGGAGCTGTCACCGAGATGCGAGGTGAGCGGATGACTGGCGAGCAATTCCGTGGCCCGCCGGCCGACCGCCGCGAAGGAGGTCTGCGGATGGGCGCTGCGTATGGCCCCGTCGGCCGTGCGCACGGACTCGGCCAACCGGCCCATCCCCTGGCTCGGCGAGCCGGCCGGGTCGAAGGCCGGCATGTCCGCCCGGAAGGCCGCCGCCTGCTCGGGTGTCATTCCCCGTACGAGGGTGCGGTACGAGAAGGACGTGTCGGAGTTCTCCTCGGTGAATGCGGGCACCACCAGCGTTCCGTCCTCGCCGAGCGCCTCCAGCAGCGCGTCCCGCAGGGCGTCCGCGCCGAGGCCGGTGGCGCGCAGCGCGGCGTGCACGAGCAGCGTCATGCCGCCCTGTACGCCCAGCTCCCGCAGCCGTTCCACCAGCGGGCCGGCGGCACGGCGCTCAGCCACGGCCGTGCTCCTTGCGGAGCTCGTCCAGCAGGCGCCGCCCGCCGACCGTCAGCTCGGCCGCGCGCTCCAGGGTCTCCAGCGCGCGCCCGGCCCGGTCGGCCTCGTCCGGATCGAAGGCCTCGAGCCCGATCCGCTCGTACGCACCTGCCAGCAGTTCGGAGAACGGAACCGGCTCGTCCTGCCAGGGCGCCGGATGCTGCCACCAGCCGTCCTGCGCGTAGAGATCCGTGACATCGACCAGGGCACGCAGTTTGGCCCTCCGGAAGCCGCGCAACAGCGCGACCGCAAACTCCTCGGCAGTGGCGGGCAGTGCCATGCCCAGCGCGCCGTAGCCGTGCCCGCCGACCGACGGCCCGCCCGATGTCAGCGGTGTCAGCGTGGTCAGGCTGTCGGCGGCCTCCGCGGCCTGTTGCGGCACCGCGTCCTGGAGCAGGGCCCAAGCCTTGATGAGCCGTTCGCCCCACAGCGCCGCCTCACGGGAGTCGAGCCGCTCGCGCGCGGGTGCGTCGAAGCAGTCGCGGTGCGGATCGAGGTCGTCCAGCCGCAGCGCCGGCGCGCCTTGGCCGCCCAGTGTCCGTACGGGCAGCCAGTCGTCGCTCTCCTCGTCGATGCGTACGTGCCGGGCCTCCTGGCCCGCGATCAGCACCCGGAACCCGTCGTCGGCCGCGCACACCTCGGCCTCACCGTGCTCGCCGGAGCCCGCGAGCCGCAGCTCGCCGAGCGTGGGCAGCCAGAGCCTGCCGTCCCTCCAGGGCACGCGGACTGTGGCGTCGAGCCCGCCTCTGATGACAGCGGTCGCGACATACGAGGGCAGCCGGAGCGCGAGTTCGGCCGCCTCCGGCCGTCCTTCGCGCAGCGCGGCCAGAGTGTCCCGCAGCCAGCTGAGGCTGTACGGGTGGCCGAGGACCGGGTCGAGGGCGTCCGAGCGCTCCTCCAGAGCGGCCGCCAGCTCCCAGGCCTCGCGCCAGGCTTCACCGCCGCGTCCTTCGAGCCCGATGTTGACGGTGGCGAGCAGATAGCGGGTGAGGTCCTGGTGGTGGGCCGCGAGAACGCCGGGATCAGTGACGGCGGGAGAGACGGTCGCCGCGGCCGTGCGCTGCTCGATGCCGCGGATCAGCGCTTCGAGGTCGGCGCAGTACACCGAGGTGTTGTCGAAGTCGTTCCGTGAGCTGTAGCGGTGGGTGTAGAGACCGCCGCCGCAGGACCGTACGACCGGGCACTGCCTGCACGTCTCGCTCACTCCGGCAAGGCCGAGCTGACGCGCTCTGACTCCCGGGTGGGCCGCGACCTCGTCGAAGGAGTGGGCGAACACATCGAACCCGGTGGCCGCGGCGCCTTCGTAGGCGCTCTTGAGCGAGTCGACCTGTTCCAGCGTGCCGTCGGTCTCCACGACCACGAGATCGGTGGGTGCCAGGCCTAAGGACTCGGTGAGGCTGGGGCCGCCGGAGAGCGTGGAGAGCACGGACTCGAAGAGCCGTACCGGCACCTGCCTGCCCTGTGCGTCCCAGCGGTCGAAGATCTTCAGCAGCCACTCGGCATAGGCGGTGGGAGAGCCGTCCGGACGGGCGGGCGGGTCGTCCCAGGTGGCGTGCGGCAGCAGGAAGTCGATACGGGGCGGTTCGAGCTCGGCGAGCGCGTCGTAGGCCGCGATCGGGTCGTTGGCCACGTCGATCGTGCACAGCAGGCCGAGATAGAGATGGCGGTAGCGCTCCTCGCGGAGCAGATCGACGGCTCTGAGGACCAGCGGATGGCTGGTGCGGCCGTCCGCGAAGCGGCGATGGCGGTCGTTGGCGGCGCGGTCGCCGTCGAGGGAGATGCCGACCTTCAGGTTGTACTCACTGAAGAGGTCGAGGTAGCGGCTGCTGAGCTGCAGTCCGTTGGTGTGGATCCTGAGGTCGAGTTCGGCGACTGAGTCGAGGGCTTTGGTGAGCTCCTCACAGACGCGTCGCAGTCGTGCGGGTCCTGCCAGAAGTGGCTCCCCTCCGTGCAGGATCACTGACACGGAGGGCAGGGCATGTCTCTTGGCATGCTCGGCCAGTCGCAGAGCTGTCCAGGAAATCGCTTCGTCAGAGATCGCCTTCGGGCGGGTACGCCAGCTCTGATCAGCGTGTTCGTAGATATAGCAATGGTCACATGCAAGATCGCATCTGCTGTGAACCTTCAATACGATCTCGCGGAATGGGACCAAGGGTCCAGTCATTCCGCCAGTCTAGGCCCAGTCTAGAGAGCCGAGTTGAAGGTCGCGGCCCGCACGGTACGGCCGGCGGTGACGGGGATGACCCGGGCCAGCTTCTTGGCGGCGTCGTCGGCACGCACGTCGATCTGTGCCAGCGGGACTCTGTTCTTCTTCGCAGCGGCGAAGGAGGCGGAAGTCTGAAACGTCATGAGGGCCGTCCTTGATGTTGTGACCTGTTGTGTGCAGCACAGATACCACGCACCATTGCGATGCCGGCGGCACGACTTTACTCTCACATCCACTCGCAGCAACTCAGGTCGAAGACCTGTGGCCGCAGAGTTGCATAACATTCTCGCAGCAGAGTACGGAACGAGCCATTCCGCCTAACGAGTGACGACAAAACTGCAGACGGGGGTGCACATGACCGGGATTCCCGGCCCACTGCAAAGCATGGTGTTCCGTAACAACGATCTGCCGGTTCTCTTCCATCACACGGACGCCATAGCCATCGCCCGTCAGCGCGAAGCTGTCGGCGCCACCCGCTATCAGCTGCTGTTATTGGTCGTGGGGGCGGCGATGGCCGCGCTCCCCTCGAACCTGACACGCGCTGACAGCTTCCAACTACCGGGCGCACTCAGCGCGTTGGCGTACGCCGGCGTGCTGGTGATCAGCTACCGCGCTTCGAGGCGCAGAGCAAAGTCGCATTGGCAACTAAACCGCTCCGCGGCGGAGTTCATCAAGTCCGTCTGCTGGCGCTACTCCGTCCATGGAGCCCCCTTCGAGGCCGCCTCGGCCCTCGACGCCAACTCCCCGGATTCCGACGAGCTGTTCAGGGTCCGGCTGGAGGAAGGGCTGCGGGAGCTGACCAAGGTGGGCTGGCAGGATCCGCGTACGACCGTGCCCAAGGTGGCCGGCGCGGAGCTGATCACCACGGCCATGCGGCAGCTGCGCGCCAAGCCTTTCAGCATACGCAAGGAGACCTACATCAGGGACCGGCTGATCGAGCAGCGGAACTGGTACCACCGGAGCGCCGACATCTACCGCCGCGTCACCATGCTCTGGTCGGTCTCGATCGGACTGCTCACGCTGCTTGCGCTGTTCTTCGCTCTGCTGCGGACCTTCTCGCTCGCCGACTCCCTTCATGTGGCAGGGGTGTTGTCGGCCGCGGCGGCCGCGTGTCTGGCCTGGAGCGAGATCCGCCGCCATCAACCCCTCATCGCGGCCCACTCGTTGGTCGAGGAGGACCTTGCGGCGATGCACACGGCGATGGAGACCACGGTCTCCGACGCGCAGTGGCCTTCGGCGGTGTACGAGACCGAGCGCATCGTGTCGCCACAGCACACCGACTGGCTGGTGCGGCACCGGAGTTGACGCCACATCAGCGAGGACGCCGTTCGAAGACGCAGTTCTCAGTACGGCGGCCGTTCCAGGCCCTCGCGCCAGATGACGGTCACCGGCTTCCCGCGGTCGCGCGCATACCGCACGATGTCCGCCGTACCGCCGAGGCCGCGGGCCGGCAGGCCGTCCCAGACCGCGAGGAGCCGGTCGCAGTTGTCGGCGATATAGGCGCCGGCCGCGTAGTAGGCCTCGTCGGTGGAGTACGGGAAGGCCAGCTGGATCTCGCGCGTGGCGCGGCCCCTCAGCTGCTGGTAGCGGGCCAGTTCGGCCGGCGCCCGGAAGCCGCTCTCGTAGTCGTCGCTCGGAATGACCACCGTCAGTTCCGCCCCGCAGTCCAGGGCGATGTCGGCGAAGAGCTGGTCCGCGCCGGCGGCGAGGCTGGAGAGCGCCTCCATGGAGCCGTCGAGACCGCGGAGCACGGCGCGCATTCCGGCGGAGATATGGGCGTAGGCCTCAGGGGGAATGCCACGGTGGCCGGTCACTCCAATGCGTTTCACTGCCCCGCAACCCCCGTCCCGCCTGTGCCCGACCTTCTGACATCCTCTCAGACACGGACAAGCCGACAAGACGCCGAGCCCCCGTCCTTCATACGGACGAGGGCTCGACTGCTGCTTACTGCGGTGGTCGTGCCTCAGTAAACGCTGACTCCATAGGCGCTGAGCGCCTCGGTGACCGGCTGGAAGAACGTGGTGCCGCCGGAGGAGCAGTTGCCGCTGCCGCCGGAGGTCAGGCCGATGGCCCTGCTGCCGGAGTAGAGCGGGCCGCCGCTGTCGCCGGGCTCGGCGCAGACGTTGGTGCGGATCATGCCGTAGACGATGTCGCCGCCGCCGTAGTTCACCGTGGCGTTGAGGCCGGTGACGGAGCCGCTGTGGGTGCCCGTGGTGGAGCCGCGGCGGGTGACGGACATGCCGACCGTGGCGTTGGCGGCGCTGGTGATGTCCTGGCCGCCGACGGTGCCGGGGTGGGACAGCGAGGTGTTGGAGTAGCGCACCAGGCCGTAGTCGTTGCCCGGGAAGCTGGAGCCGGCCGTGGGGCCGATGGTGGTGGTACGCGAGGAGTTGGTGTACCAGGTGCCCGCGCCGTCGGTGCAGTGACCGGCGGTCACGAAGTAGTAGGTGCTTCCGCTGCGGACGTTGAAGCCGAGCGAGCAGCGCCAGCTGGAGGCGTAGATGGCGTCGCCGCCGGCGATGAGCTTGGAGAAGGTGCCGGGAGTGCGCTCGACGCGAATGGCGCCGGCGTTGGCTCCGGCCGCCTTCTTGATCTTGGCGATCTCGGCCTTGGAGACGGTGCTGTCGGCGGTGACGAGCAGGGTCTTGGTGGCGGGGTCGATGTTCCAGGCGGTGCCGGCCACATCGGCGTCGAGCACGGCGTCGCTCGCGGCGGTGAGCTGGTTCGCGCTGAAGGTACCGGCCTGGTCGGCATTGGCCGCGGGGACGGCCATGGCGGCAGCGGCGACGAGGCCGGTGGTTACGGCGATCAGACGGGTACGTCTCGCCGTGGCACTGCGGGGGGTGGTGCGCTTGATCCTCACTTGTCGTTCCTCCATGGGGGAATCGGGGGCCCGTTGTGGGGTTCGGGGCCCGTGAGGCGCAGCCATGGAACACTTCCGACGCGAGCATGTCAATCACGTTCGCTTTTCGGACAAGCCGTGCTCCTGACAAGCGCTGTTCGGGAGTATTCGGTGCGTCAACTTCCGGCGCAAGGGCGTCTTTCGGCCGCTGCGCGCACCCACGACTCATGGCCCCGGCAGCCAAGTGGCCATCGGGGCTGTGCAGTCCATCCGGTGGGTCAGACGGGTCAGCCGCTCCGCAGGTTCCGTTCTCCGGCGTCGATTCCGACCGGGAGGGTGTTGCCGGGCGGCGGGAAGGGGCAGATGAAGTGGTCCGCGAAAGCGCACGGAGGCAGCAGCGAACGGTTGAAGTCGACGGTCACCGTGTCGTCTTCGGCGGGCGGCGCGGGCCGCAGGAACCGGAAGCGGTAGCTTCCATTTCCGCTGGTCGCGTCGGCGAAGACGGCCCAGAGCGAGCCGTCCGCCTCGACGGCCACCTGCAACGTGCGCTCCTCGCCGTCGAGTTCGAAGACGATCTCGCCGCCGAGGCCGAGCCCACGCTCGCGTCCGTCCGCGTTCCGCACCCGTACGCTGCGCGGTTCGTCGTACGGACGGAACCGTCCCGGCAGCGACCAGCGGGCGTCGTACGCGCTGGCCTCGATGCCCTGGAACGCCTGCCGCGCGGGTGATCGGGGGTCGAAGTCCCGTACCGCCCATAACCCTTCGCGGCGCATCACGACCAGTCGTCGTTCGCCGTGCGCGACCCGGGACGCGTGGATCGGCCCGTGGTCGGCGGCGAGACGGATTTCGCCGGTCAGCGGCTGTCCGTCGATGGTCAGACCGTCCTCGGCGGCGGCCGTCAGCACCACGTCCTCACCCTCTTCGCGCCACCCTCCCGGCACGGCCGGAATTCGCCCCTCCGGGTAGTCCGAAAGCCAGTACGTGCCGATCAGCGAGAGCGGACCGTGTGGCGCCGAGACCGTCGCGGTGCGCTGTTCCTGCCAGTTCTTCCAGTCCTGCTGGGCGTCGGAGGTCATGTCGTCAACCTTTCCACACGGGTTCGCCCAGCCCGAGATGCGAGCGCAGCGTCGAGCCGGCGTACCGCGTACGGAAGGCTCCGCGCTCCTGGAGGAGCGGCACCACCTGCTGGACGAAGTCGTCGAGCCCGCCGGGCACGAGATACGGGACGAGGACGAAGCCGTCGGCCGCGTCCGAGGTCACGAACTCCTCCATGGCCGCGGCCACGGACTGCGCGGTGCCGATGAAGGACGGCCTGCTGGTCGTCTCGATGACGGTCCCCCGGATCGACAGGCCCTTGGCCTGCGACAGCGCACGCAACTCGGCGGCGACGGCCGACGGATCGCCGGCCCCGACCCGGCCCTGGACGAACGTCGACTCCGGGTCGGGGCCCGGGTCGCGGTCCGGGTCCGGGTCGAACTCGGGCATCGGCCCGTCCGGATCGTACGAGGACAGGTCCCGGCCCCAGATCCGCTCCAGCGCGACGATCGCGTGCTGTGGCGAGACCTGCTGTCTGCGGATCTCGGCGGCCTTTTCCTGCGCCTCGGCGTCGGTGGCCCCGAGGACGAAGGTGACGCCGGGCATGGCCAAGAGGTCGCCGGGGACCCGGCCGTACTTGGCGAGCCTGCCCTTGACGTCGGCGCAGAAGGCACGGCCCGCCTCCAAGGTGCCGTGCCGGGAGAAGACCACGTCCGCGGTGGATGCGGCGAGCTCGCGGCCTTCGTCGGAGTCGCCGGCCTGGATGACGACGGGGTGGACCTGCGGCGAGCGCGGGACGGTGAACTCGCCCTCGATCGTGAAGTGCTGTCCGGTGTGGGAGAAGGGCCTCGGTGTTCCGTCCGGCGTCCAGGAGTCCCACAGTTCGCGGGCCGTCGCGACGAACTCGGCGGCCCGGGTGCGGCGGTCGGCCGGGTCCAGGTAGCCCCCTCTGCGGAAGTTCTCTCCGGTGGAGTCGTCGGAGGAGGTCACCACGTGCCAGGCGGCGCGTCCGCCGCTGAGATGGTCCAGCGAGGCGAGCCGACGGGCCAGTTCGTACGGCTCGTTGAAGGTGGCGTCGACGGTGGCGGCGAGGCCGAGCCGGTCGGTGACGGCGGCGAGGGCGTTCAGCACGGTGATCGACTCGGGTCGGCCGGCCATGTCCAGGTCGTGGATGCGGCCTCTGTGCTCGGGCAGCCGCAGCCCGTCGGCGAGCAGGAGGAAGTCGAACAGGCCGCGTTCGGCGGTGCGGGCGAGATGCTCGAAGGAGGCGAAGTCGATCTGGCTGCGGGAACGGGGATCGGTCCAGACGGTGGAGTTGCCGGGGTCCGGGAAGTGGGCCGCGAGATGCATCTGCCGTCGCGTCATGATGCCTCCGTGGTCACGGCGTACGGGCTGGTCGCGGCGTACTGCTCGGTCACGGCGTACTGGTTGGCCGGCCGGGCGAGGCCCAGGTGCTCGCGCAGCGTGCCGCCCGGATGGAAGGTGCGGAACAGACTGCGGTGCTGGAGCAGTGCGACCGTGCCGTTGACGATCCGCTCCAGGTCCCGGTGCGGGGCGATCGGCGCGAGGTGGAAGCCGTCCACCGCTGCCTGGGCGTGCCACCGGGTGATCAGTTCGGCGAGGTCGACCGGACCGCCGCTGTAGTACGAGCCCTTGGCCGCGAGCCGTGGCCCGCTGTCCAGGCCGGGCTCGCGCGCGGACTCGTTCGCGCCGAGGTCGACGACGAGCGTGAGAAGGACGCGCAGGGTGGCGGGGTCGCGGCCGTGCGCCGCGGCCCGGCGACGGAGGTCGTCCCGCAGCGCGGCCGCCTTCTCGGGCGAGCCGGCGCGGATGAGCGCGACGTCGGCGTGCCGTGCGGCGGCGTCCCTGCCCGGCTCGGCCGTGCCGTCGACGACGATGACCGGGTGTCCCTGCGGCGGCCGGGGCACGATCGACGGTCCGCGCACGCTGAACGTGCCGCCCTCGAAGTCGACATGGTGCAGCTTGTCACGGTCGATGAAGCGACCTGTCGCTCTGTCGCGGATCTCGGCGTCGTCCTCCCAGCTGTCCCACAGCCGGGCGGCGGCGTCGGCGACCTCGCCGGCCTCCCGCCACAGGTCGGACGCGGGTGCGGGCAGGCGGCGGCCGAAGAGCCGGCTCTCGGCCCCGGTGGTCGACACGTCGACCTGCCAGCCGGCCCGGCCGCGGCTCACCCAGTCGAGCGTGGCGACCGCCGTGGACACATGGAAGGGCTCGGTGTGTGTGGTGGTCACGGTCGGCACCAGACCGATCCGTTCGGTGGCCGGTGCGACCCGGGAGAGCACGGCGAGCGCGTCGAGTCCCGGCCGTGCGAAGGAGTCGCCGAGCGTGACGAAGTCGAGTGCGCCGCGCTCGGCGAGCCGGGCGAGTGCGACGTAGTACGCGGCGTCGTACCGCGCCGGGCCGTCGAGAGCGACGGCCAGGTGCAAGGGGCGGATGGCGGACATGGGGTTCCTTCGAGGTCTGGTCGTACGGTCTGGGGGGAAGGACCGCGGGTCAGGCGGTGAGCCGGGGACGGCAGGAGGGATCGCGCAGAAGGCAGAGCGCGGACCGCGCGGACGCGTACGACTCGGGCGGATCGGCGGCCGGCCGCTCAAGGAAGCCGGTCGGGCGCGGACCGGCTCCGATCACGACTATCGAAGGCTCTGTGGGCACAGCCATGCGAAGGCTCCGTGGATGCAGAGATCGAACACGGGATGCCTTCACCGGAAAACGCGAGGTGGACCGAGCCCCTCAGCACGATCCGTTGCCGAGGCTAGGCGCTCGGCACAGGCCGCTGTCAAGCCTGTCCAGACTGTGAGCCGTACGTCGCAGGTCAGTTGACGCGGAAACGGATGCCTGTTCAACTTGGGCCATGCATGCGCAGCAGTGGCTGGTCAAGCGCTCCCACATCGACCTCGGTCGCGTGTGGTCCGCGTCCTGTTGAGCCGTCGAGCCGACCCCGCTGCTTCTCTCTTTCCCGTGCCTTCACCGGCACCGCACCACGCAACCCCTCCCCTCACGCCGCTGAACTGACGTCGGGTCAGCAGTCGCAACCGCAGCAGTCGCAGCAGTCCGGGCAGTCGCAGTCCCGACAGCAGCCTTCGCGCTTCTTGCGCGACCAGGGACCCTCGTACTCCTTGGCGCAGCAGATCTGGCAGGTGCAGAAGAGCCCGGTGAAAACCGCGCAGCCGGCCAGGAAGCCGCGCCGCTTGGGCGTGGGCGGTTCGCCGCCGCCGAACTGCGGGGGCAGCCCGCCCGGCCCGCCGGGCACGCCCGGGTTGCCGCCGCCGTAGGGGTTGTTCGAGCCGTACGGTCCTTGGCCGCCCGGCCCGTAGCCGCCGCCCTGGTACGGATTCTGCGGTGCGCCGGAGCCCTGGTGCGAGCAGGTCGTCGTGCCGAAGGCCCGGTTCACCGAGGTCCGCAGCTCGTGCGCGAGCAGCACATGCACGAGCTTGTCGTCCACGAAGCGGACATCCCTCAGCGCGAGCCGGATGCCGTGCAATGCGTCGTCCGCGAGCCGGCGGGCCTCGGCCAGCGATGTGCCGGTGGCCGTGAGCGGGTTCCAGGCACCCGACGCGGCGTCAGCTTCCCTGTCCTCCACGGCATCCAGCAGATGAGCCAGCCGCCCGAAGAGCTTTCCGGCCTCGGCGAGAGGTGCCCCGTTCTCCGGCCGTCCGGCGAGCACGGCGGTGTGCGCGAAGGCGGCCGCCGTCGCCGTCTCGGTCGGTTCGGTGACGGTCAGCAGCGCGGTGCCCGGTCCGGCCAGCGCCTCGATGCCGGTCTGCCGGTCGACGGCGTCGAGCAGCACGGCGGTGTCGAAGCCGAGCTCGGCCCCGGTGCGGGCGCCGGCCCTGTCCCAGCCGGCGGCGACCCGGCGCGCGGCGGCGGCCACCGGCCTGCGGGCCAACACCCCGTCCCGGTCGGCGACGTGGTCCCGGATCTTCGCCGAGGCCAGCACCAGCGAGACGGCCGCCGCGAGCCGTGCGCCCTCGCCGCGGGCGACCGGCGCGGTGCGCATGGCGCGCAGCGGGCAGGGCCCCGCGGTGCGCCGCGATGCGGAGGTGCGCTCGGCCTGAGCCTCCGTCAGAACCGAGACGATCAGGCCGTCGTAGTTGGTGACGACCCGGGCGAACTGGCCGTGGTCGGAGCGAAGTGCCAGGCAGAGCCCGCAGAGATGGGCCATCCACTCGGCCTTGAGCCCGTCCGTGAGCCGGTGGGTGCAGGGTCTGACGATTCCGAACACGACGGTCCCCCGAGAGTCGTTCGACAGTGCGGCAGGCATCGTATCCAGTGGCCGGTTCACCCGTACGTCCCCGACGTCACCCATCTGGCCCGACTTTCATATTTTGCGATGATCACGGGCCTTACGGAGGAAGAATCTTGACGAATCGCCACATCTTCTGCACCAGTACCGTCACGAATCCCCTGCACGGCGACTATCTACTTGGCGCGGGATCCGCACTATGGACGACCATAGGGGTGCGGAAAGACGGAAGACCGCAGTGAGCACTGCAGTGAAAGGAGGCGTCCATGGGATCTGTGCGCAAGGCGAGTGCCTGGCTGGGGCTCGTCGAGGACAGCGACGAGCCTTACTACGACGACGAGTACGCCGAGGGTGCTGAGTCGGGCGACGCGTGGGTCACCGACCCGCGGGTGCGCGTGGCCTCCGAGTCCGCCCAGGAAGCGGGCCGCCGGATCGCCACCGTCTCGCCCTCCAGCTTCCGGGACGCCCGTGGCATCGGCGAGCTGTTCCGGGACGGCGTCCCGGTCATCGTGAACCTCACGGCCATGGAGCCGGCCGACGCCAAGCGCGTGGTGGACTTCGCCGCCGGGCTGACCTTCGGGCTGCGCGGTTCGATCGAGCGGGTGGCCACCAGGGTTTTCCTGCTGAGCCCTTCGGACACGCAGGTGATGAGCGGCGAGGCGGCGAGCCGTACGCACAACGCCGGCTTCTTCAACCAGAGCTGAGGCCGCGGTGGTTTTCCGGCCGGGGGTCCGGGGGTTGCCCCCGGGAAATGCAGCAACCAGAGCTGAGCAGGGCGCTCGCGGCCCCCTCCGGTCTACCGGAAGGCGTCCAGGCCGGTGAGCGCCTTGCCCAGCACGAGCTGGTGCATCTCGACGGTGCCTTCGTAGGTGAGCACCGACTCGAGGTTGGTCGCATGGCGCATCACGGGGTACTCCAGCGAGATTCCGTTCGCACCGAGGATGGTGCGTGAGGTGCGGCAGATCTCGATCGCCTCCCGCACATTGTTGAGCTTCCCGAAGCTGACCTGCTCCGGCCGGAGTTTCCCGGCGTCCATCCGGCAGCCCAGATGGTGCGCGAGCAGGATCCCCTTGTGCAGTTCCACCGCCATGTCGGCGAGCTTGGCCTGGGTGAGCTGGAAGCCACCGATCGGCCGACCGAACTGCTCCCGCGTACGCGCGTACTCCAGCGCCGACTCGAAGCTCGAGCGCGCGGCGCCCATCGCGCCCCAGATGATTCCGTAGCGCGCGTGGTTCAGGCAGCTCAGCGGGCCCTTGAGGCCCGTGACGTCCGGCAGCACCGCGTCGGCGGGCAACCGGACCTCGTCCATGACCAGTTCGCTGGTGACGCTGGCCCGCAGCGACCACTTGTGCTTGATCTCGGGCGCGGAGAAGCCGGCGGCGTCGGTGGGCACCGCGAAGCCGCGGATTCCCTCGTCCGTCTGGGCCCAGACGACGGCGACGCCCGCCACCGAGCCATTGGTGATCCACATCTTGCGGCCGGTCAGGACCCAGTCCGAGCCGTCGCGCTTGGCGTAGGTCCGCATACCGGCCGGGTCGGAGCCGTGGTCGGGCTCGGTGAGGCCGAAGCAGCCGATGATCTCGCCGGCCGCCATGCCGGGCAGCCAGCGCTGCTTCTGCTCCTCGGAGCCGAAGCGGTGGATCGCGTACATGGCGAGCGAGCCCTGTACGGAGACCAGCGAGCGGATGCCGGAGTCGGCGGCCTCCAGCTCGAGACAGGCCAGTCCGTACTGGACGGCGGTGGCGCCCGCGCAGCCGTAGCCCTTGAGGGACATGCCGAGTGCGCCGATCGAACCGAGTTCACGGGTGAGTTCGCGGATGCCGGGCAGCTCGCCGCGCTCGTACCAGTCGGCGATGTACGGCAGGACGCGGTCGGCGGCCCAACTGCGCACCGTGTCGCGGATCGCGAGGTCCTCGGGGGCGAGCAGATCGTCGATGCCGAGGGGGTCGGCGGCGTCGAAGGGCGCGGGCTTCGAGGGTGCGGACATGACATGGCCTCCGGCGGCGCTCGCTGAAGCGAGTCGCGGTTCGCATCACGGTCGGACAGCGGATCGAGCAGAGATCGGACAGCGGATCGCCCAGAAAACTAGCAGTGTTAGTTACTGGTCTCCGCGACGACGTTACGGCTCAGTGTGCCGCGCGTCCAGACCCGGTCGCCTCGGCGGGCGTACGGCTCGCCGGGATGGAGACCTCGGACCGCCGCGGCCGCGGGTACGTCCCGGCCTTCTCCGCCTTGCCGGTCTTCTCCGTCTTCCCGCACTTCTCCACCGCGGCGCACTCCATGACCCGCGGCAGCTTCAGCGCTGCGAGCGCGCCCAGCAGCAGCAGTCCCGCGCTGACCAGCAACGTGACATGGAGGCCATGGACAAAGGAGTGGCGTGCCGTGGAGCGCACTATCTCTCCGGCCGAGCCGCCGAGCCGGTCCGACACCTGGTACGCCTCGCCCAGAGAGTGGGACGCGGCGGCACTGGCCGAGCCCGGCACTCCGGCGAGCGAGCCGAACGCGGGCGCATACGCGGCGTTCATGATGCTGCCGAGCAGCGCGATACCCATCCCCGCGCCCAGCTGGTACGAGGTCTCGCCGATCGCCGCCGCGCCGCCCGCCTGCTCCTGCGGGGCCTCGCTCAGCATCGACTCGTACGCCGCGAACAGCGTGGTCTGCAGCCCGAAGCCGAGCAGCACGAAGCCCACGGTGAGCAGCAGTGGCCGGTCGTGCTGGCCCATCAGCACCAGCAGCAGCACGGCGGCCGCGGTCAGCACAAAGCCCCAGCCGACCATCCGCCGCGGGCCGACGCGGCGGAGTGTGTACGAGCCGGTGGCGCCGGCGGCCATCGCGGCGAAGGTCAGCGGCAGCAGCCGCAGACCAGTCTCCAGCGGGCTGAGACCGAGGATCAGCTGGAGGTACTGGACGGCGATCAGCTCGAGGCCGACCAGCGCCAGCATGGCGAGGACGATGCAGCCGACGGAGGTGGAGAAGGCGGCCCTGGCGAACATCCGCATGTCGATCAGCGGATGCTTGTGGCGCTTCTGCCGCCGCACGAACAGGGTCAGCAGTACGGCGCCGACCAGCAGCGGACAGACCGTACGCACGTCGAGGAGGTCCCCGCCGGCGCCGAGCCGCTTGATTCCGAGGACCGCGCCGAGCACGCCGGCCGCGGCCATCAGCGCGCCGAGCACGTCCCAGGGCCCGTCGGAGTCGCCACGGGACTCGGGCAGCAGCCAGCGGCCGATGGGCAGGATCAGGGCCATCAGCGGAATGTTGATCAGGAAGACCGAGCCCCACCAGAAGTGCTCGACGAGAAAGCCGCCGAGCACCGGCCCGGTGGCGGCGCCGACCGCAGCCACCGCGGTCCAGATGCCGATCGCCATCGCCCGCTCGCGCCGGTCCGGGAAGACGGCGCGGAGGATCGAGAGCGTGGCGGGCATGATCATCGCGCCGCCGACGCCGAGCAGGGCGCGGGCCCCGATCAGCACTTCGGGAGTGGTGGCGAAGGCGGCGACCGCCGAGGCCGCGCCGAAGATCCCGTAACCGAGCAGCAACACCCTGCGACGGCCGACCCGGTCGCCGAGCGTCCCGAAGAGGATCAGCAGCGCGGCGCAGATCAGCGGGTACGCGTCCACGATCCACAGCAGCTCGACGCCGCTGGGCCGCAGATCCTCGGTGACGGCGGGCACGGCGACATGCAGCACGGTGGCGTCGAGGGCGACGAGCAGCAGGCTGACGCAGAGAACAAGAAGGACGACCCAGCGGTTGGCACCGCCGCCTACGGCACGGAGTCGTGCTCCGGCCGTGGTCGTCCCGTACATGTACGTACCTCCCAGTGAGTCCCTCGCCCTCGGCGGGCCAGCCGGGGACGGGTCCCACAGGGCGGTCCGGCATCGACGGGCGAGTGAGCCGTCAGCGTACGCGAGTTCCGGCCGGGCGCGCGTGGTCCATCTCTCACCTCGCAGGACACCGCAGTGTGGTGTACGCCACGCTCCCACGCCCGGCTTGAATCGATCTTGGGCTCTCGGCAACAGCAGGAAAATTCCGTACGGGGCGGCGGTGAACTGTAATTCGTACCGCACAAAGAGGCCCGGGAGCGGCCGCCTGGGCAATAGCGCGAACGGCCCAACGTATTTCCGAATTAGCCTGGAATAAATGCCGTTCTGAGACCTACTCCACATCACATCGTCATCACAAAGCCGCGGGAACGACCGAGCCGCACACTCACTCGCTGTAACGTCGATTGGGTGCGTACCGACATCTTTGCCCGCCTGGACCGAGAGCCGGAACCGCCGAAGATAGAGATCCCGCGGATGACCCGCACCCGTCTCGCCCTCTTCGGCGGGACGTCTGCGTTCTATGTCGCCATCGTCGTCGCCGTGTTGGCGTCGACCTGGCTGGTGATCATCGACTGGAAGATCATGCTGTTCCGGCCCTATCAGCAGTGGCCGGACCTGCACGCCTTTCTCGACTACTTCGTGGTGCTCGGCCAGCGCGGACCGACGGCCGTGATGGTCGCCGCCTGGCTGGGCTGGCGCTCCTGGCGTCAGCACACCCTTCGGCCCCTTCTCGTGCTCGGCGCCTCGCTGTTGCTGCTCAACGTGACGGTGGGCGCCGTCAAGATCGGACTCGGCCGGCTCGGCCCCCACTACGCGACCGAGATCGGATCCGCCGAGCTCTTCGCCGGCGGCGATATATTTCCTTCCGGGCATACCGCGAACGCGGTCGTGACCTGGGGAATCCTGGCGTATCTGGCCACCACCCCGCGGGCCAGACGCTATCTGTCGGCCCTGTCGGCGACGGTCTCCCTCGGCGTCGGACTGACCACCGTGTATCTCGGTACGCACTGGCTGAGCGATGTGCTGCTCGGCTGGGCGGCCGGTCTGCTGATCCTGCTCGCGCTGCCCTGGTGCGAGCCGCTGATCGGCCGCGCGGAGCGCTGGATCCTGTCGCTGCGGGACGAATGGCGGCTGCGCCGCAGGCTGGCTCCGTCGCTGCCGGTCGCGGCGGGCGGCCCGAGGCCCGGGATGTTCCCGCAGCGCCCGACGGAGGACGGTCCGGCCCGCGAGCCGGTGGCCACGGTGGGCGGGACGTCAGGTCCCAACGGCAGAACGACGGCCCAACTGGCCCAGACCCGGCCGCACACGGTGCGCTCCGAGCGGATGCCGGTCACGCCGTCGGGCAGCCGCCGTCCGCCCACGTCACGGCCTGTCACGGGCGGCTGATCGACAGCGCCGCACGTACAACGAAGGCCCCGACCGTCCCGGTCGGGGCCTTCGCCGTATGCAGCAGGGCCGGGCTCAGCCCTTCCAGCAGCGGATGACGGTGCCGCCCTCCACCTCGAAGTTCAGCCTGCCCTCCAGGTACTCCATCGTGATGATCGCGCCGGGCGGCAGCGCCCGGACGGTGGTCCAGCCGCGCTCGCGGGCCAGCCGCTCGGCGCCTTCCGCCGAGAGGCCGACATAGGAATCCGGAGCGTCGTCGGGCTGTACGGGAGGGGTCGGTATGGGTGCCATGACACCCACCGTAGGCGGCAGCGGACGGTGACGGAAGCGGGGCCCGATCGTCCTTAACCCATCCCGCGTACCTCACCGGTCACGCTTCTGTCACAGGATCACGACACGCGTTCAGCGCAAACTCCGTCACTCGAACGAGCAGTTCAACACTGCCAGCGCGGTAATTCCGTAGCTCTTGCCGATCATGCTAAATTCCCGCGTGGAATTGTCCGGGCCAAGCACCGGAGGGCGAATTGACGGACCGTGGAGAATTCACGGGTTCCTTACACAATCCCCCCGTGTGTTCGAGTGTCCGCACAGCCGTACCAGCCTTCCGGGAAGCGGTCCCAGGCGCATCCCGGCTCGTACGCACTCTGTCGGGCCGGCCCAGGTGGCGAGCATCATGGCCCGAGCCCGACACCTACGAGAACAGGCCCGAGCCGCGGACAGCGAGGGGGCAGTGATGGGTACGGAGACGGAAACCGCCGAGGCCACGGCAGAGTCCGTGCCGGGACGCCGTCCGGGCCGGGTGTTCGTGGACTGGCTGACCACCACCGATCACAAGAAGATCGGGCATCTCTACCTCATCACCTCGTTCCTCTTCTTCCTGATCGCCGGGCTGATGGCCCTGATGATGCGCGCCGAGCTGGCCCGTCCCGGGCTGCAGCTGATGACCAACGACGAGTTCAACCAGGCGTTCACCATGCATGGCACGATCATGCTGCTGCTCTTCGCGACCCCGGCCTTCGCGGGCTTCGCCAACGAGATCATGCCGCTGCAGATCGGCTCGCCCGACGTGGCCTTCCCGCGGCTGAACATGCTCTCGTACTGGCTGTATCTCTTCGGCGGGCTGATCGTGCTGGGCTCGCTGCTGGTCCCGAGCGGGCCGGCGAGCTTCGGCTGGTTCGCCTACGCCCCGCTCAACTCGCTGGAGCGCTCGCCCGGCATCGGCGCCGACATGTGGATCATGGGGCTCGCGCTCTCCGGCTTCGGCACCATCCTCGGCGCGGTCAACTTCATCACCACCATCGTCGGGATGCGCGCGCCCGGCATGACGATGTTCCGGCTGCCGATCTTCACCTGGAACGTGCTCTTCACCTCGATCCTGGTGATCTTCGCCTTCCCGGTGCTCGCGGCGGCGCTGCTGGTGCTGGAGTCGGACCGGCAGTTCGGATCGCTGGTGTTCCAGCCGGAGTCCGGCGGGGCGCTGCTGTGGCAGCACCTGTTCTGGTTCTTCGGCCATCCGGAGGTCTACATCATCGCGCTGCCGTTCTTCGGTATCGTCACCGAAATCCTGCCGGTCTTCTCCAGGAAGCCGATCTTCGGTTATCTCACGCTGGTCGGCGCGACGATGGCCATCACCGGGCTCTCCATCGTGGTGTGGGCACACCATATGTTCGCCACCGGGGCCGTGCTGCTGCCGTTCTTCTCCTTCATGTCCTTCCTGATCGCGGTCCCGACCGGAGTGAAGTTCTTCAACTGGACGGGCACGATGCTCAAGGGCTCGCTGTCCTTCGAGACGCCGATGCTGTGGGCGATCGGCTTCCTGGTCTCGTTCCTGTTCGGCGGGCTCACCGGGGTGATCCTCGCGTCGCCGCCGATGGACTTCCATGTCACCGACTCGTACTTCGTGGTGGCGCACTTCCACTACGTGGTCTTCGGCACCGTCGTCTTCGCGACCTTCGGCGGCTTCTACTACTGGTGGCCCAAGTTCACCGGCAAGATGCTGGACGAGCGGCTCGGCAAAATGCAGTTCTGGACGCTGTTCGTCGGCTTCCACGCCACCTTCCTGGTCCAGCACTGGCTCGGCGCCGAGGGTATGCCGCGGCGGTACGCCGACTATCTGGCGGCGGACGGCTTCACGGCCCTCAACACCTTCTCGACCATCGGCTCGTTCCTGCTCGGCATCTCGACGCTGCCGTTCCTCTACAACGTCTGGAAGACGGCCAAGTACGGGAAGAAGGTCGACGTCGACGATCCGTGGGGGTACGGGCGGTCGCTGGAGTGGGCGACGTCCTGTCCGCCGCCGCGGCACAACTTCCTGACCCTTCCCCGGATCCGCACCGAGTCGCCGGCCTTCGATCTGCACCATCCCGAATTCGCGGCCCTGGAACACGGGATGGACGAGCCGGAGGCAATCAGCCGAGGGCCCGGGACAGACGGTCCCGCACCGTCCTGATGTGCTCGGTGAGCTCCTTGGGCTCCACCACCTCGAAGTCGACGCCCATGAGCATCACATGGATCACCATCACATCGAGGCTCGCTGCGCCGGTGCGCAGCAGGCAGCTGGTGTCGTCGACCGCTTCGAGGACACCGGCGGACGGGCTGATGATCTGCGCGGCGGCGTCCGCGGGCGCATGGAGCCGGATGACGGCCTGTTCCGCGTACGCGCGGGTCGAGACGCCCCGGGAGACATAGGCGGCCAGATCGTCGGCGGGCCCGGTGCGCGGCTGGAAGCGCGGGCCATGCGGCGGCTTCGGCGTGATCCGGTCCGCCCGGAACGTACGCCAGTCCGCGCGGTCCACGTCCCAGCCGACGAGATACCAGCGGCGCTCGGTGCACACCAGGCGGTGCGGTTCGACGGTGCGGCGGCTGGTCGCCCCGCTGTGGTCGAGGTATTCGAAGCGCAGCCGCTCGCTGTCCCGGCAGGCGTTGGCGAGTTCGGTGAGGACGGAGGCGTCGAGCCGCTCGTGCTGCGCGCGCAGCATCGGCACGGTGAAGGCGTTGAGCGCGCTCACCCGCCGCCGCAGCCGGTTCGGCAGCACCTGCTCCAGCTTCGCCAGTGCGCTGACGGAGGTCTCGCCGATGCCTTCGATGCCGGTGCCCGCGGCGGTGCGCAGGGCCACCGCGACCGCCACCGCCTCGTCGTCCTCCAGCAGCAGCGGCGGCAGCTCGGCCCCCGCGCCGAGCTGATAGCCGCCGCCGGTGCCGGGGCTGGCGTTGACGGGATAGCCGAGCTCGCGCAGCCGGTCGACGTCGCGCCGTACGGTGCGCGGCGTGACGCCGAGCCGGTCGGCCAGATCGGCGCCGGACCATTCGCGGTGGGCCTGCAACAGGGAGAGCAGGCGCAGCAGTCTTGCCGAGGTCTCCAACATGGTCTTGAGTCTGCCAGCCATTGAGGACAGCGGCTGTCCGCAAGTCTGCGTACCGTGAGGGACATGGCAGACAACAGCGCACACCAGGAGATCCGGCCGTACCGGATCGAGACTTCCCAGGCGCAGCTCGACGATCTGAGCGATCGTCTGGCCCGCACCCGCTGGCCCGACGAACTGCCGGACGCCGGCTGGGCGTACGGCGCGTCCCTCCCCTACCTCCACTCGCTCGCCGAGTACTGGCGCACCGCCTACGACTGGCGCAAGCACGAGGCGCAGCTCAATGAACTCCCGCAGTTCACCACCGAGATCGACGGCGCGCAGGTGCACTTCCTGCACGTCCGCTCCCCGGAGCCGGACGCCCTGCCACTGGTTCTCACACACGGCTGGCCGGGCTCCGTCGTCGAGTTCCTCGATGTCATCGGCCCGCTGAGCGATCCGCGCGCCCACGGCGGCGACCCGGCCGACGCCTTCCACCTGGTCGTCCCGTCCATCCCCGGCTTCGGCTTCTCCGGCCCGACCAAGGAAGCCGGCTGGAACGCGAGCCGGGTCGCCAGGGCCTGGGCCGAGCTGATGCGGCGGCTCGGCTACGAGAAGTACGGCGCCCAGGGCGGCGATCTCGGCGCGATCATCTCGCCGACGCTGGGCCGGACCGCACCCGATGCCGTGGTCGGCGTGCATGTGAATGCCGCGTCCGTCGGCTTCATCCCGCTCGGCCCGGTGCCCGACGAGATCCTGGCCGAGCTCACCGACACGGAGAAGACTCGGCTGGCCGCCATCGGCAAGTTCACCGGCGACGGCTTCGGCTACAACGCCATCCAGTCGACCCGGCCGCAGACTCTCTCGTACGGCCTCACCGACTCCGCCGTGGGACAACTCGCCTGGATCATGGAGAAGTTCAAGGAGTGGACCCATGCCTCCGCCGAGCTCCCGGAGGACGCGGTCGACCGGGACAGGCTGCTCACCAATGTGATGCTGTACTGGCTGACCGGCACCGCAGGTTCGGCGGCCCGGATGTACTACGAGAACGGGCACACCGGCGACTGGTTCCCCACCACACGCTCCGAAGTGCCCACCGGCGTCGCGAACTTCGCCGAGGACGTGGCGATCCGGCGGTACGCCGAGGAGACCAACACCATCGTGCGCTGGACGGAGTTCGACCGGGGCGGCCACTTCGCCGCGCTCGAAGTGCCCGAGCTGCTGGTCGAGGACGTCAGGGCGTTTTTCGCGCCACTGCGGTGACGCGTACGGACAGCTCGTTGTCGCCCGTGTAGCAGGGGATGGCCCGGAAGGTGTCCGTCAGCAGCGGCGGATAGGAGAAGATCACCTTCTTGTCCCAGACGTCGTCGAGGATGCGGGCGATCCGCGTCCCGGCGGCGTCCTCGGCGGGCAGCAGCCACAGGTCCCACCACTGCTCCTTCGGCACGGGCTGCTCGATCAGCGACTCGTACGCAACGGTGAAGGCGAAGGCGGGCCCCTCGCGTGTGACCTCGAGCCGGTGTACGCGGTCGGTGCCGCGCAGCCGGGCCTCGGCCACGGCGCTCTCGGCCAACTCGGCGCCGTACAGCACACCTTCGACGGTCATCGTGGAACGGCCGGGCGCGCAGCCGATGTCGCCCGCCTCGGCGTGCGGCATCCGCAGCCAGCTGCGGACCGCGAGCCGGCCCTCCGGTGTGGCGTACGGGATGCGGGCGGCGACCGGGCGGCCGGTCGCGGGTACGCGGCCGATGATCGTCCGCAGATCCCGGACGCCCGCGTCCACGGCGTCGTCCTGGTCCGTACGGATGTCCCAGTGGCCTTCGGCGAGTTCGGCGTCGGCGGGCAGTTCGGCGCGCGCGGTGCCGTCGTCCGAGACGGTCAGCGGCAGTCGCCACTCGTCGTCGGCGCCGCGGCGCTTCAGCACCAGCGGCGCCTGCTGCCCGGCGACGGTGAAGGCAAGCGCGCCGTCGGCGCCGGCCACGCAGTCCGCCCGCAGGGCCTGCTGTTCGGTCGTGGTCATGAGGTCTTTTTGGCCTTCCGGATCGTCGCGGCGGCCAGATACCGCATTGCGTACGCACCGCCGAACACCGCGGCCCGGCCATGGTGCACGGTGTCCCGGAGCGCGCTGCGGCCGCCGGGGCGCGCGACCAACTCCGTGAACAGCGCCTCGTGCCGCTCGGCGATCCGCGCGGGGTCGAAGCGCGCGGAGGCGGCGAGCGCGGCCCGGCCGGTGCGCAGCCGCAGTTCGTCGTCCTCGACCAGTCCGAGCAGCGCGTCGGCGACGGCGTCCACATCGCCGACCGGCACGAGCCGGCCGTCGACGCCGTCCTCGATGATCTCCCGCGGTCCGAGCGGGCAGTCGGTGGAGACCACCGGCAGCCCGCAGCGCATCGCCTCGACGATCGTCATGCCGAACGACTCGTGGGTGGAGGTGACGGCGGCGATCGAGCCCTTGACCCACTCCGCCTCCAGCGGACTGGCGGGCCCCATCAGATAGACGTGGTTGTGCAGTTGGCGCTCTTCGATGAGGGCGCGCAGCGCGTTCCGCTCGTTGCCGGTGGCATCGCCGCTGCCGTAGATCCGCAGCCGCCAGTCGGGGCGGGCGGCGACCACCTTGGAGAAGGCCTTGACCAGCAGGTCGTACTGCTTGACCTTGGTCAGCCGGCCGGCCGCGACGACCCATTTGCCGGAGCCGTCGGCCGGCCGGACGGCGGGCATCGGCACGGCGTTGGGCACGGCCGCGATCCGTACGCCGGGCAGATGGAGCCGCGCCCGGTAGGCGCGGGCGTCCGCGTCGGTGACCGTGGTGACCGCGTCGAGCAGCGGATACCGGTGCGCGATCTCCCGGCGCAGCCGGTAACCGTGGCTGTCCAGCGTGAGGTGCTCCTGGCCGACGCGGACCGGCCCGCGCCGGGTCTGGCGGGCGATGTGCACATTGAGCCCGGGGCGGGTGCCGACGACGACATCGGCCTCGAGCGATCCGAGATGCGCGGCGATCCGGTCGTCGGTGAGCCTGCTGTACTGCTTGACCCTGCCGTCGCCGCGCGGGAATACCTTGGCGGGCCGCCGCTGGTCGGGGTGGTCGCCGTCGTAACCGGGGCTGTGCCTGCGCTGGTCGACGAGGTGCTTCATGGTGACGCCGGCGGGAGCGCCCATGGCGGGCTCGTCACGGTGGCGGAAGACGGAGACGATCTCGACGTCGTGCCGCTCGGCCAGCGTCTGGGCCAGCGTGAAGGTCGTGCGGATCGTGCCGCCGATGCCGTACGCGTTGTGGAGCAGGAACGAAATATGCATACGGCGCTGCATCCCCCAGGTCTCTTTCTGTACAGACCGACTTTACTTCGCCGCTATGGCCGATACGGGAGCTGGGGCACATCGAAGCAGTTCTCGGTCATCTCGCCGCCCTGGGTGACCCAGCCGCGGCCGTCCTGCCAGCGGGCGACGGACAGGCAGGTGTTGCGGGTTTTCGGGGGTTCGGCGAGTCGTTCGTACCGGACGGGCAGCAGCAGTCCGTCGGCGGTGTACGGCTCGGACCGGCTGACGAACCGTTCGACGCAGGCCCGGGTGAGGTCCGCCGTACAGGACTTGACGGCGTCGGTGAACCACATCGCGGCGGCCCAGCCCTCCAGCTGCCACTGCGAGAGTTCGCCGCCCTTCGCCTTCATCGCGTCGCGGAACGCGCGGACGGCCGGCTGGTCCGTGGCTTCGTAGTTGCGGCTCGATCCGGTGACCCACAGGGCGTTGCGGCAGGCGGACGCGTCCTTGAAGTCCCGGGCCACGGAGGACGACCAGTTCTGGACGTTGGTGACTTTGGCGGTGACCCGTGCGCCGACGGCGTCCATCGCCTCGCACAGCTGCGCGTTGCCGTGTGTGTCCATCGCGTCGAAGACCAGGTCGGCGCCCTGCTGTTTGATGTCGGCGGCGACGGCGCGGAAGTTCGGCAGCGCGAAGTCGACCTGTTCGGCGACGACTCGGTAGCCCTCGGCCTTGAGGCCGTCGGTGATCAGCCGGGCGTACGCGGCGGACGATGCCTGGTTGTAGGAGACGACGGCGGCGGTGCGCGCGCCCTGTGTGGTCTTGAAGTAGCGGTACACCTCGGTGCCGCCGTACAGCGTGCCGCCCCAGCCGGTCGTGCCGTTGCGCGGCGCGAGGCTGCCGTAGATGCCGTACAGATGCGGATAGGTGTCGTACGCGGGTCCGATCGGCTGGCCGCCGATGTCGGGGACGCCGGCCTTGGAGACCAGCGGCGCGCCCGCGTAGTCGAGGGCGGCGGTGGCGACCAGGGCGAACACCTTCCGCTCGTCGACCAGCTTGTGCACACATTCGTTGTTGCCGACGCCGCTGCCGCCGTCGTCGCAGGTGATCACCTCGATACGGCGGCCGTCGACGCCGCCCTTCGCGTTGAGCGCGTCGAAGTAGGCCTTCGCTCCCTCGCCGGGGCCGGTGAAGGCTGCGCCCCCGACCGGGCTGGTGGCGCTGGCGATGACGCCGACGCGGATCGGTTCGGCGGCGTTGCTGCGAGCGGGTGACGTGGGCGACGCGCCGCTTTCGAACGCGCTCTGAGGCAGCCGGCTGCCGCAGGCCGCGCTCCCGATCAGGAGCGCCGCGAGCAGCAGGGCTTCAGCAGCCCGGTGCGGCCGCATTGCCGCTGAGCTTGACCAGGGCGCACAGCGTCTTCACGGAGACCTTCCAGGTCTCGTCCTGGTAGACCGATGTGCCCTTGGAGCCGGGCAGCGCGGGAGCGCCGCCGACCAGCAGGTCATAGGTGACGGTGGCCTCGGTGGGCGAGGTGAACTGCACGTCCGTGACCTTCGCGGAGGACTGCGCGGCGTTCTTGTCGCCGCCGAAGGCAGCGAGCAGCGGACGCAGGTCTTCGCCGTTCTCCAGCACCTTGACCTTGGCTTCCGTGCTCGCTTCGGGGTCGAAGAAGGTCGTCCAGTTCTGCTCGATCTCCGCCTCGGCCGCGGCGGGGTCGGCGGGGCCCTCACCGGCCGGAGGGCTGGTGCCGGGCTCGGTGGGCGGGGCCGTCGTGGCCGTCGCGGTGGGAGTCGGAGAGCTGCCGGAGCCTCCGTCGCCGTTGTCGGAGCATGCCGCCGTGGCGGGTACGAGTACCAGCACGGCGGCGGCCGCCCATGCCGCGGTTCTTGAGTGCCTGACGTGGACCATCTGGCTCACCACCGGTTGTCGGCTTCCAGCGTCTGTCGGTTCAGGGCATAGTGCAAGGAATCGGCGTACATCACCAGACCGTCACCAGACCCGGGAGGGCCGTGCGATGCCGATGTCCCGACTGCTGTGGTGGGGCGGGCTCGCGGCTGCCGCCGGTGGCGCCGTGCTGAGCGTGATCGGCTGGTACGGGGTGTCGGGCGAGCGGTTCGCCGAGCGGCAGATTCCCTACCTGGCGTCCTGCACGGTGCCGGGCGCGGCACTGCTGGTGGCGGGGGCGGTGCTGCTCGCGGCGGCGCTTCGCTCCACGGACGTACGGCCTTCGGCCTCGGCCGGCACGGAGGAGCCTTCGCCGTCCTGGGACGTGCCGCCGCGGCAGGCGCCGTCGTCGGACGGGCCGCCGCTGTGCGTGCCGGGCGGAACGCTGGCGCACCGGCCGGACTGTCCGCTGGTGGCCGGGAAACCGGAGGCCGAGCCGGTCGGGGACCGTGAACTGGACCCGTGTCCCGTGTGCGAGCCCAGGACCTGACGGGTGAGCTCACTGACGTACGACCTCACCCTCGCGGGGCTCGCGGTCGGAAGCGCGGCCGCGCTCACCGGGATCGGACTGATCGTCACCTACCGGGCGACCGGCGTGCTGAATCTGGCGCAGGGCGCGATCGCGATGGTCTGCGCGTATGTGCTGCGGGAGTTCGCGGTGGAGTGGGGCTGGCCGCTGCCGCTCGCCGCTGCGGTGACGCTGCTGGTCGTGGCACCCGGGATCGGGCTCGTACTGGACCGGCTCGTCTTCCGTCCCATCGCGATTCTGGAGGTGGACCCGGCACGGGCTCTCGTGGCATCCATCGGTGTGTTCGTGCTGTTGGTCGGTGGTGCGGCGCTGGTGTGGGGCCCCGGGGCGCGGGCGGACGCGCCGAAGCTGCTGCCGGACGATCCGTGGGCCCAGCTGGCGGCGGTCCTGGTGCTGGCGTCGCTGGTCGCTTCGGTCACCCGGTGGACGCCGTTCGGGCGTGAGCTGCGGGCGGTCGTCGACAACCGTCCGCTCGCGGCGCTGGGCGGGATCGACGCGGACCGGGTGTCGGCGGTGGGGTGGGCGTTCGGCTCGTTCACGGCCGGGCTGACCGGGGTGCTGCTCGCGCCATACGTCCGGCTCGATCCGTACGGGCTGCCCCTGCTGGTCGTCGAGGTCATCGCGGTCGCGGTGATCGCGCGGATGCGGAGCCTGCCGGTGGCGGTGGCCGCGGCGCTGGCGATCGGCGTGGCACAGGCCCAGCTGACCCGGCTGCACCCGTCGGGCTGGGGCGAACCGCTGCTCCAGGCGGTGGGCGCGAATCTCTTCGTCGTCGCCCTGCTGATCGCGGCGCTGGTACTGCCGGGGATCGGGGCGCAGGGCTCGTTGGCCCGCGCGACGGCGCCGGCGGTACGGGTCCCGGGCGTCGCGTGGCTCGTCGCCGCGATCCTCTTCCTGCTGCCGCTGGGCTTCGCGGGCAGGGACCTGCACACCGCGATCCAGGTGCCTGCGCTGGCCGTGATCCTGCTGTCGCTGGTGGTCGTGACGGGCCGGGGCGGCCAGATCTCGCTGGGCCAGGCGGCGTACGCGGGCCTGGGGGCGCTGTTCACGGCGCTGCTGGCGGCCGGGCGCTTCCCCGGGCTCCCGGCGATGCCCGAACTGCTCGCGCTGGTCGTCGCGGTGCTGCTGGTCGCGCCGCTCGGGCTGCTCACCGGCTGGCCGGCGATCGGCCGCCACGGACTCGCGCTGGCGCTCGCGACGCTGGCGGTCGGCGTCGGGGTGAGCCGCTTCGTCTTCGCGCAGCCGTACGCGACGGCGGGTCTGTCGCTGTCCCGCCCGGCGGGCCTGATGTCCGACCGCGCGTTCTACGTCATCGAACTGGCGGTACTCGCTTGTGCGTTGCTCGCCGTGGCGGCCCTGCGGCGGGGCCGGACGGGCCGGGCGCTCGCGGCACTCCGCGACCACGAACCGGGCGCGTCGGCATCCGGCATCCCGGTGCCCGCGCTCAAACTCCTCGCCTTCGTCACGGGCGCGGCGCTCGCGGCCCTGGGCGGCGGTCTGCTCGGCATGGGCCTGCGCGCCTTCGACCCGGAGGCGTACGACCCGGTGGTCGGCCTGCTCTGGTTCGCCGCGATCGTGGTCCTGGGCGCGGACAACCTCCTTGCCCCGCTTGCCGCGGCCGCGCTCCTGGTGGGCCTGGACGCCGGCACCCGCGGCGGCGTCGCGGCGGCGGTCATCGGCATCCTGGCGATCCTGATCGGCCGCCTGCCTGATCTGCCGTCACGGGTGTTGGGCCTGCTGTCCCGCCGTGGGGCCGAGCCTCGGGGCGTGCTCACCGCCGAGCCCGGCGAGCCCGGCGGGGCCGCGGGCCCGGGCCACGGGCCGAAGACGGCCGTCTCCGCCACGGGCCGTCGGCCCGGCCGTGATGCCGCCGCCGAGCCCGGCGGCCCACCACCCGCGCCGGGCGCGCCAACCACACAGCCGGACCCTGGCCACGCCGCGGCCCCACGGCCCAGCCGTGATGCCGAGTCGGCAGACACGACTGCCGGACTCGGCTACGGCGAAGCCGGGAGTCCACGACCCGGCCGTGAGACCGATGCCGCAGGACCTGGCGAAACCGCGGCCCCACGGCCCGGGCGCAAAGCCAACGGCACCGGCACCGGCACCGACGGCGACGGCGAACCGCCCACGGCCGCGCCGCCCGGCTCCGGCGAAGCCGGAAGCTCAACACCCGCGCCCGGCACGCCAACCGAACCGTCACGCCCCGGCGCAGCCGGGCCCGGGCCCGGCGAAGGCGGCGGCCCGGAGCCCACTCTGGGCGCGCCAACCACGCCGCCGCGGCCGGGCCGCGCCGCGAGTCCACAGGCCGGCCGTGAAGCCGAGCCGGCAGCCAAGGCTGCTGGGCTTGGCTCCGGCGAAGCCGGGAGCCCACCGACCGCGCCGGGCGAAGGCGGGGGTCCACCGCCCAGGCTGGGCGCGCCAACCACCCCTCCACGCCCCGGTGCAGCCGGCTCCGGCGAAGCCGGAAGCCCACCGACCGCGCCCGGCGCGCCAACCAAACCGCCACGCCCCGGCCTTCCCCCGACCGCGCACACGCTCGTCGCGCGCGCCGTGCGGCTCAGCTACCGGCGGTTCGTCGCGCTCGACGGGGTTGATCTCGTCCTGCGCTCCGGACAGGTCACCGCGCTCGTCGGCGCCAACGGGGCCGGCAAGAGCACCCTCTTTCACTGTCTGTGCGGCACCCTGCGGCCCGACTCCGGGCGCGTCGAGCTCGACGGGGTCGACATCACCCGGCGCGCCTCGCACGCCCGCACCCGGCTCGGGATCGCCCGGACCTTTCAGCAGCTCGCCGTTTTCCCCTCGTTGACCGTCGAGGAGAACGTCCGCATCGGCGCCGAGCAGGGGCATCTCCGTGACGCCTCGACCGTTCCGCACGTGCTGCGGCTGCTCGGGCTCGACGGGCCCGTCCGGAGTCTGCCCGCCGCCGGGCTGTCCACCGGGGCCCTGCGGCGCGTCGAGTTGGGGCGGGCGCTCGCCGGGCAGCCGCACACGTTGCTGCTGGACGAGCCCGCCGCGGGGCTCGACTCCGGCGAGGTCAGGGCGCTGGCGCGGATCCTCGAGGCGCTGGCGGCCGACGGGATGGCCGTGCTCGTCGTCGAGCACGATCTCGATCTCGTCGCCCGTATCGCGCACACCGTGCATGTCATGGAGGCGGGGCGGATCGTGCGATGACCGTGGAGATCGAGCTGCGCGCCGCCCGGGTGCGGTACGGCCCGCTGGAGGCCCTGCACGGCGTCGACCTCGCCGTGCCCGCCGGTGCCGTCACCGTCCTGCTCGGGCGCAACGGCTCCGGCCGTACCACCGCGCTGCGCGCGCTCGCCGGGACGGTGCCGCTGTCCGCCGGACGCGTGGTGTGGCGAGGGGCCGACGTGACCGGGCTCCACGCGCATGAACGGGCCCGTCGCGGGCTGTGCTTCGTACCGGACCTGCGCGCGGTGTACGACACCCTCACGGTCGCGGAGAACCTTGAAATCGCCGCGGGAGGCGGGCAGTTCGAGCGCGCTCTGGACGGCTACCCGGCCCTCCGGCCGTTGCTCGACCGCCGCGCCGGCACCCTCTCCGGCGGTGAGCAGCGCATGCTCGCGGTCTCCCGGTCCCTGCTGTCGTCCGCCCGTGTCGTCCTCGTCGACGAGCCGACGCAGGGCATGTCACCGGCCGTCGCGACCCGTACGTACGAACTGCTCCGCACCCTCGACGCCGCGGTCGTCCTCGCGGAGCAACGGCTGCCGTCCGGCCTGGGCGCGGCCGCCTCCACCACCGTCCTCGTCCATGAACTGCGCCGCGGCTCCGTCGTGTTCAGCGGGGAGCCCGGCGAGCGCGGCCCCGCCCGGTCGGAACCGGACGGGGCCACCTGACGGAGCCGGAGCACGGCAGGTCAGAGCGCGAGCCGCTGCCCGGGCACGATGAGGTTCGGATCACCGCCGATGACGGCCTTGTTGGCCGCGTACAGCTCGCGCCAGTCCGTGTCGTGCGCGGCGGCGATCGCGCTGAGCGTGTCGCCGCTGCGGACGATGTAGCGCCCGTCGCGGTCACTGCCGCGATCGGTGTGCGCCCGGACCCGCTGGGGTGCCTCCGCCGGGGCCTTGGCCTTCGGCTTGACCTTGGCCTTGACCTCCTTCGGGCCGGCCTTGTAGGCCGAGGACTTCTCCGGCGCGCTTCCGTACGCCCCGGCCCTCGCCGAACACGTCGGCCACGCGCCCCAGCCCTGTGCCCGCTGGACCTTGGTCGCGACCGCGATCTGCTGTGCCTTGCTCGCCCGGTCCGCGGTGGCCGCGTAGGCCCCGCCTCCGTAGGCCCGCCACGTCCCGGCGGAGAACTGCAGCCCGCCGTAGTAGCCGTTGCCGGTGTTGATGTGCCAGTTTCCGCCGCTCTCGCACGTGGCGATGCGGTCCCATACCCCGCTGTCCGCCGCCTGGGCCGTGCCGGACGTCGCACTGAGCAGAGCCAGCGGCGCCACCAGTGCGGCGCCGACCAGCGCCGCCGTGTCACGCCTGCGTATGGAACGGGAACTCGTGAACATCAAATCCCTCTCGAAGGACCCGGGGTCCCTCGGGCGGCGCGGCCTTCGACGCATCCGGCGTCCTGGTCCGCTCCCCCCAGCCCGCTGAGGTGGTGGTGCGTGGTGCTGGTGGTGCGGTCTGCCGCACTGGCTGTGCGGCCGGGCGGGCTGTCCCGGGCGGTGCTCTCTGCACACGGCGGAGGAATCTAGGCAGCGCACCCCTCCGGTATCAACCAATTCCCTGTCGTTCCAGGCCAGTTGCCCATTACCCGAAGTAGCGTCGAAATCCGGCCACCCACTTGATTCGCTGATTTCATGATTTGTCGACCTGCCGACGACCCGATCTGTGAGCCGGTTCACGCCGTCAACTTCCGTGCATCCAGCAGCTGTTGACGGTGAGTAGTCAATTCCGCCCGCTGTCTCACCGCTTGCGTCGGATGGTTCGATTCCGTTCCTCTCCGTGCGTGACCCCTGCCACAGATCACCCGTTGAGTTCTTTATGAGCCGGGACCCGCCCGGCGTACAAGATCAAGTCCGAGGAGCCACCCGTGCCGCGCATGCTCGACGTCAGCGAGGACGTACGCGCCGAGATCGGCGACGAAGAAGCCGACCGGCTGCTGGCCGGCCTGAATGCCCCGGGCAGCTACGACTGCACCTCCTGCCGCACTCCGGGCGACTCCGAGCAGGAGCGCACGAGCACCGTCCTGTTCGTCGGCGACGAGACCGCCGTTCTCGCCTTCGCCCACGCCACCTGCATCCCTTCGCAGGTCGTCCAGGTCGCCGAGGACCAGCTCCAGGGAGCCGTACGGTCCATCACCGGCGAGGACCCGAACGCCGCGCAGGACCGTCCCCAGGGCGCGCCCGGACAGGCCGTCCTCGGCATCACCAGCGGACTCGTGCTGATCAACGGTGAGCTGCACCCGGCGCTGGTCGTCGAACCGACCGCACCCATCGCCCGTCCCGGCACCACCGGCAACGGCGGCGACGACTTCCTGCCGCTCCTCATCGAGCAGGGCTTCGTGCCGATCTCCGACGTCAACCAGCGGCCGTCCCTGCTGCCCGGCTGGTCGGTGCTCGTCGCCATGGGCCAGCTGCACGCCGTGCTCCAGCCCGGCACCGGCGGCGGCAGCCCGGTCGCCTGGTGGCAGGCCCACCAGCCGCTCCAGGTCACCGACGGCTGGCGGGCGGCCGCCAACCGGTCGCACACGGTCCTGGTGTTCGCCGCCCCGGTCGGTTCGATCGGCCAGCAGCCGCGCGAGGACCTGCTGCGCCAGGCGCTGGAGAAGGCCGCGTCGGGCGGCCGACTGGTGGCCGCCGCGATGCCGCTCGCCGGCACCTGAGCGGGAGCGGGAGACCGGCCGGGGGCGTACCGACACGCCCCCGGCGCACGTCTGCGTACTTCCGCCGGAAGAATGCAGCACCACCCAGCCCGCATCCCCCGGTCGGCGGCGTCGTTGCAGGTACGTGCACTCATACGACCCCTCCCGCCAGCCGTACCAGAGCCACATCCCGGCCATGCGCCCCGCGCACGAGGCTTCGGGAGGCCACTCCTCCACGCCGATCTACGACGCGCTGTACTCCGAGTTCCGCAGAGCGTTCCGGACGCTTCCCGGCGACCGCAGCGGCGAGGAGGATCTCGGCTTCAAGGGCTTCGGGACGGGGCTGCACAGGGCGCACCCGGGGGCGGGCTGGCAGCCGTACCCGACGAGCCGGCCGAACCACGGGAACCTGCGGCCGGCGCTGCCGCCGGCGCCCCGGCGAGGGGTCTGAGGCCGGTACGTACGACACAAAGGGCGCTGCCCCGGACCTGGTGAACGGTCCGGGGCAGCGCCCTTTGTCGTTGGATCACCGACGTCGGATCACCGACGTCGGATCACCGACGTCAGGTCACTTCTTGCGGCCGCGCTTCTCGCGCACCCGCACCGAGATGTGGATCGGCGTGCCCTCGAAGCCGAACTCCTCGCGCAGCCTGCGCTCCACAAAGCGGCGGTAGCCGTGCTCCAGGAAGCCGGAGGAGAACAGCACGAACCGCGGCGGCTTGGTGCCGGCCTGCGTGCCGAAGAGGATGCGGGGCTGCTTGCCGCCGCGGATCGGGTGCGGATGCGAGGCGACGATCTCGCCGAGGAAGGCGTTCAGCCGGCCCGTCGGGATACGCGTCTCCCAGCCCGCCAGCGCGGTCTCGATCGCCGGGACCAGCTTCTCCATGTGGCGGCCGGTGAGGGCGGAGACGTTGACCCGCGGGGCCCAGGAGATCTGACCGAGCTCGGTGTCGATCTCGCGCTCCAGGTAGTAGCGGCGCTCCTCGTCGAGTGTGTCCCACTTGTTGAAGGCGACCACCATCGCGCGGCCCGCCTCGACGGCCATCGTGATGATCCGCTGGTCCTGGACGCTGATGGACTCGCTCGCGTCGATCAGGACGACCGCGACCTCCGCCTTCTCGACGGCCGCGGCCGTACGCAGCGAGGCGTAGTAATCCGCGCCCTCCTGGAGGTGGACGCGGCGGCGGATGCCGGCCGTGTCGATGAACTTCCAGGTGACGCCGCCGAGTTTGATCAGTTCGTCGACGGGGTCGCGGGTGGTGCCCGCCATTTCGTTGACGACGACGCGGTCCTCGTTGGCCACCTTGTTGAGCAACGAGGACTTGCCGACGTTCGGACGGCCGATCAGCGCGATGCGGCGCGGGCCGCCGACGGCGGTGCCGAAGGTCTGGGCCGGGGCCTCGGGCAGCGCCTCCAGGACGGCGTCGAGCATGTCGCCGGTGCCGCGGCCGTGCAGGGAGGAGACGGGGTGCGGCTCGCCGAGGCCGAGCGACCACAGGGCGGTGGCGTCCGCCTCGCCGCTCGGTCCGTCGACCTTGTTGGCGCAGAGCACGACGGGCTTGCCGGCCCGGCGCAGCAGCTTGACGACGGCCTCGTCGGTGTCGGTCGCGCCGACCGTGGAGTCCACGACGAAGACGACCGCGTCGGCGGCCTCGATCGCGTACTCGGCCTGGGCGGCGACGGAGGCGTCGATGCCGAGGACGTCCTGCTCCCAGCCGCCGGTGTCGACGACCTTGAAGCGGCGGCCTGCCCACTCGGCCTCGTAGGTGACGCGGTCGCGGGTGACGCCGGGCTTGTCCTCGACGACGGCCTCGCGGCGGCCGATGATGCGGTTCACCAGGGTCGACTTGCCGACATTGGGGCGGCCGACGACGGCGAGGACGGGCAGCGGGCCGTGGCCCGCCTCCTCGATGGCGCCCTCGACGTCCTCGAGGTCGAACCCTTCTACCGCGGCGAGCTCCATGAACTCCGCGTACTCGGCGTCGCCGAGTGCTCCGTGGTCGTGCTGGTCGTTCATGAAGTCCGTTCCTCATTCATCATCGATGGACCGCGATATGGCGCGGGCCACTACTCAAGTCTTACCTAGCGCCCGGTGAGGCGCCTGGCGTTTTTCAGGTGGGCGGTGAGCCGCTCCTGGATCCGTACGGTGGCGTCGTCCAGCGCCTTGCGCGTACGGCGACCGCTACCGTCACCCGCCTCGAAGGCGTCGCCGAAGACGATGTCCACCCGGCTGCGCAGCGGAGGCAACGCCCGTATCAACCGTCCGCGGCGCTCGCTGCTTCCCAGCACCGCCACGGGGACGATCGGCGCCCCGGAACGTACGGCGAAGTACGCGAGCCCGGCGCGCAGCGATGCGAAGTCTCCTTCACCGCGAGTGCCCTCGGGAAATATGCCGAGGACGCCGCCGCGCTCCAGTACGCCGAGCGCGTTGGTGACGGCGGTGCGGTCGGCGGTCGTACGGTCCACCTTCAGCTGACCGATTCCGAGCAGGAACGGGTCGAGCGGGCCGATGAACGCCTCTTTCTTGATCAGGAAGTGCACGGGCCTGGGCGCGGTGCCCATCAGCATCGGCCCGTCGATGTTGTGCGAGTGGTTCACGGCGAAGATCACCGGCCCGGCCGTCGGGACCCGCCAGCCGCCGAGCACCCGCGGCCGGTACAGGCCGTGCATCAGCCCGATGCCGATCCTCCGCCCGACCGCCGCGCCCTTCTCGGACGGTGCCGCGCCCTTCCCGGACGATACGGTCACCGCGCCGCCCGCTTCTCCTCGACGAGGGTGACGACACACTCGACGACCTGCTTCAGAGTCAGCGCGGTGGTGTCCACCTCGACCGCGTCGTCCGCCTTGGCGAGCGGGGAAGTCTTACGGCTGGAGTCGGCCGCGTCCCGCTTGATCAGGGCTTCCTTGGTGGTCGCCACGTCGGCGCCCTTCAGCTCGCCGCTGCGGCGGGCGGCGCGGGCCTCGGGCGACGCGGTCAGGAAGATCTTCAGATCCGCGTCCGGCAGCACGGTCGTGCCGATGTCGCGGCCCTCGACGACGATGCCGGTCCCGGCGGCCGCGGCGATGGAGCGCTGCAGCTCGGTGATCCGCGCCCGGACCTCGGGGACCGCGCTGACCGCGCTGACCTTGGCGGTGACCTCCGGCGTACGGATCGGTCCGGACGCGTCCACGCCGTCGACGGTGATGGCGGGCGCCGCGGGGTCGGTGCCGGAGACGATCGCGGGCTTGCCCGCGGCGGTGGCGATGGCGGCGGGGTCCGCCACGTCGACTCCGTTGCTGATCATCCACCAGGTGATCGCCCGGTACTGCGCGCCGGTGTCCAGGTAGTTCAGCCCGAGAGCGGCTGCGACTGCCTTGGAGGTGCTCGACTTGCCCGTGCCGGAGGGGCCGTCGATGGCGACGATCACGGAATCCACGGTGTCGGACACCTTTCCTGGTACGCGGAGAGGGCCGGCGGAAATGCCGAGGGGCCCCGAACAAGGTTACCGATTGCCGGGGCCATCCTTTACACACGTTCGGCGGAGCCCTCAGACACCCCGTTACTGCCGGATCGACCAGCCGCGTTCCCGCAGCGCGGCCGACAGCACCGGCGCCGCCGCCGGCACGACCATCAGCTGGACCAGACCCGCCTGCTGACCCGTAGCATGCTCGATGCGGACATCCTCCACGTTCACACCCGCACGACCCGCATCCGCGAAGATCCGCGCCAGCTCTCCCGGCTGGTCGCTGATCAGGACCGCGACGACCTCGTACGAGGTCGGTGCCGCGCCGTGCTTGCCCGGGACCCGGGCGCGGCCCGCGTTGCCCCTGCGCAGGACGTCCTCGATGCCCTCGACTCCCCCACGGCGCTTGGACTCGTCGGAGGACTGCAGCGCGCGCAGCGACTGCACCGTCTCGTCCAGGTCGGCCGCGACGCCCGCCAGCACGTCGGCCACCGGGCCCGGGTTCGCGGAGAGGATCTCGACCCACATCCGCGGGTCGGATGCCGCGATCCGCGTCACGTCGCGGATGCCCTGGCCACACAGGCGTACGGCCGTCTCGTCGGCCGCTTCGAGGCGTGCGGCGACCATCGAGGAGATCAGCTGGGGGGTGTGCGAGACCAGGGCCACCGCGCGGTCGTGCGCATCGGCGTCCATGACCACGGGGACGGCCCGGCAGAGCGCCACGAGTTCGAGCGCCAGGTTGAGGACCTCGGTGTCCGTGTCGCGGGTCGGTGTGAGCACCCACGGCCGTCCCTCGAAGAGGTCGGCGGTCGCCGCCAGCGGCCCGGAGCGCTCTTTGCCCGACATCGGGTGCGAGCCGATGTAGCCCGTCAGGTCGAGGCCGAGGGCCTCGAGCTCGCGGCGGGGGCCGCCCTTGACGCTGGCCACGTCGAGGTAGCCGCGGGCGCGGCCGGCGCGCATCGCGTCGGCGAGCGCGGTGGCGACATGAGCCGGCGGCACGGCGACGATCGCCAGGTCCACCGGGCCCTCGGGCGGATCGTCCGTGCCCGCGCCGAGCGCGGCGGCCGTCCGGGCGCGCTCCGGGTCGTGGTCGACGAGATGGACGACGACTCCGCGTCCGGCGAGCGCGAGGGCCGCCGAGGTGCCGATCAGGCCTGTTCCGATGACGACGGCGGTTCTCACTGGGCGATGTCCTTGCGCAGGGCGGCGGCGGCACCGAGGTACACGTGCGCGATCTCGGGTTTGGCGAGCTCGGACTCGACGTGGGCGAGGATCCGTACGACTCGGGGCATCGCACCCACGACATCGAGCTCCTGGGCGCAGATCAGCGGTACGTCGACGATGCCGAGCTTGCGGGCCGCGGCCGCCGGGAAGTCGCTGTGCAGATCGGGCGTGGCGGTGAACCAGACGCTGATCAGATCGTCGGTGGTGAGTCCGTTCCGCTCCAGGACGGCGGTGAGCAGTTCGCTGACCTGCTCGTCCATGTGCCCGGCGTCGTCCCGTTCCAGTTGGACGGCTCCACGGACCGCTCGTACCGCCACGTCGTGCTCCTTAGCTGTGCGGGTGCTCCATTCAGCGTAGTCAGGCGCGAGGAGGGAGCGCGGCGGCGACCGCCCTGCGAGACATGGCGTCGGCACGCGGCCGCCGCCGGCCTGCGGCGAAGGCGGTCAGAGTTGCTGCTGCTTGAAGATGTCCTCCAGCGACGCGCCCTGCGCCAGCTGTCCGTTCGGGCTCAGCTTGTCGACGGCCTGCCGCAGCGACAGGACTGGGTCTGGTCGACGAGACCGGACTTGGTGAGCATGCCCAGGAGACCGCCCAGGTCGCTACCCGCCATGATTCGCCTTTCGAAGAGCCATCCGGAACACGGTCAATGTCACCCAAACAGGACACCACGGCCACTTGGAGCGACGACCCCGTTCACGGCCCCGTTCACTCCCCGCACCGCCCCGTTCCACCGGCCTGCGCTAGAACTGGCGGCATGCTCTTTCATGTCGTGCCCGTGGACGAATGGACGGCGGACCTGGAGCGTCCGTACGCCCCTGTCTCGCTGACCACCGAGGGCTTTGTGCACTGCTCGCCCGACCGGCCCGCCGCACTCGCCATCGCCAACGGCCCGTACCGCGACGTACCGGACCTGCTGGTGCTCCAGATCGACGAGGCCGCACTCGCCGCCGAGATCCGCTGGGAGGGCTCCGAGGACCTGCTCTTCCCGCATGTGTACGGGCCGATCGAGCGGGCCGCCGTCACCGCCGTGCTCGCGGTGGTGCGGGACGCGGACGGCCATGCACAGGAGCTCGCGCCCTGGGCGTGAGTGCGCGAACCGGTGGACGTCCGCCTTCTGGCGGCCGTGCCTGTGGCGATGCACTGCCTATGCGGGTTGGACTGTCAGAGTTGCAACACGAGCACGCTCGGTGTCACGACATAGGGAGACGGCCATGGACGCGCGACGACGGACGGTGCTGACGGCAGGAGCGGCGGGAGTCGCCGCGCTGGTGACGGGGTGCGGTGACGGGGACGAGAGCGGCGGAGCGACGACGGAGCAACCGACGGCGACAGCGGACACGCCGAGCCCTCCGGCCACGACCGAGTCGACGGCGGCACCCACCGGTGAGGCGACGGGATCGTCGACCCCGGCCGGTGAGGAGCTCGCCAAGACGGCGGACATCCCGGTGGGCGGCGGAAAGGTGTTCGCGGAGCAGAAGATCGTGGTGACGCAGCCGACTGCGGGCCAGTTCAAGGCCTTCTCGGCCGTGTGCACGCACCAGGGCTGCACGGTGAACGCGGTCGCGGACGGCACGATCAACTGCCCGTGCCACGGCAGCAAGTTCAGCGTCGAGGACGCCGCGGTCGAGGCCGGCCCGGCACAGACTCCGCTGCCGCAGAAGCAGATCACCGTCTCCGGGGACACGATCCTGCTCCCGTAGCCTGTGGCGCATGACCCCGGAAGTCCTGGTGCGCGACCACACGATCTACTCGTGCGTCATGGGGTCGCGTGCGTTCGGCCTCGCGACTGAGGACAGCGACACGGACCGCCGCGGCGTCTTCCTCGCGCCGACGCCGCTGTACTGGCGGTTCGAGAAGCCGCCGACGCATGTGGAGGGCCCGGCGGACGAGCAGTTCTCCTGGGAGCTCGAGCGCTTCTGCGAACTGGCGCTGCGGGCCAACCCCAACATCCTGGAGTGCCTGCACTCCCCGCACGTCGACCACATCGACGCGACGGGCCATGAACTCCTCGCCCTGCGCGACGCGTTCCTCTCCCGCCACACCCACCAGACCTTTGTCCGCTACGCCCAGGGCCAGCACAAGAAACTCCAGTCGGACGTCAGCGTGCACGGAGCGCCCCGCTGGAAACACGCGATGCACCTGCTCCGCCTCCTGACGAGCTGCCGCGATCTGCTCCGCACGGGTCGCCTGGTCCTCGACGTCGGCGAGGACCGCGAGCGCCTGCTGGCGGTGAAGCGCGGCGAAGTCTCCTGGCGGGAGGTGGAGTCCTGGATGTCCCGCACGGCGGACGAGGCGGACGAGGCGGCCCTGTCGACCCCGCTCCCGGCGGAGCCGGACCGGGCGCGGGTCGAGGACTTCCTGATCCGCACCCGCCGCGCGTCGGCCGGGTCGGCCCTCGACGCCGCCCGGCTCTAACGCGTCAGCCGCACTCGTACGGTGAAGTCGTGCAGCGCGTCGTACGCGTACGCGCCCGGTTCCTGCGGGAGGTCCGAGGCCGTCCGGGCTGCCTCCAGCACCTCGTGGAGGGCCTCGAAGTCGGCGCGTACGGTGCCCTCGGTCAGACCCGCCGCCGGGCCGTGCTCCGCGGCCGCCTTCGCGTCGATCAGCTCGGGCAGATAGCCCGGCGCGGCGGGCACCTCACCGAGCAGCGTGGGCAGATGGGCCTGCACCTCGCCGGTACGCATCAGGTGGACGCCGGAGAGCAGCGAGCGGAAGGCGTACAGCAGCGGCTTCAGCTCACCCGTGCGCTCGTAGAGCCGCCACTGCGTGTTGGCGAACCCCAGGTAGTGGTGCGCATGGTTGCTGGTGAGCACGCCGGGGGCGAGAGCCACCAGTTCCGCGTGCGCGGCTGTCGTGTGGATGACCAGCGGCGACAGCAGCTGTTCCAGCACATAGCCGTTGCGCCGCAGCATCAGCCGCGCGAACTTGCGCAGGTCGTGCGTGACCAGGTCCATCTCGACGCCGTCGCGGTCCCACATCCGCGACCGGGTCTCCGCCGGCTCGCGCAGTCCTACGAGCTGCTCGACGGGCAGGACATGGACACCCCGCAGGTCCACGTCGGAGTCCCGTGAGGGGAAGCCGTAGAGATGCGCGCCGGAGACCGTGGCGAACAGCAGAGGGTCCGGCTGCTCGGTGACGACAGAGGTGAGGTCCAGGCTCAGGGCATCCAGCACGGATCAAGCATCCCAGAGCGCACCCAGCGACATCAGGTCGCTCCGGTACTCGATCCGTTCCGACCAGTCCTTCGGCCACGCCCCCGCCCCCAGGTGCGCCCCCGCGAACGCTCCCGTCAGGCACGCGATCGAGTCCGAGTCGCCTCTCGTGCAGGCCGCCCGGCGCAGGGCCGACACCGGGTCCTCCGGGAAGAGGAGGAAGCACAGCAGTGCGGTGGCGAGGGCCTCCTCCACGATCCAGCCGTCGCCGGTTACCAGGCACGGGTCCGTCTCCGGGTTTGCCGTACGCAGGGCCTTCGCCAGGCGTTCCAGGATCTGGAGGCACTCGTCCCAGCCCCGGGCGATGAACGCCTCGGGCGTCGGGTCGTGGGAGTAGGTCCAGAGGTTGCCGAGCCAGCGGTCGTAGTAGCGGCCGCGGTTCTCGTACGCGTACGAGCGCAGCTGGCCCACCAGGCCCATCGGCTCCGCGCCCTGCGCGAGCAGGAACACCGCGCGGGCTGTCAGGTCGCTCGCCGCGAGCGCGGTGGGATGGCCGTGGGTGAGCGCGGACTGCAACTGGGCCGCGCCCGCGCGTTGTTCCTCGCTCAGGCCCGGGACGAGGCCGACCGGCGCGACGCGCATATTGGCGCCGCAGCCCTTGGAGCCGATCTGGCTGGCCTCCTGCCACGGCCGGTCGCTGTCGAGCAACTGGCAGGCGAGCATGCAGGTGCGGCCGGGCGCGCGGTTGTTGTCCGGGGAGTGGTACCAGGCCACGAACTCCTCACGGACCGGCCGCGTCAGCCGCGACGCGACGAGCAGTCCGCGGTCCATGGCGGTGCGTATGCCGCGTGCCAGCGCAAGCGTCATCTGGGTGTCGTCCGTGACGATCGCAGGCTTCGGCAGCACCATCTCCCGCCAGGGCCCGCATTTGGCGAGTATCTGCGGCACATCGTTGAACTCGGTCGGGAAGCCCAGTGCGTCCCCGAGCGCGAGTCCGATCAGTGAGCCGGTGGCGGCCTGTTTCGTGACGGTCCTCGTGGTCCTCAGCATGGTCATGCCTGCCGTCCTTCCGGTCGCAGGAGTGGCGGGTGCAGGGCCGATGCGGCGCCTGCCCGGTAGAGCGCGGCCGGTTTCCCCCGACCGCCGGTACGGCGCGGCGGGCCCTCGACGGCCTCGACGAAGCCGGGTGTGGTGAGGACCTTCCGCCGGAAGTTGGGCCGGTCGAGGTCGACGCCCCAGACCGTCTCGTACACCTGCTGGAGCTCGCCGAGCGTGAACTCGCCCGGGCAGAAACTGGTGGCCAGACAGGTGTATTCGAGCTTCGCGCCGATCCGCTCGTGCGCGTCGGCGAGGATCAGGTCGTGGTCGAAGGCGAGCGGCCGGGCGGCCGTCAGGGCCGTCCACCGGGCGTGCGCCGCGTCGCCGCCGCCGCGCGGCTCCGGCAGATCGGGCAGCAGCGCGGTGTAGGCGACGGACACGACGCGCATCCGCGGATCGCGGTCGGGGCCGCTGTAGGTCCGCAGCTGCTCCAGATGGAGGTCCTCCACGGTCTCCTGCGACAGCGCGGTCTCCTCGGCGAGTTCACGGCGGGCGGCCTCCCCGGCCGACTCCCTCGGCCGTACGAATCCGCCGGGCAGCGCCCATGCGCCTTTGTACGGGTCCTCGCCGCGCTGTACGAGCAGCACATGCAGCCGTCCCTCGCGGACCGTGAAGACGGCGAGGTCGACGGTCACCGCGAAGGGCGGGAACGCGCCCGGGTCGTAACCCTGCATCAGCGTCGCTCCGGGAGAGGTTCGGCGAGGTCCCAGCCCTCGTCGAGCAGCGCGTCCACGGCGGCGACCGCGGCGGCCAGCCGCTGCTCGTGCGGTCCGGTGAGAGTGACGGTACGCCGCTCCGTGCGTGCCAGCTCCTCCCGGAACCGGCCGGTCATCCAGGGCCGCAACTGCTCCCCGTCGCGCAGTCCGTCGTCCTCGAAGTCCACGCCCTCGTGGTCGGTGAGCAGCCACAGATGCTGCCGTCCGCGGGCGGCGATCCGTGCCACCTCGTCGCTGCGGCCGCCCAGATAGCGCTCGTGCCAGACGGTCGTCGCGAAGGCGTCGGTGTCGCAGAACAGCAGCGGAGAGCCGGCCCGCGCGGCCTCCTCCTCCAGCTCGGCCTGCCGCGCGGCGATGACCGGGAACTCCGCCGAGGTGAAGGAGACCTCGGCCCAGTCCGCGCCGGGCCGCTCGGCGCGCAGCCGCGCCAGTTTCCGCTCGCTGAACTCCCGCCCGTACTCCGGCACACAGCGCGTCCGCGCCCAGACGCCGCCCCGCCGCCGGTAGTGCTCGGTGAGCGCCCGGGCCATGGTCGTCGTGCCCGTCGACTCGGCGCCGAGTACGACCACGCGCCGGGCGAGCGCCGCCCGCACCGGCGGCTGGAGGAAGTCCCAGCAGCCGACCGGGTCCTTGCGGACGGCCGTCCCGGACACCGGGTACAGGGTCCGGTCCGGGTCGAGGCACACGGACTCGGCGCCGAAGCGGCGGCCCAGCTCCTCGCCGTACGTCTCCGAGGTGAAGACGGCGTCGACGGGCTCGGGGACGGCGGCGCGGAAGACGGCCATGTGCGCGTCCCAGACGGCCGGGTCGTTCAGGTCCATCGGGATGTCGTCGACCGCGCCCACGACCCGTACACCAGGGTGCACTTCGCGCATCCACGCCACCCGCTCGGCGAGCGGAATCGTCTCCACGGAGGCCGCGCAGACCAGCACGGTCAGCAGTTCGCAGCGGTCGGCCGCGGTCCGTACGAGATGGTGGTGTCCGGCGTGCGGCGGATAGAACTTCCCGAGCACCAGGCCGTGCGCATAGGGCCTCATGCCGTCGCCTCCGCCAACTCCCGCCGCCCGGCGGCCAGATCGCGCGACCAGTTGCGCAGTCCGACGACGCACAGGGTCATGAAGCCGACGTACAGCAGCGAGGTCAGATAGAGCTCCTTGTACGCGTACAGCGGGATGTAGACCACGTCGGCCGCGATCCACAGCCACCAGGACTCAAGACGCTTGCGGCACTGCCCGTACGTCGCCATCAGCGACAGCGCGGTGGTGAGCGCGTCCCAGAACGGGACGGTCGAGTCGGTCCGGCTGTCGAGCAGGAGCGTCAGCCCGAGAGTCCCCACCACCCCCGCCGCGAGCAGCCAGGTCCACTCGGTGCGGCTGGTACGCCGCACAGGGAGGCCGTCGGAACCTGGTCCACCCCCGTGGGTCCAGGTCCACCAGCCGTACACGGCGAGGGTGATGAAGACGACTTGCAGGCCTGCGTCGGCGTACAGGCCGGCCTGGGTGAAGAGCAGGATGAAGAAGAGGTTGTTGGCGATGCCGATCGGCCAGTTGGCGATGTGCTGGCGGGCGACCAGCCAGACGCAGAGCGCGCCGCTGCCGAAGCCGAGGACCTCGGTCCAGCTCACCGGTGTGTCGAGAACGGTGAACAGCGGCTGCTGCAGGGGTTCGAGGATGTCCGCGAGACTCACGCCCGCCTCCTTAATAGTCACTCTGACTATAAAGGGGTGGGGCCCAGGGGCACAAGACGCGACGAAGCCCGCGGCCGGATCGGCCGCGGGCTTCGTCGCTGAACTGGTCCGGCTACAGGCCGACTTCCTTCATCAGCATGCCGACCTCGGTGTTGGTCAGACGGCGCAGCCAGCCCGACTTCTGGTCGCCGAGCCCGATCGGCCCGAACGACGTCCGGACGAGCTTGTCGACCGGGAAGCCCGCCTCCGCGAGCATCCGCCGGACGATGTGCTTGCGGCCCTCGTGCAGCGTGACCTCGACCAGGTAGTTCTTGCCGGTGTTCTCGACGACCCGGAAGTGGTCGGCGCGCGCGTAGCCGTCCTCCAACTGGATGCCGTCCTTGAGCCGCTTGCCGAGCTCACGCGGCAACGGGCCCTGGATCGCGGCCAGATAGGTCTTCTTCACGCCGTACTTGGGGTGGGTCAGCCGGTGGGCCAGCTCGCCGTGGTTGGTGAGCAGGATGATGCCCTCGGTCTCGGTGTCGAGCCGGCCGACGTGGAACAGACGCGTCTCGCGGTTGGTGACGTAGTCGCCGAGGCACTGGCGGCCGTCGGGGTCCTCCATCGTCGACACGACACCGGCCGGCTTGTTCAGCGCGAAGAAGAGATCCTTCTGGGTGGCGACGGTCAGCCCGTCGACCTTGATCTCGTCCTTCGCCGGGTCCACGCGCATGCCCTGCTCAACGACGATCTTGCCGTTGACCTCGACGCGGGCCTGGTCGATCAGCTCCTCGCAGGCGCGCCGCGAGCCCATCCCGGCCCTGGCCAGCACCTTCTGCAGCCGCTCGCCCTCCTGCTCCGCGCCCGGGAAGGTCTTCGGGGTCTTCACCTCGGGCTTGCCCGCGTAGCGCTCGCGGTTGCGCTCCTCGGTACGGGCGTCGTACTCACGCGAGCGCGCGGGCGCGGTGCGCCCGCCACCGCGCTGCGGGGACTGCTTCGGGCCGCCCTTCGCACCGCCGCGGGCCGCCGCACCCCGGCCGCGCTTCGGCTCGTCGGGGGAACCGCCCACGTCGTAGCGGCGCTCCTCGGGACGGGGCTTGCCCGCGCGCTTCTGCTTGTCGTCACGGCTGTTACCGGCACCCCGGTAGTTGCCGCGCCCGCTGCTGTCCTTGCCGCTGCTTCGCATCAAAGTTCCGTCGTCTGCTTGTCGTCTTCGTCGTCCGGGGCATCCGGATCGAACGACGGAACACCTTCTTGGGTCTCGGCCTCGATCGCCTCGGCCTCGGGGAGGAAGGGCGCGAGCTCCGGGAGCTCGTCCAGGCCGCGCAGGCCCATCCGCTCCAGAAAGTAGTTCGTCGTCCTGTACAGGATCGCACCTGTTTCGGGTTCCGCGCCCGCCTCCTCGACCAGACCGCGCTGGAGCAGGGTCCGCATGACCCCGTCACAGTTCACTCCGCGTACCGCGGAGACGCGCGAACGGCTGACCGGCTGGCGGTACGCGACGACCGCCAGCGTCTCCAGTGCCGCCTGGGTGAGCCGGGCGTGCTGCCCGTCCAGGACGAAGCGTTCCACGGAGTCCGCGTGCTCGGCGCGCGAGTAGAACCGCCAGCCGCCCGCGACGAGCCGCAGCTCGAAGCCGCGGCCCTGGACGGTGTACTCGTCGGCCAGCTCCCGCAGAGCGTCCGCCACGGCCCGCCGCGGCTGGTCCAGCACCTTGGCGAGGTGCTCCTCGGTGGCAGGCTCGTCGACGACCATCAGCACGGCCTCGAGGGCGGGCTTGAGCTCGGCCTTGAGATCGGCCTTGAGATCGGTCACGGTTTCTTCTCCTCCTCCGGAATCTCGGGGGGCCGGTCGAACTCGTCGGTGACGGTCGCCTCCGCGTCGCCGCCGGCCCAGGTGACGGTGAGCTCCTCCAGGGCGTCCTCCTGATCGAGGACGACGGCCTTGTCGCGGTAGAGCTCCAGCAGGGCGAGGAACCGGGCGACGACGGTGAGGGTGTCGCCGACGCCGGCGATCAGCTCGCGGAAACTGACCCGCCCGCGCTCCCGCAGCAGGCCCACGACGATCTCGGCCTGCTCCCGGACGCTGACCAGCGGCGCATGGATGTGGTCGATGTACACCTGTGGCTTGGGCTTGGGCTGCATGGCCTTCACGGCCAGCTTGGCGAACCCTTCGGCGCCGATACTGATGACGACCTCGGGCAACAACTCTGCCAGCTGCGGCTCCAGCCCCACGGTACGGGGGTAGCGCCGGGCCTCCTCGGCCAGCCGCCGGTCGAAGATCTCGGCGATCTGCTTGTACGCGCGGTACTGCAGCAGCCGCGCGAAGAGAAGGTCCCGCGCCTCGAGCAGCGCGAGATCGGCCTCGTCCTCGACTTCGGCGGTGGGCAGGAGCCGGGCTGCCTTGAGATCGAGCAGCGTGGCGGCGACGACAAGGAACTCGGTGGTCTGGTCGAGATCCCAGTCGGGCCCCATGGCGCGGATGTGCGCCATGAACTCATCGGTGACCTTGGACAGGGCCACCTCGGTGACGTCGAGCTTGTGCTTGCTGATGAGCTGCAACAGCAGATCGAAGGGCCCTTCGAAGTTCGCCAGCCGGACTTTGAACCGCCCGTCGTCCACGACGGGCGGCGCCTCGCTCGTATGCGGCGCGGCTGAAGGTGCGGCTGAGGGCGCGGCCGGGGTCTCGGCGACGTCCGGCTCCGCCGGGGTCTCGGCCCCGGTTTCGGGAAGGGGCGGCGCCTGGGGAGACTCCTCCGGCTCCTCCGGCCCCTCAGGCTCTCCGTCGTCCAGCAGGCGGTCCGGCTCCGAGAGCCCCGTCTCAGGCTCCACCGGACCCGCCTCAGGCCCCGGCTCAGGCTCCACCGGAGCGGCCACCGGCTCCACCTCGGCGGCCTCGGAGCCCGGGGCCTCCGCCCCGGGTGAAGCCTCCGGCTCCGGGCGCACGCCCGGCGCGCCCGGGCCACGGCCCAGGGAGCGGCGGGAGGAGCGGGGAGCGTCGGCGGTCGGCGGCATCGTGGTCCAGGGGGCAAAGGAGCAGGCAGGGGCAGCGCGTCAGGCTACCCTCAGCGGCCACGCAGGCGTCGCACGAGAATGCTCGCGTCGCCCCGCTGCTCAAGATCCGCCAGCACCACGGCAACCGCTTCGCGGACGATCCGCCCGCGGTCCACGGCCAGCCCGTGTTCGCCGCGCAGCACGAGCCGCGCGTGCTCGAGGTCCATCAGCTCCTCGGCGGAGACATAGACCGTGATCTTCTCGTCGTGCCGTTCGCGACCGCTCGGGCGGCGGTTCGCACCGCGGCCGCCGCTCCGGCGCCGCGTCTGACCGCCGGGCGCGACACCCGCGGCCGCCGACTCCTGCGCGGTCTGGGCGGCAGGACGGGGCTTCGTCCCGCTCCTCTGGTCGGCGTCGGCCTTCGCGCCCCGGCTGCGTCCGTCGGCACCGTCCGCGTCGGCCGCGGAGTGCTCCTCGGACGGCGAGGACGGGGACGGCTCGGGCGCGCCCTCAGAAACCGGGTCGCTCTCTCCCGCCGGCGCAGGCACCCTGGGCTCGCCGTTCGCCTGCCGCCGCGGAGAGGACGACTGCAGCGCCATGCCTCCGGTCGTGCGGAACAGCTCGTCGGCCCCGGGCAGACTCACTCGGCGTGACACCGGGCGAGCACCTCCCTGGCGAGCTGACGGTACGCGGCGGCTCCGACGGAGTTCGATGCGTAGGTGGTGATGGGCTCACCGGCCACCGTGGTCTCCGGGAAGCGCACGGTCCGCCCGATCACCGTGTGGTAGACGTGGTCGTCGAACGCCTCGACCACCCGCGCCAGCACCTCACGGCTGTGCACCGTACGGGAGTCGTACATCGTGGCCAGGATGCCGTCGAGCTCCAGGTCGGGGTTGAGCCGCTCCTGGACCTTCTCGATCGTCTCGGTCAGCAGCGCCACTCCGCGCAGCGCGAAGAACTCGCACTCGAGCGGCACGATCACCTTGTGAGCCGCGGTCAGGGCGTTCACGGTCAGCAGGCCGAGCGACGGCTGACAGTCGATCACGATGTAGTCGTAGTCCGACATCAGCGGCTTCAGCGCACGCTGCAGCGTCGACTCGCGCGCGACCTCGCTCACCAACTGCACTTCGGCGGCCGACAGATCGATATTGCTCGGCAGCAGGTCCATGTTGGGCACGGCGGTCTTGAGCAGTACCTCGTCCGCCGCCATGCCCCGCTCCATGAGCAGGTTGTAGACGGTGAGGTCGAGCTCCATCGGATTCACACCGAGACCCACCGACAACGCACCCTGCGGGTCGAAGTCGACGAGCAGCACACGCCGTCCGTACTCCGCGAGCGCGGCGCCCAGGTTGATGGTCGACGTCGTCTTGCCCACGCCGCCCTTCTGGTTGCACATCGCGATGATCTTCGCGGGTCCGTGAGAGGTCAGCGGACCCGGGATCGGGAAGTACGGCAGTGGCCGTCCGGTGGGGCCGATCCGCTCGCGGCGCTGACGCGCGGCGTCAGGGGCGAGGGTGGCCGCGTACTCGGGATCGGGCTCGTACTCGGCGTCGGGGTCGTAGAAGTGCCCTTCGGGGACTTCCTCGTAGGCGGCGAAGTGGGTGGACTCTCGGCCACTCTCGTTGCCGGCCATGGCGTTCACGTGTAGGCCGTCCATCATCTTCATCGTGTGGGCTGTCGTCATGGGCGTGGTGTGCTGCTGCGTCGCGAAGGTTCGGACTGCGACGGAGCCGACAGCTTCGTGCCCGACTGACGGGCTCTGCCCCCGCGCTGGGGGCACCCCGACGCCCTCTGGACGTAGGGGGAGCATTCCTGGTTGACCACCCCCGGGAGTAAATGTCGACTCATTCACAAGTCGTCTTACCTCCTTGGACGTGACCAGGAAACATATCGATAGGTCAGCGTGGCACCATGCCGACGGTTGGCGACTCTATGGCGTGTCACCGCTCCGCAGCAACACAATCCACCGGACCCGGGCCAATGTGTCGGCAACCGAACACCCTTCTGTCAAGGGTGTCGGGCGTCGGGGCAGGACCTGGCCGCCAGGTTTCGAGGGTGTGCGAAACGGTTAAAGGGTTACGTTCGAGGCGAGTTGAACGAGCGTCCCAAAGCGGTCGGATACATATCCGGCCGGACCCCGCTCAGCAAGGTCCGGCCGTGAGTGTGATGTTGACGTGAGGCGTTGACCGTCAGCCGAGAAGCGAGCTCAGCTCGACGGTCTCCAGGCCGTGGGCCTCGGCGACCGGGCCGTAAACAACCTGGCCGTCATGGGTGTTGAGGCCCAGCGCGAGCGCCTGGTCCCGGCGCAGCGCCTCGACCCAGCCGCGGTTGGCGAGCTCCACGATGTACGGCAGCGTCGCGTTGGTCAGCGCGTACGTCGAGGTGTTCGGCACGGCGCCCGGCATGTTGGCGACGCAGTAGAAGACCGAGTTGTGAACCTGGAAGGTCGGCTCGGCGTGGGTGGTGGGACGCGAGTCCTCGAAGCAGCCGCCCTGATCGATTGCGATGTCGACAAGTACACTTCCGGGCTTCATCCTGGAGACAAGCTCGTTGGTGACCAGCTTCGGCGCCTTGGCGCCCGGGATGAGAACGGCGCCGATGACGAGGTCCGCTTCCAGGACGGCCTTCTCGAGCTCGAAGGCGTTGGACATGATCGCCCGGACCCTCGTGCCGAAGACCTTGTCGGCCTCGCGCAGCTTGTTGATGTCACGGTCGAGCAGCGTGACATGGAAGCCCATGCCGACGGCGATCTGCGTGGCGTTCCAGCCGGAGACGCCGCCCCCGATGACGACGGCCTTCGCGGGCTGGGTGCCGGGGACACCGCCGGGGAGCACGCCGCGGCCGCCGGCCGAGCGCATCAGGTGGTACGCGCCGACCTGCGGGGCGATACGGCCCGCGACCTCGGACATCGGGGCGAGCAGCGGCAGCGCGCGGTTCGCGGTCTCCACCGTCTCGTAAGCGATGGCGGTGGTGCCGGACTCCAGCAGCGCGTCCGTGCACTCGCGGGAGGCCGCGAGGTGCAGGTAGGTGAAGAGCGTCTGGTCCTTGCGGAGGCGGTGGTACTCCTCCGCGATCGGCTCCTTGACCTTCAGCAGGAGGTCCGCGGTCGCCCAGACCTCGTCGGCGGTGGGGAGGATCTGCGCTCCGGCGCCGATGAACTCGTCGTCCGTGATCGAGGAGCCGACACCGGCGTTCTGCTCGATGAAGACCTGGTGGCCGTGGCGCACCAGCTCGTGCACGCCGGCGGGTGTGATGGCCACCCGGAACTCGTTGTTCTTGACCTCGCGGGGGATGCCGACCTTCACGTCGATCACGGTCCTTGGCTCAGGGGATACAGGGGGGCATTGCCATACATACCCGGATACACGCGGCGCACCGGGAGACATCGCGAGAACCCGCGACGGAGCCAGTCTAATGAAGGACTTCTCGCTGTCTAGCCTTACAAAGCATTAATCTTTGGCCGAAGTGCTACGGATTTCGCAGGCGGAACCCTCCTCTCCAAGCAGTCTCTCTGCCGTTGTGCGGTGCAGTCGGGCGGCTGCCGGGTCGCCCAGCCGGTCGAGGGTGTCGGCCAGCCTGAGCTGCAGCGCGGCATGGAGCCGCACGTCCCCGGCCTGCCGCGCCCACTCCACCGCCTCACGACAGGTGTGCAAGGACTCCTCCGGCCGGCCCGCATATTCCTGTACGCGAGCCGCCTCGCTCAATGCTCGCGCCTGGGACGGGAGGTCGCCCACCTTGCGGTATCCGGCCACCGCGGCCCGCCAGCTGCGCAGCGCGTCGCCGTACCTGCCCGCGTACGAGTACACGGCACCGAGGCGGCCGTACAGCCGCGCCTCGTCGGCGCGCTCCTCGCGGGCCTGGCGCTGCGCGAGGGCCCGGCCATACCAGTCGGCGGCCCGCTGCCAGTCCCCCAGCTCCTGATAGGCACCACCTACGGATTCCGTTGCGCGACCGATGGCATACAGGTCATTTGCTCTGCGTCCGGCATCCAAAGCCGACCGATATCGCACCAGGGCCTCTTCCATGCGCCCGGTCTGCGCGTCCAGATCCGCGAGGTTCAGCAGCGCCGCGGCCGCTTCCCGGTGCAGTTCGCGGCGCTCGGCGACACCGAGCACCAGCTGATGCAGTCCGTAGAGTTCGGGCGCTGCGGCCTCGGTGCCGCGGTGTGCGGCCAGCGCCCGCACCAGGGCCGCGACCAGCCGGCGCGCCAGCGTGTCCAGCTCGCCGTCCTCGACGGCGACGCGAGCGGAGGCCAGCAGCGAGGGCTGTCGCAGCCGCAGCCACTCGGCGGCGGTCCAAGCGTTCGGGAAGCGCAGCGCGCGCGGCAGTCCGGCCAGCTTTTTGCGGGCCGGCGATCCGTCCGGTTCGGTGATGGCACGGCACGACTGCAGCTGCCGTACGGTCCGCTCCAGCATCCGGGCCCTGGCCAGCTGCACCTCGGCGGGCCGGTCGTGCGTCTCTACCAGCGCGCGCAGCAGCGGCGCGAGCGAGCCCGGCACCTGGTACTGGACACCGGCGGCGTGCAGCAGCCCGAGCGTCACGAAGTCGTCCAGCATCTTCTGGGCGTCCGAGACGGAGCAGCCGCCCAGCGCCGACGCGGTGTGCGCGTCGGCGAGGCCGGCGGGCGCGAGTGCGAGCAGTCGCAGTATCCGGGCGGAGGGGCCCGGCAGTGATCCGTACACCAGCCGGAAGGCTCGGGCCAGCGGCCTGAGGCCCTTGGGCTGTTCCTCGTCGTCGGGCAGGGCGCGCAGCCGCTTGGTCGCGTCGGCGACCGACGACTTGGGCCGGGCCGCGAGCCAGCCGCCGACCAGCACGAGTGCCGCGGGCAGCCCGCCGCACTCTTCCGCGACGGTCTCGGCGGCCTGCGGATCCACGGTGATCCGCACCGATCCGGTGAAGGTGCCGAGCAGCTCGATCGCGGCCTTCGCGTCCATGCCGCCGAGCGTGCACGGCCGTACGTCCGCGATGCCGGTGAGCGGGCCCTCGGCGACCGCGATCGCCAGGCAGTCCGGGTTGTCGGGCAGCAGCGGATCGACCTGTTCCGCGTCGGCGGCGTCGTCGAGCAGCAGGACCGTACGCCGGGTGGCGAGCGTCTCGCGGACCATCGACGTCAGTTCGTCCTCGTCGGCGCCGGGTGGCGACGGAACGCCGAGGGAGTCGAGCAGCGCGCGGGCCGTCTCCTCGGCCGGGACGCGGCGGCCGCCCGGCTCGGTCAGCCGGGCGCGCAGGACGCCGTCGGGATACTCGTCGGTGAGCCGGCCGGCGAGCTGCTCGGCGAGCACGGTGCGTCCGGAGCCGGGACGGCCGGCGATGAGGAGCACCCGGGCGCGAGGAGCCTTGCGGCCGGCGATCGTGTCCAGTCCGGCGCGTTCGATGTCGGCCCGCAGGGCCTTCAACTCCCGCTGCCGTCCGAAGAACTGGCCCCGGGCCGGCTCGGCCCGGCCGCCCAAGTCCACCGCCTGATCCGTCACGGCCACGCTCCCGTCCGTCCGCGCACGAGCCGAGCCCGCAGGGAATCCGCACGGGCATTCCGAGCGTAGTTCACGCTCTGCGACGAACCGTGCGGAGCGGGCGGAGCATGCCGCGCGCATCGCCCGATCGGATCAGCGGATGGTAGGACTGACTGACTGTCAGGCTTACGTCAGGCTCGTGTCAGGCTTCGAAGGGCCGGGCCGGCCACGGCGCCTCCGCCGGGCGCAGGGAGTCGAAGCCGTCGCCCGCGAGCACCGCCGTGGCCGACAGGACGCCCACCACGAGGCAGTTGTTGTGCAGCTCTCCGGCGAGCACACCGCGTACGAGCTCGTCGAGCGGGACCCGGGCGAGCTCCATGTCGGCCTCCTCCTCGGAGACTTCGAAGCGTTCGCCCTCGGCCGCCGACAAGTCGCGGGCGAGGAAGATCCGTACGGCTTCGTCGCAGCCGCCGGGCGTCGTGTAGACGTCGGCCAGCACCCGCCAGTCCTCGGCCTTGACGTGCGCCTCCTCGTACAGCTCGCGCTGTGCGGCGTGCAGCGGGTTCTCACCGGGCACGTCCAGCAGACCGGCCGGGATCTCCCAGAGCTTGTGGCGCACCGGGTGCCGGTACTGGCGCAGTACGAGGACGCGGCCGGTCTCGTCGAGCGCGAGGACTGCGACCGAGCCGGGGTGCACCTGGTAGTCGCGGCGGGCGACCGAGCCGTCGGGCATGACCACGTCGTCGGTGCGGACACTGGTCTTGTTGCCCTGGAACGGGGTCGCTGTCGCGGTGACCTGCCATTCCTCGGGCGTGTCCTTGATGGCCATGTGCGTCCTCCCGCTGTGCCGTTCCGGGGACAGCTCGGGCCCCCGTGGAAAACCCCGAAAAACCCGGTGAAGACCGGGGTGCGGATCCCGCGGGACCCGCCCCGGTCAACCGTATCTCCTGCGGGTTACTCGCCCGACTTGCGCGCCACCGCGGCCTTCACCAGGCCCGCGAAGAGCGGGTGCGGCCGGGTCGGACGGGACCGCAGTTCCGGGTGGGCCTGGGTCGCGACCAGGTAGGGGTGCACCTCGCGCGGGTACTCGACGTACTCGACGAGCTTGTTGTCCGGGCTGGTTCCGGAGAAGAGGATGCCCGCCTTCTTCTCCAGCTCGGCGCGGTAGGCGTTGTTCACCTCGTAGCGGTGGCGGTGGCGCTCCTCCACGTACGGCTGGTCGCCGTAGACCTCGCGGACGATCGAGCCCTCGGCGAGCTTCGCCGGGTAGAGCCCCAGGCGCATGGTGCCGCCGAGGTCGCCGGCGCCCTCCACGTACGCCAGCTGCTCCTCCATGGTGGAGATCACCGGGTGGGCGGTGCCGGAGTCGAACTCGGTGGAGTTCGCCTCGGAGATCTCGGCGAGGTTGCGGGCCGCCTCGATCACGATGCACTGCAGGCCCAGGCAGAGGCCGAGCAGCGGGATCTTGTTCTCGCGGGCGTACTGGATCGCGCCGACCTTGCCGCTGACGCCGCGGTCTCCGAAGCCGCCCGGGATGAGGATCGCGTCGACGTCGCCGAGCTGCTTCGCGGCCCCGGCCGGGGTCTTGCAGTCGTCGGACGCGACCCACTTGACCGTGACGCGGGCCTTGTTGGCGAAGCCGCCGGCGCGCAGCGCCTCGGTCACCGAGAGATACGCGTCGGGCAGGTCGATGTACTTGCCGACCAGCGCGACCGCAACCTCGTGGTCGGGGTTGTGCACGCGGTCCAGCAGGTCGTCCCAGACGGTCCAGTCGACGTCGCGGAACGGCAGGTCCAGCTTGCGTACGACATAGGCGTCCAGGCCCTCGGTGTGCAGCACCTTGGGGATGTCGTAGATCGACTTGGCGTCGATGGCCGCAACGACGGCCGCCTCGTCGACGTCGCACATGAGGGAGATCTTGCGCTTGATCGCGGTCGGCACGTCGCGGTCGGCGCGGAGCACGATCGCATCCGGCTGAATACCGATGTTTCGCAGCGCCGCGACGGAGTGCTGGGTGGGCTTGGTCTTCAGCTCGCCGGAGGGGCCGATGTACGGCAGCAACGAGATGTGCACGACAAAGACATTGTCGCGTCCGACCTCGTGGCGGACCTGGCGGACGGTCTCCAGGAACGGCAGCGACTCGATGTCGCCGACCGTGCCGCCGACCTCGGTGATCACGACGTCGACGTCGTCGGCGGCCATGCGGCGGATGCGGTGCTTGATCTCGTTGGTGATGTGCGGAATGACCTGGACCGTGTCGCCCAGGTACTCGCCGCGCCGCTCCTTGGCGATCACCGTCGAGTAGACCTGGCCGGTGGTGACGTTGGCCGATCCGTCGAGGTCGACGTCGAGGAACCGCTCGTAGTGGCCGATGTCCAGGTCGGTCTCGGCGCCGTCGTTGGTGACGAACACCTCACCGTGCTGGAACGGGTTCATGGTGCCCGGGTCGACGTTGAGATACGGGTCGAGCTTCTGCATCGTGACCCGCAGACCCCGGGCCTTGAGCAGCGCGCCCAGGCTGGACGCCGTGAGGCCCTTGCCGAGGGAGGAGGCGACACCCCCGGTGACGAAGATGTGCTTGGTCGTCATGGATTTGGGCGGCATCGCCAAGAGGGGGCTCCCGTGGTCGCGAGGTGAGGTGCGTACCGACGCCCCTCCGACCGGCTCGGGGGGTGCAGTCGCTGCGGTTTCGGGGCCCCTGTTTCGCACAGGACGGCCACCGGTCCACGGGGTACCAGGGTATCAGCGACAGGCACAGGCTGCTTCCGGCCACGCGTGTTCACTGCAGCACCTCGTTCACCAGGGACTCACCCTTGGATCACCCGTTCGGCAGCACCGCGTTGCCAAGACCCGCGCGCGGATCACCATGGTGCGTCGTATCCTGCTCGGACACTCGCTGCCGAGCCAGGCCGGCAAACGGCACATCCCCGCCCGTCAACCGGAACTACCCCGCTCGTCAACGACCCTTGACCGAGTAAGCGCCCCGCGGGGCGGACGTGGCCGTTCGACTGGAGATGCACGTGGCCGGGCGCATCGAGGATTACGCACTCATCGGAGACATGCAGACCGCCGCACTGGTCTGCCGGGACGGCACGGCGGACTGGCTCTGCCTGCCCCGCTTCGACTCCCACGCCATTTTCGCCGGCCTGCTCGGCACCGAGGAACACGGGTTCTGGAGACTGGGCCCCGCGCATGCAGGGCACGCCGAGCCGCCGGTCGCCGACCGGCGCCGGTACCGCGGTGACTCCCTGATCCTCGAATCGGAGTGGGACACACCGCGCGGCACGGTCCGTGTGACGGATTTCATGCCGCCGCGTGACGGTGCGCCGCAGCTGATCCGAATCGTGGAGGGCGTGACCGGCCGGGTGCCGATGCGCTCGGCGCTGCGGATGCGTTTCAGCTACGGCCGGGTGGTGCCGTGGGTGCACAAGGTCGACGGCCGCACGGTCGCCGTCGCCGGACCCGACTCGGTCTGGCTGGACGCCCCGACGGAGACATACGGCAAGAACCTGACGACATACTCCGACTTCACCGTGGCGCCCGGCGAGCGGATCGCCTTCACGATCAGCTGGCAGCCCTCGCACCACCAGCCGCCGGCGCTGCCGGACCCGGAGGGCTCACTGGAGGCCACCGAGGACTTCTGGCGCGAGTGGGTCGAGCACTGCACGTACCACGGGCCCTACCGCGAGGCGGTGGTCCGCTCGCTGATCACGCTGAAGGCACTGACGTACGCGCCGACCGGCGGCATCGTCGCCGCTCCCACGACCTCGCTGCCGGAGGAGATCGGCGGCGTACGGAACTGGGACTACCGCTACACCTGGCTGCGCGACGCGGCGATCACTCTCTCCTCGCTGCTGCGCACCGGGTACCGCGAGGAGGCCCGTGCCTGGCGCGAGTGGCTGCTGCGCGCGGTCGCGGGCGACCCGGAGAACCTTCAGATCATGTACGGCATCGCGGGTGAACGGGAGCTGGGCGAGGCCGAGTTGGACTGGCTGCCGGGCTATGAGAACTCCGCTCCGGTACGGGTCGGGAACGGCGCGGCCCACCAGCTCCAGCTCGATGTGTACGGAGAGGTCACCGAGGCCCTGCACCTGGCCCATATGACCGGTCTGTCGCGCAACGACTACGCCTCGCTGCTCCAGCTCAAGCTGATCCGGTATCTGGAGACCCACTGGGACCAGCCGGACGAGGGCATCTGGGAGGTGCGCGGGCCGCGCCGGCACTTCGTGCACTCCAAGGTGATGGCCTGGGTCGCCGTCGACCGGACCATCAAGCTGATCGAGTCCGGCGACGCGGACGGGCCGCTGGAGCGGTGGCGCGAGCTGCGCGACGACATCCACCGCGATGTCTGCGAGAAGGGCTTCGACAAGGAGCGCAACACCTTCACGCAGTCGTACGGCTCCAAGGAGCTGGACGCCTCGCTGCTGCTGATTCCGCAGATGGGCTTTCTGCCGCCGGACGACAAGCGGGTCATCGGCACGATCGAGGCGATCCAGCGCGAGCTGTCCACGGAGGACGGTTTTGTGCTGCGCTATCCGACCGCCGGCGAGGACGCCGGGGTCGACGGTCTCGAGGGCGACGAGGGCGCGTTCCTGGCGTGCTCGTTCTGGCTCGCGGACGATCTGGCCATGATCGGGCGGGTGGACGAGGCGCGGCGGCTCTTCGAGAAGCTGCTGGCGCTCCGGAACGACCTGGGGCTGCTGGCCGAGGAGTGGGACCCGAAGCTGCAGCGGCAGGTCGGGAACTTCCCGCAGGCCTTCAGCCACGTTCCGCTGATCGACACGGCGCTGCGGCTGACCGCCTCGGGCGCGTACGGCGGGTAGGCCTCAGGGTCCGCGGGACCGAGCGCGGCAGGACCGTTCGACTGATCACGTCCCGGCCTCCGGGACTACGATGAGTAGGTCCTGTCGCGCCCTCGGAAGGGGGCCACTATGGCGCCCCAAGGCATTGCGGAGGCGGCGCTGACCGGCCTCCGCCAACAACTGACCGGCGAGGCGATCGTCCCCGGCGAACCGGCGTACGACGACGCTCGCACCATCTTCAACGGCATGATCGACCGGCGGCCCGCTGTCATCGCGCAGTGCGAGACGGGCGCTGATGTGGCCCGGGCCGTCCGCTTCGGCCGGGAGCAGGATCTCGCGATCGCCGTCCGTGGCGGCGGCCACAGCGTCGCGGGCATGGCGGTCAACGACGGCGGACTCGTCGTCGATCTGCGCCGGATGCACACCGTGATCGTCAATCCCGTGGAGCGCGCGGTGCGCGTCGGCGGGGGCGCCACGATGAGCCATCTCGACCGGGCCTGCCAGCCGCACGATCTCGCGACCACCGGCGGCCGGGCGTCCACGACGGGCGTCGGCGGCTTCATGCTGGGCGGCGGATCGGGCTGGCTGGAGCGGAAGTTCGGGCTCGCCTGCGACAATCTGGTCGCCGTCGAGCTGGTGACCGCGGCGGGCGACACCGTCCATGCCAGCGAGGACGAGAATCCGGAGCTGTTCTGGGCGCTGCACGGCGGCGGCGGAAACTTCGGAGTGGCCACCGCGATCACGCTGCAGCTGCACTCACTGCCCGCGATGTCCATGATCATGCTGCTGTTCCCGGCCGAGAAGGGGCCCGAAGCGGTCCGTGCCCACCGGGACTTCTGCGATACCGCTCCCGACGAGGTCGGCGGAGCGGTGCTGTACCTGACCGGGCCTCCCGAGCCGTTCGTCCCCGAGGAGCTGGTGGGCAAGCTGGTCTGCGCAATCCTGGTCACCTACGCGGGGACGGAGGAGCAGGCCCGCAAGGTGGCCGAGCCGATGCTCGGTCTCGGTCATGCGGCGGAAGTGATCGCCCAGCTGCCGTACGCGGAGCTGCAGTGCATGCTCGACGATCCGCCCGGGCTGCGTAACTACTGGTCGGCCGAGTACCTGAGCGGCTTCCCGGACGATGCGGTGGACGCCTTCTGCGCGCGTGCCGACGCCATGCCGGTGCCGTCGAACTCGCAGCACATCATGTTCCCGATGGGCGGCGCGGTGGCACGCGGCCCGGCCGACTATCCGGTGCCGTGGCGCAGCGCGCGGTGGGGGATCCATCCGTTCGGGATCTGGTCGGACCCGGCCGACGACGAGCGCGCCAGGCAGTGGGTGCGCGAGGCACGCAACGACGTCATGCCCTGGTCGATCGGCGCGGTGTACGGGAACTTCATCGGGCAGGAGGGCGAGGAGCGGGTCGTCGCGAGCTTCGGTGCGGAGAACTACCGGCGGCTCGCCGCGGTCAAGGCGGAGTACGACCCCGACAACGTGTTCAGGCTCAACCACAACATCAAACCGGTCTCGCCGGTGCCGGCGTAAGCCCGGTCCTCACGTAAGCCCGGTCCTCATATAAGCCCGGTCGTCACGTAAGTACGCCGAAACCGTCGCCATGCCCGACAATCGCCTCCCGGGACGACCGAGCCGAGTGAACCCGAGTGAGAGCGCGAGGCGAGCAGTCAGTGGACACCCAGGGCGAGCCGCAGGGCGGTATCACGGTGCGACGGGCGCTCGAGCTGCCCGGGCTGCGCGCCGGACTTCCGGAGGTCGTCGCGGGCGCGGAGCGGCTGGGCCGCACCGTGCGCTGGGTGCACGCGGGCGAGGTGCCCAACATCGCGTCGCTGCTGAAGGGCGGCGAACTGCTGCTCACCACCGGCATGGGTCTCGGCACCCGGCCCGCGGAGCAGCGGGCCTTTGTCCGCCGCCTCGCCGACCGGGGCATCGCGGCCCTGGTCGTCGAGCTGGGGCCGCGGTTCAGCCGCCTCCCCGCCGCGGTCGTGGAGACGGCACGGGCGGCGGGACTGCCACTGGTGCAGCTGCACCGCGAGGTTCCGTTCGTCTCGGTGACCGAGGAGGTCCACACCGAGATCGTCAACGGGCACTACGCACTGCTGCGGCGGGCCGAGGAGGTGCACCGCCGTTGTACGGAGGTGCTGCTGGACGGCGGTGGCGTGCCCCAAGTGCTGCGTATCCTCGCGGACTTCACCGCGAACCCGGTCTTCCTGGAGACTCCGGACGGGCAGCTGCTGTACGCGGCCGGCTCGGAGACGGCTCAGGCCGGCGCGGATCCGCTCCAGGTGTGGGAAGGGCTGCGGGGCCAGCGGGAGGCACGCGAATCGCCGCCGGCCGGGACGGTCCTGGTGGATGTGCCGGGCGGCGGCCAGGGTGCGGCCTCGGTACGTGCCCGGCTGGTGCTGCCGGCCGTCGGCTCACCGCTGCTCACGGTGCACCGGATGGCGGCGGAACGGGCCGCCGGGCTGCTGGCGGTCGTACTGATGCAGGCACGCCAGGAGGAGGAACTGGCGGCACGAGGGCGCGGCGACTTCCTGACCGACCTGGCGGAGGGCCGTATCACCGCGGAGGACGCGCCCGCGCAGGCGAGGGTGCTGGGCTTCAAACCCGGCGAAGGGCCGCTGCTGCCGGTCGTCATGCGGCTGGCGGCCGAGCTGTCCCCGTCGGGCAACTGGGCGCTGCTGGCCCGTGCGGTGCTGGAGGAGCTGTCGGCGGTCGGCGTGCCGGTGCTGCTGGGCGTGCGCCCGGTGGAGGGCCGGGTGCCGCTGCTGCTGGGCCTGCGCTCCGAGTCCGAGCGCACGGCCGTCGCGGACCGGGTCGCGGCTGCCCTGCGAGCCGGTGTGGAACGGGCGGGTCTCGAGCGCGCGGGAGCTCATCCGCCGGTCGTGGTGGTGGGCATGGCGGGCGGCTGGGCCTCGGCGTCGGCGGGCCTGCGGCACGCGGCGGAAACGGCGACGGCCGCGCAGGGCCTGTCCGACCGCCCGTGGTACGACGCCCGCCGGCTCGACACCGACCTGCTGCTGTGGCGACTGCGCGACCACCCGGACCTGGCGGCCTTCGTGGACCGCGCGATCGGCCCGCTCCGCGACCACGACGCGACGTCCCGCCCGCCGCTGCTCCCGACGCTGGAGACGTATCTGGCCCACGCGGGCCGCAAGGCGGAGACGGCCCGCGAACTCCACCTGAACCGCCAGACGCTCTACAACCGCCTGGCCCGCATCTCCGAACTGCTCGGCACGGACCTGGACGACCCGCAGACGGTCCTGGCCCTGAGCCTGGCACTTCGGGCACGCCGCCATGTGACCTGAGGGGCCTTCAAGCCGCCGCTCGGCGGCCGCTCACGCGCCGCGCAGCCGGGTGCTCAAGGCAGGGGCGGGATGCGTAAGCCCCCACCACTCACCGCACCCGGCCCGCCACCAACTCGTCGTACACGCTCAGCACCTGTGCGATCGTCTCGTCTTCCGTCGGCCAGGTCGCCGCCTGCGCCCGGCCCGCCGCCGCCAGATCCTCCCGGAGTGCCGGGTCCGCCAGCAGCCGGTGTACCGCCGTCGCCAGCGCCTCCGCGTCGCCGTACGGGACCAGTTCCGCCGCGTCGCCGACGAGTTCGGGGACGCCGCCGACCGCCGTCGCGACCAGCGGGACGCCGAGGCGGAGCGCCTCCTGGGCGAGCAGGGCGCGGGCCTCCCAACGGCTCGGGAGGACCGCGACGTCCGCCGCCGAGAGCAGTTCGGTGATGTCGTCGCGGCGGCCGACCAGCCGTACCGGGAGCTGTTCCGCCTCGATGCGTCTCTGGATCGCGGCACGTTCGCGCCCCTCCCCCGCGATCACCACCAGCGGCACGGGATCCAGGCCACGCCACCGGCGGGCCGCGTCCAGCAGCGTTCCATAGCCGCGGTGCGGCTCCAGGCTCCCGACCGCCATCACCAACGGCCGCTCCACCGCGCCCAGTTCGGCCCTGGCCTTGTCTTCGACGCCGTCGGCCCGCCACCGCGGTGCCGGCACCGCCACCGGTCCGAGCCGGGCGTCGCGTGCGCCGCGGTTGCGGGCGCGGTCGACCAGCTCGGAGCACGTACCGAGGACAACGGCTGCCGCACGCGCCGCCCTTCGCTCCAGCAGCCGCAGCACCCGGCCCCGCGCGCCCTCGTCGTGCGCGCGCGTGTGCCAGGTGACGACGAGCGGTACCCGCAGCCCGCTGAGCGCCAGCGCGGTCCGTACCGCCGCATGCAGTCCGTGCGCATGCACCACGTCGGCCCCGGAGCACGCGGCGCGCAGCGCGCCGACCGCCGCCGGGTCGCTGCGTCGCGGCACGGGCGCGAAGTGGGCCCCGGCGCCCGGGAAGTCGTAGTGGTGCTCCAGCTCGGCGGGCGCGCACACCGTCACCCGCACGCCCCGCGCCACCAGCCCCGCCGCCAGCGACCGGACATGCGCGCTGCTGCCCGCGCTGCCGCCGCCCAGCACTTGGACCGTACGAAGCTGTGTCACCCGCCAAGGATGCCAGCCCGTACGCACGTTCCGGCACCGCCGGGATGTCGCGCCCGTGTACGGGCCAGGGCCCTCGCCGTTCCGGGATCACCCACACAGGTGACCCGGCGACGTTCGAGGCAGCCGGCTAACCGTCCGCCCTCGCCGTGGCGAGCAGTTCCTCCGCATGCGCCCGAGCCGTCTCGCTGTCCTCCTGGCCCGCCAGCATCCGCGACAGTTCGCGGATCCTGTCCTCGCCCTCCAAGACCGTGACACCGCTTCTGGTGACCGAGCCGTCGTTGGTCTTCTCGACCAGGAGCTGGCGGTCGGCGAACGCGGCCACCTGCGGCAGGTGCGTCACCACCACCACCTGAGCCGACTTGGCGAGCTTCGCGAGACGCCGGCCGATCTCGACCGCCGCCTTGCCGCCGACGCCCGCGTCGACCTCGTCGAAGAGATACGTCGGCACCGGGTCGGTCCCGGCGAAGACCACCTCGACCGCGAGCATCACGCGCGAGAGCTCACCGCCGGACGCTCCCTTGGCGATCGGCCGCGGCGGCGCGCCGGGGTGCGGGGCCAGCAGGAGTTCGACCTCGTCGACGCCGTACGGGCCGTAGGCCACCGGCCGGCCGCCGACCTCGACGCCTTCGGGGTCCTCGGTCTGGCTGATGGCGAACGACACGCGTGCGTGCGGCATCGCCAGCGACGACAGCTCCTCGGTGACGGCGTCGGCGAAACGTGCCGCCGCCTCCGTGCGCGCGTCGGTCAACGCCTGTGCCAGACCGGACAGTTCGGACCGCAGCGCGTCCCGTTCCGCCGTCAGCTCGCCGATCCGGTCGTCGTCGCCCTCCAGTTCGATCAGGCGCCCGGCGCCTTCCTCCGCCCAGGCCAGTACGGCATCGATACTCTCGCCGTACTTGCGGGTCAGCTGAGTCAGCGCGGAACGCCGTTCCTCGACCGCGGCCAGCCGCAGCGGATCGGCGTCCAGATTGTCCGCGTATCCGGCCAGTTCTCCGGCCACATCGCCGAGCAGGATGGAGATCTCACCCATCCGTTCGGCGAGCGCGGCGAGCGCCGGGTCGTGGGAGCGTACGGCGTCCAATGCCCGGCCCGCGCCCGCGACGAGCGTCGTCGCGTCGACGGCCTCCGGGTCCTCGGGGTTGCCGGCGAGCGCGGTGTGCGCGAGGGACGCGGCAGAGGCGAGCGCCTCCGCGTGGCCGAGACGCTCGGCCTCCGCGGCCAGTTCGACGTCCTCGCCGGGCCGCGGTTCGACGCCGGCGACCTCGTTGAGACCGAAGCGGAGCAGATCCGCTTCCTGCGCGCGCTCACGGGCGCGCGTGGTGATCTCGTCGAGCTCGGCTGTCGCGGCCCGCAGCCTGCGATAGGCGGCCGCGTACTTGGCGTGCGGCCCGCTGACCGCGCCGCCCGCGTACCGGTCGAGCGCCTCGCGCTGTCTGGCCGGCCGCAGCAGGCCCTGCTGGTCGGTCTGGCCGTGCACGGCGACGAGTTCGTCGGCCAGCTCGGACAGCAGGCCGACCGGCACGGACCGGCCACCGAGGTGTGCGCGCGAGCGCCCCTCGGCGGATACGGTCCTGCTGATCAGCAGAGTGCCGTCCTCGAGTTCGGCCCCTGCCTCTTCGGCCCGTACGGCCGCGGGCGCACCCGCGGGCACCCCGATCCGACCCTCCACCACCGCCGACTTGGCGCCGATCCGCACCAAAGCCGGGTCGGCCCGCCCGCCGAGCAGCAGCCCGAGGCTGGTGACGACCATGGTTTTGCCCGCGCCCGTCTCGCCGGTCACCGCGGTGAAACCGGGCGACAGCTCGACGACCGCATCGTCGATGACCCCGAGCGACCGTATCCGCATCTCCTCCAACACGGACACGACCTTACGAGGTCCGGGGCCCGGTGTGCGACGGACCCCGGCCTCCGATTCACTCTCCGGTGCGCGGGCTCAGGTTCCGGGCTAGCCCGGCCTGCCGCGCCAGCCGGAAACCGGCAGCGCGAACTTGGCGACGAGCCGGTCCGTGAACGAGGCGTGGTGCAGCCGCGCCAGGCGCACCGGCACCGCCCCGCGGCGTACCTCGACACGGGCGCCCGGCGGCAGTTCCACGGTCCTGCGCCCGTCGCACCACAGCACTCCGTGCGGCGTGTGCGTCTGCACCTCCACCGCGAGCACCGACGTCGGCGAGGTCACCAGCGGTTTGGCGAACAGGGCGTGCGCGCTGATCGGCACCATCAGCAGCGCCTCCACCTCCGGCCACACCACCGGGCCGCCGGCCGAGAAGGCGTACGCCGTGGATCCGGTCGGTGTCGCGCAGACGATGCCGTCGCAGCCGAACCCGGTCACCGGACGGCCGTCGATCTCCAGCACGACCTCCAGCATCCGCTCCGGCGAGACCTTCTGGACCGCCGCCTCGTTCAGCGCCCAGTCCCGGTGCACGATGTCGCCGTTGCGGTGCACGAGGACATCGATCGTCATACGCTCCTCGACCTCGTAGGCCCGCGTGACGACCCGGTCGACCACCTTGTCGAGGTCGTCGCGCTCCGCCTCGGCGAGAAAGCCCACCCGCCCGAGGTTGACGCCGAGCATCGGGACTCCGGAGGCGCGGGCGAACTCCGCGCCGCGCAGCAGCGTCCCGTCGCCGCCGAGGACGACCAGCAGCTCACAGCCGTCGAGTACGTCGGGGGTCGCCTCGGCGACCATCTCGACGGACGGCGGCAGCGGAAGGTCCGCCGCCTCCCGCTCCAGCACGCGTACGCCGATGCCGCAGCGCAGCAGCCCCTGTACGACGAGTTCGGCACTGCGGATCGCCGCGGGCCGGCCGGTGTGCGCAAGCAGGAAAACGGTGCGCGCTGTTGGCTCTGCCGGTGTCGCTGCCGGTGTCGCTGCTGGTGTCGTGGTCAACGAGGTCCCTCCGCAACTGCACGGTCGACGTCCGCCGGATCGAGCTCGGGCGCTCCGGCCCGGAGCCACAGAAAGTACTCGACATTTCCGGAGGGTCCGGGCAGCGGACTGGCGGTGACGCCCAGCACGCCCAGACCGAGCTCCGCAGCCTTGCCGGCCACGGTCCGCACGGTCGCCGCACGCAGTTCGGGACTGCGTACGACTCCGCCGCTGCCGAGGCGCTCCTTGCCCACCTCGAACTGCGGTTTGACCATCAGCACCAGATCGGCGTCCGGGGCCGTGCAGCGCACGAGCGCCGGCAGGACGAGGCCCAGCGGAATGAAGGAGAGGTCTCCCACCACCAGGTCCACCGCCTCACCGTCGATCGTCTCCAGCGTCAGCTCGCGGACATTCGTACGGTCCTTGACGGTCACGCGTTCATCACTCTGAAGAGACCAGGCGAGTTGTCCGTATCCGACGTCCACCGCCACGACGTGCGCGGCGCCCGCCCGAAGCAGTACGTCCGTGAAGCCGCCGGTGGACGCACCGGCGTCCAGGGCCCGCCGTCCCTCGGTCTTCAGGCCGAGCGGTGTGAAGGCAGCGAGCGCGCCGGCGAGCTTGTGTCCGCCGCGCGAGACGTAGTCCGGGTCGCTGTCGTCGGAGGAGACGACGATGGCCGCGCTCGTCTCGACCTGGGTGGCCGGCTTGGTCGCGGTGTTGCCGCCGACGGTCACCCGGCCCGCGGCGATCAGCTGGCTCGCGTGCTCGCGTGAGCGTGCGAGGCTCCGGCGTACCAGCTCGGCGTCGAGGCGGCGGCGGGCCACTCCTGCCACGTTCGGTTCAGCTCCTGTAGTTGTACGAGGGTGTCGGCGAGGGCCCCGCGGGTGCGGGCGCCGGGCGTGCGTCCAGCGCGGTCAGCGCGTCGCGCAGCCCTCGATGTACATCCTCGTACACCTCGAGGTGTCCGTCCGCCGGGAGGTGGTCGGCATCGCCGAGGCGCTCAAGACCGGCGTCCACATCGGCGTTGCCGGTGGGCACACGCACGACGCCGAGAGGCTCGGGGGCGGCCGGTTCGTACGCCTGAGGAGTGGACTGAGGCCCGGACGCAGACGCAGACGCGGCCGCACCGGCCCCGGGGCTCGCCGGCTCGTGCTGCGTCCGGTGCTCGTCCGGCCGCCGGTGCTCGTCCTGCGTGCCGTGCTCGTCCTGGGTGCCGTACGTGTCCTGCGTGCCGTACGTGTCCTGGGTCGTCGGGCGCTGCGGGATCTCCCAGATCTCCGGGCGCGGCGTCGAGTCGCTCATGCCCAGACGCTACCGCGAAGCCCTGCGGTACCGTCGATCACGATGGCGACGATGGAGGAGTGCCGCAGCGCACTCAAGAAACTCTCGGACAACCTCGCAGGGGCGGAGGGCGATGTGCGCAGCGCGGCTGCGCTGGACCGTTCGCTCAGCTGCCACATCAGGGATCTGGACATCACGTTCACCGGCCGTCTGGAAGGCGGCCGGATCGAGGTGGCCGACACCCTTGAAGGACCGCCTCGCGAGAAGGCACAGATCCGCCTGGCGATGACCGGCGACGATCTGGTGGCGATGGTGGACGGCGAGCTGAACTTCGCGAAGGCATGGGCCTCGGGCCGGGTCAGACTCGAGGCCGGATTCCGCGATCTTCTCCGTCTCAGGACGCTCCTGTAGGTCTGACCGGCAGCCCCTCAGGCGACCGACGTGGCGCTGCGCCTGCGGGCCGCGGGCACCACCAGCGGCGTACCGGACTCCGGGTCTGCGATGACCTGGCTCTTCACACCGAAGACCTGCTCGACCAGCTCGGCGGTGACCACCTGCTCCGGCGCGCCCTCGGCGACCACCTTGCCGTCGCGCAGCGCGATGAGGTGGGTGGCGTAGCGGGCGGCCTGGTTGAGGTCGTGCAGTACGGCGACGAGCGTCCGGCCCTGTGTCTCGTGCAGCTCCGCGCACAGGTCGAGCACTTCCAGCTGGTGCTGGATGTCGAGGAAGGTCGTCGGCTCGTCGAGCAGCAGCAGCGGGGTCTGCTGAGCGAGCGCCATCGCGATCCATACGCGCTGGCGCTGCCCGCCGGACAGTTCGTCGACATAGCGATCTGCCAGTTCGCCGACTCCGGTCGCGTCCATCGACTCCTCGACAACGCGTTCGTCCTCCGGCGACCACTGCCGCAGCAGCCCCTGGTGCGGATAGCGGCCGCGGGCGACCAGGTCGGCGACCGTGATCCCGTCCGGCGCGATCGACGACTGCGGCAGCAGGCCGAGCGTCTTCGCCACCTTCTTGGCGGGCAGCGAGTGGATGACCTGGCCGTCGAGCAGGACCCGGCCCTGGGACGGCTTGAGCATCCGCGACAGGGCACGCAGCAGTGTCGACTTGCCGCAGGCGTTCGGGCCGACGATCACCGTGAAGGAGTTGTCGGGGATCTCCACCGAGAGGTCTTCGGCGATGATGCGCTGGTCGTAGCCGAGGGTGACCGATTCCGCGGTGAGGCGCTGCATGGTGGTCGTACTCCTGGATGTGGGTTTCACGGTCTCGGGACTCGCAGTCTCGGGGCTCTCAGTCTCAGGGCTCGCAGTCTCGGGGCTCGCAGTCTCGGCCTTCACGGTCCCGAGGTGCGCTGTCCCAGGGTTTGTCCGCGGCCGGCTCATATGCGGCCCGCCTTGCGTTCGGTGACCAGCAGCCACAGCAGATAGCCGCCGCCGAGCACTCCGGTCACCACGCCGACCGGCAGCTCCCGGTCGCCGAAGGCGGTCGTGGCGATCCAGTCGGCGACGAGCAGCAGCGCTCCGCCCATCACGGTGGCCGCGGTGAGGTTCGGGCCGGGCGAACGGGTCAGCCGGCGGGCCAGTTGCGGGGCGCTCAGCGCGACAAAGGCGATCGGGCCCGCGGCGGCGGTCGCCACCGCCATGAGCAGGACGCCCGAGCCCATCAGCACCACGCGGGTCCGCTCGACCGGCGCACCGAGCGCGTACGCCGCGTCGTCGCCCATCTCCAGCATCCGCAGCGGCCGCGCGTGCACGAGCACCGGCGGGACCAGCACGACGAAGACCGCCAGCAGCGGCCAGACCTGGGCCCAGTCACGGCCGTCGAGCGACCCGGTCATCCACAGCGTGGCCTGGGTGGCCTCGACCAGGTTGGCCTTGGTGACCAGAAAGTGGATGGCGGCCGTGAGCATGGCGGCGACGCCGACGCCCACGAGGACCAGCCGGTAGCCGTGCACGCCGCGCTTCCACGCCAGCAGGTAGACCGCGACACCGGTCACCAGACCGCCGACGATCGCGCCTCCGGCCACCGCGAGCGCGCCGCCGTTGAAGAGGACGATCACGCTGAGCGCGCCCACCGTCGCACCCTGGCCGAAGCCGATCACATCCGGACTGCCCAGCGGATTGCGGGAGATGGACTGGAAGATCGCGCCGCTGAGCGCCAGTGAGGCGCCGACGAGCAGTCCGACCAGCACGCGCGGCAGCCGCAGGTCCTGGACGATGAACTCCTGTGCGGGCGTGCCGTTTCCGAGCAGCGTGGCGATGACTTCGCCGGGCGCGATCGGGAAGTCGCCGCTGCCGATCAGCACGACTCCGGCCGCCGCCGCGGCCACCGCGAGCAGCAGGACGACCACGGCCGACCTGGGATCGAAGCGGAGCGAGAGCCCCCCGGGCGTGCGTATCGCCTTCGCGCTCTTCACCGTCACCGACTTCACGTCCGCCGTCTTCACCTTCACCGCCTTCACGTTCGCCGACTTCCCGTTCGCCGTCACAGCTGGGCCATCCTCTTGCGGCGTACGAGATGGATGAAGACGGGCCCGCCGAGCAGCGCGGTGACGATGCCGACCTGCAGCTCGGACGGACGGGTGACGACCCGGCCGACGACATCCGCGCCCAGCAGCAGCACCGGCGACAGCACGGTGGCGTACGGCAGGATCCACCGCATGTCGGGCCCGGTGACGGCACGTACGAGATGCGGGATCATCAGCCCGATGAAGACGATCGGCCCGCAGGCAGCGGTCGCGGCTCCGCACAGCAGGGTCACGCAGAGCATCGACAGCGCGCGGGTCCGGTTGAGGTGCGCGCCGAGCGAGCGCGCGGTGTCATCGCCCATCTCCATGGCGTTCAGCGGCCGGGCGAGCAGCAGCGCGAGCACCACGCCGATGCCGATGAACGGCGCGACCTTGCGGATGGTCTCCATGTCGGCCGAGGCCAGCGAGCCGACGGTCCAGAACCGGAGCCGTTCGAGCGCGGCCGCGTCCAGCAGCTGTACGGCGTTGATGTAGCCGTAGAGCGCGGCGGTGGCGGCGGTTCCGGCGAGCGCGAGCCGCACCGGGGTCGCGCCGCGGCTGCCGCCGAGGATGTACACGAGTACGGAGACGACGGCGGCGCCGAGGAAGGCGAACCACACATAGCCGGTGAGCGAGGTGACGCCGAGAAAGCTGATGGCGGAGACGACCGCGGCGGATGCTCCCGCGTTCACTCCGAGCAGTCCCGGCTCCGCCAGCGGATTGCGCGTCAGCGCCTGCATCACCGCGCCGGCGAGCCCGAGCGCGGCGCCGACGATCAGGCCGAGCAGCGTCCGCGGCACTCGCACATCGTGGACGATCACGTCATTGCCGACGCCCGTGTTGTGGAACAACCCGTGCCACACATCGGAGAGCGGAATCGATTTTGCACCGACGGCGATGCTCGCGACACAGACCAGCAGCAGGACGCCGAAGGACACCAGAAGCCCGGCGGCGCGCAGCGCGTGACGCTTGCGGGTGGCAACGGCGGGCTTCGGCTCCGCGCTCTGTTCGGGGCGACTGTCGACCAACACGGAGTTAGGTTAGCCTACCCTCCCATCACTCCTGAACGAGGGAAGCCCCGAGGTACGGGCGCTGCGGACACGACCTAGAGCCCCACCCGCTTCAGCGCCTGCCCGGCGTCCAGCGCGCACACTCCGTCTCCCGCGAACGTCCACGCCGCCGCGCACAGCGCCCGCAGCGCGTCCATCGCCGCGCCCTCGCCGTCACCGTCGAGCACCAGCGCGCCGTCCCGTACGGACGCGGTCCAGCCGCCGCACCCGAACCCGCCGTCCACCTCGGACACTTCGGGCTGACCGGTCAGCATCCCGCGCAGATCGGCGTCCACATACGTCGGCCGGTGCTCCGGCGGCGCGGCCAGCAGCTGCGCGGCATCCGTCACGCCGGTCAGCACGAGCAGCGAGTCCACACCGCCCCGGAACGCGCCTTCGATGTCCGTGTCCAGCCGGTCCCCCACCACCAGCGGATGCTTGGCGCCCGTCCGCAGGATCGTCTCCTTGTGCATCGGAGGCAGCGGCTTGCCGGCCACCTGCGGCTCGGCGCCCGTCGCGATCCGTACGACCTCCACGGCCGCGCCATTGCCCGGCGCGATCCCCCGAGCGCTCGGAATCGTCAGATCGGTGTTGGACGCGAACCACGGCACACCGCGCGCAATCGCGTAACACGCCTCCGCGAACCGCCCCCACACCAGATCCGGCCCGCCGTACCCCTGCACCACCGCCGCCGGATCGTCGTCGGCCGACTCCACCGGCTCGAGCCCGCGTTCACGCAGCGCGACCCGCAGCCCCTCGCCGCCGATCACCAGCACGCGCGACCCCTCGGGCACCTGCTCGGAGATCAACCGGGCGACCGCCTGCGCGGAGTTGATGACATCCTCCGCGGCGGTCGGCACACCGAGGGCCGTGATGTGCGCGGCCACCACCACCGGCGGCCGCAGTGCGTTGTTGGTCACATACGCGAGGTGCATGCCGCCGTCCCGCGCGGCCAGAAGCGAGTCCACGGCGTACGCGATCGCCTCGCCGCCCGCGTACACCACACCGTCCAGATCCAGCAGCGCGGTGTCGTAGGCCTCGCTCAGCGCTGTCGCGCTGCCGCTCGGCCGGGTCCTGGTCGGCTGGCTCATTCGCTTCGTCTCCTCGGTCTGTGCCACTGTCCCGATCATCGGTCATACCCGCACCCACTTAGGATGCACAGATGAACAGCGAAGGTCCTGCGGCCAAAGACGGTCTGCGCCTGTTGCCCTTCCGTGGACTGCGTTACGTCCCCGACCGGGTCGGCTCTCTCGCCGCCGTGACCTCGCCGCCGTACGACGTCGTCGTCAGGCCCGACGGACTGCATCATCTCGAGTCCGCGGACCCGTACAACATCGTCCGGCTGATCCTGCCTCAGGCGAACAGCGCGGGCGCACGCCATCAGCAGGCCGCCGACACCCTCGCACGCTGGCTGGACGAGGGCATCCTCGCCCCCGACCCCGAGCCCGCGCTCTATGTGTACGAGCAGCGCCAGGGCGACCTGCTGCAGCGCGGCGTCATCGGCGCGCTCGCCCTGTCCGAACCGGCCGAAGGCGTCGTCCTGCCGCACGAGGACGTGATGCCGGACATCGTGGCGGACCGCGCGGCCCTCATGCGCACCACCGACGCCAATCTGGAGCCGCTGCTGCTCACCTACCGCAGCATGGGCGACGCCGACGGCGCGGGCGCCGTCATCGAACGGACCGTCCTGCGGCCGCCGTTGCTCGCCACCACCACGGAGGACGGCTTCAGCCACCGCCTGTGGTCCGTGACGGATCCCGGCGATCTGGCACAGATTCACGCCGATCTGGCCGACCGTCAGGCACTGATCGCCGACGGGCACCACCGCTGGGCCACCTATCTGCGGCTGCGCTCCGAACACCCCTCGCCGAGCCCCTGGAGCTACGGCCTCGTCCTGCTCATCGACACGGCCCGCTATCCGCTCCAGGTCCGCGCCATCCACCGGCTGCTGCACCGGCTCCCGGTCTCCGAAGCGCTGGCGGCGCTCGGCGGCTCGTTCCGTGCGAAGCGGCTGGAAGTCCCGCTTCCGCAGGCACTGGAGGCGCTCGCCGACGCGGCCGCCGACGGCAACGCCTTCCTCCTCGCGGGCGACGGATCCTTCCACCTCGTCGACCGTCCAGACCCGGAACTCCTGTCCCGTACGGTGCCCGCCGACCGTCCCGAGGCCTGGCGCACGCTCGACGCGACGGTCCTCCACTCCACGCTCCTGGACACGATCTGGCGTATCCCGGACACCCCGGAGCACATTGCCTACATCCATGCCACCGACGCAGCGGTCGAACAGGCCGAGCGCAACAACAGCACGGCGGTGCTGATGCATCCGGTGCGGGAAGAAGTCGTACGGGATCTCGCGCGCGAAGGTGTCACGATGCCCCGCAAGTCGACGTCCTTCGGCCCGAAGCCGGCGACGGGCCTGGTGCTCAGGAGCCTGACGCTGGACTGACGCGGACACCGGACGGGAACACCGGGACATGCGAAAGGGCGGCACCCACGGTGTGGGTGCCGCCCTTCCTTCTTACTTACTTGTCCTCGTCGCTCTCGTCGTCCGCGAGCTCGTCGGCCTGGTCCTGCTCGTCCTCCGCCTCGACCTCGGACTCGTCTTCCGCGTCGACGGCGTCCACGAACTCCACGCCGTCCAGCTCGGCGAGCCGGTCCGAAGCGTCGGTGGCACCGTCCTTGTCGGCCTCCAGCGCCTTGGCGAACCACTCGCGCGCCTCGTCCTCACGCCCGGCCGACAGCAGGGCATCGGCGTACGCGTACCGAAGCCGCGCGGTCCACGGCTGTACGGAACTGGACGCCAGCTCGGGGCTCTGCAGGGTCACGATGGCAGCGTCGATCTGCCCCATGTCCCTGCGCGCACCGGCCGCGACCAGCCGCATCTCGACCTGTCCCGCCTTGTCCAGCTTCTGTACCTCGGGCTCACCGGCCATCGCCATCGCCCGCTCGGGCCGCCCGAGACCGCGCTCGCAGTCCGCCATGACGGGCCACAGCTCGACACTGCCGGTCATCCGCCGTGCGGCGCGGAACTCGGCCAGGGCCTCCGAGTACTTCTGCGTGGCGTACGCGGCGAAGCCGGCCGCCTCACGCACGGCGGCCACACGGGAGGCCAGCCGCAGCGCGACCTTGGAGTAGGCGTACGCCTCCTCCGGGTCCTCGTCGATCAGCTTGGCGACCATGACGAGGTTCTTGGCGACATCCTCGGCGAGGCCCTTCGGCAGGCTCTGAAGCTCCTGCCGCACGTCCTTGTCGATCTCGTCGCCCGTGACGTCCTCGGGAATCGGCAGCCTCTTGATCGGCTCGCGGTCGCCGCGGTCCCGGTCACGGTCGTCGCGGCGCCCGTATCCGCCGCGGTCGTCCCGACGGGGACCACGGTCGTCACGGGATCCGCGGTAACCGCCACGGTCGTCGCGCCGGTCGTCCCGACGGGGTCCGCGGTCGCGGTCACGGTCGTCACGACGGCCGTATCCGCCGCCACCGCCGGCGCCGCCGCCGCCGGGGCGTCCACCACGGTCGTCATCACGACGCGGCCCACTCGGCCGGTCATCACGACGCCCATAGCCACCGCCACCGCCGGCGCCGCCGCTGGGTCGACCACCACGGTCATCCCGCTGGCCGCGGTATCCGCCACGGTCACGGTCATCGTCACGACGGAACGACGGACGCTCATCACGCCGGTCGTCGCGCCGGTCATCGCGGCCACGGTCGTCACGCCGGAACCCACCAGGACGCTCGTCCCGGCGGTCATCACGCGGCCCGCGGTACCCGCCACGGTCGTCATCACGACGCGGCCCACTCGGCCGGTCGTCACGCCGGTCGTCGCGGCGTCCGTAGCCGCCGCCACCACTGGGGCGTCCGCCACGGTCGTCATCACGACGCGGCCCGCTCGGCCGGTCGTCACGACGGCCATAACCACCGCCGCCGCCACCACCGCTCGGACGCGAGCCGCCATACCCACCGCCACCACCACTGGGACGAGAGCCGCCGTACCCACCGCCGCCACCACTGGGACGAGAGCCGCCGTATCCGCCACCACCACTGGGGCGACCACCACGGTCGTCATCACGACGCGGCCCGCTCGGCCGGTCGTCACGACGGCCATAACCACCGCCGCCGCCACCGCCGGAACGGTCATCGCGCCGGAATCCACCGCCACCACCGCTCGGACGCGAGCCGCCATACCCACCGCCACCACTGGGGCGAGAGCCGCCGTACCCACCGCCGCCACCACTGGGGCGACCACCACGGTCGTCACGCTGCCCGCGGTACCCACCACGGTCGTCCTCGCGACGCGGCCCACTCGGCCGGTCATCGCGGCCACGGTCGTCGCGCCGGAACCCACCAGGACGCTCATCGCGTCGGTCATCACGCCGGTCGTCGCGACGGTCATCACGCGGACCGCGGTACCCACCGCGGTCGTTGCCACGGTCGTTACCACGGTCGTTGTCACGACGCGGCCCACGGTCCCGGTCGTCGCGGCCACCGCGGAAGCCGCCCCGGTCACCACCATCCCTACGGCGCGGCTCGCGCTCCGGACGATCGTCGGGAGAGTTGGGGGACATCGGCGTGACTCCTGTCTTCAGGTACTGCTGTCATTCTCGCGCAGCCGGCCATCGGACGCGCTTCGGCAAACAAACAAAACAAAAAAGGACCCGTGGTCCAGCGTGAACGCTGGACCACGGGTCCTGAAAGATTGTTCGGCGGTGTCCTACTCTCCCACAGGGTCCCCCCTGCAGTACCATCGGCGCTGAAAGGCTTAGCTTCCGGGTTCGGAATGTAACCGGGCGTTTCCCTAACGCTATGACCACCGAAACTCTGTGAAATTATCGATCCGGAACCCACACACCCCCGTGGCCACAGGGATGGGGTTCGACAGTTCGTTACTTCAGAACTGACACAGTGGACGCGAGCAACTGAGGACAAGCCCTCGGCCTATTAGTACCAGTCACCTCCACACC